>CAIZLD010000060.1 GCA_903933715.1 uncultured Spartobacteria bacterium
GAAACATTTTTTGGAACGCTGGCAGCGAGCCAGGAAAGAGTTCTTCAACTCGCTTCCCCTGCAAAGCCTTGAAATGCGGGCTGCCTGCCATGGCGGGCCACCCTACATATTGTGGTTGTGTTCGTCAAGCGGATAAGCACGCAAGGAACTTGCAAAAAAATGGTTTGAAAAAGCAGCCGAGCAAGGCAATATGGATTCACAATATAGACTTGGGAAAATGCTATTTAATGGGGATGGGATTGCTGAAAATGCAGAACTGGCAGCGAAATGGTTTGAAAAAGCAGCCATACAAGGGAATGCCCAAGCCCAAAATGAACTCGCTCTTCAGTATCTTGATGGCGTAGGAATTCAAAAGAATGAAGCATTAGCAGCCGAATGGTTTGAAAAAGCAGCTAAACAAGATAACATAGATGCTTCATTAAATCTTGGATTAATGTATAAAAATGGAAGAGGGATTCCATGGAATGAAAACCTTGCTGTGAAGTGGCTTCAAAAGGCGGCAAACTCTCACAATACCAATGCACAATATAATCTCGCTTGCATCTACTTTGAAGGAAAATCGGGAGCAAAAAACATAAATCTTGCACTGCAAATGTTTGAAAAGTCTGCCACTCAAGGAAACGCCGATGCTCAAGCGTATCTTGGTATCATATATTTATTTGGAAGAAATGTCCCAAAAAATGAATCTCTCGCCCTCAAATTCCTTAACCAAGCAGCCCAACAAGGGCACCCAACAGCACTGAAATGCCTTGCCGACAGACAAAAATCTATTGAACGCCAACAGTTTAAATCAGAACGAGCGGAAATAAATAGAAAACTAAAACATGAAAGAGAGTTGGCATTAGCTGCTTTAATCGAAAAGACTAAAAATGAAATCGAAATACGAATAAATGATTTTAAATTTAACTACAATCTTTTTTCAGGAGAGCAAAAAATTAATAAAGAACATGAGATAAAAGTTTTTGCTATTAACAAAAAATCTGAAATCGAAAAATTTAAGATAAACAACGAGATTAAAGATTATGCCAGCGAAATTGATTTAGACAAATTTGAAGACGACTCATTAATCAAAATATTTTGGAAACAAATATTGCAAATTCAACAATCAAGCAGTCCCTATGAACAGATGAAGGAACTTAATCAAATGCTTGAAGGAAAGATAAAATAATAAATCGAATCACTTTTTGAAAAGCCCCCCTGCCCCACTGAGGACAATTCGAGCAAAATAATTATTTTCCTATCAGGACGGCTGCTTGACGTTTTCGGCGCGAAACAGAATGTTACTTACTGATTGAGCGAAGAAGGCGCGCCCTGTGGGCGTCTTGAAACCTCGGGCATTCAAGCAGCTTGCTATCCCTCGGAGCGAAACAACTCCCGAGCGTTGAATTTCCCTGATAACAAGTAATAAATTCTCGGCAAATGCCTTCGCTCGTTCCCGATTTGCGTTGGTCGCTCGTTCAAGCGAAGCAGCAGGGCGAGGATTCCCCAGCTTTTTTCCCCTCCGTTTAGCTGCTGCCAATCCGTCCTTTGTGCGTTGGGAAATCATATCCCGTTCCTTCTCCGCAACCAGAGCCATTATGCCGACCGTAAACTTATCCGCGTGAGGCATATCAACGGCGACAAATTCGACCCCTGAATCGCGTAGATTGAGCAAGAAGGCTGCATTCCGAGCGAGTCGGTCTAACTTGGCAATAATCAGCTTGGCTTTCTTCGCACGGCAAAGAGCAATCGCCTTCCTGAGTTCTTCGCGCTGATTGTTCTTTCCGCTTTCAACTTCAGCAAATTCAGCAAGCAATTCCCAATTTCCCCCATTTAGATATTGCATGACTGCATTTTTCTGCGCGGACATCCCCAAGCCAGTGACACCCTGTTTTTGGGTCGAAACTCTGTAGTAAGCCACAACTTTTAAGTTCATGTGAGGGATTTTAGCAGAAATGTAAAGGTACGCAACGTCCGTTACGCTTTTTTACATGCAGAGCATTTTTCTTGAATTCTTAAAAATCGAGATTTGCCGAAGGTCAGATTTGGAATTTCTCACCACACCTCACAGGAAAAGCAGGAGTTGTTAATTTTAATCATACTATTAAATGATACCCGCCCCCGTTTTTGAAATTTTTTATATCTTGAATTTTGAGTAGCGGGGGGGATGGGGTAGCTTTCACTCTGTAAAACGCGGAATTACAGAAAAATCAAAATCATTTAGGGGGAGCAGGGGCTTTCTTTCCCCTACGTCCAATTTTCTAAAGGAGATGAGTCCAGGTGCAACCATGACGCGGGATGAGTGGTGTATTACATAGTAATACCTTGCTTTTTTGTCAAAATTTCTAACTTATTTTTATTTTTGTTATTTTTAAAAAGTTTGGAGTCGGATTGAGGACGGCGGCGGCAAAAATACTCTCAATTTTGATAATTTTTGGCAAAAAAACGATATTTCTTGACTTCTATTAGATTTACTTATAAACTAACGGCGCAAGCCGACAAATATATGAAAAATCTAACACGAATTACGACATCCACACACTTTAGAGAATTAACCCAAAAGACATTCCCTGGGCTTAATAGAAATCCAAAATATTGGAGATTTTTAAGGTATCTGGTTTTTGGGACGTTTTTTGACCGCGACGCCAACAACCAAAATCTGGTGATTGATAAGGGCACCATCTGCGCTCTTGCTGAAAAAGACCCTGCAAATTATTCGGCGGAAAATTTCCTTACTGCCTTCCAACGAGATGTCATGACCGAGGACACATTCCAGTGGTCCGAACATGACGCACTAAAAGGAAGAGCGCGCACGGTTAAGCTCTTAAAATTCCCAGCAGAATTCGATAAGGCTCTCCAAGCGGAACTGAAGAATACCTGGCGCAATCTCGGTCGAGTCTATTTCTGCGACGGAACGAAATTTAGTGCGGCGAAACAAAGGAAAGAAAGAAACAGAGAAAAAAATTTTGTGAATCAGGAGCGGCACAAACCGTATTCCAAGGAAGGGCAGGAAATCAAAGATTACATGAATGGGTTATCTGTAAATTTGTTTACAAAAATTGTGGAAAAGAACTTTGCAGCCGCGCAAATGGAGGCAGATGCCATTGCGGATTCAAAAGTGCGCAAAATTCAGCTGATATACCTGCATCGGATTTTTGACCAACCTCAACCCTTTTACGCAGCATCTGCAAACACAGACCGCATTTTCGGCTTAGGCGGGTCAATCCCTTCACTTCAGAAAGATGTTCGTCGGGCACTCACATCAGGCTGGGATGAGGCAGACCTAAAAAATGCCCAACTCGCTATCTGCGCCTCACTCTGGAAGATTGATGAAATCAATGAATACTTAACTACCGGACAAAGTATTTGGGAGCATCTTTTTGAGTTTTTCCCAGTTCCAACGTCACAGCAGAAAATAGTCAAACCAATCCTCAAAAACGCCCTGTACAGCCTCTGCTATGGAATGAAGGTGAGTAACATTAAAGGTGAAATTTCAAAAAAATTAAAGTTTCATGGAATTCAAATGCGGGGCGAGCAGTTTTTTCAATCGGATTTGATGCAAATCCTTGAGCGAGGACGGGAGAAGGAACTCGCCAGAATTGAATCTAACGGAGCGACAACTTGTTTTGGAAAAAAACTAATCATCACAAAAACAATTACCGCCCGAAAAATTCTGGCTCAGATTGCTCAAGCTGTGGAAGTAAAGCTTATGAGCCACGTAATTAGATTTGCCAGTAAAACCGATGAATTCAAAGTAACGCTGTGGCAGCACGATGGATTCTGCGCGAAATTCAAACGTTCCGAATATTCGGAACCATGGAAGAAAAAAATTAGCGACGTAGTAAATGGAGCGGCGGCTGAGAATGGAATCATAACCTATCTTGAATGGAAATAAAGAATTATCAAACAAATTTCCACACTTCCTCTTATTGTCCTCCTAATCTTCCTCCTAATTATCCATCCCCCTATAGATTCATGTTCTCCAATGTAGAGTAAAGCATTGCTATGTTATTAGAGTAATTTGAGATATTTAGTTTTCAAGAAATTACAATTATACCAAGAAACTACACAACATTCGAAATAATTTCCTCGCCGACGATTTATTAACCATTAAACAAAAACATCTTCACACACCTTGCGGATAAAAATGGTTTCGTCTTGACTTATTGCTCCATTTTTTATATATAATAGTAACTCCCAAAAAGGGATAACACACAACAAACAAATCAATATGAATATAGAAAGAATCAAAATACATAGGGAAAGGGATTTATTCTCACTGCTCAAAAGTCACTGCATCAACGGAAGTGCCGTTGTTTCAGAAATTCTAGAAGAAGCAAAATCGAATCGGGACTGGGATGTCTATTTTGAGTTATTATCATCACATGTTCCATTAAACAGCACCTCACCAAGGCACGAGCGATTGCGCCAATTAAAAATACAAAGGAATTTACTGACAGATGAAGAATATTGGCGGCAAGTAGGGAAAGCATGCCTTTATAATGGATGTTCTAGTGAGAATGATGGATTATACCGAGAATTACTTCTCAGCAAACGAACAAAACGGGAGAAGATAATGCTGCTATCAGAAAGAAAGACCTTAAAATCGCTTGCCTCTAAAATCAACGTTTATCGCGGTTTTAATCATCCGAGCCTTGCAAATGGGTGGTCATGGTCACTAAAAGAAGATGTTGCAAAACATTATTCATTAAATGATACGTGTGGTCTTATCACGCAAGGTCTTTGCCTCAAAAAGAACGTGATTGCCTATTTTGAAAACGGAAACTCCTACGAAAACACGCAAGAGATTCTCATTCCACCCGAGCACGTAAATATTATTTCTTGGCGAAACTCTTTTTCAGACGAGGTGAAGGATGGCAAGCAAATCTGGCATCCAAGGCGTACTTTACCGAAGGCGGAGGAAGAATAAATGGAAGAACAACAGAATAAAATCCTTCCCTTTCCAACACAAGAAGCAGATTTATTTCGTCTGCTTTTGAACGAGATAAAAGCACTGAAAAAAGAACTTCTGAGTCAAGTCGATTGCTGGATGGATAAAAAGGCGGCAGCCAAATATATGGGCATTGGTTTATCTTCTTTCGACAAATACCGATATAATACGAATCCAAAAATAAAGGGTTACAGTCTCGACGGAAAAACACTCTACAAGAAATCAGACATCGATACCTTTATTCGGCTCTATGCCTTGAAGGCTGACATGGCAGCTTAAGGCGGCTTTGATTGTTTCGGTGTAACCCTCTGGCGGCATAACGGCAAACCAAGATTCTGCTTCCTTGTCTGAGACATTGCGCTTGTAGCTGTCGATAATCTCTGAGGGGCTGTTCCCCATCTCGGCGGCAAGTTCCACCAAATCGCCTTTTAATTGGCGATAGCGATAAGATGCAAGGAATGGCGGTATCCATCGTCAATCCCTTTAATTCCTGCCTTCTTCCGTAATGCCCCCATTTTCTTTTCGTGGTTTGCTTTGTGAGTCCAAATACCAGCTTGCAATCCCTTGAAGGGCTCTAGCCACGCCTTAACCGCATCATTTAAAGGAATATCTCTTGTGGCCTTTGAGCGAATTTTCTGGCCAATGACGTGGAGTTGATTATCAGTCCAATTGAAAGCCTCCCACTTGAGCGGGCCTCTTTCCAAACCCTCCCCGTGAATTTCAAAGGGTCGTAACCCCAAAAAACAGCCAATCGCAATGACTGGAATTAAATCAGCGAATTTTATGTCGGTCGCGGTTGCGAGCAACTTTCCAAGCTGTTCTGGTGTGTAAATTTCAACCGGTTGTTTAACGCCGTCTTTCGAAGTTCGGACTTTTTGAAACTCGGTTTTCCCATTTTCAGGAATAGCCTTTAGAATCTCTTGCGCAAAAAGTGAAAGTGTTACCAAAGAGCCTCTGACACTCCTTTTTGTTTTCGCACTCCAAAGTTTCCCGCTTCCTTCATCCGTTCTGGTTCCCAGCCAGTTGGTGATTTCCAAGGAGGTAATTTCGTGAATACGGCAACACCCGAAATCCTTTTCAAAACGGCGAAAATGCTTTTGAAGGGTTTTGATATGAATCCCCGTAGCATTGGCAGTTTTTCTGTCTTGGATGAACGGCTCAATGCACTCCGAAAAGGTTTTTGGTTGGAGTCTCTTGATTTTGGAATTATCGAGGAAAAAACGAACGGCATCCCGCAGGCTCGTTCCGTCGCTCCGTTCGGCTAAAAGCTGTTCCAATTCAAAAATTTCTTTGGCTTTGGCCCGGATGGGAAAAAGGGTTTGGCTTTCATCTTGTGCGGTATCGAGTCTCAAAAACTCGTCTTCAAGATAGTCCACGGCGGCTTCAACCGTGGCGAAAGTGTTTTGACGGGGTTTGCCTGCGAATTGGAAATGGGTCTTAAAACGTCCGTTCGCCGTCTTGTAAATCTTGCCGGTTCTGCCGTTTTTTTCAAACTTCACCGGAAACTGTTTTTTTTGGCTCTTAGCGGGGCGTTTTGGCACCCCTTCCATATACAAGATATACAGAAATGCGCAAGTTTCTTTGGGGTTGTTTTGGGTTCTGGAAACCTGCGCCTCATTCAGGAGGCTCGATGGAAACGCCTAATAAACAATGCTTTGCGGTCGCTTTACCGTTGCTTTGTGAATACGTAAAAACTGGAGGCGAGGGGAGTTGAACCCCTGTCCTTCAGGCTAAAGCCGCCCGCTTCTACATGCTTGTCTGGCCTACTATTTAGGATGCCGACTGCGGGCCAACGCGCGTTCGGAATCCGATTGGCCACGAAATGATCTCGCCCTCGGACGCGGTCAACCCGCCCTTAGGCCAGCCTGCTGTCGTCGTCTCCGGCTGTAGCAGGCGTCCCGCCGGAAACGTCACGGTCAATTAAGCCGCGAGAGCTAGTTCTTCAGACTCAGCATTTATTTTTTTTGATCCGGATTTTAACGAGGCCAACGAATCATCCTCGGCATGCGACGTGCGTCTCAAACTTGGAGTCGAGACCAGTACGCCCCCTTCTTAACGTTGCCAATATATCGGATTTCCCGCCAAAAGCAAGGGCCACCGGTTTCGGACTTCCGCGGGATCAAACCTGCCCGAACCACCCGGAGTTGGAACCGTTCCACATGGCCTTCTAATTGGATTTCCCTATAGACCTTTTTTGGGTGCTCCGCGATCCAGCGTGGTGTGGTAGCCCGGGTCATTGAAAAATGCGCCACCCGTGGATTGGACCGCTGGCGCCGCAGTTGGCGCAGTATAGCGCGGAGTCGGCCGGGGTGTCAGTCTCTGGACGGCGGCGGACACCGGTTTAGGGGTCGGGGCGGGCGATTCTGCCGCCACTTTCTCGGTCGATTTTTCTTCGCTCCGGCCGGTTAACCGGTCAAAACGGGATTTGAAGGTTTCGTTCCACCCGCCAATAAGGAGCAGGACGATCAACAGGTAAGGGAGCGGTCTTTCCATAGAATCGCGAGCTAATGATTTTGCCGCATGAAAGTCAAGGGAGGCGGCTTCCCGCCAAATTATTTTTGAAACGAATAAACATATATTGTTGTTGCATGAACAAATTTTGCTTTGCTTTGTCTCAATTTTGAAATAAAAAACCGATATGGCATACCAATTACCAGCACTCCAGTATCCCTTTAACGCCCTCGAACCGAGCATTGATGCGCGGACGATGGAGATCCATCACGACAAGCACCACGCCGCTTACGTTGCCAACCTCAATAATGCGATCAAAGATTATCCCGATCTCGAGGCCAAGACGGTGGGCGATCTCTTATCCGATCTCGCCTCGGTGCCGGAAGCGATCCGCACGGCGGTCCGCAATAACGGCGGCGGGGTTTGGAACCATTCGTTTTTTTGGCGGATCATGGCTCCTGAAGCGGGCGGGCGGCCCTCGGGGGCTCTTGCGGCGGCCATTGACGCCACGTTCGGGAGTTTCGAAGCGTTCCAGGAGAAGTTCCAGCAAGCGGCGGTGACGCGTTTTGGCAGCGGTTGGGCCTGGCTTTCGGTGAAGGCCGACAAGTCGCTCTGCATCTGCTCAACGCCCAACCAGGACAGCCCGATCATGAAAGGGGTGGTGGAATGCGCCGGCGAGCCGATTCTCTGCGTCGATGTGTGGGAGCACGCCTATTATTTGAATTACCAGAACCGCCGTCCCGACTACGTCAAGGCGTGGTGGAATGTCGTCAACTGGCCCGCGGTCGAAGCGCTCTACGCGGCCGCGATGAAATAATTGAGTTGCGCCGGGCAGAAACTGGCGCATTGGACGATAACTATGGGCCGGACATTTCAGGGTGTCCGGCCCATCCATTACTGAGGCGAATCTGCCGACGGAGGGGCGGAGACGAAGTAGACGAATCGCCAGCTTCCGTTGACCAGTTGCAGCCCGGCCCGATACCCTTTGTAATCCGGATCAAAAGTGACCTCCGGCGGGGCCGCCATGTAATTGCCGCTGGGGACAAATTTCTCCCCCAGCACCAGCTCAAGTTCCGGCCACAAATTGTTGCGGCTCCAGTATTCGAACACCCCCGCCCCTTCGCCGCCGGGTTCCCAGCTATAGCCGAAGTTGGAGGTCATCATCGAGGCAAGCATTTGCACATCCCGCTTGGATACCGCTTTGCGCAACCGGTTTTGAAATGCCCGGAACGAGGTGTCCCCGCTCTGGTCGGCCATGTCGTGGGCAGATGGCTTGATGATCTTCGGTTTTTTCTTCAGGGAACTGCATCCGCTGACTCCTCCCGCCGAGAGGGCCAGTGCGCTGGTCAAAAGCAAGATCCAGAGGGGGCGTAATTTCATAAAGAGCAATTAAAGCCGGTTTGAGAGGTTGGAAAGAGGAAAAAGCGACGGAACGGGCTCTCGACCTTTTTTTGAGGGGATTTGACTTGCGCAAAAATACGAAACCCATTCATTCTGCCGGCGCTATGTCCTCCAAACAAATTGTTCCCACCCTTCAGGCTTCCGTCATCTGTGAAGATGTGCGGCAGGAAAACAACGGCATGCAGTCGCTTATCGGCGTGCTCAGCGTCATTCCGGCAGCCCAAGTTCCCGTCGGTGTTCTCAAGCTGGCGCTCTGGACCCGCTGGGTCGGTGGCGTGGGCTCGTTTAAACAAAGCGCGCGCATTCTCGCCCCGGATGGGAAGACGGTAATCGGAGAAGCCACCGTCGATTTTGAATTGAAAGACGTGATCGGCCAGGCCACCAACGTGAACTTCTTTGCCGGGGTTCAGTTCAACGAGTTTGGAACCTACACGGTCGAGATTTCGCTGGGCCAAAAGGTCGTGATTCACTACCCGTTCCACGTACTCCAGATCCAGCAACCAGCCGCGCCCGCTCCGGCCGCTTAGGTCTAAGGCTGAATCGATATTCAAAAGCCGCCGCAACCCGAAGGGTTGCGAGCGAATAGCCGGTGGTTGAGCGGAGCGACACCACCGGTTCAATGCAAAACCGGCCTCACCCCAAAGGGGTGGCAGAAAACGAGGCGATGGCTCTGCCACCCCTTTTGGGGTGAATCCTTTCCAACACCTCATCCGGTGGTGTCGCTAACGCTCAACCACCGGCTATGGGCTTCAAACCCTTTGGGTTTGGGGCTCGATCTGAATGTCGATTGAGCCTAAGGCCCAGCCAACCGGCTCTCTTTTTTATTAATTAATCGCCGCCGCCAAAGAGGTGGCGGAAGGAGTTCAATAGCCGTCCCGGAAACGGCTTTTTGCGCGTGCCGGATGGATTCGCCTCGGACGGGATTTCCGAGACATCGAACGGTTGCGCTGCGTAACGGTTGCTCGCCGCGTTCATCACATCACACCAGACGGGGAGCGAAAGCGCCGCGCCGTAGCCGCGCGCCACGATGGTAGCCGGATCGTCGAGCCCCACCCACACGCCGCAAGTAAGGCTGCGCGTATAGCCAATAAACCAAGCGTCCTTGTAATCATTGGTCGTTCCGGTCTTGCCCGCCGCCGGTTGATGGAAATCCGCCGAAGCGCCGGTGCCGCGTTGCATCACTTTTTGCAGTCCGCTGGTGACCATGGAGCAGACGCTTGGGGGCAGAACCGGGTATTCCAGCGAGGGAGCGCGATAAATCACGTTCCCCTTGGCGTCCTCCACGTGCTCGATGAGATAAGGCTGACGCCGCACGCCGCCGTTGGGGAAAACCGTGTAGGCGGAAACCATATCGCGAAGCCGCGACTCGAAGCTGCCCAGGAAAATCGAGGGAAAACTCGGCACCGAGCCCAAACCGGCATCCTCGGCAACCTTGCGGACTGCGTCGAGTCCGGCCCGGTCGCCCACCCGGACGCTCATGGTGTTGCGGGACAGGATCAGCCCCTCCTCGGCGGACATGACGCCGCGGAAAGTGCCATCGGAATTGCCCGGCGACCAGTTCGAACTGCTGTGGAGTTCCCGAGGCGCAATCGGGCCGTCGCTGATCGGGGTCGCCGGAGTGACCGCCCCCGTGGCGTAGGCCGCCGCGTAAACGAACGGCTTGAAGGTGGAGCCGACCTGCCGCTTTGCATAAACCCGGTTGTAGTTGCTCTCCGCGTAGTTGCGCCCGCCGACAATCGCCCGAATCCCGCCGGTTTGATTGTCGAGGACCAGCACCGCCCCTTGCAGGTAGGGAGTTTTTGCGGGGCCGTCCGGGTGGAAGTCGGCCCGCCGGGGATGGGCATACCCGGGGCGTTCCTCCACTTTGGTTAACTCGGCGTCGAGCGCGGCTTCGGCGGTTTTCTGCAACGCGGGGTCGAGCGTGGTGTAGACGCGCAAGCCCCCTTCGGCGAGTTGATCGGAGTCGAGGTTGAGGCTCAAATCGTCCTCGATCAAGTCGATCGCGTAGCCGTCTCCGGCACCTGGAGGCCGGCTATTGCTGACGGTGACCGGCTGCGCCTTGGCTTGGTCGGCTTGCGCTTGCGAGATCATCCCGAGGGAGGCCATCCGGTCGAGCACGGTGTCCCGCTGCTTGAGCGAGCCTTCCAGGTTTTTGAACGGTGAAAACCGGTTGGGGCTTCGGATCAGCCCGGCCAGGACCGCCGCTTCCCCGAGCGTGAGCCGGGCGCTCGGTTTGCCAAAGTAGGCGCGGCTGGCCGTATCGACCCCAAAGAGCCCGGAGCCGAAGTAAATCCGGTTCACATAACTCTCCAGAATCTGCCCCTTGGCGCAGTTGCGCTCGATCCGCAATGCCAGGAACGCTTCGAGCAGCTTGCGGTGAAGATTGCGCCCGCCCAGGTCAAACGAATTCCGGGCGAGTTGCTGGGTGATCGTGCTGGCCCCTTCCCGGGCGTGGAGGTGGATCACGTTGCGGAAAATGGCGCGCGCGATGCCCACCGGATCGACCCCGTGATGTTTGTAAAAGCGGGAATCTTCGCGGGCGAGCAAGGCATTGATGAAATGCTTAGAGACTTTGTCGATCGGCGTAATGACGCGGTCCTCCCCGGCCCGGCGGCTGAACGGCTTCCCCTGGTAATCGTAAATCCAGGTGCGCTGGGGCATCACGTTGAGCTGGTGCAGATCGTAAAGACCGGCCCAGGGGGCGTAGATCGCGCAAACGGCGGCCCCGGCGAGCAGCATCAGGAACATCGCCCGGGTTTTCCAACTCCGAGACCGGGACGCGCCAGAGCCTTTGGAACTTCGCGATTTCCTGGGCTTGGAGGCTGTTTTGGCGTGGAATTTGAACACTTTGGAAAAAAGAGAGCGTCCATTACTAAACAAATTCCGGGCCAAACGAAGGAGAATTGTTTCCCGCTTTGCGGCCGATTTTTCCTCTGTTACGTTGAGTCCCTGTGCAAATCGACATCCTCACTCTTTTTCCCAAAATCTGCGAAGGGGCGCTGGCCGAGAGCATCATGAAGCGCGCCCGGGAGAAACGGCTCGCGGAGGTGCGCGTCCACAACATCCGGGATTGGGCGACCGGCAAACATCTGGTGGCCGACGACACTCCCTACGGCGGCGGGCAGGGGATGGTGATGAAATGCGAGCCGATCTTCGCCGCCGTCGAAGCGTTGCGCACCCCGGAAAGCAAAGTAATCCTCATGACGCCTGCCGGACGGAGATTCCAGCAATGCGATGCCGCCCGGTTCGCCCTCGATTCGCACTTGATTCTGCTCTGCGGGCATTATGAAGGGATCGACCAGCGGGTGATCGATCATCTCGTGGACGAGGAACTTTCCATTGGGGATTACGTACTGACCAACGGGGCCATCGCCGCACTCGTCGTCACCGACGCCGTCGTGCGCCTGATTCCGGGCGTTTTGGGAGATGAGCAGAGCGCGGCGGACGATTCGTTTTCCGACGGGCTCCTGGAATATCCGCATTACACGCGCCCGGTGGAGTTCCGGGGCTGGCGCGTGCCGGACGTGCTTTTAAGCGGGCACCACGGCGAGATTGCCAAATGGCGGCGGCAGAAAGCGCTCAAAAAAACAGAAAAGAACCGCCCGGATCTGTTGGACGGAAAGTAGGGCTCCACGGCTGGCGGGGATCCCCGTGGAGAGAGAGGGAAGAAAATCGGGCCGACAAGATTCGAACTTGCGACCTCTTGAACCCCATTCAAGCGCACTACCAAGCTGTGCTACGGCCCGATTTAAGAGTCGCGTATCTTCGCCGCTCGGGATCATTTGTCAATCGCAAAAGCCACCACCCCGGATTGACGAATTTTCCCCCTCGCTTCACGCCCGGCGCAATCCCGCTGATTGCGCCGGGGAGTGAGCTTATTTCTTGGTCAAATCCCGCAACCGCAGCCGTTCCATCAACACCGGGCTGACCGCTTCCACTCGCTTGGCCAGTTCCACAGGGTCGGCCAGCTCCAAGGCATTCAAATCCCGAGTTTCCTCCACGTCCAGACCGTCGAGACGCGCCAGCCTTTCGAGCACCTTGAGCACAAACGCCCCGGCCTTGAATCCGGCCTCCAACGGCTCCTCATCTATGACCGGGCCGCTCCGCCCTTCCTTGCGCACGGCGAGTTGTGGCGAGGTGGCCACCGGAACCCAGCGTTGGAGCAGTTCAATGCAAATTTGGCGATGGCGCTCCCGGCTCATTGTATGTTTGCGGCGGGGAGCGGTCTTTTTTTTGCTTTGCCGTAACGTCATGGCTGGTCGCCTCCGGTTGGGGAATTGAACGCAAGCGGTTCGCCGTGCCAGATGAGGCGGAATCCGGCCGGATTCCAGAGCGACCCGGAAACCTGCCAGATGCGAGCCGACCGCAGCGTGATGGCTTCCCAAGTAAATTCGCGAGCCCAGGCGGGGTGAATCCACGTCACCCCGTCGATGCGCGTCACCGGAGCGTAAAAGATCACACCGCCTTTCCCCCAGCACTCGCAAACAAACTCCCGGCTCTCTGCAATGATGCGATCAAGCGTTTTCATGCGAGCGCGGCAACCGGAGCGGATTCGTGGGTCGTGACCTCGTCTTCCGAACTGTCTTCGTCCACCTCGTCTTCCAGGAGCGGTTGCTCGTCCTCCGGCAAAAGGAGCAAGCGGCTCTTGGGCCGGTA
Source organism: uncultured Spartobacteria bacterium (assembly GCA_903933715.1). Classification (GTDB taxonomy): domain Bacteria; phylum Verrucomicrobiota; class Verrucomicrobiia; order Chthoniobacterales; family Chthoniobacteraceae; genus UBA695. The sequence goes on from CAIZLD010000060.1 coordinate 13,439, forward strand.
AACCGTGATTTGATACCGGCCCGTGGCCACCAGCAGCGCGTCCGGAACCCGTTCGACCCAGTCGGCGAGCAGCTTGCCCTCGCCGTGTTCAAAAATCGTGGAGACCGGCGCGTGGGTTCCTTCTTTTTCCCAGGAATCGATCAATCCGGCTTGTTTGGCTTCGTGAATCCCGTGGCAGCGAAAGGTGTAAACGGGTCCCCTGAGTGTGACATCGTGTGGCATATAAGTTCTTCCTTGTTTTAAAAAGCGCGAGCGAAGGCTCATGGTTTGAACTCGGCAACCGGCCCCATGCCAGTCCCGCTGTTTGCGTCTCCTCGCGCCTATTTACGTTATCTATGGTGTATTACACCAAGCGCAAGGAAAATGTTTGAAAATTTTTGATCCGGGCAGCGCGCCCGCTTCAAACACGCTGTTGTGCATTGCAGCCTTCGCCTTTTTCCAAATCATTCGCGGAGCTGGCCGATCCCACGGCGTTTTCAGCGCGGGAGCGGGGCGGCAGCCGAAACTATTGATGCCATGAGTACCGTGATTATTGTCGCCAACTTAGGTCACCTCAAAGCCTTTCGAGTGGCCGAAACTCCGATGGGAACCAAAAAGCTGGAATTGATCATAGAGATCGAGTTCCCGGAAGCGCATGGACGCATTCAGGACAAAGTCACTGATATGGCTGGCCGTTTCCCGGTTGCCGACGGCACCGGAGTCGCCATGGCTCATGGGGAGGCGTTGAAAGCCGAACTTGAAGTGGAGCGGCGGCTCGTCAAGCTCGTGGGGGAACAAATCGAGGAGGTTCTCAACACCGAGCGCCCGGAATACTGGCATCTGGCCGCGACATCGGAAATCCACCAAGCGCTTTTGAACGAGCTGCCCGCCGAACTTCGGCAACGGGTGATCCGCCATCTCCATGCGGATTTGACCAATGTGCCGGTGCCGGAATTGCTGGAACGCTTTGCACGGGTGAAAGCGGCTTAAAGGCGGTGTCGTCATGACAAAATCATTCGACCCGGCGGGGAGCTTCTGTTCTAATCGCGCCAGCTTTCAACCTTATCAGATATTATGGCTTTCAAAGACGTAACCCCGCCCGCAGGTGGCAAAATTACCATCGAAAACGGAAAATTGACGGTCCCTTCCAACCCGGTCATCCCGTTTATTCGGGGCGACGGCACGGGCCGCGATATTTGGGCGGCCAGCGTCCGGGTGCTCGATGCGGCGGTGGAAAAAGCCTATGGCGGCGCGCGCAAAATCGCTTGGTTTGAGGTGTTCGCCGGGCAGGCCGCCAAGGACAGATTTGATAACTGGCTCCCGGACGACACCGTGGAGGCTTTCCGCGAATACCTGGTCGGCATCAAGGGACCGCTCACGACGCCGGTCGGCGGTGGCATTCGCTCCCTCAATGTGGCCTTGCGCCAGATGCTTGACCTCTACGTTTGCCTGCGCCCGGTCCAGTATTTCCAGGGCGTTCCTTCGCCGGTCAAACATCCCGAGAAGGTCAACATGGTGATCTTCCGCGAGAACACGGAAGATATTTACGCCGGGATCGACTGGTCTGCCGGATCACCCCTGGCACTCCAGTTTTTGAAATGGCTGGAGGCCGAATCGCCCAAAGATTTCCAGAAAATCCGGTTCGGCTCCATTGCGCCCGCCGAGGTGGGGATCGGCATCAAAGCCGTCTCCAAACAAGGCACCGAGCGGCTCGTGCGCTCGGCGATTGAATATGCCATCGCGCAGAAGCGCGAAATCGTCACATTTGTCCACAAGGGCAACATCATGAAGTACACCGAGGGGGCGTTCCGCGACTGGGGCTACGAGCTGGCCAAGCGGGAATTCGGCGCGGTCGAGATCGACGGCGGCCCCTGGTGCCAGATCCCGGAAGGCAAGCCGGGCGCGGGGATCATCATCCGCGACGCCATCGCCGACATCACCCTCCAGCAAGTGCTCACCCGGCCCCAGGATTTTGAAGTGATCGCCACGCTCAACCTGAATGGCGATTACCTCTCCGACGCGCTGGCCGCGCAGGTGGGCGGCATCGGCATCGCTCCCGGCGGCAATATCAATTACACCACCGGTCACGCCGTTTTTGAAGCCACCCACGGCACCGCGCCGAAGTATGCCGACCGCGACATGGTCAACCCCGGCTCGGTGGTTCTTTCCGGCGAAATGATGCTCCGCTACATGGGCTGGAACGAGGCCGCCGATCTCATTCTCCAAGGGATTAACGGAGCCATCGCCGCCAAGCGTGTAACTTACGATTTTGCCCGCTCAATGGACGGCGCAACAGAGATCCGGTGCTCTGAATTCGGCACCGCCATTATTGAAAAAATGTAGCCCTTATGGGAACCCCCTACCCGAAGGTCTATCCGACTCCCTGGCAGAAGAAAATTCTATGGGGAGCGCTGACCGCGTTGGCGATCGCCTTTATTGGCGCGCTGGCGGCTTATTTGATTATCGGGACCGGCCGGGTGCTTGGGTTTCTTCAACCGCTGCTCATACCGGTGGCGGTGGCCGGCATTTTTGCTTACCTGCTCAATCCGCTGGTTGAAAAATTGATCCGGTGGGGAATGCCCCGGGTCAGTGCCGTGTTGACCATCTTCGCCCTGGTCTGTGTTTTCATGGCCCTTGTCGGGTTGTGGGTTGCGCCGGAAATCTATCAACAAAGCAAAGATTTTGCCGAAAAACTTCCCGAATACATCGGCAAAAGCCGCGACGTGGTCACCGGGGAAGTGAATCGCATCGTGGACTGGCTTAAGTGGCGCTTTCCCAACACCCCCATTCTCGCGCAGGGGACCGAATGGGCGCAGAAGCAGCTTCCGGAGATTCCGCTCAAGGCGTGGAAGTTCATCAGTGGCGGCGTGCAGGGATTTCTCGGCATCGCCGGTTTTTTGTTGGGGCTGGTTTTAGTCCCGATTTACCTCTATTATTTCCTGATGAACTCGGAGCCGATCTCGAAGCGCTGGGGCGATTACCTCCCGTTGCGCGCTTCCCCGTTCAAAGACGAAGTGGTCGATTGCCTCAACGAGATCAACAGCTATCTGATCGCATTTTTCCGGGGGCAGATTTTCGTGACGCTGATCGACGGCACCTTGATCAGCATTGCGCTCTTGATCCTGGGGCTCAACTTCGCCCTGCTCATCGGGTTGATGGTCGCCGTGCTCCAGTTGATCCCTTATCTGGGGGCGGTGCTTTGCTGGATTCCGGCCGTGCTGATCGCCTTTGCCCAATGGCAGGATTGGCAACACCCGGCGATTGTGACGGCGATTTTCTTTGCGGTTTTTCAGTTTGAGGGATTTGTGCTGGGCCCGCGGATTGTTGGGAAATCGGTCGGGCTGCATCCGATGACGATTATCGTTTCCATGTTTGCCTGGAGCTTGCTGGTGGGCGGGTTGCTCGGGGCGCTCTTGGCGGTGCCGCTGACGGCGACGCTCAAAGTGCTTTTGCGCCGTTACGTTTGGCGAAAACGGTTTGAAAAAGCGCCGGTGCTGGAGGAGCCTGCTGATTAACAAGCCTGTTAAATGAGTAATCCTTACGTTGTCCCCAGCACCACCCGCCGCGATCTGCTCGTCGGACTGGCCATTGCGGCGGTGTTTTTGGCGCTGATCGTTTTTGCCATTAAGACGCTCTCCGGCGGCGTCTCTTCGAGCACAATCGACGGCAGGATCGTGAAGAAAAGTTTTACCCCTTATCATGAAGAGCAGGTGACGTTTGGCCGAGGCGGCGTTCAGGCTCGCAAGCGGGACGGCGAATACCTGTTCGAATGCGAGGCCGAGGGGCGGATTTACTTAGTCGAAGTCGAGAAATCGACTTATCAAACCCGCAACGTGGGCGACCATCACCTGTTCGGGCGGCCCCGGAAATAAGAGTAGTATCTCGGTTTTTTTCGGAAGAAGAGAATCCGCAGATTGTCGCAGATGAACGCAGATTTATACGGAAATAATCGGCGAAAATCTGCGCAATCTGCGGATAATTCTGTAATCCTGGTAATCTCCTTAATCCTGACAATCCTGTTAAAACTTCAACGCTTTCGAGTTTCAACAAACGCGCCTCATCATCATTTCTACCAGAATTGGTATTACCTAGATTAGGATCAGTTGCGGAAGATGAAATAAATCGCGCCGAGGATGCAGATCCCGGCATAGACAAAATCCATCTTCAACGGGGTTCCCATGTAGAAAATGGCGAACGGGATGAACACCGTCAGCGTAATCGCTTCCTGCATGATCTTGAGCTGGGGGAGCGACATCACGGTAATCCCGATCCGGTTGGCCGGAATCATGAAGAGGTATTCGAGCCCGGCCACAAGCCAACTGGCGACGGCGGCGATCAACCACGGCTTGGTCGAGAGATTCCGCAAATGACCATACCAGGCGAAAGTCATAAAGATGTTGGAGGCGACCAGGAGCAGCGGGCTGAGGATGAACGGCTTCACAAGGCAGGATCATACCTAAAAATGCCGGAGAATTGCGCATTTTTTTGGAGTGCCCCTTTTTTTCAAGGCCGGGGGGTGCTAAATAGATTTCATGAGAAGATTTTGTGCCTGTTCCGCGATGGCGCTCTTTTTGGCGCTGAACTCCCAGGCCGATGAAGCGGTTCGCTCGGCCCAGACGGCCCTTAAATCGGCAGGTTATTACACCGGCGAGGCGACGGGGGAACTCACATCAGACACCAAAGCCGCCTTGCGCCGTTATCAGATTCGCAATCAGCTGGAACCGGCCGGAGAGCTGACCCCGGAGACGGTTGCGGCTCTCAACCAGGAAGGCGCGCCGGAAACGAATCCCACGCCCACGGTTGTGCCGCCTCCTCCATCTGCCGTAACGCCTGCGGTTGCGCCGACCCCGTATTCGCCGCCTCCGGCTCCCCCCGCCGCCGCCCGTCCGAGCGAACCGTCGCTGGATTACTCGGCTCTATACGCCCGTACCCCGTATGCCAATGCCCCGATAGAGGTGCAACGCGAGACGTTGCGCAAGGCTCAGATTCTTTTGGCCCAGCGCGGTTTATATAAAGGTCCGGCCAATGGATTTCCGAGCCCGCAGACCGAGGAAGCATTGTTGAGATTGCAAACCACGCGGGATTTGCCCCGGACTGGCGCGCTCGACATCGACACGTTGGCCGAACTCCACTTATTGCCGGTTTCAAAACGTCCCGTTCGGGTGCCAACTGGGCCGCAGAGGGCGGTTCGCGGCGTGCCGCTGGATTAAGGCTTACGGCTTGCTTCTCCCCAACCGGACCGGCTTCACCGCGTCGGCGCTGATCCACGCTTTGGACGCGTCGGGAAGTTGAATGTGCAACCACGCTCCGCGCTCTTGCAGCAGCCGGACCTGGCTGCCCATCGGCAAGATTGCCGCTGCCGGGGAGCTGTCGGCGGGGGTGGTCCGGGCGGTAGCGTGGTCGCTGGTGACGATCCACGTTTCGCCCCGGCTTTGATCCCATGCCAGCACCGCCGCGCTCCACGCGAGCGCCAAGGCGCAGAAAATGGCCGGGCTGGCGAAAATGCGGCCGTTCCAGGTTTTCGGGAGCAGGCTCAAGGCGAGCCCAAAGAAGGTTGCTGCCGCGATCCACGCCGCCGCATTGGCAGAGGGCCATCCGAGGGCTCGCTGCTGCCACGAAATCGGGGGGAGTTTCGCGCCGGTTTGATCCCTCAGAAAACGAAGGTTGGCTTGAGCCTCCGGCTGTCCCGGTTCCAGAGCCAAAGATCGTTCGTAGGCGAGGAACGCGGCGGCTTTATCCCCCTGCCGGAAGGCGGCGTTGCCGAGGTTGTAAAAAAGATTGGCGCTCCAGGTGCCCGACTCGACCAGCCCTTCGTAAATCGCCTGCGCGCCTTTGAAATCCCCTTTGTCGTAGAGGGCATTGGCCGCGTTGAATGGGGCGTCGGCGGGATGGGCCGCGAAAGCGCTGCTGCAAAAAAGCAGCATCAAAACGGGAAGAAGAGTCTCTCGCAAAGACGCAAAGGCGCAAAGAAGAGGATGAATTAGGAAACCGGAAAGCCAGGAAGTGAACGAAAGAGGCACAGGAGCTTCGGCGAGGCTCTCTACCCTTTGCGCCTTTGCGTCTTTGCGAAAAATCAACTCCGGTGCATTTTTTCTAAACATGGCTCTTCTCAAATTGTTGCAATGTTTCTAACGCTTGCTGGCGTTGATCCGGGTAGATCGCAGGGGCTTCATTTCCCGACCCGACCCCGGCATAGCGCCATTGGTCGTGCGTGGCAAAGAGCCGCCGGACCGCTTCGGCGGTTTCATAATCGAGCGAACGGCAGGCGGTTTCGGCATCGACGGTGGACGGTTCCCGCAACGTGCCATCCCGCAGCACGGTCTCGATTTGCAAGACCCGGATAACCGCGTCGTAAAAATCGCCGGTCGGGATTTTTTCCCGGCTCAAGGCGTTCAAGGCGATTTGCCTGGCCCGTCGCAGGCTGGCCCCGCGCCGGGCCGCCTCGCCAGTTCCTTTTGTCCGCCACCATTGCCAGCCGCCCAGCCCCAGCAAGGCCGAGAGCGGGAGGAGTTGGACGAGCCAAAAACGGCGGGTGCGCCAGACCGGTTCAAAGCTGGCCCCCCAAGTGCCGGGATCGAGTTGAATGTATTGGATGTCGCTGGGTTGGGGCGTTGCGGCAGGGGTGGGCGTCGCCACGGTCGCCGCTGCCACGAGGGCGGGAGTGGGCGACGGTGCCGCCGCCCCTTCAACCGTTAATGCCAGCCGGTCACCCCGGAGGGTTTCGTATTTTTCGGTGGACGGATTGAAGAACGAGAATTCCACCGGGGGAATCTCGGTTTGAGGCGATTCGGCGATCACGGCGGCTTCAAAAGTTTTCGCGCCCGAAATGCCAACCGTGTCGTCGGCTTTGAATTTGGCGCTGGGTAGGTAGGCGCGCCAGCCTGGGCCTTCGCCGATGAGCGGAGCGCCCATCCGTTCGAAGCTGCCGACGCCGGTAATCGTGGCGGTTACCGTCACCGGATCGCCGATGCGGACCCGCTGGGGCGCGGCTTTGGTTTCGAGCGTGAATTGCCCCACGGCTCCCGAAAAACTCCGGGGCCGATCGGCTTTGGGCAGCTCTTTGATTTCCATCTCCACCGGGTCGGGCCGGATCACGACTTGCTGCTGGGCGTTGAAGGCACCGGCAAAGAAAGGGTCGTTGAAAAAATCGTCCATTCCTGACATGCCGCGCGGCGTCCGTGGGCGCTTGGCCGGGAGGACGGCGATGGCGTTGATTTCGGCGGCAGGGATGGTCAATTTACCCGGTTTTACAGGGGTGATCGCGGTTTTGAAAATCACGAGGACCACGGCGCGCCCGTCTTTGGTGATTTGCCGCTGTTGCGGCTGGTTGAATTTTTGCGCGGTGAAGCCGTCGCCGGAGAAAATGGGCATCTGCGACAACTGGCATTGGACGCGCTGGTCAACATAGAGCCGCAGTTCCGCCGGGAGCGCCTCGCCCACGTAAGCGGTGGTCTTGGGCAACACCCACTCGGCGTAGGCGAACTTGGCATTGGGCTGATCGGCGGTCGCGCTGCCGGAGGTGGAGCCCGTGCCGCCGGGCGGGCTGGCCACGGTGAGCTTCAGCGGCGAGGTGGAGAGTTTCTTGCCGTCCACCTCCACGGTGACCGCCGGGATCGTGAACGTCCCGAGCTTTTGCGGAACCACGACATAGGTGTGTTTGACGCTCTGGGTCACGTTGAAATTGTTCATCTGGACCTGCGTGGATGCGCCTGAGTAACGGATATCAAGTCCTTCGACCTGGAGCTGCGGCGGGTTCGATTTCCGGCTTCCGTGGATGGTGATTTGCAGTTCCACGGTTTCATCCAGTGTCGTGCTGTCGCTGGAGAGCGTGGCGGAGGCGGACGGTTCCTCGGCTCGTGCCAAGCTGGTCAATGCCAGGATGAAAATAAAGAGGATCGCGCAAACGCGCCGCGCAAAAGAAAGCGGGCTCCTCTCTTTGCGTCTTTGCGTCTTTGCGTGAAAAAAATCCAAACGGTCCATGCGTTTCATCACCAATCTTTTAAGACAGGAGCCTCGCTTCTTTGTTCAACTTTGAAAGGGTGTTCATCTTCGCCTTTGAGGGAATCGAGAACGGCCCGCGCTTGGTTCGGTGACATTTCGCCCGGCGCGACGGGGAGTTCGGCCCCGTCCTGCTTCTCCTCGGGTTTAGAATCGTTTGCCTTGATCTCGCCGGAAAGTTTTTTTTCACCCTCGGCTGGAGATGGCGTGCTGGAAGGCTGTGGCTGTTGCCCTTTGGACTGCTGATCCTTGGATTGCTGATCCTTGGATTGCTGATCTTTGGATTGCTGATCTTTGGATTGTTGATCTTTGGATTGCTGATCCTTGGATTGCTGATCCTTGGATTGCTGATCCTTGGATTGCTGATCCTTGGATTGCTGATCCTTGGATTGCTGATCCTTGGATTGCTGATCCTTGGATTGCTGATCCTTGGGCCGCTGGTCTTTGGATTGCTGGTCCTTGTTATCCTTCTTCTCGTCTTTTTTGTCGTCCTGCTTTTGGTCTTGTTGGGGCGGCGGCGTGGGTTTCGGTTTCGCGAGTTCCTTCTTGGCGATCTCCAGGTTCCTCTTCGCTTGCTCCACGATGGGTTGGTTCAACTTGATCGCCTCGCCGAGATGCTGCTCGGCGTTTTTTAAATCGATATCGCGTTTCGGATCGTTTTCTTTTTGGAGCGCCCGCTTGAGCAAGGTGGTTCCGAGATTGTATTCCGATTTCCCGCGCAGTTGCGGATCGGAGGAACTCAGCGCGTTGCTGAATTCGGCAATCGCGTTTTCGTAATCCCCCAATTGGTATAGAGCCGTCCCTTTATTGAAATGCAGCTCCGGGGAGTTGGGCTGGCGTTTTAAGTCGCAGTCGAATTTCTGGAGTGCTTCTTCGTAATGATTCCGGTTGAAAAGCTCCACGCCGGTTTCCGCTTGGGCGATGCGCGGCGTCCAGGCCGTGAGCGCGAGCAGCAAAGCCCCCAGGGCTCCCGCTCCACGGGTCCGGCGTTCGTTGATGAGCAGGGAAAGCGAGAGGAGCGCGATCCCGAGTCCCAGCGGCCATTGGTAGCGTTCAATTGGGCGATGGGAAAACCGGGCATCGATCTCCCCTTCCTTGAGTTTGCTTAAGCCTTCTTTTGCAATGCGCTGCATGTCGGCGGGGCCGTTTTGCAGGCGGGTGTAGAAGCCGCCGGTTGCCGCCGCGATTTCCGCGAGCTTTTTTTCGTCCAGACGCGATTTTACGAACTGGCCGTTTGGGTCTTTGATAAATTCCGTGCCGCCGTTTTCCACGGGGACCGGAATGAGTGAACCGTCCGGCGATCCGATCCCGACGGTGAAGATCCGCATCGTCCCCGCCGCTTTTTGGGCCGCTTCCAGAGCCCGGGCATCAAGGTCTTCGCCGTCGGTAAAAAGCACCAGGGCACGGCTTTCGCTTTCCCCTTTGCCAAACGCATCGGCGGCCATGCGGATCGCCTCGGCGATGTTCGTGCCGCCCAACGGGATCACGTTCGTGTCGAGTTCGTTGAGCGCGGAAAACACGGCCGTGTAATCGACCGTGAGCGGCGCTTGCAGGAAGGCGGACCCGGCGAACGCGATCAACCCGAGGCGGTCTCCCTCCAGGACGTTGGCAAGATCTTGTGCCGCGAATTTTGCGCGTTCAAGCCGGTTGGGAGCGACGTCGGTCGCCAGCATGGAGCGCGAGGTGTCCACCGCGAAGATCAGGTCGCGCCCTTTGCGTTTGGACTCCTCCACGGTGTAGCCGTAACGCGGCTGGGCGAGCGCGACAAAGAAGCAAGCCAGCGCGCCGAGGATGAGCGCGAATTGCAGACGCCGCTTGCGGAGACTCAGGTTGCCTGCAAGGGCAGGTTGCAGGCGGGCGGCCACGAGGCGTTGCAACAGTTGGCGGCGGCGGTGTTCCCCCCACGCGAAAAACCCGGCCAGCACGGGGAGAAGCGCGAGCGCCCCAAACCAGAGCGGCGCGCCCCAGGTCACCCAATTGGACGGATCGGCGTTCACGGCAGCCTCCTTTTAACGGTTTGCGATAGCCCGACGTGCGCCAGCAAAATCAGCGAGCCCGCCGCCACAAACCACGGGAAGAGGTCGCGATATTGACGGTATTGTTTCATTTGGAACGACGATTTTTCAAGCTGGTCGATCTGCTTGTAGACGGCCTCCAGAGAGCGCGTATCGGTGGCTCGGAAAAACTGGCCGTTGCCGGTTTCGGCGATCTGCTTGAGCGCGGTGGCATTGAGCGGCGGGATCTCTTGATAGATCATTTGCCCAAAGAAATCGCGCTGACCGGTGGGCATCCGGGCGTTGCCGTCGCTGCCCGCGCCGATAGCGTAAATTTTTGCCCCGATGGCTTTGGCGGCTTCGGCGGCGGTCGCGGGGGAGATTTTGCCCGCGTTGTTTTCACCGTCGGTTAGGAGAATGATGACACGGCTCTTGGCGGTTTTGTCGCCCCGGAGCCGGTTGGCAGCGGAAGCGATCGCGCTCCCGATGGCGGTGCCGTCTTCAACCAGCCCGATCTTCACGCGGTCCATGTTTTGCAAAAGCCATGGGTGGTCTAACGTGAGCGGGCTGACCAGGTAAGGCCGTCCGGCAAACGCGACGATGCCGAGCCGGTCGTTGGGCCGGGCCTCTATGAATTGCTCGGTCACTTTTTTAACCACGGCGATGCGGCTGGCGGCTTGGCTGCCGATGGTGAAGTCTTCGGCTTTCATGGAACCGGAGACGTCGAGCACGAGCATGATGTCGATGCCGCTCGCCTCCACCTGGTTGAGGGTGTGGCCTTTTTGCGGACGGGCCAGCGCGACAATCAAGAGCGCCAGGGCGAGAAAGAGGAGGCTCGTCAAAAAGTTGCCCGTGCGGCTTTGGACCCGTTTGCCCAAGGTGCGGAGCGCGTCGGTGCTGGAAAAGATGACTGTCGGCGAGCCGCCCGCCTGCCCCCGTAGGAACGAGAGGAGCGGGACCAACGCCAGCAATAAAAGCAGCCACGGGTGGGCAAACGTAATGCCAAAATCGGCAAACGGGTTCATGCGGGCTGCCCTCCCTTCACAAAACGGCGGGCTTGCTCAAGGAGTGTTTCGCTATCGGTAGTGCTGGCTTGAGCCCGGGCGAATTTGATGAGATCGACCTTTTCAAGAAATGCCGCGAGGAGCGATTTATCCCCTTCGGTGAACCGGGGACTGGCCGCCGCCGCGTTGAGAAACTCTGGCGAGGTTTGGCGGGTCGCCGCAACGCGAAATTCGTCCATGACAAACGTGCGCAGAACGCCGGAAACTTCGATGCTGAACGGGTAGGGATCGAGTTCCGAGATCCGGGTTTGCAACGCTTCGAGAGCCGCAAGCGCGAGTTCGCGAGGGGCGGGCTGCGACGGTTGCGGACGGTTTTTAATATGCCGGACGATCGCCCAGATGATCGCTGAAATCAGGATCAGCGCGATTCCGGCTGCGGTAATGACCATCCATGCGGGATAAGGAAACACCGGGACCGGCGGGGCGATGGGAGCCAGCTCCGGCGTGGGCGAAGACGTCGGCTGGGGTGCTTGCGGCATCAGGAGTTGCGCATGCGCGGAGAGGCCGGAAACAAGGAAGAGAGTGATGGCTTGCCCAGCCCATCGCGCCCGGAGGTCGCGATCCACCCTATTCCGCAATTCGTTCATCTCCGCCTCCTTTCGCGGGTGCGGAAGAATTCGCGCAGGCCGGGCAGGTAATCTTCGTCGGTGGTCAGCGCGATGGAGTCGATCCGTTTGCGGCGGAACGTCCGGTTCCACGCCTCACGCCGCCGCGTGACCAGATGCGCGTAGGCGGCGCGCACCGAGGCATCGCCGGTATCGACCTCGATCTGCTCCCCGCTTTCGGCATCTTCGAACACAACAATCCCGGCATCCGGCAGCGCGTTTTCGCGGGGATCAATGACCGGCAGCGCAATCAAATCGTGCCGGCGCGAGGTGATCCCGAGTTCCCGCTCGAAAGGAGGCGTCTGGAAATCGGAAAGCAGGAACACGACCGCTTTGCGCGTGAGTACGCGGTTTAAATAATGGAGCGCTTGCGCCGGGTCGGTGCCGCGGCCTTGCGGCTCGAAGAAGAGGATTTCACGGATCAGGCGAAGCGTGTGGATGCGCCCTTTTTTGGGCGGGATGAACAGCTCGACGTGATCGGAAAAAAGCATGAGCCCGACTTTGTCGTTGTTGCGGATCGCGCTGAAAGCCAGCACGCAAGCCACTTCGGCCGCCAGTTCGCGCTTGGAAAGTTCCACACTTCCAAAAGCGCCCGATGCGCTCACATCGACAACGAGCATCACCGTCATCTCCCGTTCCTCGGTGAATTTCTTCACGTAAGGATGCCCGAGCCGCGCGGTGACGTTCCAGTCGATCGTGCGCACCTCGTCGCCCGGCTGGTATTCGCGGACCTCCTCGAAGTTCATGCCGCGTCCCTTGAACACGCTGCGGTATTGGCCCGCGAAGGCCGCTTCGACGAGCCCCCGCGTTTTCAATTCCAGCCGACGGATCTTGGATAGGATGCGCTTGGCGTCGTTCATGAGACTGGATGATAGAATATAGATGATAGACTATAGAGATTTTGAGATGGGAGAGACGCCTCTATTTCCTTGCGACCCCTGCCACTACGGGCGTCTATGATCTATCGTCTCCCCCCTCTATCGTCTTTCCTCCTTAAGGCACCGGCAGCCCGGCGAAGATCCGTTCGATGATTTTCTCGCTGGTGACTTCCTCGGCTTCGGCCTCGTAGCTGACGATGATGCGGTGGCGCAAGACATCCTGGCCGACGCTCTTGACGTCCTGCGGGGTCACATACCCCCGGCCTTGCAGGAAGGCGCGGGCGCGGGCGGCCAGCGTGAGCGCGATGGTGGCCCGCGGCGAGGCTCCGTAGCGGATCATCCCTTCGAGCGGGATTTTGTAACTGCCCGGTTCGCGCGTGGCAAAGACGACGTCCACAATGTAATCCTTCACCCGGTCATCGACATAGATCTCGTTGACGATTGCGCGGGCTTGAACGATAAGGCACGGATCGACCACCGCATTGACTTCCGGATTCGGGGCGGAGGTGGCCATCAAATCGAGGATTTGGCGTTCTTCGCTTTTCGTCGGATAGCCGACGCGCAACTTGAGCATAAACCGGTCAAGCTGGGCCTCGGGAAGCTGGTAGGTTCCCTCCTGTTCGAGCGGGTTCTGGGTGGCGAGCACCAGGAACGGATCGGATAATTTATGGGTCTGCTCGCCGATGGTGACTTGCCGCTCCTGCATCGCTTCGAGCAGCGCGCTTTGGACCTTGGCCGGGGCGCGGTTGATCTCGTCGGCGAGAATCAGGTTGGAAAAGAGCGGGCCGCGTTTGACGGTGAAATCGCCCGAGCGCGGGTTGTAGATGAGCGTTCCGATCAAGTCGGCCGGAAGCAGGTCGGGCGTGAACTGGATGCGCTGGAACCCGGTCTGGATTCCGGCAGCCAGCGTCTTGACGGTGAGCGTTTTGGCGAGGCCTGGAACGCCTTCGAGCAGGACGTGACCGTTGGTGAGGAGACCGGTCAGAAGACCGTCCACCAGGTATTTTTGCCCCACGACCACGCGGGCGACTTCAGCTTGCAATGGGGCGATCCATCGGCCCGCGTGCCGGACTTCTGCCGTGATTTCTTCTGTCGTTTTCGTCATGTGCGTCATTGAAAGTCTCTCACGGGGGGATGCCCGGCGAGTATGGTTTCAGACAACGGCAAAGCTCCGGCGTTCGATCAAAATTGAGAAAAGTGGATCGGCCACTCCGGGAACCATTGGGAATGGCGCAGAGATTTGGGAAATGGCAGGCGCAATCCCAATCGCGCCCGGAGGTCGCGATCCACCTTCGCGATCCACCTTGCGATCAAGCTATTGACGTTCTTCGAGCAGGCGGCGCGCTTCGGCGACGGCCGCAGTGCGGCTTTCGACATTGAGTTTGCCAAAAACGTGCTCGATGTGCTTGGCCACGGTTCGCGGAGAGCTGGAGAGGATCGTGGCGATGTCGCTGTTGGATTTGCCTTGGGCGACCCACGCCATCACCTCGGCTTCCCGTCGGGTAAGCCCCAGGGTTTGCAGCCGCTCCTGGGTCAGCGCGCCCGCTCCGGCATTGCCCTGTGCCGCTTCCAGTGCGCCGTTGAGCTGATGGATCGTCTCGAGCGCCCGGCTTTGCATTTCGTGCTGGTTTAGGGCGATTGCCATGGCCGACTTGAGCTGAAGCCCGCTAAACGGCTTGATAAGAAAGGCCTGGATGTTGAGGTCGCGGATGCTTTCCAGCGCGGCGGCATCGGTGCGGCCGGTGCTGATGATCAGCGGAACGCTCCGCTCTTCAAGAATTTTGCGGGCGGCGGTCGCCCCGTTCATCTGGGGGAGATCCATGTCCATGATCACCAGGTCGGGGAGGAGTTCGCGTGCCATTGAGACGGCTTTCAAGCCGTCGCTGGCAACCGCCACCACCTTGTGACCGAACGCGACGAGGATGGATGAGAGATAGCGGGCAACGGCTTCGTCATCTTCGGTCAATAAAATGGAAAGCTCAGACATCGAGAAATTCACGGATTTTGTGCGCCAGGACGCTCAGGGAAAATGGCTTGGCTATAAAGAAAAGCGGTTGCAAATGGGAACTGGTTATTTCCTGGAGTGAAGAGGCGTATCCCGAAACCAGGACGATCGGCAGAACGGACTTTCGATCGCGTAGTTTCTGAGCAAGCTCCACCCCGCCCATTATTGGCATAATCCAATCGGAAATGACGAGCGCAATTTCAGGTTCTTTTTCCAGCCGCCGCAGCGCCTCTTCCCCGTGGCTGGCGCAGGAGACCCGGTATCCGAGCTGGCGCAACGAAGCGGCCAGTACCTTGCGGGGGGCCGCGCCGTCCTCGACAATCAAGATTTTCTCGCTGCCCCGGGGCAGCCCGGTTTTTGCGGTCGGGGCCGCTTTGGGAATCTGCATCGGCTCCACTCGCGGGAAAAACAGATGGAAGGCGCTCCCCTTCCCCGGTTTGCTTTCGACGGTAATCCTGCCGCCGATCGATTCCATGATCCCGAGGCAAACGGGCAATCCCAGCCCGGACCCGCATCCGGGCGGTTTGGTGGTGAAATAGGGCTCGAAAATCTTGCTCGCCACCTCTTTTTCCATGCCGAGACCGGTATCGGTAAGGGTGAGGCGGAGATAGGGACCGGGTTTCCAGCCAGCCTGAACCCTGCGATCATTACGACGGATAACCACGGGGGCAAGGGTCAATCCCAGATGCCCGCCGTTGGGCATCGCGGCACAGGCGTTGAGTACCAGGTTAAGACAGAGTGTCTCGATTTCGCGGGGAGCCGCCGCGACCCACCCGGTTTCGTCGAGGAGGGTCGCCTCCCATTCGATACGCTCGCCTGCAATGCGCCGCAGGAAGCGGCACAATTCGAGCAGGTGCGGTCCCAGCCGGGTCGGCCCGGGCGGGGCGGGGTGAATGTGACCAAAGTGAAGGAGTTGCGAAGTGAGGCCGCGAGCCCGTTCCACCGCAATCGCCATTTCTTTAAGATAGCCGGCCGTTGAATCTCCCGGCTTGGTTTGCTCCTGGAGGATTTCGGTGTAGCCGTTGAAAATCGTCAACAGATTGTTGAAATCGTGCGCGATGACCCCGGCCAGTTCTCCGAGGAGTTGCTTTTTTTGGAGGTGCTGGAGCTCTATCCAGAGGTTGCGCTCCCGCGTGATCTCCTGGAGCGTGCCGACCCGCAGATCGGGATGGCCGGGTTGTTTCCGCAAGCAACGGGTATCCCGCAACCAGATCACGGCACCATCTTTGCGGATTACCCGGTATTCCAGGCGGAGCGGTTCATCGTGGCAGGAGTCCAAAAGATGGCGGTCGTCGGGATGGAGCCGCTCTTTCCATGGTTTCCGCTCCAACTCGGCTGCTGTGAAGCCGAGAAGCCGTTCCACATTCCCCTCAAAATGAAACGTGCCCCCGCGCGGGTCGCCTCGATAAATGACTTGCCCCAGCGCAACCAAAAGCAGCCCGGACTCTTGTCCATCAGCGTGGTTGTGAGTTGATTTCAGCGATTTGTCTCTGGCTCGAGGGGACATTTAAAAAAGCGTCAGGGAAAACCTGACGCCAACCCTACATTTCTCATATCGAGGGCTTCCATGCAAAGCCTGATTTCGTCCGGGTTTGCGAATTTTTGGCTGTAGCCGTGGAAAACAGGTTGCGCTGACTCGCTATTGCCACGATTGGGATATGCTTGACCTTTGGACCCATCCGCCCGATTTTCTGGCCCGGATTTTGTGACCAATCGCATTCAACAGGGAGGGGTGGTAGAGTGGTCTATTGCACCGGTCTTGAAAACCGGCATGCCGCAAGGCATCGTGGGTTCGAATCCCACCCCCTCCGCCATTGTGAATTTTAGATTGTGAATCCCGGAACTTTTCCACCTCTATCGATCCGAGTGTTGCTCGGTTTTGGGCTGGCGATTGTTGCCGTGGTTGTCCTCGCGACGCTTTCGCTCCAAAGCACCCGCTCTTTCATCAATACCGCCCAGTGGGTTTCCCGCACGCATCAGGTTTTGGAAACGCACGAAGCGCTGTTGCGGCATTTGATGGAGGCCGAGAGCGCCACGCGCGGTTACGTGATCACCGGGGACGGGCTGATTCTCGATTTTTTTGAGCAAGCGGCCGCCGAGGGGGAAAAAAGCGCCGACGATTTGCGGCAAATGGTGGCCGAAGACCCGGAACAACTCGCGCGGCTGGGAACGATTCGCAAACGGATGGACCGCAAACTGGCGGCATTGCGCGACTTGATCGAACTGCGCCGGACGCAGGGGGATGCGGCGGCGCTCAAGAAATTCTCCGCAATGGGGCAGGAGGGGTCGATGCTGGAAATCCGGGCGCTGATGGCCGAGTTCAAGCTGGGGGAACAGCACCGCCTGGCTGACCGCTCCCGTCTGACGATGCGCAACGGCAACCGGACGCTTTCAATGCTCTGGCTCGGTTCGGGGATCAGCCTCCTGCTGCTTTTGGTTGCGGTGGCGCTCATTTTGCGCGATGTCGCCGCTCGCCAGCATGCCGAAGATCAGCTCGCCCAGGAGCGCAACCTTTTGCGCAGTTTGATCGACGCCATCCCGGACCCGATCTACATCAAAGATTTGGAGGGGCATTATCTCCTCGATAACGTGGCTCATCGCCAATTTCTTCACCTCGACAGTCTCGAAGCATTGAGCGGACGCACGGTGATGGACCTTTTCCCGCCGGAGATGGCCGCAACCTATGCCAGGGACGACCGCAGCGTGATCGAAACCTCCCAGCCGCTCCTCAACCGGGAGGAGCCCAGCGTGACTCGCGACGGGCAGATCGTCTGGCTCTCCACGACCAAAGTGCCGCTGCACAATCTCAAGGGAGACCTGATCGGCCTGGTCTGTGTGAGCCGCGATGTGAGCGATCGGAAACGTTCGGAAGAGCAGCTCCGCGCCTTCACGGCCCAGTTGGAGCGGAGTAACGACGAGCTGCGCGGCTTTGCCAGCGTCGCTTCCCACGATTTGCAGGAACCGTTGCGCAAGATCCGGGCTTTTGCCGACCGGCTCGCCCTCAAATACGCCAACGTGCTCGACCCCCAGGGGCTCGACTACCTCGACCGGGTGCAAAACGCGGCCGGCCGGATGCAGACGCTCATCCAGGATTTGCTGACCCTTTCGCATGTGACCAGCCGGGCGCAACCGTACGTGCCGGTCGATCTGGGAGCGGTTGTCGCGGGGGTTCTCTCCGACATGGAGGTCGGTATCGAGGAGACGCAGGCCAAAATCGAAGTCGGCATCCTGCCCATCATTGAGGCCGACCCGGTCCAAATGCGCCAGCTCTTCCAAAACCTGCTTGGCAATGCGTTGAAATTCCATAAGCCGGGCCAACCCCCGGAGGTGACGATCAGCGGGCGAATCCTCCCCTCCCACGATGTCGCGGGAGCCGCTCCCGGGGCCGAGATTTGTCAGATTGTGGTGGCCGACAACGGCATCGGGTTCGATTCTCAGTTTGCCGAACAGATCTTTACGCTTTTCCAGCGCCTGCACAGCCGCCAGGAATACGAAGGGACGGGGATCGGGCTGGCCGTGTGCCGAAAGATTGCACATCGCCACGGCGGGAGTATTGTGGCTAAGAGTGAAGAAGGTCAGGGGGCGACGTTCATTATCAAGCTGCCCGTACAACAAACTACCAAATCATGAACAAACACGGTAAAGCGATCACCATTCTCATGGCCGACGACGACGACGATGACCGTCGTTTAACCCGGGAAGCGCTCCTGGAAGGACGGCTTGCCAACGATTTGCGGTTTGTTGAAAACGGCGAGGAATTGATGGAATACCTGCGGCATCAGGGGAAGTTTGCCGGGGCGGATGCTCCCCGCCCGGGGCTGATTCTCCTTGATTTGAATATGCCGCGCAAAGACGGGCGCACCGTGCTCAAAGAAATCAAGAGCGACCCGGAGTTGCGGCAGATCCCGGTGGTGGTGCTGACCACTTCGCAAGCCGACGAGGACATTTTCAAATCGTACGATCTCGGGGTGAATTCGTATATCGTCAAGCCGGTCACTTTCGACGCGTTGGTTGATATTTTGCAGACGCTGGAGAAATACTGGTTCGAAATCGTCGAGCTGCCGCCCGAATGCCGGTAAGTGCCGCCGAACTTAGAAATTCCCTCTCGCGGGCGTTCGTGCTAATCGTGGCGGTTGACGATGACGTTTTTTTCCGAACTCCTCAACGGGCTGCCGATCATTTTGTCCCTCATCATCATTGAGGGGCTGCTTTCGGTGGATAACGCGCTGGCGATTGCCGCGATGGCTTCGGAGTTGCCGGGAAAACAGAAAAAGCTCGCGCTCAAGCTGGGCATCATCGGGGCTTACGTGTTCCGGGGCGTGGCGCTGGCGTTTGCCGGATGGATCATGGCCAACCCGTGGATCAAGACGGCGGGCGCGGCTTATCTCATTTACCTGATGTGCGCCCACCTCACCCATGCGGAACAGCGCAAGGAGAATCCCGGGCACCACAAAAAGCGCGGGTTTTGGATGACGGTTGCCTCGATTGAGTTGATGGATTTGAGTTTGAGCGTCGACAATGTCGTGGCGGCGGTCGCGTTGAGCCCAAAGTTGTGGCTGGTGTGCACGGGTGTTTTTATCGGGATTCTCGCGCTGCGGTTTTTGGCTGGAGCCTGTATCGGGCTGCTCGAAAGATACCCGATTCTTTCGTACACAGCGTTCCTGCTGGTCGGGTATGTCGGGGCGTTGCTGCTGTTCGAAATTTTCACCGGGCTGGAGATCGGCTCCGTGGTCAAGTTCGGCGGCATTGCCCTGATTATCGGGGCGACGCTCGCCTATGAAAAGAATGCCCGGATCAAGCAGTTTTTCGGACCGGCCCTCCGGGTGATTTTGATTCCGATGCGGCTCTATTCCGGCGCGGTGGAGTTTGTTTTCTGGCCGTTGCGCCTCTTGTTTACGCTGGCCCGATAAAAAAATGAACCGTTGGGCGGTTGCGTGGGTCTGAGGAAGAGCAAGGGTCGGAGCCATCCGACCCGTTCGGTTTAAACGATTAAAGGAAAGCATTTATGAAATTCTCTCGCTTGCTGTTTTGTACCTACGATTCATTTGGGCCTTTGGTCATGCGGCTTGGGCTGGCGGCGGCTCTTTTCCCCCACGGTGCCCAGAAAGTGCTCGGCTGGTTTGGGGGGAACGGTTTTGAGGGGACGATGAATTTTTTTACCGGCACGATGCACATCCCGGCGCTGTTTGCATTTTTTGCCATTGCAACGGAATTTGCCGCGCCGATCGCTTTGGTCCTGGGTCTGTTCACCCGGCTGGCGGGGTTGGTGATTGCGATCCACATCACGGTGGCGGCGATCCTGGGCGGCCATTATATGAACGGCTTTTTCATGAACTGGATGGGCTCTCAAAAAGGGGAAGGGGTGGAATACCACCTCCTCATGGCAACGCTCGGTTTGGGGCTCTTTTTCCTGGGAGGTGGAAAATGGTCGCTCGATGCGCTGATAGCCCGTACGCTACCCCGCGGCGTTGATACGAACCTGAAGTAATTCCCCCGTAAAAAGAGAGGGGATTCAACGCTTGTTGTATTTTTTTACGACAGGGGGAAGCAGGAGGCGCGAATGGGGGGTGGTATATGAGTATTCCCTTCCCTCTGACCGCTCTGACTCAAAGCCGGAGGATCCGCGCCACGATGGCGGCTGCGGTGCTCGTCAAACCCGGCTGTTTTGAATTTCGCGAAGCCCCCATTCCCGTTCCCGGCCCCGGCCAGGTTTGCATCCGGCTGGAAGGCTGCGGCGTCGATGCCGCCAGCGTAGCCGCCTGGAAAGGGGGCGACGCATTCGAATATCCGCTCGGGCCTGGCGCTCCGGGAGGTGAAGCTTGGGGGCGGATTTGCGAAACCGGGGAAGGCGTCTCCGGCTTAGCGCCGGGGGATCGCGTGGCGGTTTTGACGCAAACCGGATTTGCCCAATACACCGTGGCGGATGCTTCGCGGGTGCTGGCGCTTCCGGATTCGCTCGACGAGCTGCCGTTCCCCTCCTGGCCTTTGGCCGGGGCCGTGAACGTGTTCCGGCGCAGTTTTATTGAAAAAGGGGATACCGTGGCCGTGGTGGGATTTGGGTTTCTCGGCGCGCTGATTACGGAACTCGCGGTGCTTGCCGAGGCGAAGGTGGTTGCGGTGGGCCGCCGCCCGTATGCGCTGCGGCTGGCGAAGCAACTCGGAGCCTCCATGGCGGTGGTTTGCAAGGACGCGCCGGAGGCCGCCCGGACGGTGGAGGTGATCCGGGAAATGAATCGCGGGGCTTTATGCGACGTCGTCATCGAAGCCGCCGGGAACAGCGATACCCTTGACCTGGCGGCGCAACTGACCCGTGAACGGGGCCGCCTGGTGCTTGCGGGAACGCATCGCGACGGCTCCCGCCGGGTCGATATGGATTTATGGAACCGGCGCGGATTTGACGTCATCAATGCGCACGAGGTTTCGACGGAGATTTTGCGCGAAGGGTTGAACGAGGCGGCCAGCGCGCTAGATTGCGGCTTGATCGATCCGCGCCCGCTCTACACGCATCGCTTTTCGCTGGCGCGGCTGGATGATGCGCTGCGGCTCGCCGCCGAGCGCCCGCCCGGTTTCATGAAAGCCCTGGTTTATTTTTAAAATGAATACCTGCGCTTACCCGGGGGAGGCTCGGCCGCTGATGCGGATTTTGATGACGGCCGACGCCAGCGAGGGGGTATGGAGATATGTCATGGAACTGGCCCGGGCGTTGCGCCCGAGGGAGGTCGAAATTCTGATTGCGGTGATGGGCCCGGCGCTTTCGTGCGCCCAGCGCGAGGAGGCGGCCCGGCTTGGGCACGTCGGGTTGTCCGAAAAACCGTTTGCTTTGGAATGGATGAAAGACCCGTGGCGCGAGGTGACTTCCGCCGGGGATTGGTTGCTTGGTCTGGAGGAGCGGTTCGAGCCGCAGGTGATCCACCTTAATCATTACTGCCACGGCTCGCTGCCGTGGAGCGCGCCGGTCGTCATTACGGCGCATGGTTGCGTTCTCTCGTGGTGGCAGGCGGTGCATGGGGAACAGTCGCCGCATTCCTGGAGTCGTTATCACGCAGAAGTCGCAGCCGGGCTGCGCGGGGCGAATCTCGTGATCGCTTCGACCCGCTCGATGCTCGACGGATTGACCCGGCTTTACGCTCCGATCCCCCGGCTGATGCAATATCAAAACGCCCCGCGTTTTCCGGCGTTCCGCACGGTGCCCCACGGACGGGATGCGTCGCTTTTTCACTCTTTGGAGAAGCGAAACGAAATATTGTGCGTGAGCGCTCCGGGCGATGATGCGCAGAATCTTTTATTTTTTAAGCGGATGGCCCAAGACCTGCCCTGGCCGGTCTATTTGATTGGAAGAGATGATCTTGAGGGAGCGGATGGTTTTGATTCGCTCGGGATCCTGGACGAACCCGGGCGAGCCGAGCGGATGGGAGCCGCCGCGATTTTTGCTTTGCCAACGCGCTATGAGCCGTTTGGGTTTTCGGTGTTGGAGGCGGCGATATCCGGGTGTGCGTTGGTGCTGGGTAATATTCCCTGTCTGCGCGAGACCTGGGGGGAGGCGGCGATATTTGCTCCGCCTGATGACAGCCAGGCGTTTCAATCCGCTATCGCGGCTTTGATCGAGGATAACGGGTTGCGTGAAGAAATGGCAGGGCGGGCTCGGGCAAGGGCGCTGGCGTTCACGCCGGAGCAGATGGCCGAATCGGTTTTCGATGCGTATCGAAGCGTGATTGCCCCGAGGCTGCTGGCAGCGCAAGAGGTCGGTTAAGCTGAATCGACATTCGAATCGGAGCCAAACCCAAAGGGTTTGAAGCCCATAGCCGGTGGTTGAGCGCTAGCGACACCACCGGATGAGGTGTTTGAAAGAATTCACCCCAACGGGGTGGCAGAGAC
>CAIZLD010000061.1 GCA_903933715.1 uncultured Spartobacteria bacterium
ACCACCGGATGAGGCATTGGAAGAATTCACCCCAAAGGGGTGGCAGAAAACGAGGCAATGCTCTCTGCCACCCCTTTGGGGTGAATTCTTTCAAACACCTCATCCGGTGGTGTCGCTAACGCTCAACCACCGGCTATTCGCTGGCAACCCTTCGGGGTGCGGCGGCTTTTGAATGTCGATTCAGCCTACCCCCCCGGCCCCACCACGATCCGAGCCCCTTCGACCGCCACCACGCGCACGGGCGTGCCGGGGTCCACAAATTGTCCCTCGGTAATCACGTCGTAGAGTTCGCCGCCAAACTCCGCCTTGCCGCTCGGCCGCAGGATGGAACGGGCCACCCCTTGCGCTCCGACTGACAACCGGGTGTATTCGCTCTTGGTTGGTGAAAGCGCCGCCCCCGCCGGATTGCGCGACGACAGGACCAGCGCATGGAAAAAGGAATTCCGGGGCAGATGCCTGGCCAGGAAATAAATTGCAACGGCGGCCAAAAACCCCGCCGAGGCCAATTTCAACAGCGGGACGAGCAGCAGTTCGGAATCCGGGATCAACGGCGTGCCCGGATAACGATCCACCATCGCCCACACAATCGAACCCGCGACCAAGAGCGCCCCGATCAGACCGGGCAAGATCGTGCCGGGGTGAATAAACAGTTCGCTCAAGACCAGCGCCAGACCAATCATGAAAAGCACCGGCGCTTCCCAACCGGCCAGCCCCGCCACGTAATGACCCGTGAAAAAGATGCCAAAGCAGATCGCCGACAGAATGCCGGCAACTCCAAATCCCGGGATTTTCATTTCAAGGTATGCCCCTAAAATCCCGCCCAGCAAAAATAACGGCGCGAGCCTCGTCACCCAAAACGCCAACACTTCAAATCCGGTCGCATGGACCTCGCGAACCAGCCCTTCGAGTTTGGCCTTTTTGATCAGATCGTCCATGGAGGTCGCGATCCCCGCCGCGAGCAACGGCTTGCCGTCGATCAATTTTGTGGCTTCCTGCGCGCTTAAGGTGAGGACAGACCCTTTTTCATGAATCGTCTTTCCGCCCAGCACGACCGGCTTTTCCTTGTTGATAAACGCCTCCGCAATCTGCGGATCGTGCCCATTCTCCTGGGCGACGCTGGCGAAGTAGCTCGAAAGAAACGAGACCTGCTTATCTTTGAGCGTCTGCGCCAAATCCTCGCCGCCCGCCATCACGGGGGCCGCCGCACCGATCGCGCTGATCGGCGCCATGTAAATCTCCTTGGTCGAAAGCGCAATCAATGCCCCGGCCGACCCGGCATTCGGGTTGATATACGTGAGCGTGCGGGTTTTAACGCGGGCAAGCGCCTTCTGCATCTGCACGCAGGCGTCCAGCTCGCCGCCGTAGGTGTCCATATCAAGGATCACGGCTTTGGCCTGCTCCCGTTCGGCCTCTTTGAGAGCCCGCCGCAGAAAAAAGAATTGCGCCTGCGAAACCTGTCCTTTCAAGGGGATTACGATCAGTTCCGAACCCCGGGCCTCCCCCGGCCCGAATGATCCAAAAATCAAGAGGCCAACCATCATCGCTCGAAGCAAAGCCTTCATATCATCTGAATTTCGGCGTTTTTGCCCAATCACACAAGCCGATTCGCCATTCGCAGCCCGCGATCGGCGAACAAAATATCAAATAACCCGCATTCTCTTTGAATCTGATCTTGAACTCTTCGGTAAATAGGGGAAAATCTTACTCCTCTATGAAACACACATTCCTCGCTCTGGCTTTTGCCGTTGCAACTCTCACCGCCTGCGCCCACAAACCCGCTCCCGTCGTCACCGACTCGAAGTGCGTCAAGGCTCCGGCCAAGAAGTGCTGCCCCAAAGCCGCTGCCAAGAAAGCTCAATAATTAGTTTGTAAGCCACTTTTAGTGGCAAACCATTCTTGAACGAGAGTTGAACCCTTCGGGGAATCAGCTCTCGTTCTTTTTTTGTCCCAATTCATGCCGCATGGCGATCAAAGCCACATCGTCATCGCAGGGGCCGTCCTTGGAAAACGTCCGGGCTTGGGCCAGCACCGCTGCGATCAACTCCTCCGGTTCGCGTGCTTGCGTCCCGCTGAGACTCTGGGCCAGCCGCGCAAATGAATACCGGTTTCCCTCGGGATCGCAGACGCCATAGACCCCGTCGGTGAGCATCAGCAGCGCATCGCCCGGCTCCAGAACCGCCTCCCTCTCCTGAAGGCTGCCCGGCAATAACAATCCCACCGGCGGCGCGGAGGAAGGCAGCGTCTCCACTGAGCCCCCTTTGCGCACCACGATCACCGGCGGATGCCCGGCCCCGGCGCTGCGGATGCGCCCCTCGCCCGGATGCAGCACCAGGCAGGCCACCGTGAGAAACGAGTGCCCTTTGAAAATTTCCATAAATTCCCGGTTCACCCGCTCAATGGCGGCAGCCGGTTGAGCGACCTCTTCGAGCGCGTGCCGAAATAGCAACTTGATCAAGACCGTGACCAGCGCAGCCGAAACCCCGTGCCCTGTCGCATCGGCGATCCAGATAAGCAGGCCGCCGTCGGGCAAAGTGAGGGCATCGTAGCTGTCGCCGCCCACCTCGATCAAAGGCTCGCAGCGCAGCGCAAATTTCCAACCGTCAATCTCGGGCAGCTTCCGCGGGATCATCGCCTGCTGCACCAGCCCCGCCGCTTCCATGTCGAATTCCCGGATCATGCGCCACTCCTCCAACTGGCGGTTTTGGGCCTGCAATTGGGCGCGCATCAACGCCAGCCGCAAGTGAGTCTCTATCCGGGCTTTGAGCACCGGCAGGTTGACCGGTTTGCTCACGAAATCGTCTGCCCCGGCTTTGAAACATTCCAGCTCCCGCTCTTCCCCGCCAAAAGCGGTGAGCAAAATGATCGGGGTCTGGGCGACTCCGGGATGCTCGTGCGAACGGATCTTTTGGCAAACCTCCGCCCCGTTGATCTGTGGCATCGCGTAGTCCAGCACCAGGAGTGCCCCGCCTTCCCGGTTTTCCACTTCGCGGATCGCCCCCTCGCCGCTGGAACATTGCGTGACGGAGTAGCCAAACCGGGCAAGGGCGCGACCCAGCATCTGTCGCATCACCGGCTCGTCATCCACCACTATGATTTCCATCTCCGAGGGCATTCTCATTCATATCGCACGCCAAAGAACAAAGGCGGGCAGAAATGGAGACGCCCCCAGGGGGACAATTTTGCCGGACGCGTTCCCCCGGCGTTCGCTTCAGGGAATTCCGCCGTTGCCGTTCGCGCCGGGTCGTCCTATCAACAAGGGCATGGCGAACGTGGTCTTCCTCTGGCACATGCACCAGCCCTATTACGTCAATCCGCTCACCCGAACGGCGATCATGCCTTGGGTGCGGCTCCATTGCGTCAAGGGCTACCTCGATATGATCTCGTTGATTGACGATTTCCCGGAGGTGCGGCTCAACTTCAATCTCACGCCGGTTTTGTTGCAGCAGATTGAGGAGATCGTGAACGGCGAGGTATCCGATCACTGGCTGGAGCGTTCGCGCAAACCGGCCGCCCAACTCAATGAAGCCGAGCGATGTGCGCTGCTGGAAGATTTCTTTAAAGTCAATTGGGATAACCTGATCCGGCCCGAGCCTCGTTACGCGGCCCTGCTCGCTCAGCGCGGCGAAAGGTATCAACGCGGGGATCTCAAGCGAATCGCCCGGCAATTCAGCACCCAGGATTTCCTCGATTTGCAGGTCTGGTTCAACCTCGCCTGGTGCGGATATACCGCCCGAAGAAAATACCCGGAAATCAAGGCGCTCGGCTTGAAGGGACGGGACTTTACCGAAGCGGAAAAATTGCGCTTGCTGGACCTGCACCTGGAAATCATGAAATCGGTTCCCCTCGCCTATCGCGCGGCGCAAGAGCGCGGCCAGGTGGAACTGACCACGACCCCCTATTTTCACCCGATCCTGCCGCTGGTCTACGACAGCGCCTTTGCCGAACGCTCGTTGCCGGGGCGGGAATTTCCCCATCGGTTCCACTGGCCCGAAGATGCGGAGGCGCAACTCACGCTGGCTATTGAAACTCACGAACGCATTTTTGGACGGAAGCCGCGCGGTCTGTGGCCATCGGAAGGGTCCATCGCGCCCGAGATGATCCCGCTGATGCAGCGGGCCGGAATCGAATATTTTTGCAGCGATGAGGAGAATCTCTTCAAATCAATTTCACGCGACCCGGCCTATTCCCATAGCAAGATTGATCACCTGGAGCTTTTCCAAGGTTGGAACATTCGGTATGACGGGGCGGCGGTCAACGGCGTCTTTCGCGACCGGCCACTCTCGGATTTTATCGGGTTCAGCGCGGCCCGCAATCAACCCGAAACGGCGGCCCGGGTCTTGATCGGCCACCTGCAACACATCGCCGGGCTGATCCCGTCCGAGCATGGGTTGATTCCGCTGATTCTGGACGGTGAAAATGCCTGGGAACATTTTGCGGATGGCGGAGAGGCGTTCCTGCGGGCGCTCTACCGCGGGCTCTCCTCCGATTCGGGGCGGCTGCGCACTGCGACGCTGGAAACCTATTTTAAAGACCACCAACCGGTGCGCGGGTTGACGACGTTGCACACCGGATCATGGATCAGCAGCAACTTCGATATCTGGATCGGGGAAGCGGAAGAAAACCGGGCGTGGGAACTGCTCGGCTCCACTCGCGAGTTTCTGCAGAGGGAGATCGATGGAGGGCGGCTCGAACCCGCAAAAAAAGCGGCGGCTTTACGCGAAATCTATGCTGCCGAAGGAAGCGATTGGTTTTGGTGGTATGGCCCCGATTTTTCATCCGGAAATGATGGCCTTTTTGATGAATTATTTCGGCAACATCTCAAAAATATTTACCTTCTTTGCGAGATCCCGGCCCCTCCCGAGCTGGACATCCCCATTCTCGGCTACGCGCCGCCCGTGCTGCGTTCTCCCGCGGGCCATATCAGTCCGAACTGGGCTGAGGTGGACGAGACGGCGGCGCAATGGAGCCGGGCCGGGACTTATATTCCGGGCTCGGAGCAGGGAGCGATGTGCCGCGCCGAACGCATTGCCAAAAAGTTCTGGTTCGGGTGTGATCCGGCCCGGCTTTATCTGCGGCTCGATTTGAACGAAAATGCGCCCCCGTTCACCCTGCGCCTTATTGTCTCCCGGCCGGGGCATTCCGATTCCGTAACGGTCCAAACCTCCTCCATCCACAAACCGGGACGCCATACGCTCACGATCACGCAAATCCCTGGAAAAACGATGCGCCGTGCCGTTCTGTTGGTCGGCGGCAAGAGTGTCCAATGCGGCTTGTCGCTGCGAGAACTCGGAGTCCCCGAGGGATCGCGGTTTACCATTCAGCTTTATCTGATGTCCGGCGAGGTCGAACGCGAACGTTACCCGGAACGCAATGCGATTTCCCTTTGCGCGTGATCCGGCGCCGATTTTCTCTGCTCACAACCACTCAACGCCGACCAGGCAGACATCGTCGGAGAATTCGCGGTTGGCCGAGAATTGCTGCACTTCCTCGACAATTCCCTCGCAAAGCTCCTTCATTGGAAGCCCCCGGCGGCATTCAACGGCCCCGAGGAGCCGGGAATAATCGTAAATCTCGTCCTTCGCGCTCTCCACTTCAAACAGACCGTCGGTAAAAATCAAAAGTGTGTCACGCGGCGAGAGTTGGCAGACAGAGAGCTCGTAGGTGGCGTCGTCAAATAGTCCGAGCACCGGGCCGCTTTTGCCTTCCAGCGGCCCCGAGCCGTCGGCCCGGACGTGAATCGGCCGGGGGTGACCGGCATTGGCGAAAACCAGTTCTCCGGTGGAAAGATCCGCAGCCAGGTAGCTCGCCGTCACAAACAAAGGGGTGCTGTTGTGCCGGAGAATCCTGCGCAAGGCAGAGTTCAAGCCGCCCAAGAGCGCCTCGGGGCTGATTTGCTTGGCCGTCATTTCATGCACCAGCGCCCTGGCTGTTGCCGCCACCAATGAAGCGCAAACCCCATGCCCCATGACGTCGCAGATAAATACGCCGATGCGATCCGGAGCAATTTGACAGATATCGAAGAAGTCGCCGCTCACCGCCGCCGAAGGTTGAAAGAAATGATGGAAACGCACCGCCTCCCGTCCATTGCGCAGGAATTTGGGGAAGCTCTGGGGCAACATGGCGAGCTGCAATTCGCGGGCCATGGCGAGTTCCTCCTCCAGCGCCTCATTTTTGCGCCGAAGCTCTTCGGCAAATGCCGCGAGTTGTTCTTCAGCTTGTTTTCGCTCGGTGATGTCGCGCGAGAGTCCGAACGTGCCGATGATCCGGCCCCGCTCATCGCGCAAAGCCATCTTGCTGGTGGAAACGTAGGTGACATGGCCATCGGGCCAGGTTTCCTTTTCCTCCAAGTTAAACATCGGTTCGCCGGTATCGATGATATTGCGCTCATCCTCCATCGCCTGGATCGCGTGTTCGTCGGTGAACAAATCGAAATCCGTCTTGCCGATCAATGCCTTGGGGCTATTAAGCCCGAACCAGCCGGCGTTGGCCTGGCTGGCCACGATGATCCGGCTGTTCATGTCCTTGAAATAGATGCAGTCCGGAAGATTATCCATCAGCGCCGCGAACATGGTCCGCTCCATGCTGGCGGTCAGCCCGGAGGAAGCCTCGTTTGGCGCGAACCGGCACGTCCCGGTCATTCGCACCGGCCGCCCTTCGTCCCTGTGGACGGTTCCCTCCATCAGCATGCTGTGGAGACTCCCGTCACAGGCCCAGAGGATCCGGAATTCTCCCTCATAGTGAGTACCGCATTCAATCACCCCCGCCATGGCGTTGGCGACGTGGGCGCGGTCCCCGTCATGCACCCGGTTCAGAAAATCGTCGGAACTCCCGCCAAAGCTCTCCGGCGACATGCCAAAAAGCATATGCATCTTCTCGTCCCATCCCATCGCGTCTTTCGAAAAATCCCATTCCCAATTTCCGATAAGGGGCGGTTCTTGAGATGCGGCCTGAAGCGGGTCAAAACTCATGGAAGATTCTTGGCTGAAGGGGAAATTGAAGCACCGCTCACAATGGCATGGCCGTTTAGGAACGCAAAAAAAATCGCGCATTTTTTTAGAGAGGGCCGCACGCGGAGGCTCCCCCCTGTTCCGTTAAGAATAAGCTGGAAAGCCCGGGCAAGCGCCTTCTATCCTCTCGATTTCTGCTCCAATATGAAACTCGCTCAATGCTGGGATGACGGGGTCGTCGATGATATCCGTGTGATCGAAATTCTCCGGCGCCACGGGGCCAAGGCCTCTTTTAATCTGAACCTCGGTTTGCACCTGGAAAATCGTTATGCCGGGTGGAAATATCAGAACACCAAGGAGGTCTGGAAGCTCGCCTCGCAGGAGCTCGTCCAGGTCTACGACGGTTTTTTGGTCGCCAACCATTCTCTCAACCACCCCTGCTTGAACAAGATCCCGGCAGCCGAAGCCGAACGGGAAATCCGTGAGGGCAAGGATGCCCTGGAACAACTCTTTGGGTACGCCGTCAAAGGATTTGCCTACCCGTTTGGAGTCCACAACGAAGCTATCGAGGAGATGATCCGGTCCACGGGACACGTTTACGCCCGGACTACCGGAGTTACCGACAAGGTATTCCCTCCGGCGAACCCGATGGCGTTCCATCCTCATTGCCATTTCCAAGACCCGCTCTTTTGGGAAAAATTCGAGCGCGCCCGGCAGGTGGACGGCGTGTTTTATTTCTGGGGTCACTCCTACGAAATCATCACCGAGGAACAATGGCAGGCGTTTGAACAAACCATCGCCCGGCTTTCCGCCCAATCCGCCACCTGGGTCGATCTCCCCGATTTATTTGAAAAACCCGCGGGCATGTAGTGTGGCAAGCCGGAAAACCCGGTGACAGACCGGGCGGGCTGTGCGAGGGTAAACCATAGGCACCCGTGCCTGCTTTTTTCCGAACCATGTCTTCCTACAACTCACGAGCCGCCTGCGTTGACGCCCTCCAACGCTGGGAAACCAGCCATCTCTTCGCCGATGAAGTGCTCCATGAAGCGTTGGCATCGAGCCAATTCAACGTTTTCGACCGGGCTTTTCTCACCGAAACTTTTTACGGGATTTTACGTCACCGCAGCGCCTTGGACTTCCTGATCCGGCAATTGCGGGATACCGATCTCGACCTCAACACCCGGCTAGTCCTCCGGCTCGGTTTTTATCAGCTCTTCCGGATGCGCATCCCCCACCACGCGGCGGTCAATGAGACGGTAAACCTGGCCGGACGCGCCCGGGGGCTTGTGAATGCGTTGCTCCGGCGCGCCATTCGGGAAAAGGAATATCTGGAGCGGGATCTCGCCGCCGCCCCGGCCGAGATTCGTTATTCCCATCCGCAATTCCTTATCGAACGATGGGAGCGGCATTTTACGCCGGAAGACGCCGCCCGGATTTGCGAATGGAATAATTCCCCGGCCGAGATTTTCGTCCGCGCCAACGGCCTTAAAGTAACTCCGGGCGAACTTCTTCGCAGTTCGAGGGAAGCAGAGGCCCACCCTCTTCACCCCCAAGCCATCAAGGTACACCATGTCCCGCTCGACTGGATCATCCAGGGGCTCTGTTATGTGCAAGACCCCAGCACGCTCATGGCCGTCGATCTTCTCGATCCCCAGCCGGGCGAGACCATTCTGGATGCCTGCGCCGCGCCCGGTGGCAAGACGAGTTACCTGGCCGAGTTGATGCGAAACGAAGGCCGGATCGTCGCCTGCGATTCCTCCCGGTCGCGGTTGGAGCGGCTCAAAAACAACCTGGCCCGCTTGAGCGTCGCCAACACCGAGACGCGCCGGGTCGATTGGCTTAGCCGGCCGATTCCTTTCGAGCCGGAGTCGTTCGACCGAATCCTTGTGGACGCCCCGTGCTCCAATACCGGGGTCATCCGCCGTCGCGTCGATGTGCGGTGGCGGCTTACGCCTGAGGATTTTGAGCAGATGCCCGGGCTTCAGCGCCGCATTCTGGAATCGGTTTTCCCGCTGCTCAAACCGGGCGGCACCCTCGTCTACAGCACCTGTTCGCTCGAACCCGAGGAAGACGAGCAGATCGCGCAATGGGCGGGCGAAATCCCCGGCATGCGCCTCGTCGAAATGAGCCGCCGCCAACCGCATACCGACGGGGTGGACGGGGCGTTCGCCGCGAAGCTGGTGAAAGGCAGATCATAGACAATAGACTATAGAGGGGGGAGATGATAGAGGAGCGGTCGTTCGCGTTGCCTTTCCTCTATAATCTCCCCCTCTATAGTCTATTGTCTCCCCCGCCATTGACCTTTTTAGCGGGAATCCCCTATAGTGCGTTCAGCTATGCAACCTCTCTTTGACGGCATCATCCTCGCCGAAGGCAAAACCAAAGTCATCAGACAATCCGCCACCGAACCCAACCAAGTCATTATTGTATCCAAGGATGACATCACCGCCGGGGACGGAGCCAAGCACGACCAGCTCAGCGGCAAGGCCGCCATGGCAACGCAAACCACCTGCAACAACTTTCGGTTGCTCAAAGCCTGCGGCATCCCGGTAGGTTTCACCGAACAGCTAACTCCGATCTCCTTCTCGGCTCCGAAATGCGAGATGCTCCCGTATGAAGTGGTGATCCGGCGCGAGGGCCACGGCTCCTATCTCAAACGCAATCCGGGTCTGAAAAAAGGCCACCTCTTTCCGCGGCTGCTGGTCGAGTTTTATCTCAAGACCAACCATCGCAAATGGAACGCGCATGACCTGCTCTGTGACGATCCTTACATGAGCTATGACGAAACGGCGGGGGCGATCCAGCTTTTCGAGCCGTCGAAGCCGCTGGCCACCCAAACGCCATTCCTGACGCTGCCGCAATCCGAAGTTTTCACCCACGAGGGGGAAGCCGGCTTTTTCACTCAAATGAGCGCCCTCGCCCGGCGCGCCTTCCTGGTTCTTGAAAAAGCCTGGCAGCTCGAAGGCGGCGCACTGGTGGACTGCAAAGTGGAATTTGGCATCACCAACGATGGCCAGCTCTTGCTCGCCGACGTGGTGGATAACGATTCCTGGCGTGTGCTTGAACACGGCGCTTACCTGGACAAACAGGTCTACCGCGATGGCGGCCAGCTCGATACCGTGGCGGCCAACTACGCCCGTGTCGCGGCGATCACCGGCCATTTCCATATCCCGGCCCAGCGGATTGTGATCTGGTCCGGCTCAATCAACGACGACGTGAGCCCGGTGGAAAAAGCGATCCAGAAACTTTCGAACAACACCATCCCGACGACCCGCATCGCCTGCTCCGTCCACAAGGAACCGGTTCGCGCCATCGACGAACTCAACCGGCTCGTCCAAGCCACGCCGGATACGGTCGTCATTGCTTACATCGGGCGTTCCAACGGCGCGGGCCCGACGCTTTCGGCAGGAACCACCGTGCCGGTCATCACCGTTCCCGCGAATTTTGCAGAATTCCCCGAAGATGTCTGGTCGTCTTTGCGGACTCCCTCCAACGTGCCGGTGACGACCGTGATTGAGCCGTCCAACGCCGCCCTGGCCGCGCTGGAAATTTTGGCCCTGCGCAACCCCTGCCTGTATATGCACCTGCGGGGCGCGCTCGAAGACCGGTTCGCGTAGGATAGCAACCATTCAAGACCGTTCCCCGGCACCGGAAACCACCGGACCGGGGAACTAGAAACTGACGTTAAAGCGGAGACCGGCAACCAAAGCGTTGTCTGCTTTTTTGACCGCGCCCGGATTGAAAATATATTGCACGTCCGGCTGCAACGTCATCCATTCTGCAACCCGGATTTTATACGTCGCTTCCAAAATCGCCTCGTGATGCCGGTCCAAAGCCGCTCCCACCTCATTCCGCAGATCGCTGCTTAACTTGTTGTAGCTAAAGCCGATCCCCGCGATATCTGCCTCTCTCCCGGGAAACAGTCCCTTGAAGTTAAAACCGGTGTCGAAATAGAACGGCACCGCGTTGCGGTTGGAAGGCGCGCCGCCGATCCGCAAGAAAGCGCTCAAGCCTTCATCCTCAGTCCCCGGTTTTCGCCAAAGCGTTTGGTCGGCAATAAAGTAACCGCCCGCGTTTGCACAACACCCAAGTTCCGGGAAGTCGTCATTCTCGGAAGCACTGTGGTAAAAACCGCCCACTTTATAGACCCCGCCCAGCCTGCCTTTCCCCCGATCGTAAGTATAGGCGATTTCGGTAAGCGCCAGCACCCCTTCACAACCGTTGAGATGCCAATCGACTCCGTGCCGGTTATCCTCACTCGCGTCGCCTGGGTCTCCGTCATAAACCCCCGTCTGCACCGAGAACGATTCGTTGAGTTTCCAATGCAGCCGGGCTCCCGGCGCTGGCAACGGATAAACCGGTGCAGAAAAGCTATGGCTTACCACCGGGATCGCTCCGAACGCACCATTTACAAAAATCGCCGCATTCTCGGAAATGAAAAACTCGTTATCGGCCAGCAGTTGTCCAACCCGGAGCGACAATTTTCCATCCGCGAACTCCTGCTGAATCCATACTTCGTAGAGACGCACGGAATCGTACGCGTCGATGTTGCTCAGGACATTGAAATCATGCACGTATTTGTCCGTCAGGCTCGCCCCATGGGGATAAAGCCCGCTGACGAGGAAACTGCCCCCGCGCCAGCCGGTGAGCTTCTCCAAATCCCCTTTTACGGCGAGATTGAGAACCCCCTCGCAGATCGCGCCTTGCTTGGCGCCGCCGGAGAGATTGCCTAAAACTTCGCCTGTATAAGAAACAGGGAAACTAATCCCCTGGGTCTTTTTTTCAGAATCTTGTTTTTGCTCCGGAGGTTCGCCTCGGGCTGCCGTCGCACTGATCGCGAGCAAAATCAATGAACCAAGCAAGTGTTGGATGGTTTTCTTGGTGAACAGGTCGGCCATACTTCGAAAAACAGGATTTTGCCCTTTCTCATCTATATCGCAGATGAAGGGGATCGTTACTTTAAGATACCCAGGCGGCCGACATACTTATTGCGACACCGTCTCATTTGCAATCGAAAAGCGTTCTCGCACGACCGATTCCGGTCCATCGCTCCCCCGGAGAAAGCAAAGAACCTGTTGAAGATGAGTCCATCCTCAACAGGTTCGCAAAAGCGTAAGCGGCACCGGGGCTCAAAGCTCCGGCAACCGGAAGTATGTGTTCGGAATTACCCGAGGCGGTAGACGATCCGCGCTTTGTCGAGATCGTAGGGAGACATTTCGATTTTTACACGGTCGCCCATGGTCAGACGGATAAACCGTTTGCGCATCCGGCCCGAAATGTGGGCCAGTACGAGATGTTTGTTGGCCAGCTCGACCCGGAACATGGTTCCGGCAAGCACGGCGACGATTTTTCCGTCGGTTTCAATGGCAGTTTCAGCAGGCATGAATATTTAGTTGGTGGTCACTCTATACGGAACAGGCTCGCCGTTAGGCCGCTTCGGAGTGGGTTGCCTCACGAAAAACAGCAGTTTAAATCCCGGTTCCCCTCCCCTGGCGAAAAAGTTTGGGAAACGGGGCGGAATCGCTTGGCGACTCCGCCCCAAAGTCAAAAGCAGGGCTTAGTAACGGCCACGGCCTCCGCCGCCGCCAAAGGAACGATTGCCGCCGCCGCCGCCGCGGGGACGATCTTCACGCGGACGGGCTTCGTTGATGGTCAGCTTGCGTCCGCCGAACTCTTTGCCGTTGAGGCCGTCGATGGCCGCATTGCCTTCTTCGGCGCTGCCCATGGTCACAAATGCAAAACCGCGCGAACGGCCGGTGGAATGGTCGGTTACCAAAGCCGCTTCAACGACTTTGCCGTATTGCTCGAATAAATCTTGAAGATCGTTTTCGATGGTATCGAAGGAGAGATTTCCTACGTATAATTTCATAATGATTTGATTTCTTATAACGAATGCCAGCTACCGAGCCGTTCCCGAGAACCGGGTTTCAAATCACTTCATTGAGGAGTCCCAACCTGCGATCTACCGCGCTACGAAACATTAACAATTCGAAGCATCCACTATGAGGCATCCCTCACGGGATGCAAGTGAAAGTTTAACAGTTCGCTGGAAAGGCCCACTCCTAAAGATGACCGGCTTCCGGGGTGAGAACCCGCGATTTTACCGGCGCGACAATTTTTGCAGCAATCCGACCAACGGCTCAATGGAATCCAGATCCGCGCCGGTAAACGGCCTCTTCCGGGGCGATTTTCGCCGCACGGGGGAGCCAGACGCTTCCTGGTATGCTTCGATTTGCAGGTTAATGAGCCGGGCCAGGGCAGATGCCTGCGCGCTCGTTATTTCTAAATAATATTTCATAGAGCGGCCATTGATAGCTTCCTTGTCTTGTTAAAGAGCAGGGCTCCCATCCGGGCATGGAGGTTCGGAACCGATCCAATGCCAACGCCGCGGTTTGCTGGTTTGTCTGATACGATCATCATCACTTCCTTGTTTGATTTATCGAGCAAAACCGGGTCCTTCCGGTGCTCGCGCGCTTTTTACAACGGCTTTGGGTCGCCCGACCCAAGCTGGGAATTTCTGGGGCGTTTTAAGCCGGATTTGGGGAAATTTGAGTCTTTTTGCGGGTTGACACCCAGCGAACCAGTCCGATGGACGGCGACTTCTCCGCGAGCTTTCATTCCGCGAAGCGTTTTACGGTTGATCCCGCGCAGCATGGCTTCCTCCTGCTGCGACAACACAATGTACGGGTTAATCAGTTTGACGAGCAAGAGTCCGATTTGCTCGTCCGATAGGTGGGTGTGGATCACCTCCAGCACCCGGGGGGTTATGCGTGGAAGGATGATCTTGAACAGTTCCGGAATCATAGGACGCGATTAGCACAACGATCATACCCCGGAGAGCAAAAAAGACCACCAGAGCCATCAATAAGAATGGCGGGAATCCGGCCAGTCCGGAAACCACTGACAAGCGGCAGCCGTTTATTCCGGCTTTTTTTTGCGGGCAGGGCGCTTGCGTTGCTCGAAGGCTTGACGGGCCAAGGCATCGAGATCAAGTCCCACGGGATTGCCGGAGGCGTCGAGTTTGAAACCCATTTTATCGGCAAGGGCTTCGAGAATGTACCGGGTCACGGTGGTATCGCTCACTTTGGTCACGATCCCCAGGGCGGTATAAATATCTTTGTGCATCCAGAAGGAGGCCAGATTTTTGTTGGGATCGCGGACGCCGGGCATGGGAAAAGTAATACACCCGGTAGCGCATCCAGTTCAACCGTAGAATCAGCTACTTCCAAACGACTGCAATTTCTCTTAGCAATTGTCGATTTCCTATCTAAACTAGGCGTCTCTTCCTCATGCCGGAGCCTGAAATCCCATCCCGACCCTGCCTTTCCCAAGCCTTTGTGCTGGGGGCCGGGCTTGGCACACGCCTCAAACAGCTCACCCGCGCCCTTCCGAAACCGCTTATTCCGGTGGCTGGAAAACCGCTCATCACGCGGGCGTTCGACCATCTTCTAAACTCGGGAATCAACCGGATTATCGTAAACACCCATCACCAGGCGGATGCTTACCAGCGCGTTTTCCCCGCAAACGCTTATGGCCATGCGACGCTTGCGTTCCGGCACGAGCCTGATTTGCTGGAGACCGGCGGCGGGATCAAGAATGTGGAAGACCTGCTCGGGGATGCCCCGTTTCTGGTATACAACGGCGATGTTTTGACGAACCTCCCGCTGGACCCGGCGATTGCCCGGCATTTCGAGACAGGCAACGAAGTGACGCTCGTTTTGCGCAGTCACGGCGGGCCGCTCCAAGTGGCGTTCGACCCCGGCTCAGGCCGCGTGCTCGACATCGGCTTCCGGCTCGGACGCGCCCCCGGCACCCACCTTTTTACCGGGATCTACCTGCTCGCTCCCTCATTCCTGCGCCGCCTCAAACGAGAAAAACGATCCGTTATCCCGACTTTTTTGGAGATGATCGGGCAAAGGGCCGCCTTGGGAGCAATCGAGCTGGATGGAGGCGATTGGTGGGATTTGGGCACCCGGGAGCAATACCTGGCTGTCCACCAGACCTTGCGCGAGGCCGATCCGCAAGCCTGCTGGATTGATCCGTCCGCTCAGATCGACCCCACCGCGCGGCTCACCGGCGCGACTTACGTCGGACCCGGAGCCCAAATCGGCGCCCACGCGCAACTTCACGACTGCATTTTGTGGGAAGGCACGCACATTGCTCCAGAAAGTGAGCTAAACCGGTGCATCGTCACCGCCAGCCAGAGTGTCAGCGGCCGCCATCAAGACGCCGATTTTTAACCCCCCACATAATTTCCCAGATGATCCCCGAATCCATTCTCGACCAGACCGCCGCCCGTTTTCCCAACTTCTTCCGCGACCGCATCCGGATCGAGCCGCTGGAAAAAGGGGGGTCGGATCGCAAATATTACCGCATCGAGATGTGCGGCGAGGGGTCGCTGATCCTCGTCAAATACGGTAACCAGCGGGAAGAGAACCGGCATTACTGCGACATCGATGCGTTTTTGACCTCGATCGGGGTGCGGGTTCCCGCCATTTTCCACCATGACCACCGCGAAGGGCTCATCTGGATGGAAGACCTGGGCGCGGACGACTTGTGGCAATTCCGCAATGAGCCGTGGAGCGCCCGCCAGCCGCTCTATCATAGCGCCCTGGAGGAAATCGTCCGGCTGCATACGCTCGGGCATCTTGTCACCGGCCCCTCGCTGCCCCGGTTCCAGATCGCCTTCGACGCCGATCTCTACCGCTGGGAGCAAAATTATTTTTTTGAAAATTGCGCCACCCGTTATTTTGGGATCGCGCCCGCCGTTCTCGAAGCCGGGATTGGTCGCGACCCGATGAACGCGATTGCCGAACGGTTGGCCGCCCTTCCCCGGGTTCTCGTTCACCGCGATTTCCAGTCCCAGAACATCATGATCCTGGAGGGGCGCGCCTGCTTGATTGATTTCCAGGGGATGAGACCCGGTCTGGCGGCTTACGATCTGGCCTCGCTACTCTACGACCCGTATGTGACGTTGAGCGCGGGCGAACGGGACGCGCTTTTGGATGACGCCATTTCGTTATATGCGAAAGCCGGGGTGCCGGTTGGCGACGATTTCCGGGAGCAGTTCGACCTCTGCGCGATGCAGCGGCTCATGCAAGCGCTCGGGGCTTACGGGTTTCTGGGATTGGTAAAGGAGCATCCCCATTTCCTCGCCCATATCCCGGCCGCCCTCGGCTCGTTGCGCGAAGTAGTCGCCCGCATTCCCGGGCTCGATTCGTTCCTTCGGCTGCTCGATCGGATGGAAGTTTAAAATGACTTGATTGGCACTGGGGGGTTCCGTGCAATATCACCCCAATGTCCGGTGAGAACGAAAAAATCGAGATAACGCCCCCGCCCACGGAAACCGGGCTCCTTTCACGCTCTCAGCAATGGGGCACCTGGGCGATTGTCGGCTTGGCGCTTTTGCTGCGGTTGCTTTGGCTGGGCTCAAAACCGCCCCACTTCGACGAAGGGGTGAACGGCTGGTTTATCGACCAGATGGCCAAACAAGGGTTCTACCATTACGATCCGGGCAACTATCACGGCCCGTTTCATTTTTACGTCCTGTTCCTGGCCCAGACGCTCTTGGGCCGCAGCGTCGAAGCGCTCCGGCTGCCGCTGGTGCTCATCAACGCCGCGACGGTCTGGCTGGTACTCCAGTTCCGGCGATTTCTCCCCTGGCGCGCTTGCGTTTTGGCGGCGCTGGCGTTCGCGGTTTCCCCCGGGATGCTTTTTTACAGCCGGTACGCCATTCATGAAGCATGGATGGTTTTTGGAATGGTGCTCGCCTTTTGGGGCGCGGCGGAGATGTGG
Source organism: uncultured Spartobacteria bacterium (assembly GCA_903933715.1). Classification (GTDB taxonomy): domain Bacteria; phylum Verrucomicrobiota; class Verrucomicrobiia; order Chthoniobacterales; family Chthoniobacteraceae; genus UBA695. The sequence continues at coordinate 16,743 of CAIZLD010000061.1, forward strand.
AGCCGCGGAACCTCGCGCGGGCTCTGGGCGGCAACGATGGGGGTCACTTTATTGGTGCTGACGAAAGAGACTTATGTGATCCACCTCGCCGCGTTTGGGCTGGCGGTCGTCACGCTGCTGGCGCTCGAACGGTTGACCCCGTCGGCTCCCGATTTCCCCCTGCGCCCCGCCTCGCAACAAGCGGACACCCGGAAGATGACTGATGTTGTTTCCGTCGGAATCTTGCTGATTCTTTTTTTCTATTCCGGCGGCTTCCTTGATCCGTCCTCGCTGCCGGGATTGATGCGAACTTTCGCCGATTGGTTCCATACCGGCGTGAACAGCGACGCCCATGCCAAACCGCCCTATTATTGGCTTCTCCTCGTTGGCCGTTACGAATGGCCGGTCCTCATCGGGCTTTGCTGGAGCGTGCGCGCGCTCTGGCCGGGGATGAACCGCTTGGCGCGCTTGCTGGCGATCTATGGCTGCGGCGCGTTTGTGGCTTACAGTCTCGTTCCTTACAAAACCCCCTGGTGCATTATCTCGCTGCTCTGGCCGTTCTTTTTCCTTTGGGGGATGGCGGTCCATTCGCTCAAGCGCGGCGCGGAATGGGTGGGGGCAATTGTCTTGGGTGCGTCTCTGGCCGCCACGGTTCATTTGAACTATTTGCATCCGACCGAGCCGGGTGAATCGGTCGGACGGATTTCCAAAAACCTCAAGGAATTCCATTTCCCGACGTATGTCTATGTCCAGACGACCAACGATCTGGATAAGCTGACGCAACCGTTGGTCCGGCTTACAGCCATCAACCCGGCTGCCCGCCACATGAAAGCTCACATCCTGCTTTCCAGCTATCATCCGCTGCCCTGGGTGTTGGGAGAATTCACCGCCGTCGGCTATTATGACAAAGGGATGCCGCCCGTGATGGATGCCGGGTTCATCGTGGCCGAGGAGGACCGGATTCCCGCGCTCGAAGCCCAGCTTGGAGAAAAATATTTCGTCGCGCCATTCCAGCTCCGGGATGGAATGAGCGGCGGAAAACTGTATTTCAACGCCCGCGAATTTGCGGAGGTTTTCCCCGGCCGCACCCCCGAATTTTCACCCAAAACCGCCGCAACGGGCGAACCGCTCGTCGCGCCTGCAATCCCGACCTCTCCCACCCGATGAAAACCGCGATCTCAGGATTGGTCGCTTTTTGCGTGGCAACCGTGGCCGCCGCCCTGGCCGGGACGCTTGCGGGAGGATTGACTCCCCTGCTTGCCTGGACCTCGCTGGCTTGGGGCGCGACGGCCGGCTCACTGGCTTGGGGATCGATGCACAAGCCCTTCCCTGGCACCCCGGTCCGGGGCTGGGTGGCATGGAGCCTCATTGCGGTATTCACGTTGTTTGCGCTGCGGGCGTTTTGCTGGCTCGTCTTTATTAAAGACGGTGAGATCGCTTTTCTCTCGCCCAACAATTTAGGGGATCTGTCGCTGCACCTGACGTTCATCCGCAACTTTGCCAATGGAGCGCCGCTTTGGCCGGAAAATCCGATCTTCTCGGCGGCTCCACTCCATTATCCTTTTGGGGTCGATCTCTTCAACTCGCTTCTGACGCTTGCGGGCCTGGACGAGTTGCGCGGGCTGGTCTGGGTCGGGTTGCTCGGGGCGTTCGCCACGGGGGTGATGCTCTGGCGCTGGGGGGGTGCTTTTGCGATGGCCGGATTCCTCTTCAACGGCGGCGTGGCCGGGTTCGCCCTTTTCTTCACGGGCAAGCTCGCCGACTACCAGGCGGAACTGGACTGGAAAAGCATTCCGCTGGCGCTCTTTGTCACCCAACGGGGGCTGCTCTACGCGTTGCCCGCCGGTCTGGCTTTGCTTTGGAGCTGGCGCGAACGGTTGCTCGCAGGCAGGCGCGGGTTGCCCGTCTGGATTGAGTGGCTGCTCTACGCGACACTCCCACTGTTCCATCTCCACACGTTCATTTTTCTCTCGCTGATGTTGGGAATGTGGATGCTCTGGCCAGGCGCAAACCTCCGGGAGATCGTCCGCCTGGGGTTGGCTTCCCTGATTCCCGCCACGGTTTTAATTTGGCAGCTCACCGGCGGATTCCATAGCGGAACAGCAATGCATTTAACCCCCGGCTGGATGAGCGAAATCGAAGCGCCATTGTACTTTTGGCTGAACAATTTCGGACTGTTTCCGGTTGTCGCCGCCGTGACGCTCGGGTGGCTTTGGTATCGACGCCAATGCCGGGAAGCGGCGCTCGAACTTGCGATCGTTCTCCCTGCATTGCTGATTTTTCGGATGGCTTGCTTTGTCATGTTCGCCGTCTGGGCCTGGGATAACACGAAGATTTTGATCTGGGGTTATCTCTGCGTGCTTCCGGCAACGGGAGCCGTTTTAATGAAGGCACCCCCCTTGATTCGCACGGCGATTTGCCTTTTGCTCTTCGGCTCGGGGGCGATCTCGCTGGTCGGGGGGCTCGACGCCAGCCATACGGGATTCACGCTGGCCCGCTGCGAGGAACTCGATTCCCTGGAACGCCCATTGAAGAAGATTCCCGTCAGCGCGACCTTTGCCGCGATGCCCACTTACAATCATCCGTTGCTCCTGCTGGGCCGCAAAGTTGTCGCCGGTTACGAGGGGCACCTCTTCAGCCACGGGATCGACTACAAGCCCCGCTTTGACGCGCTCGAAACTCTCTTGCGCGGCAAACCGGGCTGGCAACTCCGAGCCCGTCAACTGGGCGTGGATTATCTTTACTGGGGGCCGCGGGAGCGGGAAAAATACGGCGGCGCAACTCCGTGGAAAACGGTCGCACCTGTTGTCGCTGAAGGGACGTGGGGGACGATCTACGATCTGCGAAAGCTGGCTATTCCCCAAAACGATGCCGCCACTGATTCCGGTAATCGCCCATCAGTTCAATAATCCCGTCGCGCACCTGGAATAATCTGGCGCGGAGCTGGCGGCGGCGATGGGAACTGAGCTGCACCTCCTCGGCAAAAACGAGACTCGCGTCGATGGCATTGGTGATCGCTTTGAGCCCCCGCTTGAGATAAGCGATCGTCATCCCGATCTCCTCCACGTCGTCATCGCTGAGGGCCGCGGCCAGTTTGGAGCTCGCCACGGCGCTGTTGGTGGCCAGTTTGACGGCGGCGGGGTGGTTTTGCACCTCTCCGTCCACCTCCTCAAAAAGCTGATCCAGCCAGACCGTGAGGGCGAAACTGGCTTGGTAAAGAGGATGCAATTCGAAGCTCTCCGGGATTCCCTCGGTCTCTTCCTCCGGCTCTTCTTCCTCCTCCTCGCTGCCGGCCTCGAACGAAACTTCCGTCCAGTCAAACTCCTCCGCCTCGACCGCATGGGGCCACCCCATCTCACGCGCGATAATCTGGTCGCGATCGGGATCGTCGATGTATTTCTCCAGCAATTCCATATACCGCTCGGTTTTGCGGTCTTGCTGTTGGAGAAAACGCTCCCAGTCGTATTCGTCCCACACTGGTTCGGGCTCGTTGGATTCGGCCATATAGAATTAGGTAGGTGGGTTTTGCGGTTTGCGCAAAGATTTTATTTTCCGCAAGGAAACATCTTTATCAAATCCGGTAAAACCGGGGGGAGCCGCCAAGGCAATCCCCGAGTTCAAGCGGTTCCGCTGTTGACTTTCCGCCCGCTTCAGTTGTTGATCTAAGGGCAGTGCACCCGATCTCACCCCTCACTCTCTTCCAAATCTTCGCCTTCATCCTCGGCGCGGTGGTTGGCTCGTTTCTCAATGTGGTCATTTACCGGCTCCCCCTTGGGTTGAGCGTCAACGAGCCCAAGCGTTCCTTCTGCCCGCATTGCAAGGCGCGGATTCCGTGGTATGAAAACATCCCTCTGTTCTCCTGGCTTTTGCTGCGCGGCAAATGCGCCCGGTGCGGCGCACCCATCGCGTTCCGTTATTTCGCGGTGGAGTTGATAACCGCCCTGCTTTTTCTTTGGATCTGGAATCTTTGTGACGCGGCGGGGGCATGGGGTTTGTTTTTCCCGCTTTGGGTATTGGTGGGCCTTTTAATCGCGGCGACCTTCATTGATTTCGATCACTTCATCATCCCGGATGAAATTACTCTGGGAGGGACGGCGGCGGGGTTGATCTTGAGCGCGGTTTTCCCGTCGATGATGGGAGAAACCTCCCATTTGCGGAGCCTCTTTTGGTCGATGGTCGGAGCCGGGGTCGGCTACCTCCTCCTTTGGGGGGTGGTGGAAGCCGGGAAACTGGTTTTCGGCAAGAAAAAGCGCCGATTTAGTCCGCCCGCCGAATTCCGCTGGACCCGCCAGGGGGACGACGCCGAATTGGTTATGGGCGAAGAAAAAATGCTCTGGAGCGACATTTTTTCCCGTGAAACCGACCAACTGTTCATGGAAACCGAGTCGCCCTGCCTGGACGATCAGCCGCTTGAAGGGGTAGCGGATTCCGAACCAACGACGTTACGCTTCTTCTACAACCGACTGATTTTGCCTGGAACCGAAAGGCGCGAGATCGTGCTTGATACCGTGGCAACTCTCTCGGGCAAAGTCCGAAGCCTGGTGATTCCGCGTGAAGCGATGGGCTTTGGAGACGTCAAACTGATCGCCTGCATCGGCGCGTTTCTTGGCTGGAAAGCCGTTCTTTTCACCGTTGCGGCCGGTTCAACCATTGGCGCGGTGGTGGGAGTCGCCCTGCTGCTTGCCGGGCGGCGCGATGCCTCGGGGCGCATCCCGTTTGGCCCGTATCTCGCGCTGGGGGCTCTTCTATGGATCGTCACCGGTCCGGCCTTGATCGATTGGTATCTGGGCTTGATTACCGTTCCGCGCTAATATTGGCAAAAAAATGGGCCAGACAGGCAGAAACCGCTTGCCAACCCAACAAACTTAACGATACTGACCCTTCCTCAAAAAAACGATATATGGCAACGACGAACGAACTTCAGGGCATCAAGATGCACGACAAAGACACCGGCAGCGCAGACGTGCAAATCGCCCTCCTTACCGCGCGGATTACGCAGCTCACCGAACATTTGAAAACTCACGCCAAAGACCACGCTTCGCGCCGCGGTCTTCTGATGATGGTAGCCAAGCGCCGCAGCTTGCTGGATTACCTCAAACGCACCGCGAGCGACCGTTACAAGGTTCTCCTTGAGAAACTGAATCTCCGCAAATAGTTAACTTTCCGGATCAACTCCCGGACCGAATCCGGTCCGGGGTTTTTCCTTTTGGGGTGTGCGATATTTGATCGTCCGCCCCTTTCCCCAAAACCAAAACCCGCGCCGCGTGCTCCAACAGCCCCGGCGTGGATATCACACCAAAACGCGCAGCGCCCCAGGACGTTGCCGGAGAAGTTGAGAAACCAGGAACTATGAATTACGAAGTAAGAGAGCGATTTTCGTTCCGTACTTCCTACTTCATAAGTCTTTGATTTCTCCTGCTCCGGCGATGGTTCGGCGGCGTTGCATTTCTTATTAGTATGCAACATACGATCTCCATTGAGGTGGGCCCTTCGCCCATCGTTATTGAAACTGGCAAACTTGCCAAACTCGCCGACGGCGCCGTAACGGTCCGCAGCGGCGACACCATTGTCCTCGTCACGGCGGTTTCCGCCACCACCCTCAAAGAAGGCCAGGATTGGTTCCCTCTCACGGTCGATTACCGCGAGAAAGCCGCAGCCGTTGGCAAAATCCCCGGCGGCTACTTCAAACGCGAAGGCCGTCCTTCCGAGAAGGAAATCCTCACCGCCCGCATGACGGACCGCCCGTTGCGCCCGTTGTTCCCGAAAGGGTATTTCTTCGACACGCAAATCATCGGCGTTCTCCTGAGCGCTGACGGCGAGAACGATCCCGACGTCCTTTTCATCAACGGCGCTTCCGCCGCCCTGATGGTCTCCGACATCCCGTTCGCCGGCCCGATCGGCGCCGTCCGCGTGGCCCGCGTTAATGGCGAATTCGTCATCAACCCGACCCACAGCCAGCGCGCTTCGAGCGACCTGGACATCGTCTACGTCGGCAATGAAAACGACGTCGTCATGATCGAAGGCGCCGCCGACGAAGTCCCCGAAGAGGAATTCATCAAGGCCCTCGAATTTGCCCAGCCGTTCGTCAAACAAATCGTGCTCGGACAAAAAGAACTCGCCGCCAAAGTCGGTAAGGAAAAGCGCGTCCCCGCCCTGCTCCTGGTCAAAGACGAACTGCTCGAAATCGCCTACCAAGTGGCTGGCGACCGCATCGAAGCGGCCATCTACACCTCCGGCAAGGTTGCCCGCGCAACGGCCATCGGAGCCCTTAAAACGGAAGTCAAAGCCGCCATTATCGAGAAATTCCCGGAAGCTACCGGGTTTGAAATCAGCCAGGCGTTTGATTACGTCCAGCAAAAAGCCTTCCGCATCAGCGCCCTTGACAAGGGGATTCGCGCCGACGGCCGTGGCTACAACGATCTGCGTCCGCTCACCGCCGAAGTCGGCCTGCTCCCGCGTTCGCACGGCAGTTCCCTCTTCTCGCGCGGCGAAACCCAGGCCGTGGCTCTCGCCACCCTCGCCCCCGCCGACGAAGCCCAGATGCTCGACGCCTACACCGGCGGCGAAAGCGAGAAGCGCTTCATGCTTCATTACAACTTCCCTCCGTTCTCGGTGGGTGAAACCGGCCGCACCGGCAGCCCCGGCCGCCGCGAAATCGGTCACGGCGCATTGGCCGAACGTTCCATCGCCCCGGTGATCCCGGCCGAGCGGGACTTCCCCTACGCCATCCGCATCAGCAGCGAGATCATGGAATCCAACGGTTCCTCGTCCATGGCAACGGTTTGCGCTGGCGTTCTCGCCCTCATGGATGCGGGTGTGCCGATCAAGAAACCGGTCGCGGGTATCTCCGTCGGCCTCGTCACCGAGTATGACGGCGACAAACTCCTCCGCTACGAGACGATGCTCGACATCATCGGCAGCGAAGATCACTTCGGCGACATGGATTTCAAACTCTGCGGCACCGACGTCGGCGTCACCGGGTTCCAGCTCGACCTCAAACTGCCCGGCATCAGCCACAAGATCCTTGCTGAAGCGATCCACCAAGCCAAAGCCGCCCGCGCTACCATCCTGGGCGTCATGGCCGCCGCGATTGCCGAACCTCGCAAGGAACTGAGCGTCTACGCGCCTCGCATCGAGACCGTCAAAATCCCCGTGGACAAGATCGGCCTCCTCATCGGGCCTGGCGGCAAGACCATCAAGGGGATCGTGGCCGAGACCGGCGCCGAGATCAACATCGAGGACGACGGCTCCGTGCACATCTACTCCAACAACGGAGAGAGCCTGCAACGCGCCAAGGATATTATCGCCGGAATGACCAAGGAAATCGAAATCGGCACCACCTACAACGGCACCGTCGTCTCCACCAAGGAGTTCGGCGCGTTCGTCGAAGTGTTGCCCGGTAAAGAAGGCCTCGTGCACATCTCCGAGCTGGCCGACTTCCGCGTGAACAAGACCGAAGACGTCGTCCGCGTGGGCGACGCCATCTGGGTCAAGTGCATCGGCATCGACGACAAAGGCCGCGTGAAACTGAGCCGCCGTGCGGCAATGAAAGAGCGCAACGAAGCCGCCGCCGCCCCCGAAGGCGAAGCCGCTCAATAAGGTTTAATCGAAATTAAAAAACGCCTCACTGGGGAAACCTGGTGAGGCGTTTTTGTTTTCTTTCCGGGGGATCAGCTCCGGCAACGTTTGCGAAGTGCAACTTCGCGGGAAGGGCGTTCCCAAGTGCAACTTGGGAACGAGGGGGAACGAGGGGGAAAAACGCAAAAAAGCGATTTAACTCAAAACCCGTTCCGTCTCGCGGGCAATCATCCACTCTTCGCGGGTGTGCAACACCAGGATGCGTCCGCTCGATTGCACAGTCGCAATGTCGGTGTCGGCTTGGCAGTCGGCGTTGCGCTCCGGGTCGAGATTCAGTCCCAAACAGCCTAAGCCTTTGCATGCCGCTGCACGGAGAACGGGCGAGCTTTCCCCGATTCGATCGGTAAAAATCAACGCGTCCACGCCGCCCATGGTCACCGCCAGCCCGCCGATCGCCGCACGCACCCGGTCGGCAAACAGCTCGAACGCCAACTGCGCACGCTCATTGCCATTTTGCGCCGCCGCTTCCACCTGGGCCAGGTCCGAAGAAATCCCGGAGACTCCCAGCAATCCCGCATTGCGCGTCAAACCGCGTTCGATTTCCTCCGCGCTAAAGCCGTGCTCGCGCTGGAGGTGGAGCAGCAATCCCGGGTCCACGGAGCCGGAGCGCGTCCCCATCGGCAAGCCCTCGATGGTGCTAAACCCCATCGTGGTCGCGACGGGTGAGCCGCCCACAACCGCGGATGCCGAGCAGCCGCCGCCCAAATGGCAGATGATGAGCCGCAGCTTGGTCGGATCGCCGCCGAGCAGCTCGTTGGCTCGCCCGGTGCAGTAGGCATTGCTGATCCCGTGAAAGCCGATCTTGCGAACGCCCCATTTCTCAACCCACTCGTAGGGGATGGCGTAATGCGTGGCGCGAGCTGGCAAACGGGCGAAAAACGAGGTGTCGAACACGGCCACTTGCGGAACCCCGAGCGACTCCCCCGCCTCAATCGCAGCCAAAGCGGGTGGGTTGTGCAAAGGAGCCAGGGACGACAAATTCGATATCGCCTGCTTCACGCGCTCTTCAATAATCACGCTCCCGTCAAATTGTGTTCCTCCATGCACCACGCGATGCCCGATGGCCGTGATGCTGCCGGGTCCGGCTGTTTTGAGAACCGTCTCGATGGCGCATAAGGCAGCTGCCCGGTCGTCAGGAACGGCGACTTGCGCGCAGACCTCGCCACCAAGACTCAGCTTTGCATGCTGGCGGTCGCCGTCGGCCCAGTCAATCGCGCCGGAAACAAGCGGATCGGCTTTTCCCGGGGCAAAAAGTCCAAACTTCAAACTGGTCGAACCGGCATTGACGACCAGGATACTCATAGCCTTGTTTCAGATGCCGGGGAGCGTTCGCCATACTTCAGCATGAGCGCAACCAGTTTGCGGGCGGCCCAATAACGCGGGATGAACCGGCCCGGGGCTTGCAAGCACCGCATCAGCCAGCCCAGAAAATAACGGTCCGCCCAATCCGGGATGCGCGCCTGGTCGCCGCTTAAAAAACCGATCGCCGCCCCGGTGCAGTGAATACCGGGCCGGTAATGCGCTCCCTTTTTTAGGTAATGCGCGAGCTTTTCCTGCACCCCGCCGCCCACGGCCATAATGATGTGCGCCGGTTTGCGAGTATTGATGATTTCGAGCAACGCCGGATCGGCGATCTCACCACCGCCATAGAACGGCGCGAGGTAGCAATCTTCGCGGGTGGTCGGGAACCCCTCTTGCCGCAACCAGCAGAGGCTTTTTTCGAGTGTGGCCTCCGAAGGCATCACCCAAAAGAGCGCGCCCGGTTCACGCAAACAGTGTTCCTCCAGCAACAGCTTCAGATATTCCAATCCCGAGACCCGCGTCAGCTTTTCGCCGCGCATTAAACGCCACAGGAGTACCATCAGGCCGCTGTCGGTGATGGCGAGATCACTGCAAACGAGCGCTGCGGCGGTGGAAGCATCCTCCTTCATCGCCAACAACACGGGCGCGGACGGGACGACCACGAGGCCTCCTTGCAATCCGAGCTCCACGGCTCCTTTTGCGTCACCGACAAAAAAGCGGACGCCCAAAATCTGACGATACGGCTCGTTCATTTTCCGCGGAGTTCCTCCCGTTTCTTCAATTCGTAAGTTTTGGCCACGCTCAGGAATTCATAAAACCCGTGGAGCCTCGCAAAATAATACCCTTCCCGGCCGTCCAGAAACCCGCGCTGCCAAAAATAAACATAGAGGAAGCGGAGCAACCCCCGGCACGGCAGCCGGTGAGAAAGCTGCTTGAGCCGACGCCGCAGCCCGACATTCCCCTTTTGCAAATGTTGCTCGCTGGCATGCAAATAGCGGTCGAGCGCCACGCGCGATTCCCAATTCGAATAGCGGTTGTGCTTTTCAACAAAAACATCGACCGACGGGAACGCGAAATGATCCATCTCGCATTTCAGATAGCCGGTTTTGCCCTCCACAACGACGTGCTCGTGGACTTCATTATCGCCGCTTTGCGTGTTGACGTGCGTCAGCTTTTCGTAACGTCCCAGCTTGTGCTTGAAGAGGCGCAGATTCCAATTGGGGTAATAAGCGTGCTTGAGCCATTTGCCCATGAACCTGAAACGCCGGTTGATCCAGTAGCCCTCAAAAGGCGGGTTCGGATTTTCAACAATCGCGCGAAATTCAGCCTCGGTTTCCGGCGGCAACACCTCGTCGGCATCCAAAATAAAAACCCAGTCGTTGCGGAACGGAAGATTCTCCAAAGCCCAATTCTTTTTCTTGGGCCAGATCCCGTTGAATTCGAATTGGACCACCTTCGCCCCGTGCGCCTCGGCGATCTGTTGCGAGCCGTCGCTGCTTGAGGAATCGACGACGAAAATCTCATCGGCCCAGGCGACCGAGGCAAGGCAGCGGGGCAAATTCGCCGCCTCGTTTTTGATCGGAATGAGAACGCTGACGGGGACGGAACCGGGACGGGAACAAGGGAAAGTCATCGGGGTTGATTGACCAAGATAAGTTGGCCGTATAGTGCGAGGTGAAAACCGGTTCGTCAAGGGCTCCCTGATGTCTTGCAACGGTGCTTCTTGACACTGCATGCACTCCCTTATATGGCTGTGTTACAAGTTAATTCCAGCATGCAAAACGAAACTGCGGATTTCGAGATCACCCTCCGTCCCAACACCGGTTGGATGCAGCTCGATTTGAAAGAAATCTGGAGCTACCGCGATCTGCTTTTTTTGCTGGTCTGGCGCGATTTTGTCGCCAAATACAAGCAGACCGTTCTGGGCCCGCTCTGGTTTATTGTCCAACCTTTGATGATGTCTGTGGTCTTTACGGTCATTTTCGGCAACGTCGCCAAACTGTCCACCGACGGCCTGCCCAAAATGCTGTTCTACCTTTGCGGACAGCTCGGCTGGACTTATTTCGCGCAAAATTTCAATTCCAATTCCGCCACGCTCGTCAACAACGCCGGGCTCTTTAGCAAAGTCTATTTTCCCCGCCTGGTGGTGCCGCTTTCCTCGCTCATCTCCAACCTGTTTACTTTTTGCATTCAGGCCGCCACCTTCCTCGCTTTCTTTGCTTATTATAAATACTTCCTGCACACCGAGGGGCTCCGGATGGACTGGCGCGCCGTCTTTCTCCCGCTGCTGGTATTGCAAAGCGCGGCGTTGAGCCTGGGCCTTGGGCTCTTGATGTCGGCGCTCACGGCCAAATACCGGGATCTCGTGCATTTGAGCCCGCTGCTCATCCAGCTCTGGATGTATGCCACGCCGGTGATTATTCCGCTCTCCGAGTTTCCTGAAAAATGGCGCTGGGTCGTCGCGCTCAACCCGATGACTTCCATTGTCGAATCGTTCCGACTGATGCTCCTCGGCGCCGGAACCGTCGAGCCGCTTTACCTCGGGCTCTCGGTTATTTTCACCCTGGTCGTCCTGGTCATTGGTGTCCTCCTTTTTGGAAAAGTGGAAAAAACTTTCGTCGATACCGTTTAAAAGCAGCTACCTCGCCATGTCCCGCCCCGCCATCGAAGTTCGCAACATTTCCAAATCGTATGATCTGGGCTCCATCGGCGCCACTTCGTTAAAGGACGAGCTGGAGCGCTTATGGAAAAAAGTGCGGGGCCGCGAGGTTTCCGCGCGCAAGGGCCAATTCAAGGCGCTCGACGATATCTCCTTCGATGTGCAACCCGGCCAGATCGTCGGGATCATCGGGCGCAACGGAGCGGGCAAATCGACCCTGTTGAAGATCCTCTCCCACATCACCGAGCCGACCAGCGGCGAGATCGTCCTGCGGGGCCGGGTTTCCAGTTTGCTGGAAGTCGGCATGGGGTTCCACCCCGACCTGACGGGGCGCGAAAACATTTTCCTTAATGGCGCGATCCTCGGGATGAAAAAAGCCGAGATCCGGGAAAAGCTCGATGAGATCATCGCGTTTGCGGAAGTGGAGAAATTCATCGACACCCCGGTCAAGCGTTACTCCAGCGGGATGTATGTGCGCCTGGCGTTTGCCGTGGCCGCCCACATGGAGCCGGAAATCCTGATCCTCGACGAAGTCCTTGCCGTCGGCGACGCCCGGTTCCAGGAAAAATGCCTCAAAAAAATCCGCGCCGTCGCGGGAGGCGGCCGCACCGTCCTGATGGTCAGCCATAACATGTCCGCCGTGCGCTCCTTATGCGATCACGCCTGCGTGCTCCACCAGGGCCGCTTGATCCAGACAGGCGACCCGGAGGAATGCACGGAAACTTATCTCGGCATCTATCACCCGACCACGGAATCGGGAGTCGTGGATTTCAAAAAACCGGAAAACGAGACCGCCTGGATGAAACGGGCGCGGCTCTATTGCGACGGACAACTCGGAACGCAGTTGGAAATGGGCAAGCCGCTTTCGGTCGAGATTGATTTTGAATCGGAAACGGAGATGGAACCGGGCATTGGCATTGTGATCAACGGGCCCGAAGGGGCCAAAATTTTGCATGCCAGCACACGCAACGCCCCCTCCCCCAGCTTTCGGCAGCCGGTCAAGGGCGGCACGATCCGGTGCGACTTCGGCGAGATTCCGTTCACCGCCGGACGCTACACCCTTTCGTTCTGGTTTGGGGGGCTCTCCTACGACACCCATGCCGAGGACCCGTGCTTTTCCTTTGAAGTCATCGAAAGAGACTTGTGGGGATGCGCCCGCCCGTATCAAGCGGCGCACTCCATTCTCTGGTGGCCGGCAAAGTTCGAATTGCAAGGCTGATGCTTTTTTCCATCGTCATTCCCACGTATAACCGGGCCGACTTGCTCCCACGGGCCATTCAAAGCGTCTTGGGGCAAACGTTGGGCGATTGGGAATTGATCGTCATTGACGACGCCTCAACGGATGAGACCCCGGCGGTTTTGGCCGGGTTTTGCGATCCCCGGCTGCGCGTTTTCCGCAACCAGCCGAACCGGGAACGCAGCGCCTCGCGCAATCGCGGGATCGAAGCCGCCCGGGGCGATTACATCTGCTTCCTCGACAGCGACGACCTTTATCTGCCCCACCACCTCGAAACGCTGGCCCAAGCCATTGCGAGCGCCCAGGTCAAGGAAGCGATGTTTTTCACCCATTTCCTCCGCAAGCACCCGGACCGGGATGAACCGGTGGACTACCCACCGGTGGGCGGGAACCGGGTCGAATACGTGATCCGGCATCAAGTCGCCACGCCGACGACCTGCTTTCACCGCAGCCTGTTGGCAAACGAGCGGTTCGACACCCGCCTGAAAATTAACGAAGACGTGGAACTCTTCGCCCGCGTGGTTGCAAAAGCCCCGCTCGTGCGCCTGACGGAAGTCACGGTGCACACCTTTTTCCACCCCACCAACACCATGGCGACCGTCGCGGATGCGATTTCCCCGCAGATTGTGGCGATGAAAAAAATCTTCGCCCATCCCGTGACCGGGCGCTGCCTCGCCCCGGAGTTCAAGCGGGAAATCATGATCGGTCTGCGCCATCAACTCATCCCAGTCGCGTGGAAACGGGGACGCTGGGCGGCATTCCAGGCGTTGATCTCCTTCCTGGTTCATTATCCGTTGGACCCGCTCAACCGCGCAAAGTGCATCCTGCTTCTCGGGACCACTCCCCTCGCCCGGCTCATTCCGTCAATTGGGCGAGCCTCGGCCACCATTATCGACCGGTATTATTGAGCATGAACTCCCCACAAATCAGCGTTTTAATGCCGGTCTACAATGCGGCGCGTTACCTTGCGCCAGCGGTGGAGAGCATCCAGGCGCAGAGCTTTGGCGATTTCGAGTTCATCATCATCGACGACGGCTCGACCGACCGCTCGCTGGAAATCCTCAACCGGTTTGCCAAAGAGGATGCCCGCATCAAAATCGTGAGCCGCCCGAACACCGGGCTCGTCGGCGCTTTGAATGACGGCCTCGCCGTGGCCCAAGGCGAATACCTCGCCCGGATGGACGCCGACGACTGCTCCACCCCCGGGCGGCTCGAACAGCAGCTTGCCCGGATGGAAAGCGAGCCGGATTGCGTCGCCCTCGGCGGCGCGGCTATGTTCACCGACCCGGAGGGGCGTCCCCTCAAGATTTACGCCCCCCACCCGGACCACTCCTCGATTGAAAACGAGCTGGTGGCGGGCAACGGCGGCGCGCTCATCCATGCCAGCGTTCTCTTCCGCCGTGAAGCCCTCATCCGGTGCGGCGGCTACCGGGAAAATTATAATTACCTCGAAGACCTGGACCTCTTTATCCGGCTGCTCGACTTCGGACGTTTGGCCAATCTCCCGGACGTTTTGTATCACTACCGCCAACATCCGCTGAGCATCAATCACGTCCAGGGAAACCGGGATTTGCAAGCGGCGGAAATCGTCGCCCCGCTGCGCCAGCGAAAAGGGTTGCCGCGGTGGATTCCGAAGCCCGATCCCGCATCCCAATCAGCCAGCGTCGCGGACTTTCGCCGGAAGTGGGCCTTTGACGCCGCGGAAAATGGCCATTACGATTCAGCCTGGGCGAACGCGCTCCAGGCGGTCCGGCTAGCTCCTTTCCAAAAAATCAACTGGTCGTGCCTTCGCTACATTTATCGTTTGCGAGGCGCTCAAAAAAAACCGGCATGAGCCTTCAAACCCCCGTCGTTTTCATGGTGTTCAACCGGCCGGAAACCACGGCCCGCGTTTTTGAGAGCATCCGGCAGGCGCGGCCTTCCCGGCTGCTGGTCATCTGCGACGGCCCCCGATCCCATGTTCCCGCAGACGCCGGAAACGTCGCCCAAGTCAGGGAAATCATTGACCGGGGCGTGGACTGGGCTTGCGAAGTTCTCACGAATTACGCCCCGCAAAATATGGGGTGCCGCGACCGGGTGGCCTCTGGGCTGAACTGGGCTTTTTCGGTGGTGGAGGAAGCAATCATTCTCGAAGACGACTGCCTTCCGGACCCGAGCTTCTTTCCGTATTGCGAGGAACTCCTCGAACGTTACCGGGAGGACGAACGCGTGATGCACATCGGCTCCAATAACTTCCAGGGATGGAGGCGGCGAACGAAAGACAGTTACTATTTCAGCAAATACAATCACATCTGGGGATGGGCGACTTGGCGGCGCGCCTGGCAAAAATACGATGCCACCGTGGCGAGCTGGACTCAGCCGGGCATCCGCGAACGGATCATCCGGTCGTTCGATTCCGATGCCGAAGCAGAATATTGGCTCGATAAGTTCGATTGGATCTCGGGGCGGTTCGAGGAAGTGACCACCTGGGATTATCAATGGACTTATAGCTGCTGGCTCAATGAAGCGCTTTCCATCAGCCCCGCCCGGAATCTTGTCACCAATATCGGGATCGGAAACGAGAGCACCCACAGCGGGGAATACGCAAAGAAAATGCAAATTCCAGCCCGGCATCTGGGCAAGCTGCGCCACCCGGTGAGCCTTGAACGGAACGTGGCCGCCGACCGCTTCACCTTCGAATTTGTCTACACCTACCAGGACCCCAACCCGTGGCTGCGCAATTACTACCGCGCCAAAATCGCGCTCGGGAGTGCTAAAAATAAACTGCTCGCCGCGCTGTTCCCTCGCAAATAATGTGATCTTCTCACGCCATGAGAATCCTCTACGACGGACAGATTTTTAGATTGCAGCCCGCGGGAGGGATCAACCGTTACTTTGCCAGCCTTATTTCACGGCTGCCCCAAGACGACATTCCCACCATTGCCGGGGCAGGTCGGCGACCGGTTAATTTCCCAACGCATCCCAACCTCCGCCTCAACCGCCTGCTCCCGGTCCTGCCGGGACGTTTCTCGGGCGCTTACCTCCGGCACGCGCGCCCCCCCTTCCCCACTTGGGATGTTGCGCATCCGACCTATTATCAGCTCACGCGAGAGACCCGGTATTCCGATTACAAAATGCCGGTCGTCGTGACCGCCCACGACTTCATCCACGCCCTCTATCCGGATTTGATGATCGAGAGCAAAGCCGTCGCCGCCCAGCAAACCGAGGCATTTGAAGCAGCCGCCGCGATCATCTGCGTTTCCCAAAACACCCGCAACGACCTGCTCTCGTTTTTCCCTCATCTGGAAAACAAAACGACGGTGATTTATCACGGCATCGAAGTCAGCGGCGATCTCCCCGCCGCGTCCGAATCGGTGCCGGAAGAGCCTTACTTTCTTTATGTGGGAAGCCGCTCCAGCTACAAAAACTTCAACCGTCTGCTGGTTTCCTTCGCCAAGGCATGCAATTCGGACCCCACCCTGCGGCTTTGTGTGGCCGGACCCGATTTTTCTGAAAGCGAACGCTGGCTCATTTTCGATCTCGGATTGAAGGAGCGCATCCTTTCCGTCCGGCATCCCAGCGACGCCCATTTGACCGCTCTTTACCGTCACAGTCTCGCGCTTTTATACCCTTCGCGCTACGAAGGGTTTGGGATTCCCCCGCTCGAAGCGATGGCTTGCGGAACGGTCGCCGTCACCTCCAACACCTCCAGCCTCCCCGAGGTCGTCGGCGACGCGGGAATCACGCTCGACCCGATGAACCCCGACGACTGGACCGATATCATCCTCCACTTGGCGCGGTCCCCGGAAATCCGGCAACCGTTCATCGAAAAAGGGAAACTCCAATCTGCCAAATTCACCTGGGAAGAGACGGCCCGCCAAACCGTTGCGGTCTATCAAAAAGTCCAAAATCTGTGAAAACCTTCCAACAAGCCTCCGCATACGCTTCTCCGTGGTCGATCAAGCAACGAGCCGGGATGTTGCTCTGGGACGCATGCTGGGCTCTCTTTTGCGCCTGGACCCCCAAGCCGCTCAACCGGTGGCGGCTCTTTTGGCTGCGAATTTTCGGGGCCAAGCTCGAAGGAACGCCGTTTGTCCACCAACGCGCCCGAATCCAGATCCCGTGGAACCTGACGCTCCACGATCGCTCCTGCCTGGGAGACCGGGCCAATGCTTATACGCTGGGGGAAATCGAAATCGGCCCGCGCACGGTGATTGCGCAGGAAGCGTATCTTTGCACCGGCACGCACGATTTGAATGACCCCAACTGGCCCCTCCAGGTCGCCAAGATCAGCATTGGAGCCGACGTTTTCGTCGGAGCGCGGGCATTCATCATGCCTGGAATCACCATCGGTGAACGCGCCGTGGTGGGAGCCTGCTCGGTCGTCACCAAGGACGTGGAACCGCGGACCGTTGTCGTGGGCAATCCGGCAAAACCGCAAAAACGAGATTCAACCCGTTGAGTGGCTCTGAGTTCCTGTTTAGCGCGCTAAACAGGAACGAATCCAAAAGGATTCAAAGCCAACAGCCGGTGGTTGAGCGTCAGCGACACCACCGGATATCCAAGCAAAGACGCCTCACCCCAACGGGGTGATCCGTATTATGCCAATAAGAGTCCGGTGGTGTCGGCGCGTGATCGCGCCTCAACCACTGGCTATCGGCTTGAAACCCTCCGGGTTTCTTTTTCCTCGACCGATCCAAGGGCTTCTTCCATAGGGCTTCTCTTTTTCTGAAGAGCTAAACCAAGCAAACCTTGACAATCGTAAGCCTCCTGATAATTAGGACAGCAGATTATTAGCCTCCTAATCAACGGGCTTTTCATCGAACGCCGGATTTCCAGAGATCGGGCGAATTTTTTTATGAACCTGACCGACCTTTTTATCCGTCGCCCGGTGGTTTCCACCGTGATCAGCCTGCTTATTTTGCTCGCGGGGTTACAAGCGGCCCGCATTCTGAATATTCGCCAATATCCCCGCAGCGATATCGCCGTGGTCTCCGTCATGACGACTTACGTGGGGGCCAATGCCGACCTCGTTCGCGGCTTTATTACCACGCCGCTGGAGCGGGTCATCGCCAGTGCCGACGGGATCGATTACATCGAGTCCACCAGCGCCCAAAACCTGAGCACCATCCTCGTCCACCTCAAGCTCAACTACGATACCAACGCCGCGCTCACACAAATCCAGGCCAAGGTCGCCCAAGTCCGCAACGATCTCCCGGTGGACGCTCAAGCACCGGTCATTGATCTCCAAACGAGCGACGACCGGTTCGCCTCCATGTACCTGGCGTTCACCTCCAAGGATCTCGACCAGAATCAGATTACCGATTACCTCACCCGCGTTGTCCAGCCCAAGCTGACCGCCGTGAGCGGCGTGCAGCGGGCCGACATCCTGGGGGCGCGCACCTTCGCAATGCGAATCTGGCTCAAGCCGGACCGGATGGCCGCCTTCAACGTCTCCCCCACCGAGGCGCGCACCGCCCTGGCTGCGAACAATTACTTATCTGCGCTCGGAGCCACCAAAGGATCGATGATCACGGTGAACCTGGTGGCCAATACCAGTCTCAAAACCGCCGAGGAATTCAGCCAACTCGTCATCAAGGAACAGAACGGAACCATCGTCCGCCTCAAAGATATCGCCGACGTCACCCTGGGAGCGGAAAGTTACGATACCGACGTCCGGTTCGATGGAAAATCGGCCACTTTCATGGGGATCTGGGTACTCCCCACGGCCAACTCGCTCGACGTGATCAAAGCGGTTCGCGCCGAACTTCCCGCCATCCGAAGCCAGCTCCCGGCCGGGATGGAGGCCAGTATTCCCCACGATGCGACCGAATACATTCAAGACTCCATCCATGAAGTCTGGAAAACACTGGGCGAAACGTTGCTGCTGGTCGTTCTGATTATTTACCTGTTCCTGGGGACCGTCCGCTCGGTGTTGATCCCGATTGTCGCCATCCCGATTTCGCTGATCGGCGCGGCGTTCCTGATGTTGCTCTTCGGGTTCACCATCAATCTTTTGACGTTGCTGGCCATTGTGCTTTCGGTCGGCCTCGTGGTGGACGACGCGATTGTCGTTGTCGAAAACGTGGAGCGCCATTTACAGGAAGGCAGAACGGCTTTCAACGCCGCGATTTTGGGTGCGCGCGAACTGCTCGGGCCGATCATTGCCATGTCGATCACGCTGGCGGCGGTCTATGCTCCCATCGGGATTCAAGGCGGGCTGACCGGCGCGCTGTTTCGCGAATTTGCCTTTACGCTGGCGGGGGCGGTCGTGGTCTCGGGGCTGGTCGCCATCACCCTCTCGCCGATGATGTCCTCAAAGCTGCTGCGGGCGGGCGATTCGCACCGGGGTTACGCCGGGTGGATCAACCATCGCTTCGAAGGGCTGCGCGAGATTTACCGGCGCACCTTGGCCAATACCCTGAACTGGCGGCCCGTCACCCTCACACTATATGTTTTAATCATCCTTCCGTTGCCGTTGCTCTGGATGCTATCGCCCAAAGAACTCGCACCGAAGGAAGACCAGGGGATTATTTTGGGGATCATCCAGGCGGCTCCCAACTCCACCATCGAGCAAACCGGCCTCTTCACCAAGCAAGCCTACGAGGTGTTCAAGTCGTTCCCGGAAGCCGACCACATATTCCAGATCACGATGCCAACCGGCGGCTTTGCGGGGATGGTCACCAAGCCGTGGAGCCAGCGCAAGCGCACCACCCAGGGGATGGAACGGGAAGTGGGCGCAAAAGCATCCACTGTTGCCGGAATCAATTTCATTACCACCACCCCGGCCCCGCTCCCCGGCGCAAGCAACTTCCCGGTGGAAATCGTCATCTCCTCCACGGCGGAACCCAAACAACTCCTGGAGTTCGCGCAAAAGCTGGTGGCCAAAGCGATGGAGAGCAAAATTTTCTTCTTTGCCGATACCGATCTGAAATACGACCAGCCGCAAGCCGAAGTCGTCTTCGACCGGGATAAAGTCGCCTCGCTCGGGTTGAACCTGTCGCAAGTGGGGGCAGATTTGGGAACGCTCCTGGGCGGCAACTACGTCAACCGGTTCAGTATTCAAGGGCGCAGCTACAAAGTCATCCCGCAGATCAAACGGGTCGAGCGCCTCACCACCGATCAACTCAAAGATGTTTACGTCACTGGGCCCAATGGCAAACTCGTCCAGCTTTCGACGTTTGCCAATATCAAGCTGACTACCGAGCCGCGCACGCTCAACCGGTTCCAGCAGCTCAATTCGGCCCGCATCCAGGGGGTCATCCCTTATGGTTACCCACTCGATCGGGCACTCAAAATTTTGGAGGATGAAGGGGCCAAAATTCTCCCCAAGGGATTCACCATCGACTACGCGGGCGAGGCCCGGCAACTCCGGCTTGAAGGGGATAAATTGATGGTCACGATGGCCCTCTCCATTATCCTGATCTTCCTCGTGCTGGCCGCGCAATTCGAAAGCTTTCGCGATCCGCTCATCATCCTGCTCGGTTCGGTGCCGCTGGCGCTGTCCGGCTCGCTGATCTTCACCCTGCTCGGGTTCACCACGCTCAACATCTACAGCCAGATCGGCTTGATCACGCTGATCGGGTTGATCGCCAAAAACGGAATTTTGATCGTGGAATTTGCGAACACCCTGCAAGAGCAAGGCCGAGACAAACTCCAAGCCATCATTGAAGGAGCGGCCACCCGGTTGCGGCCGATCCTGATGACCACCACGGCCACGGTTGTCGGCCATTTGCCGCTGGTGTTCGCCAAAGGGCCGGGAGCCGGTTGCCGCAACAGCATCGGGATTGTGCTTATTACCGGCATGATCATCGGGACAATCTTCACGTTATTTGTGGTCCCGTCGATCTACATGCTCCTGGCCAAAGATCGCCATGGAAAATCGGCGGAAGCCGTGGACGAGGACGTGCAGCCGGAAGGGGTTTTGGCAGAAGTTTAAGAGAAGAGCGAATCTTGCTTGGGTCATCGCGATTAGGTGGATCGCGTCCGGGCGCGATCGGGAGCGCGCGCTATTTTTCCAACCCACGCGCCACCCCAATCGCCTGCGGAGCGGTCGATCCACCGGCACATTGAGCTTTGTTTATGTCCGCGTCGTAAGAGATATTGCTCGCTTCCAAGCCCAACCCGGCTTACAAGCCCGGATGCAAAAGAAACTTTTTTCCGAACTCGGCCTCTCGCCTGAACTTTTGAAGGCGATCGCCAAGGTCGGATACGAGGAAGCGTCGCCCATTCAATCCGAAGCGATTCCCGTTCTGCTCCAGGGCTCGGATGTTTTCGGCCAGTCCCAGACCGGCTCCGGCAAAACCGCCGCGTTCGCCATTCCCGCCATCGAGTTGGTGGACTCCTCCATTCGTGCTTCGCAAGTGCTGATCCTCTGCCCCACGCGCGAACTGGCCATGCAAGTAGCCGAGGAGGTTTCCAAACTCGCCTTCTTCAAACGTGGCGTCCGCGAGCTGCCAATTTATGGCGGCCAATCGTATGAACGCCAGTTTCAGGGGCTTCAACGCGGCGCCCACATCGTCATCGGCACCCCCGGGCGCGTAATGGATCATATCGACCGGGGCACGCTGAAACTCGACCAAATCAAAATGGTTATTTTGGACGAAGCCGACCGGATGCTCGACATGGGTTTTGTGGACGATATCAAGAGCGTCCTGAGCAAAATGCCGCCCGAGCGTCAGACGGTCATGTTCTCGGCCACGCTCCCCGCCCCCATCCAGCAACTCGTCAAGAGCTTCACGCGCAACCCGGTCAATATCCGCATCCAGGATCAACCGTTGACGGTGCCCGCGATTGAGCAAGTCTATTACGAACTCGACCGCCGCGCCAAAGTGGAAGTCCTCTGCCGTTTGATCGACTTGGAGGACATCAAATTCGGCCTCATCTTCTGCGCCACCAAAATGATGGTCGATGAATTGACCGAACATCTCACCGCCCGCGGCTACAGCGCCGACAAGCTCCACGGCGATATGTCGCAAGCGATGCGCGAGCGGGTCATGGCGAAGTTTCGCAAGCGCGGGCTCGAATTCCTGGTCGCCACCGACGTCGCCGCGCGCGGCGTGGACGTTGATGATATTGAGGTCGTGTTCAACTACGACCTGCCGCAAGACAGCGAAGATTACGTCCACCGCATCGGCCGGACCGGCCGGGCCGGACGGAGCGGCAAAGCGATCACATTCGTCGCTGGACGCGAGATCTGGAAGCTCCAAAATATCATGCGAGCCACCAAGAGCAAAATCCAGCGCGCCCGCATCCCTTCCGCCGACGAGGTGGAGCTCAAGCGGACCAACGCCTTCTACGATCTGCTGCGCGAGACGCTCGA
This sequence comes from uncultured Spartobacteria bacterium, assembly GCA_903933715.1. Lineage (GTDB taxonomy): Bacteria > Verrucomicrobiota > Verrucomicrobiia > Chthoniobacterales > Chthoniobacteraceae > UBA695. The sequence continues at coordinate 38,859 of CAIZLD010000061.1, forward strand.
AGGCGGCGATTACAAGCGGCACGAAGAACTGATCGACGATCTCCTCGATCAAGGCCATACCCCCACCGACATCGCCTCGGCGCTCATTCATTTGGCAGGGGGCGAGAAATCGCACACCGCCATTCCCGAACCGGCCGCCTTCCGTCCCGAACGCTCCGAACGCTCCGAACGCTCCGAACGCTTTGAGCGCCCGTTCGAAGCTGCCCCGGCGCGCGGTGCCCATGGCAAGAAAAAGACGTTCGAAGCGGCTCCGGACCAAGGCCCCGATTTGCGCGAACGGATCGGCAAAAAAGGGCGCAAGCGGGACAGCAAAGAGACCCTTGCCCCCGAGAAATTTTCCCATGAACCGGGAATGGTGCGGCTTTCAATGAACACCGGGCGGGACAATGAAATCACTCCCGGCGATGTCGTGGGCGTGATTGCCGGTCTCGCCAAAATCCCCAAGGAATCGATTGGGGCCATCCGTTTGCAGGCCAGGATAACCTATGTCGATGTGGCCAAGGAACACGCGGCGCATGTCCTTGAAAAGCTCAACGGCATCAAGTTCAAGGGCCGCAACTTGTTTATGAGCCTCTCGGAATAGGAACACCCATGGATCGCTTCGAACTGCGCACGCTGCTGGCCGGAATGGACCTCCCGAAAGGGAGTGCGGAGGCACCGTTCGCACGGCAAATGCTGGACCTCCTCGACGCCACGCCGGACTGTTTTGCGCGCACCGATTTCCCCGCTCACTTCACCGGCAGCGCGCTGGTGGTCAGCGCCGATTGCCAACAAGTACTCCTGCATCATCACCGCAAACTGAACCGCTGGATGCAGTTTGGCGGCCATTGCGAACGGGACGCCAACATCCTGGAAGTGGCCCACCGGGAAGCGCTGGAAGAAAGCGGCATCAAAGGTCTGCGGGAAACCAGCGGTTCCCCGTTCGATCTCGATATTCATGAAATCCCGGCGCGCCCCGAAACCGGCGAGCCGGCGCATTTCCATTACGATGTGCGATTCCTGTTCCTTGCCCCGGAAGCGGCACGCTTCACGACCAGCGACGAAAGCCTTCAGTTGCGCTGGTTTACCGCGGCAGAATGGCCCGCCCTGGCCCTAAGCAGCGGGTTGCGACGGATTCTGGAAAAATGGGAAAATTTGAGAGCGTCAGCTCGTTGTTGAAACGCTGGACTTGCCAAACCAAAACAGCTATTGGATGATCGTTTACCCCCTTTAGCTTTGCTTCCCTTTCATGCCTCCTCTTCCCAAAAAAACCGTTGATACACGGCCACGGACCCGGGCCAACCGCACGGTTGGAAAGATTTGGCTGGGAGTTTTGTTTGTTTTTCTTGGTTTTATGAATGTGGCCAACAGCACAATCGAACCGATGCTCGGCTCCCAAGCGCAGCTACTACAGGCCGCCCTGGTGGTTTCCAGCGTCTGGAACGGGATATTGCTGGCCTCCATTGGATTCGGGCACGGCTGGGCTCGCTATACCCTGGTCGGTTTTCTTTTCAGCTTCGTCATCGGGCAAATCCTTTTTGTGGTCAACACGTCCGCCCAAAATCCCAATTTGAACGGCGAGCCGATCCGGTTGCTGGCGATCCTCTTTGCCGCTAATATTTTCGCGGGGATTTTCCTGCTCTACTCAGCCGATATCCGGCAACTCGCGCACCACGTCATTGACTAAAAAATTAGCCCGGCCACCTTCCGCGCCAGCCCCGAATTGAAGATAGCCGAAATCGGGCCGATTTTTGCCAATTCAGGCATTGCCTTATTCCCAAGCCTTGTTCATCTTTGAAGGCTTAACTTGGAATGAAAAACCGTTTCATCGCACTTACCATCTTCGTCTGCCTTTGGCCGTTGCTTTCCCCTCGCCTTCAAGCCCAAGACGCCGCCGCCTATGTTGTCGCTGACGCGACGAGCGGCCATATTCTCCTTTCCCATCGTCCCAACAAAAAACTTCAAATCGCCAGTCTCACCAAAATCGCCACCGCGATGGTCGTGCTCGACTGGCTCGACTTGAGCAAGCAAGATCAAGGGGCGCTCGCCACCGTGCCCCCCGGGGTGAATCTCATTAGCCCAAACAACCCGATTGGCTTGCAGCCCGGGGATCAGGTTTCCGTGCGCGACCTGCTCTACGCGATGCTCATCCAAAGCGATAACATCGCCGCCTACACCTTGGCAGACCATGTGGGCCGCGACCTCCAGCGCAATACTCAAAGCGCCGGCAAACCGGTCGATCTTTTTGTGGCCCAAATGAACGCGCTGGCCCGCAAACTCGGGATGGAACACACGAAATTCCTCAATCCGACCGGCAGGGATGCCCAAGAAACGCCGTATTCCACCGCCAGCGACCTTGTAAAACTCTCCGCCGCGGCAATGCAGCGCTCTTCGTTCCGTTTTTACGTTTCACAAAAGGAGCGGCAAATCACACATCGCCTCGCCAGCGGCAGCACAGCCCAATACAAACTGGCCAATACCAATGAATTACTCGGCGTCAACGCAATCGACGGAGTCAAAACCGGCACCAGCGAACGCGCGGGCGAGTGTGTCGTCATTTCGGCGGCCCGCACCCCCGAGTCGGTCCAAAACCCGGACGGCTCGTTCACCATCACCCCTCGTCGGCTGATTGTTGTTGTACTCGGCTCCCGGAGCCGTTTCAACGACGCCAGCGGCCTTCTGAGCGAAGGATGGAATCTCTACGACCAATGGGCGGCCCAGGGACGTCCTTTAGAAAAATAAACATGAAACGCATCGGTATTCTGACAAGTGGCGGCGACTGCCCCGGACTCAACGCAGTCTTGCGGGGAGCCGTAAGAGCAGCTTCAAGCCTTGGCTGGGAAGTCATCGGCTTTAAGGACGGTTATGAAGGTCTCCTCAATGGGGGCGATTACATGGTCCTGGACCGCAAAATAACCACCGGGATCATGGCCCTCGGCGGCACCATCCTCGGCACCACCAACAAAGGCCATTTCGTGGCAAAAGTGGGCGCGGGCGACAAGATGGCCGTCCCGCAAGCCGTTATTGAGGAATCCCGTGCAACCCTGGCCCGGATCGGCGTCGAGGGGCTCATCTGCATTGGTGGCGACGGTTCTCTGACCACGGCGCTGCAACTTTGCGAGGCCGGGTTCAAAACCATCGGTGTTCCCAAATCCATCGATAATGATCTCGAAGCAACGGCCACGACCTTCGGGTTCGACTCCGCGGTTGCCTGCGTCTCCGACTGCCTTGACCGCCTGCATACCACCGCCCAAAGCCATAAGCGCGTCATGGTCAGCGAAGTCATGGGCCGCCACGCCGGATGGATCGCCCTGCACGGCGGCCTCGCCGGTGGAGCCAGTGTCATCCTCATTCCGGAAATCCCGTTCGACCTCGACAAAGTGGCCGAGTCCATCATGCGGCGCGAAGCCGCCGGGCTCACCAGCACCCAGGTTGTCGTCGCGGAAGGAGCCCGCCCCAAGGACGGCCGCCAGATGCTTCACATCACCGGTTCCGGTGAATACAAACTAGGTGGAATGGGCGAGCAAGTCGCCCGCGAAATCGCCAAACGCACCGGCAAGGAAACCCGCACCTGCGTTTTGGGACACATCCAACGCGGCGGCGCTCCCACGGTGAAAGACCGTATTCTCGGCACCCAGTTCGGCGTCAAAGCCGTCGAATTGATCCAGCAAGGGAAATTCGGCCACATGGTCAGCTACCAAAACTTTGAAGTCACCGAAGTCTCCATCGCGGAAGCCGTCCACCGGCTCCGGTTGGTAAAGCCTGACAGCCAAATGGTCAAAATGGCCCGGGCGGTTGGGATTTCCTTCGGTGATTAAACCAATGTCGGAAGGCGCGGCAGATGCCGCTCCCCCACCCCCAAGCGAAACAGAACCGCGCCTTCCGTCCCTTTTCCGAATATAAAACATGGAACGTCTGCTCGAACTTCTCAAATCCAATGGCCGCGCCTCCAACGAGGATTTGGCCAAAGCCCTCAATCTGACGGCGGCCGAAGTCGCGGCGCGCATCAGCGCCCTTGAGCGTGACGGCACCATCGTCGGCTACCAGACCCTGTTCGATCCAGACAAGACCGGCAATGGCTGTGTGGAAGCGGTGATCGAAGTAAAGATCACGCCCGAACGCGGCGGCGGCTTCAACCGGCTCGCCAGCCGGATTTCGAAATTCGAGGAAGTTCAAAGCTGTTACCTGATGAGCGGCGGCTACGATTTGCTGGTCATCGTCCAAGGCAAAAATTTGCAGTCGATCGCCCAGTTCATAGCCCAACGTTTGAGCACCATCAAAGGGGTCATCTCCACCGCGACCCATTTCCGGCTCAAAGCTTACAAAGACAACGGCGTGCTGCTCCACCGGGAGAGCAAGCCCGAACGGCTCGCCGTCTCTCCCTAGCGAGAGAACTCTTTTTCGCGGCTTTTCAAAAGCCGCCGCAACCCGGAGGGTTGCCAGCGAATAGCCGGTGGTTGAGCGTTAGCGACACCACCGGATGAGGCATTGGGAGAATTCACCCCAAAGGGGTGGCAGAAAACGAGGCAATACTCTCTGCCACCCCTTTGGGGTGAGGCGCGGTTTTTGCATTGAACCGGTGGTATCGCTTCGCTCAACCACCGGCTATGGGCTTCAAACCCTTTGGGTTTGGCTCGATCCGAATGTCGATTCAGCTTAGGCCGGGATCAAGTCGTCGATATTATCACTTTCAGCCACGATATCGGCGAAGAGCCACGAGGAGAGATAGCGTTCCGTTGAGGACGGAACAATCGCTACGATCTGTTTGCCCGCGTTTTCAGGACGCTTGGCGAGCTGGAGCGCGGCCCAGATCGCGGCTCCGCTCGAAATCCCCACCGGGATGCCGTCGAGTTGATTAACCTCCTTCGAGATCGGGCCGGAATCTTCTTCCAGCACCGGGACGATCTCGTCGATGATCTTGGTATTAAGCACCGCCGGGACGAATCCCGCCCCGATTCCCTGGAGCTTGTGGGGCGCGGGCTGTCCGCCGGAAAGAACCGGCGAGCGCGAAGGCTCCACGGCGATCGCTTTGAAACCCGGCTTGCGCGGCTTGATCACCTCGGCAATGCCGGTGATGGTGCCCCCGGTGCCGATGCCAGCCACGACAAAATCAACTTTGCCGTCGGTGTCGCGCCAGATTTCCTCGGCGGTGGTGCGGCGGTGGATCTCCGGGTTGGCCGGATTGGCAAACTGCTGAAGAATGATGCTGTTGGGGATCTTTTCGTGAAGCTCCTCCGCCTTGGCAATCGCCCCCTTCATCCCTTTTGGCCCTTCGGTAAGCACCAACCGCGCCCCCAGGATTTTGAGCAATTTGCGCCGTTCCGTGGACATCGTCTCGGGCATCGTGAGAATCAGCTTGAGCCCGCGCGCCGCCGCGATGAACGCGAGTGCTATCCCCGTGTTGCCGCTGGTCGGTTCAATTAAGACCGTATCGGGCTTGATCAGTCCTTTTGCCACGGCGTCGTCGATCATGGCGACCCCGATCCGGTCTTTGACGCTCGAAAGCGGGTTGAAAAATTCGAGCTTAAGCAACACGTCGGCTACGGCTCCGTGTTTTTTGGCAGTGCGGTTGAGGCGGACCAAGGGGGTATTCCCAATGGTTTCACTGATGTCGTTGAAAATGCGAGGCATAGTTTTTAGTTGTTTTGAAATGTGGTCGAACGACACCCAAAATACCCCATAACTACATGTTGTCAATCGGGATTATGTATTTGGCTTATTTTATTTGAATTTCTTCTGAAAAATGCACTCACGCCTTCTTGCAAAAATCGGAAAGCGAGGCATGAAGGCGGTTCGGCGGGCGACCCGAAGAGTGCGAGGCAGCATCAACGTTCAACTCCCCTACCGCCCCGGCAGTGAAATCCCGCGCAGCTTGCGGTACAGGCCGACGGCATAGGAATCGGTCATGCCGGAAACATAGTCGGTCATCCGCAAAAGCCGCGTGTAGACGTCGGATGCGGGGGTGCGATTGGGTCCGATGCTTGGTTCAGGCGCGAGCTGAAGCAGGTTGCGCCAGCGCGGAGCCACTGATTTGCCATCCCGCGCCAACGCCTCCACCGCTTCCACAAACAAGTCGAGCAACCCGCCGATCACCTCAAAACCGGCCGCTTCGATCTCCAGCCCGCGCGGATTGCCATAGAGTCTTTTGCGGGAGCGGGCCACGATCGATTCCAGCGGCTCGGCAACCTTGGTGCATTGGATGAGCGGCTGCTCGAATTTGCCCGCGAGGATTGCCGGTTCGTTTTCCACAAAAACTTGCGTCACCTGCTCCAGTGCCTTGCCGACGGCGACCGCCCGCAGGAACTCAATCCCCGCCTCGTTGCCGCGCATCCGGGCGGCGATGTCGAGGAATTTCGGATCGCCGATCACCTCGGCAAACGCAAGGCTGGCTTCCTCGTAAGGAAGCAGCCCGAGCCGCACGCCATCCTCGAAATCGACGAGCCGGTAACAAATGTCGTCTGCCGCTTCCACCACCAATGCGAGCGGGTGACGACACCACCCGCAGTCGCGCTCCAAAAGCCCGGTATGTTGAGCCACTTCCGCAAAAAGGTCTGCCTCGGAATCGAAAAACGAGAATTTCTTGGTGCTCGCCCGGCGATCCTTGGGATCGCGCGGCGGATGGGATGGCCGGGGATATTTCGCAAACGCCCCGAGCGTTGCGCACGTCAGCTGTAACCCGCCCCGGTTATCAGGCATTTGGAGCCGTGTAAGAATGCGCATCCCTTGGGCATTGCCTTCAAAACGCTCGAAATCGCTGAACTTCGCGGGAATCCGCTTCAGTTCTTCATGCAATTTCCGCGCGACCGGCGAAGTGACAAACCAGTGGCGGATGGCGTCCTCGCCGGAGTGTCCAAAAGGAGGGTTGCCGATGTCGTGAGCCAGGCAGGCCGCCGCGACGACATCGCCGATGTCGGACGGATGGATGTTTGCCGGGCGATGCTTCTCGACAATGTGCGCGCCGACGGCGGTGCCGAGCGAGCGCCCCACGCAACCGGCTTCGAGGCTGTGGGTGAGCCGGGTCCGCACGTAATCGCTTTCCGCCAGCGGAAACACTTGCGTTTTGTCCTGCAAGCGCCGGAACGCAGAAGAAAAAACGATCCGGTCGTAATCGCGCTGGAACGGGGAACGGAGCGCCTGGAGCGGCTCCGCATGGCGTTTGCCCAGGCGCGCGGGCGAAAGTAACCTCTCCCATTGCATCATGCGCCTACCTCTAGCACTGGAGCGGCGGGGGGAGAAGAAGATTAGCCGCAAAAGGGTGCAAAAAGAACGGGAGGGCAGGTGGGTCGCGATTCCGGGCGCGATGGGAATGCGCCTGCCATTTTGCCCGGCGACCGTCGTCCGCAGATCGCCCTCGGAGAGGTCGATCCACCTACGCTTCATGCTCCAGTTTAAAAAAGCCGGTGCAGCCAATCGAACCCGGCTTTGCCCAGCAATAGCCATGCTCCGAAGTAAATCCAGCCGGCGATTCCAAAAAAATAGCCGGCCAGAATCAGCGCACCGTCGCTTTCCATCAATCCGGCGGTCAAAAGCAGGATGGAGAGGCTCGGCAGCGTGTTCATCACCGGGACCATGATCGGCAGAAAGAGAAATATTCCCCCGGAGGCAATTGCCGCGCCAATGAGGGAGGTCATTGCGGGGCCGCGCTGCATGAATACGAACCGGGGCTTGGCCAGACGCTCCATCCGCTGCACCACTTTGATCAACGCGCCGAGAATTTTACGCAGCGTTTCGGGCGAAAGCTCCCGGCGCAAAACAAACGCAGGCAGCCACGGTTTGCGGCCGCAGGCCAACTGCCCGCCCATCAAGATCAGCGCCGCACCAAATGGAGTGGAGAGCCCCGGGACGCTCGGAATCACAAACGGGGCGGCCAGGAGCATCATTAAAAGCGCGAACCCACGTTCCGCAAGCCGGGTCTCGATCTCACCAATGCTCAGGGAACGGTTCTCGGTTTGGGCCTGGAGACGTTGGAGCTCTTCGGAAAGGCGGGACGGTTCGGTCATGGATCTTAATGAGGATTGCGGGGCAGTCAAAACGGAGATCGCCCCGGAATCAAGCCCTGAGGCCATGAATAACCCGTGAAAAAAGTCGGGAACGCAGGGCTTCAGCCAGCGTTTTTCTTTTTACAAGAGAAGCCCGGCTGAAGCCGGCTGGGGCATCGGGGTGAATCCCAACCACCGGCTGAAGCCGGTGGCAAAGCGGATTTGCCGGCTAAAGACCGGCATGAGAAAACTTTTTCATAGGCTTTGAGCCAAACGCCCATGCACCCCCGGAAAAAACTGTCCCAGTAGCCAACGGGCAGACCGCCGATGACAAACGCTCATGCACCCCCGGAAAAAACAAACTTCAATTTTCGTTAGCCAAGCGGCTGCCGGTTCCCTATGTTAATAAATCCTATGCAAGCCGAGATAGAAAAAGCCGTTCAAGCGGGCAAAATCACCCCTCACGTCGCCTCCAACCTCGAAAAGCTCCCCACGGGCGCTTACTGTTTGCACAAAAGCTGGGGATTCGGACGGATTGCCGAGGTCAATTTTCTCCTCAATCAAGCGACCATCGATTTTAAAGCCAAGAAGGGCCACACCATGCAGCTGCAATATGCGGCTGAATCGCTGACCCCTTTGCCCGATAATCATATTCTCGTCCGCAAAGTCACCGAAGCCGACGTGATCAAAATGCTGGCCAAGGAAGACGCTCTCGCGCTTGTCCGCGCCATTTTGAGCAACTACGGCGGCAAAGCGACGCAGGATCAAATTGCCCAGGCGCTTTCGGGCGAAATTTTCAATGAGGCGGAATTCAAACGCTGGTGGGACAGCACCAAAAAGCTCCTTAAAAAGGACGGCCTGATCGCTCTCCCGACCAAAAAATCGGACCCGATCGTTCTGCGCGAAAAATCGATCTCCCATACCGACGAACTTCTTGCCGCGTTTACCTCAGCCCGCCAGACCAAGGCGCAAATCGCCGCGCTCGACCAGATTCTCAAAAATGCCGATGAATTCAAAGGTCACGGGCAGCTCCCGGCCATCATTGCCGCTGTGGAGGACGCCGCTCAAAAAAGCCGCCGCCTGAACACAGCGCAGGCGCTGGAGCTGATCCTTGTCCGGGACGAATTATGCGACATCACAGGCATTGCCCGTGGCGAAGGGGCGATCACGCTGGGCGATATTCTCCGCGAAGAGGAACGCCGTTTGCACGAAATTCTAAACGACGTACCCGCCGCCAAACAACGGCGCGTTCTGGCCGCTTTCGCCGGAGCGTTTGACGAAGAAAAATGGGTGGAAAAAATCCTGTCTCTTATGAGCAAGGGGAGCATCCGCATCGTCACCGAGATCGGGCGGGTTCTCGTGGAGATGGGCAAGAAAGAGGAACTCCACCGGGAACTCGACCGGTGGCTGGGAGATCACACCATCTCCGCCGAAGTCCTTACCTGGCTTTGCAAGGAACGCGGCGGCCCGTTCGCCGCGATGGTCGATGCCCGGGTGTTGAGCGCCATTCTTTCCGCACTGGAGCGCGATCAGTTCAACGAGATCAAGCGCGGCAGCAAGCTCCATGATCTCATTCTCGAAGATCGGGAATTGATTCCGGACATGCTCGCCGGGTCCGAGCCGGAAACCGTGCGCGACACCATCCGCAAGGTGATGCTCTCGGGCGTGTTCGAGGAACTCAATAAACGCTCCATCCTGGGCCGGATCATCCGCATTTATCCTGAAATGGAATCGATGCTGACCGGCGACACCCCGTCCGAAAAACAGGAAGCGTTGATCGTTTCCTGGGAAAGCCTTGAAAAGCGCAAAGCTGAACTGGACGATCTGGTGAAGCGGAAAATCCCGGAGAACATCAAAGAAATCTCGATCGCCCGTTCCTACGGCGATTTGCGCGAGAACTTTGAGTTCAAGGCCGCCAAGGAAATGCAACGTGTTCTATCCCGCCGCCGGGCGGAAACCGAGCGCGATCTCGGGCTCGCACGCGGAACCGATTTCGCCAATCCCGATACTTCCGTCGTTTCCATTGGAACGACCGTGACGCTGAAGGAGACCGGCGACGGACGCACGGACATCTACACCATCCTGGGGGCATGGGATAGCGACCCGAAAGCGGGCATCATCTCCTACAAAGCCGGAATATCGCAGGCGCTGCTGGGTCACAAGGTGGGCGAGAAACTCGATCTCCCGACCGAACACGGCGACCGCATCGCGGAAATCGTCAGCATTGAACCGTGGCGTAAACCGGCGCAATAGCGCGGGTCTTACGGTCGATTTAAATTTGCATTTCCAATGCGCAGAGGCGCTCCAGGAGTTCCTGGGGCGTTGAAGCGCCGAGCAGGGCGGCTTCCCCTTTTTCGGTTCGAAAAATGCGCGCCAGCGCCCCGATGATCCGCAAATAGTCCGAGGCGAGCGCCAGCGGCACACCGATCACAACAATCAAATGGATGCGCACGCCGGACTCTTCAAAGAGGATGCCGCCGGGCGACTGCGCAACGGCCATGACCATTTCATGCACTGCCTTGGAGCGGACGTGGGCGATGCAGATGCCGGCCCCAAAGTCGTTGGTGATGCATGCCGCGCCCGCCATGATCCCGTTGTAGAATTGATCCCAATCGGTCAACCGCTCGTCCCGTTCCAGCAGGTCGGCGACTTTGGAAAGGGCGCGGGCGCGCGTCTCGGCCTTCAAACCGACGAGGATGTGTTTGGGGCTGAGAATGTCGGCGATGGTGATCATACGGCGCTGCCGCTCCATTTGAGCTTCTCGCGCAAAACTTCACAAAACGAAAATTCAGGCACCATGGCCAGCGAAAGTTCCATGGAGCTTTTTCGGATTTGGACCACATCCCCATCGCGCACTTTCATAGGCCCATGTCCATCAACGGTGAGGATCACATCGCTCTGGCCCGCCACGGGGCTTACGGTGATTGTCGATCGATCGGCGATCACGAGACTGCGATTGGCCAAGACGTGCGGGCAGACGGGGGTCACAACGAGCACCCCGGCATCCGGGGCGATCACGGGACCGCCTGCGGAAAGCGAATATGCGGTGGACCCTGTGGGGGTAGCGACGATCAAGCCGTCTGCGTTGTATTGCGTCAAGTTCACCCCGTCAACCCAAGTATCGAGCTTGATGAGCCGGGAGAGCGCGCCCCGGCTGATGACCGCCTCGTTGAGCCCGATGCGCCGGGAAAGCAGCTTGCCTTCGCGTTCGAGCGTCACGACCAAAAGCGCCCGCTGGCTCAACCGATATTTTCCCGAGCAGACGGCGTCCACGGCCTGATGGGCATGACTGGAGCTCACGCACGTCAGGAACCCGAGCGAGCCCAGGTTGATCCCAAAGACCGGGCAGAGATTTTCGCCCATCTCGTGAACGACTCTCAAAATCGTGCCGTCTCCGCCCAATACCAGCAGCATCGTGCATTTCTCCCCCAGTTCGGCCACGGAAACCCCGCCCGGTTCACCGATGAGAGCGGCGCTCTCGGTTTCGAGGAGGACGGTCTTGCCGCAGGCGCGCAACTCGCCCGTCAATAAACGAAGCAAATCGGCGGCATTGGGTTTTTGGGCGTGGGCGACGAGACCCACCGGCCCGGTTGCACCTTGATTTGGAGGAGGCATGCGCAGTTCTTTAATCAAATTTTACGCAAACATGCCAGAAATTCCCGGTTCCCCTCACCACCCAGAATCGGGGACTCGATCACTCCGCTCCACATCAGGCCATCGGTTTGGGCAACGAATTGCTCGATTTTATCGACGGCGCGCTGATGGGCAGCGGGATCGCGGACGACGCCATGCCCGGCATCGACCTCCTCTTTGCCCAGCTCAAACTGCGGCTTGATCAACGCCAGAACGACCCCGCCCGGAGCGAGCAGCGGGAAGGCGGCGGGCAGAATCAAGGTGAGCGAGATGAATGAAACGTCAATGACGCACACGTCGATGGGATCGGGAATATCATCGCGGGTGAGATAGCGGGCGTTGAGCTTCTCCCGGACCACCACGCGCGGGTCGCTGCGGATTTTCCAATCGAGCTGGCTATGACCGACGTCGATCGCGTGGACCTTGGCCGCGCCGTGTTGAAGCAGGCAATCGGTGAAACCGCCGGTGGAAGCGCCGACGTCAAGGCAGACGCGCCCGGTCGGATCGACGCCAAAATGCTTCAGCGCCGCTTCCATTTTCAGCCCACCGCGACCGACATAGCGGCATTCCTGTTTGACGGAAATCTCGGCGTCTTCGGGGATGCGGGTTCCCGGTTTATCGGCCAGCGCCTCCCCCACCCTAACCAGGCCCGCCATGATGGCGCGCTGGGCTTTTTCGCGGCTTTGGAAGAGACCGCGCTCCACGAGCAAAAGATCGAGGCGCTGTTTTTGCGGTTTCATTGAGCAAGCCACGATTGGATTTTTTCCTCAGCAAGGGCGGGCCCGGCGACCGCAACCCCAAGCCGCGAGCGCAAGAGGCAGGTCTCGGCGACGGCTCGAATTTCCTCCGGGGTCACGGCCAGGAGGCGCTCTTCAACTTCCTGCGGCGGGATGACTCTGCCAAACGACAAGAGCGATTCACCCATCCACGTCATCTGGCCGGAGGTGCTCTCCAACCCCATCAAAGTCTGGCCCAGCGTGTAATCGCGGGCTTTGCGCAGCTCGCCCGCGCGGGGCGGTTGCGAGGCGATGCGGTCCAGTTCGTCCATGATCAGCCGCAACGATTTCTCCACCTTTGCGGGCTCGATGGCGGCAAAAAACGTCAACGCGCCGGTGTCCTCCAAGGCCACGATGCTGCTCTGGATCGAGTAACAAAATCCGTAACGCTCGCGCAGTTTTTGGAAAAGCCGTGAACTCATGTTCTCGCCCAAAATAACGCTCAAGAGCTTCAACGCAAAGCGCCGCTCGTCGAGCCGTCCGAAGGCTTGAAAGCCGAGCGCGAGATGCGTCTGCTCAATCTCTTCCTTCACTGTCTTGACCCACGGGCGCTTTACGCCGCCTTCGGGGCTGGATTTTTCAAAACGCGGCAGGCGGCCCTTGGGAAGCGAGCCCATCGTGGGCCCCATCAACTCCATCACGCGCTCGTGCGCGGCGGCTCCGGCCACGGTAACCAAAATCGTTTTTCCGTTGTAATGCGATTCTTTGAAAGCGAGAAATTTCTCCCGATCCAGCCCGGCAATGCTTTCAACTGTTCCGGTGAGCGGTCGCCCGAGCGGGTGACCGGGCCAGAGGACTTCGGAGAGCAGTTCCTCGATGTATTGGCCCGGATTGTCATGGACCATGAGGATCTCCTCGCGGATCACGTCCCGTTCCCGCTCGATCTCAGCGGGAGCAAATTGGGAATGGAGGATCATATCGCCGAGCACATCGCAAAGCACCGGCAGATGCCGCGCCCCCGCCTTCGCGTAATAGCAAGTGTGATCCTCGGTGGTGAACGCGTTTAAATAGCCGCCCACCCCTTCGACCGCCTCGGTGATTTTCCGGGCGTTGCGGCGCTCGGTCCCTTTGAACATGAGGTGTTCGAGAAAATGGGAAATCCCGCAGAGAGTCGGCGGTTCATGGCGTCCGCCAACGGCTGCCCAGATGCCGACACTGACCGTTTTCATGTGCGGCATCTCGACCGACGCGATCCGGACGCCGTTGGGGAGCGTGGTTAAGCGGGTCATTGAGGGGTGCGGCTCTCCAGAATCAGTTGAGCCAGGGCGAGATCGCCGGGAAGGGTGATTTTGAAATTTGGTGCGTCGATGCGGGTTAAAAACACCGAGACGCCGAGACGTTGGACGGCGGAAACTTCATCAGTGACCGCCTCGTTGCTGCGAAGCACCTGTTGGTAGGCCCGTTCCAGCAAGGCGGCCAAAAAGATCTGCGGGGTCTGCATCGCCCAAAGGTTATCCCGGTCCACACCGCCCATCACCGCGCCGTCGGCATTGGCCCGTTTCAGCGTGTCCGAGATCGGCATGGCACAGGCGGATGCGCCGTGATGCCGAGCCTTGTCGTAACACGCCTGGATCGCGCCGGGCGTGATAAGCGGGCGCGCGGCGTCGTGGACGGCCACGTAATCGCCCGAATGCGCCCGGGCCGCTTGCAAGCCGTTCCAGACGGAAAGATGGCGCTCGCCCCCCCCGGCCACGACGCGCGCCAGTTTGGTAATCCCGTGGTCACGGCAAAGCTCCTCAAATTCCGCCACCCGGTCCTCCCGCGTGACCAGCACGATGCGCTCCACGATTGGAGTGGCTTCAAACGCCAACAGGGAATGGGCGGCGACCGGCTTCCCGGCAAGATTCGCCGTCAGCTTGTCAAATCCCATGCGCCGGCTGCTCCCGGCGGCCACCATGATTGCGATCATGAATAAAGCCTACGCCAACTGCCTGGCAACTTCCATACTCAATGCCTTGCCATCGGCACGTCCGGCCGCTTTTACCGAGGCAATCTTCATCACCGCCCCCATTTGCGCTTTGGAGGAAGCTCCGGCTTCTTCGATGGCCGATTTGACCAGCGCGGAAAGCTCCTCCGGGGTCATTGCCTTGGGAAGGTATTCCCGGAGAATCGCCATCTCGGCTTCTTCCTTGGCGGCGAGCTCGGGGCGTCCTCCCTTGGTGAAGCTCTCGATCGAGTCCTGGCGCTGTTTGACCTGCTTGCGGATGACGGCGGAAACATCGGCATCCTCCAAAACCACAGCGGGGCCGCCTTTCTCGATGGCCAGGTTCTTCAACGCGGCTTTCAACATCCGAAGCACCCCAAGCCGCTCGGCCTGTTTGGCCTTCATGGCGTCCTTCAAGTCATTATCGATTTGTTGCTGTAAGCTCATGCAGAATAAGATGAAACGAAACCGGCTCGGGAAAAAGAAGAATCTCGCGCAACCCAAGGCTTGCGCCGGGAGCCCAAGACCGCGAAACTCCCCGGCTCTTCATGCTAACGATTTCCCAACTCAGTAAAAGTTTTGGCGGCCGCGTCCTTTTTGAGAACGCCTCGCTTCAGGTCAACCGTGGCGACCGGGTGGGGCTGGTCGGTGCCAACGGCGCGGGCAAATCGACCCTCTTTTCGCTGATCCTCGGCGAGGCTTCCCCGGATGAGGGGCAGGTCTGTCTCGAACGCTCTGCCTCCATTGGCTACCTGCCGCAGGAAAGCGCCCCGGCGGGCGACGAGACCGTGCTGGAGCTGGCTTGTTCCATTTCGCCGGAATTGGCCCGGGCCCAGCGGATCATGAAAACGACGCCGGAAGATTCGCCCGAACACCACGATGCGTTGGCCGTTTTCGACGAACACAACGGCTGGCAGCTTGAGCCCAAGGCCAAGCGCATTCTCGCCGGGCTGGCGTTCCGCACGTCCGATTTCGAGCGTCCCGCCAAGGCGCTCAGCGGTGGCTGGGTGATGCGCGCCCACCTGGCGCGGCTGCTCGTGATGGAGCCCGATCTGCTTCTCTTGGACGAGCCGACCAATCACCTCGATTTGGAATCGCTCGTCTGGTTCCAGGAATACCTGGTCAACTATCCCGGCGCGATTTTGATGATTTCGCACGACCGTGAATTCCTCAACGCGCTCGTCGGCTCGATTGTCGAAATCAGCCAGCGGCGGCTCTCCCGTTACCGGGGCAACTGGGACAAATACGTCACCGAAAAGGCGGCCCGCGAAGAACAGCAGCTCGCGGCATATAAAAATCAGCAGCGGGAGATCGACGCTCTCCAGACTTTCGCCGACCGGTTCCGGGCCAAGGCCAGCAAGGCTTCGCAGGCGCAGAGCAAGCTCAAGCAGATCGAGCGGATGGAGAAAATTGAAGCGCCCACTTCGAGCCAAAAAACGGTCCATTTCCGCTTCCCCCAGCCGCCCCGCAGCGGCGTTCGCGCGGTTACGCTCAAAAATGTCGATCACGCGTATGGCGATCTCGTCGTCTATCGGGGGCTCGATTTCCAGGCGGAACGCGGCCAGCGGACGGTGCTCGTCGGCCCCAACGGCGCGGGCAAATCGACGTTGATCAAGCTCCTCGCCGGGGTGCTCCCGCTCCAAAAAGGGGAACTCACGCTGGGCCACAATGTCAAAGTTGGCTACTTTTCCCAATACCGGGTCGAGATGCTTGACCCCCGGCATACCGTTTTGGAAAGCGTGCAGGAGATGGAGAATCCTCCTTCCGAACAGGAAGCGCGGACGGTACTCGGCTCGTTCCTTTTCACCGGCGACGATGCATTCAAGCCTGTAGCCGTCCTGAGTGGCGGGGAAAAAACACGGCTCGCGCTCGTCAAGCTGCTCCTCAACCCGCCCAATCTGCTGCTGATGGACGAACCGACCACGCACTTGGATGTCGGCTCCATCGACGCCCTCATCGGCGCGCTCAAACAGTATGAAGGGACGCTCATTTTCATCAGCCACGACGTCCATTTCATCAAGGCCATTGCGACCTCCGTCCTGCACATCAGCGCGGGAAAATTGACCCCCTACCCCGGCGGCTACGATTATTATTTGGACAAAAGCCGCGCCCTCTCCGCGCGTTCGGCGCTCACCGCCGGGGAAAAACTGCAAAACGCCCAGCCCGTTCAAGCCGCAACCGCAGCCACATCAAACGGAGTCGGGATGCGCGAACAGCGCGAGCAAAAGCGGGCCGAGGCCGAGGCACGCAAAGCGGTCGCGGCCGCCCGCCGGGAATTGGAGAAAAAAGTGCAGGCGCTCGAAATGCGCATTCTTCATCTCGAAGGTCGCCAAAAGGAGCTCACCGAGGAGCTCGAAAAGCCGGAGAGCTACGCCCCAGGAGGGAACGCCATGCAGCTCAACCGCGATTTGATGGCGATTTCCGACGATTTAACCAAAGTCACCGCCGAGTGGGAAAAACTCGCGGCGCAGATGGGATAAAAGGCCACCCCTCACCGGGAAATCGTCACCAGCGTCCCGACATCCACCTCGCGATAGAGTTGCTCCGCCGAACCCCAGGGCAGCCGAACACAGCCGTGCGAGGCCGGGTAGCCGGGCAGATCCCCCGCGTGCAGGCCAAAATCGCGGCAGCTCATTCGCAAAAAATAAGGCATGTAGGCGGGGTAAAGCGTGGAGCGGTGCATCCGATCCTTGTCGGTCACAACGAATTGCCCGGTGGGGGTCGGGAATCCAGGTCGCCCCGTGGATATCGGCGTGACCAGCGCCACCTGCCCGTCCTTGTAAAACACCGCCCGCTGATCACCGATGGAAATGTCGATCCGCATCCGCTGGTCCTCCGGACGCGGGCTTTTACCCAATAACACTTGCAACATTTCCGGGCGGGCGTCCCGGCGGGCCGCCAAGTCGATGGCGGTCATTTTATAACGCCGCGATGTCATGCCGCGCTTGGCCCCATATTGCAGGAGCAACTGTACAAAATCGACCCGGCCCATTCCCGCAGCCAGCATCAACGGCGTCATGCCCGGCTCGGTTTCCAGATATTCGCGCAGCGATCGGTCGTCGATATAGCGGGAAAATCTTCGATCCACCGGGCTCATCAGCCCAGAGTTGGGGTCGGCCCCGCATTCCAAAAGTGTCTCCAGCAATTCTTCGTCTCCCCAGACAATCGCGTATCCCAAAAGAGGTTGCCGCGAATCCTCGAGCGTGGGCGGCGCGCAATGCCCCGCCAGGAGCGCCCGAACGAACCGCTTGTCTCCCATGCGCAATGCCCGGAAAAGCGTTTCCCGCGCCGGAGCACACCATTGAGGGCGGCGGTCCGATCGCAACAACGGCTCAATCACGGCAAAATCGCCGGTATCCAGCGCGTGCAAAAAGGGCGAATGGGCGCCGTCGCAGCAAATCCCGTCCGGCTCCACTCCATGCGCAATCAACCAATTCACCGCCGGACCCGATTTCGCCCGGATGGCATAGTAGAGCGCCGTATGCGCCCAGCGGTCCATCTGATTGACCTGCACGCCTTGACGATAAAACTGCTCCATCCCGTTCACGTCGCCTTTCCCCGCCGCTTGCATGAACGGGGTCACGCCATCGGCGTCAATCGCGTTCGGGTCAGTCGGCGGATGTCTTACCTGAAACGGGCCGGGCTCATTTTTGATCGGGCGCAACGGGAGCCGGATTTCGTTCCGGTTCGGCGTGGCAGACGGAGCAGGCGTAGGCTCCAAATTTGGCGCCGGTTGTGGAAGCAGTTTTTGGCCGACGGGGGGCGGAGAGGACGGCGGCATTTGCCCCACCGCCCCCTCCTTCATCACCCATAGCGCCAGCAATCCTCCAATCACTCCTCCTGCGACCCACATCGAAAATCTCGCTCCTGACATTCCCACGCCGAGGTTTCGGAAAACGCGGCAAAATTGGACTTAGCCCGCTATCGATGCAGCGGTTTCCATTTATGAAAATCGGCGGGAACCGGCGCGTGATGCGGCTTGGGAGCCCGGTAGGGCGTGGCCAATCCAAGATGATGCACCGCCATGGCCAGCGCCATCACATCATCATCGTGCTTGCCCGCGAGCGCCGCCTCGCTCCCGTCTTCGTGAATCACAAAGTTCCCCAACTCATCAATGGCGTGCGGATCGAAAAGCTCCACCAGAGGGTCGCCGTCGAGGGCGCGGCTCAGCGAACCGATGACCAGCGGTTTCGTGGCCGAGTTGCTTTGGAATCCGAGCTTTTCCACCGGGGCCGCCGGACCGCCGGAGCGCCTCTTGAAAAGCGGCAGCCCGAGCCGGCGCAACCCTTCCAGTAACGTGAGCCCCATCGGCACCTCAACGCCGATGAGGCACCGCCCGAAATAGAGACACAGCGCCGCCACTTTTTCCTCCAGCACATGCCAGTCGTCAAAGCACGGCGGCCTCAAGCGAGCCACCAGCATCGCATGGCCATGCTCGCCCGAGGGAGTGGCATACGCCTGGCGCAAAACCAGGATCGAGTGGCGATCCGGGTTGCGGCTGTCCTTGGTTTGCTCGCGCCCGGTTGCCGTGTCGCACCAGAGCAGATAACGCCGGTCTTCCTGCGGTTCCTCCCAAATCTGGGCCCATCCCGATGGGTGCGGCTCAAAAACGATTCCCTCGGGGCGTTGTCGCAAAAATCCGCTTCGCGGCGGTCGTGAATTTTGCGCGGCCCGCAACCGGGTCATTGCAGCCATTGAAAAACGCGGTCTGCCGCTCGTGAGAAACGCCGTTTGTTCGTCTTCCGGGTATTCCTGATCAAAAAAATCGTCCCGACCGGCGCACTTCTGGGCAAGGGTCCAGCGCCGCCAGGCCACTTGGCGCGAGTCCCATCCAAAAAGGGTGACGCCGCGCTGCTCCCGCTCGGTGAGCGTCGCCCAGTCGAGAACTCCTTCGCGACGGCTATCCTCAAAGGCAAACCATGGCGCGAACACCTTGATCCAGCCGTTGCCTGGTCGCCCTGCAAACGCCTCGTCGAGCGTCACCGCCTCCTGCCAATGCTCATAAAACCAGCCCGCCGCGCCATTCGCGGTCGTCTCGACGATGGCGACGCTGCTCTCCACGTCGGCGAGCGAATTCAAGAGCGAGAGCATTGTTTTATCCGCTCCTTTTTCCCCGTCATTGGGAAAATGCGCCGCCTCGGAAACGTGCAGCACTTGCAGAGTTCCCGAGCGGCCCGCGCGCGGATTTTCCGCCGTATCCCGATCGATCCGGCTCCACGGCTCGCCATCGCGGGTGACGATCGCCGAGGTCGCCGTTGCCTGCCATTGGTTAAGCCACGGGAAGTCGTCGTAATCGGCATACCGGCAGGTCATCGCAAAGAGATTGTCGGAATTCTTGTATCGGTCGGCGATCTGCACCGCCCGCGAACGGAATCTGCGGCAATGGTGGTATACCACCGCCGCGCTTACCGTCGAACTCCCTTTCTGCCTCGGCTTGAGGGCCAGAATCCGGCACGGCTTCCCGTGAGCCATGCACCACTCGTACACTGTAAGAATACCAAGTTGGTAGAGATTAGGATCCGGTGTGACCAGGCGCTGATCCTTATTCAGTATCTTGGCGCAGGTGGCAAACCAAAGCGAGGAGCTGGTCGCAATGGATGCCAGAGCCTCGTCGTTTCGTTTCTTTTTTTTCTTCCGAGGGGGACAAAGACGGCTTTGAGCGCCGTTTTTTAAATCGCTATCCATGCGGCCCAGCGTAATCGCCGACCCGGGCATGGCGACCGCAAGCCGGGCAAGGGGCGTCAGAAAACGTTACGCGCGCGCCTAACAGCCGGCTAGGAGCTGTTCACGAATCACGGCAGCATCCGTATTTTTTAATCTCACGCAAA
This sequence comes from uncultured Spartobacteria bacterium, assembly GCA_903933715.1. Lineage (GTDB taxonomy): Bacteria > Verrucomicrobiota > Verrucomicrobiia > Chthoniobacterales > Chthoniobacteraceae > UBA695. The sequence continues at coordinate 58,978 of CAIZLD010000061.1, forward strand.
GACGCAAAGACGCAAAGGAAAGGCAAAGACAACAAGGCACACCTCTTCTTTGCGCCTTTGCGTCTTTGCGAGAAATAAATTCTCTTCCTTGCGGCCTTCGCGTGCCATTCTTTGAACTTAATTCGTGAACATGCCCTAGGTAGTGTTCACGAATTTTAATGAGGAAGCCCAGATGAGCTTGGATCAAAAAACTCCGTGCCTCTGTGCCTCCGTGTGAAAAAGGCAAAGGAAGGCAGCAAGAGAGGGGTGGAGATTCAGAAAACGGGGTCTTTTCCCGTTAGCTGAGGGGAGAATACGCGCAAAGAAAAGACCACGCCGCCGGGAGTTTCGAAGCTCGATGGTATTTAACACCGAGGCACGGAGGCACAGAGGCACGGAAAAAGGC
>CAIZLD010000062.1 GCA_903933715.1 uncultured Spartobacteria bacterium
AAACGCGCAAAAATCGCAAAATGAAAAAGGCTATTTATACCAATTCCAGTAGGCAATGAGGCCCGCTGATTGAAACTCGAAATCTTGCAGTTTTTAACAGGATTCTCAGGATTAAGGAGATTGCCAGGATCGGGAGGGCAATGAACCTACAGGCGAAATCCCGCTAATCTTTAAAAATCCTGTCAATCCTGTTGAAAATCCTAAAGTTCGCCTTTTTTTGCGCTTTTTTTGCGGCTAATTTCAACCGCCGCTTTTAGGTTAATTCAGCAGGGTCGGTTCCTCGACAATGCCGCCCAAGGCGCAGACTTTCCCGCGCAATTGCGTGGCCAGCATTTTCCGATCGCCGCAGCACGGTTCCTGGATGCCGTAGGTTAGCCGGGCCCGGATGCGCTGTTTGCCCAGCAAATTAAGGAGGTGGGGGCCGAATTCGGTTTCCGGCCGATAATAGGCGACTTCCTCGGCCACCTCGCCGTCGCCGGGTTCCAGGTCGTATTGCAAAAAAGCCGGAGTGACGTGCCAGCCATTGTCAACCAGCGGTGCGAGCAGCGAAGCGCGGAAGGGCAGGACTCCGCTCCCATCCGAACTGGTTCCCTCGGGGAAAAACGCGAGGATGACCCCGGCGTCGATCACCGGAGGCATTTGAGCTGCCACGCGCAGCACATCGCTGCGAAGCTCGCGCCGGATAAAGAGCGTCCCGGCCCATCGGCTTAATGCTCCAAAGACAGGCCAGTGGGCTACTTCGGCCTTCGAGATAAACACCAGCGGGGTGTGCGCCGCATGCACCAGAATATCGACATAACTGATGTGATTGCTGATCAGTAATCCGTTGGGAGGCGGTGCCCCGACATAACTCGGTTCAACCCCTAGCGCCCAGAGAAAGCGGCGGGCCTGTTGCTTGAGCCACGCTGCCCGCGCAGGCAGGGAATGGCTGCGCCGGGCCAGTTTGATGGCGAATAGATAAGTGATCCCGGCCAGGAGGATGGCCGTTAAGACTTTGAGGATCTTCAGCGAGGTCCGAAAATGGCGTTTTGACATAGAGCGCAAAGGCGCCCTGTCTGCCGGGGGGCCTTACTTCAGATTGTAGCGTGCCGCGACGCTTTCAGGCAAGGCTTGGATATCGACCCAGGTCAGGAAATCGATGGTCTTGAACTCCTTGTCCAAAGCGGGCTCACCACAAATCTTCGCGCCGATGGAGAAGTACGCGCTCATCAATTTGGGGGCGCGAACGGGGTTGCCGCCCGGTTTCGCATCGCATTCGTAGCCGGGCATGGGACGGGTCTGCCATTCGGGAGCGGCGAGGTAGCGTTCCGCAAGGGTCTGATAAAGGGCCATCCCTTCCGCCGCATCCTGGGAGGTCAAAGAGGAACAGCCGATTAAATAACGCCCCCCGCGGTCTTTGGCGTAATTGACGATTCCCTTCCAGAGCAACCCGAGCACGACCAGGTTGCGGTGCTGTTTGTGCACGCAAGCCCGCCCGAGTTCAACGAGCTCCGGCGCCCGGGAGAGAAACGGGGTGAAATCAAATTCCTGCGCGCTGTAAAAACCGGCCCCGGCCAGGGCTCGGTCGCCCATCTGAACGCGGTAGGTTCCAACCAACGTGCTGCTGGCGATCTCCTCGACGAGCAAGTGATCGCAAACCGCATCAAAGCGGTCCACGTCCATTTGCGATTCGTCGGCGCTCGCCAACCCTTCCCCCATCTCGACGTTAAAAATCTGATAGCGCAGCCGTTGCGCCGCTTCCAGATCGCGCAAGTTCTCAGCCAGCCGGAGCCGGTAAAGCTGCTGAGTTTTAGAATTGGGCGAAAGCCGGTCGGCGACATTGGCCGACGTAGAGACTGGAGGCGTGCTCATATTCTTGGAGGGTGATCGCAAAAGGAGGAGACTTTATGACGACTCGGTTACATTTCCGTGACATCGCTCACCGTTTTTGTATCGATTTCGAGGAATTTTGCACCCCAAATCCAAAAAAGTCCAGCGATAGCCATGGCTCCCGAAACGGCCAAAAACGCCGTGTTCATTCTCCAGCGATCGGCGATGGCTCCGATCAGCGGGGGCGAAATCGCATCTCCCAAGGCGTGAATGATGAAAATATTGAACGCAAAAGCGGCGGCCCGGATCGGCGGCGGCGTCACATTGACGAGCGCGGCATTGGACGGGCCGGTGTTAAAGAAAAGGCAGAACTCGACCAGAAAAAGAAGGCTCCAGAAATACGGGAATGGAGTGAAAAGCATCGCCACGGTCAGCGGAAAAGCAATGAACATCGCAATCCCCGAGACAAGGAAATAGCTGCCGGGGTGATGTCGCTTGACCCAATCGGCGGTCCACCCGCCCAGAAGCGTGGCCGTTAATCCTGCGATGACGGTGATCCCGCCGAAAACGATATTGATTCTCCCGAGGTCCGGCTGACCCCGGAATTCATGGATGTAGCTGGGAACCCAAAACGAAAGGCCGCCCACGGCAAAGGTCATGGCGGTCATTGCCGCCGTGTTCAAAACATAGGAACGGTTGATCCATAATTCGCGCCATTGATGGCGAATGACCCGTTTTTTGGGCGGGAATTGGGTTCTTGGCTCACGCAAAAGGGCGCACAACATCGCCAAAAACAGCCCCGGCACGGTCACGAGATAAAACGGCCAGCGCCACCCCCACGCCGCTCCAGCCGCCCCGCCAAATAAGTAACCCAGCGCGCTCCCGACCGGGATGGCAATGTAGAAACAGGCCAGCACGCGCCCCCGCGCCGCTTCCGGGAAGTAATCGGCCAGCAAAGTCGGAGCCGCCGGGCCATAGCCCGCTTCCCCCATGCCGACAAAAATGCGCGTGACCAGCAAAGCCGTGAACGTCGCGGCCAGCCCCGAGGCACCGCTAGCCAGGCTCCAGAGGGCCACGCCGATCCCCACCAAAACCCAGCGCGAGAACCGGTCGGCCAGCCAGCCAAAGAACGGGGCGGCGAACATGTAGCTGAGCAGGAATGCCGTCGCCAGCATCCCGGTTTTGGCCATGGCATCGGGATCGGTGGAGGCAAAAAAAGTTTTACGAATCTCCGGCTCCATCGCCGCGAGAATGGTGCGGTCGATGTAATTGAAAAGATTGATGGCCAGAAGCAGCGCGAGGGCTCGGCGCGCTCCGGGGAGCCGGGTTTGGAGAAGCATGCGACCGGAATTTAACCAAGGGATGCGCGATTGCGCCAGCCTCGTGATTTTGCCTTTGCTTTCGGGGAAGTTTCAGAGAACAACGGACGCATGCTCCTTGCCTTTCATAAGCCGTATGCGGTGCTTTCGCAGTTCACGCCGGACGGTTCGCCCAACCGGACGCTGGCCGGGTTTGGGTTTCCGCCGGGGGTTTATCCGCTGGGTCGGCTCGATGCCGATAGCGAGGGGCTTCTGCTTTTGAGCGATGAACCGGGGCTCAATGCCCGGTTGCTGGAGCCGCGCGCGGGCCATGGCCGGATTTACTGGGCGCAGGTGGAGCGTATCCCGGAAGCGCAGGCATTGGCGCAACTCGAAGCCGGGGTGAGGGTGGCCGGACGCAGGACGCTCCCTTGCCGGGCGCGCTTGCTCGATCCGCAACCCCAAATCGCTCCCCGCGATCCGCCGATCCGGTTTCGCAAAAATGTGCCGGATTGCTGGATCGAGCTGGAGTTGGTGGAGGGGAAAAACCGGCAGGTTCGCCGCATGACGGCCGCCGTGGGGCACCCGACGCTGCGGCTGATGCGGGTGCAGATTGGCGATTTCCGGCTGGAGGGATTGGCTGCCGGAGCGTGGCGGGAGTTGACGGCCACCGAACGCCGCAAAGTGCTTTCATAACTCCCATTCTTCCCATAACTCCCATCGGTCCCATTGATGGGGGCTACTTTTTCCAATACATCGACTTGAGCGGGTGCTCGTCGAGGAGATTGGCCTGGATGCCGCCCAGCCGTGTGCCGTCGTAAAACTGGATGCCGACGTAGTCGTAAAGCGGGCAGATCGGGGCTCCTTCGTTGAGGAGCAGCGATTCGGCCCGGCGCAGGATTTCAAACCGCCGCGTTTGATCCGGCTCGCGGGCGGCATCGGCAAGGAGGGCGTCGTAACGGGGATCGTCCCAGCCGGTGCGGTTGTTGCCGTCGCCGGTGATGAAGAGGCCCAGGAAGGTGTTCGGGTCGTTGTAATCTCCCACCCAGGTGGCGCGGCAGAGGTCGTAATCGAGGCTGGCCATGGAGCGCAGGTAGACTTTCCACTCCTGGCGTTGGAGGCTGATGGCAACCCCCAGTTCGCGCTGGAACATCGCCTGGATTTCCACCGCAAGCCCTTCGTTGAGTTCCCCCTCGCTGTAGAGATAGCTGACCCTGGGAAAGCCACGCCCGTTGGGGAACCCGGCTTGGGCCAGGAGACGGCGAGCTTCCTGCGGGTTGCGGGTGAGCCCGTGGGGCGGTTCGTAACCGGCGGTGCCGGGCGGGGTCAGGGTGTCGGTCGGCTTTTCACCGGCCCGCGTGATTTTATCGACGAGAAGCTGTTTGTCGATCACCAGCGAGAATGCTTTGCGGACGCGCGGATCGTTAAACGGCGGGCGGATGCAGTTGAAGCGCAGGAAATAGAGGCCGAGGAACGGGGCGGCATGGAAGTCGGGGCGTTTTTTAAGTTCATCCAGAAGCTGGTTGGGGACGAGCCCTTTGTCCATCAGGAGGTCGGCCTGGCCTGCGGCGTAGAAGTTGAAGGCGGTGTTGGCTTTGCTGATCGGGAGAACATCGATCCGTTGCATGGCTACGTGGTCCCGGTTCCAGTAAAAGCGGTTGCGTTCAAGCCGGATACGGTCGTTGATGCGCCACGAGTTGAGGGTGTATGCGCCGTTGCTGACGAGCTTGCCCGGCTTGGTCCAGTCGTCCGGGAACCGTTCAACCGAGGGGAGATGGACCGGGGCAAGGGTGACGAAGGCGCAGAGGTCGAGGAAGTAGGAAGTCGGGTTTTCGAGGGTGACTTGCAGAGTCGCCGGGCCGAGCGCCCGCACGCCGACTTGGGTGAAATCGGTGAGGCGGCCCTGGTTGAAGTCGCGCGCGCCCCGGAGATAGTAGAGTTGCGAGGCATACTCGGAACCGGTGAGCGGGTCGAGGGTGCGCCGCCACGAACGAACAAAATCGTCGGCGGTGACGGGATCGCCGTTGCTCCAGCGGGCATCGGGACGGAGGTGAAAGGTGTAGACCCGGCCTTCGGTGCTGATTTCCCACCGTTCCGCGACTCCGGGAACCGGGTGGGCGGTGGCGTCAAACGAGGTGAGCCCCTCGAAGAGGGCGGTGGCGATCCGGCCTTCCGGTTGGCCGGTGATGAGGGCGGGATCGAGCGTTTCCGGCTCGGCTCCGTTCAGGAAAACGAGATCGGCGCGTTGGGATGAAGGTCCGCACCCCGCCAGAAGCAGACACAGGAGCGCGATGAGAGGGGTGGCTTTCAATTTCACCCCGGTCATCGCACGGTTTGGGCGCTTTTTCTAGCGCAATGTTGCGCTATTGGGCCGGAGTCGCCGCCGGAGCGGCGGGCGTTGCAGTGGGAGCCGGGATAGCCGGAGTGCTGGGCGTTGCAGTGGGAGCCGGAGTCGCGGGAGCGCTGGGAGTCGCTTTGGCGGCGGGCGAGGGGGCCGGTTTGCTGGCCAGTTGAGCCTGCACGCTGCTGGGCGAGGTGGCCAGCCGGGTGTAGAGAACCGAAAGCAATAGGGTGATGGCGAAAAAGGTGGTGCCGAGCACACGCGTCGCTTTGGCGAGGACGTTGCTGGTTTGTGCGCCGAAGAGGTTATCGGTCATTCCGCCGCCGAATGCCGCCCCCAGCCCCTCGTTCTTGGGCCGCTGCATGAGCGTCAATAGAATCAGAAGGAGGCAGACGATGACGTTGAACGCCAACAGGATATTGATGAAAATCGAAAGCATGAAGGGAGCGAATATGGCGAACGGTTTCCGGTTTGTAAAGATTGCTTCGAGGGAAAATACAGGGTCGTCGGGGGATTTGGCCGCTTTACCCAAGGGAAACCTCGGATTGGTCTGCTATGGCTCGCCGGCGGGGGGATTGCCTATACGCTGGGGGTGGCTTTCTATTTGAATAAACAACGGCGGTTTAGCCATTTTGTGTGGCACCTATTTGTGCTCACCGGAACGGCCTGCCATTTCTTTGCGATTCTCTGGTACGCGGCTTAACAAACGCGGCCGCGCACGTTTTGGCCGTGGCTGGTGAACCGCACCCGTCCGCTTTCAATGAGATCGGCGACGGTGGCGAGCGTTTCGATTTTGTTCCGGCTGCAACGGTTCACCAATAGAATGAGTTCACCTAAATTGTGAACAGAGCGTTGGAGTTTTAGCGGTGTTTTTTTCATCGGGTGAGTTGCTTTCCAGTATAGACTCTGAAACCGGGCGATCCGTTCATTTTGGTTTCGTCCCAAGCTTCACCTCGCTTCTCATTTTTTATTGAAAGATAACGTGCCATCGGCGGCATCCACTTTAATGGTATCGCCGTCTTTGAAGCGGCCTTCGAGCAGTTCCAGGCTGAGTGGGTCGAGCAGACTGCGCTGGATGGTTCGTTTTAGCGGACGCGCCCCGTAAACCGGATCGTATCCTTCTTGTGCGAGGAATTCCTCGGCTTCGTCAGTGACTTCCAGCGAGATGTTCCGTTCTTCGAGCCGCCCGATCACACGTTTGAGCTGGATGGCGACGATTTGTTTGAGATCGTCGTCGGTGAGCCGGTCAAACATGACGATCTCGTCCACGCGGTTGAGGAATTCGGGCCGGAAGTGGCCGCGCAAGGCGTCCATGACGGCGGCTTCCCGCTGCTCCGGGTTGCCATCCTCCAGGAGGTATTGGCTGCCGATATTGGAGGTCATGATGATGACCGTGTTTTTGAAATCGACGGTGCGCCCTTGGCCATCGGTGATCCGGCCGTCGTCCAGGACTTGGAGCAGGACGTTAAAGACGTCGTGGTGGGCTTTTTCGATCTCGTCAAAGAGGACGATCGAATACGGTTTGCGCCGGACGGCTTCGGAGAGTTGCCCGCCTTCCTCGTAACCGACGTAGCCGGGAGGGGCTCCGATCAACCGGGCGACCGTGTGCTTCTCCATATATTCGCTCATGTCAATTCGGACGATGTTGTTCTCATCGTCGAAGAGGAATTCGGCGAGTGCCCGGGCGAGTTCGGTTTTGCCGACGCCGGTAGGCCCGAGGAAAATAAAGGAACCGACCGGGCGATTCGGGTCGCCCAGGCCGCTGCGAGCGCGACGGACGGCGTTTGCAACGGCGGTGATCGCTTTGCGCTGGCCGATGACGCGTTCTCCGAGGCGCGCTTCCATGTGGACCAGTTTTTCGCGTTCCCCTTCCTGAAGCCGTGATACCGGGATGCCAGTCCAGCTTGCGACGACTTCGGCAATGTCTTCCTCGGTGACTTCCTCTTTGAGCATCTGACGGCCGTCCCCTTGCATGGTGCCGAGCTTGGCTTTGTGTTCCTCAAGCTCCCGGGTAAGCTGGGGGATTTTGGCGTATTTGATTTCGCTGGCCTTGGTCAGTTCGCCCCGGCGTTCGAGTTGTTCGAGTTCGGTGCGCAAGGCGTCGAGTTGCCCCTGGAGCTTGCTGGATTGGTCAATCTCGGCTTTTTCACTTTGCCACTGGGCCTTTAAGGTCGAGCTTTGTTCGCGCAGGTCGGCGAGTTCTTTTTCGATCTTGGCGAGCCGTTCGCGGCTGGCTTCGTCTTTCTCTTTTTTAAGGGCTTGGCGCTCCATTTCGAGCTGCATGATTTGCCGTTCGAGCTGGTCGATTTCGGTCGGCATGGAGTCGAGTTCGATCTTGAGCCGGGAGGCCGCTTCGTCCATCAGATCGACCGCTTTATCCGGTAAAAACCGGTCGCTGATATAGCGGTGGGAAAGGGTGGCGGCGGCGACCAGCGCGGCATCCTGGATGCGGACGTGGTGATGCACCTCATACCGTTCTTTGAGGCCGCGCAGGATGGCGATGGTGTCCTCAACGCTTGGTTCGTCCACGACAACCGGCTGGAACCGGCGTTCGAGGGCGGCATCTTTTTCGATATGCTTGCGGTATTCGTCGAGGGTCGTCGCCCCGATGGTGCGCAATTCGCCGCGCGCAAGCTGGGGCTTGAGCATGTTGGAGGCGTCTACGGCTCCTTCCGCCGCGCCCGCGCCGACGATGGTGTGCAGTTCGTCGATGAAGAGGATGATTTCGCCCTGGGAATCGGTGACTTCTTTCAAGAACGCTTTGAGCCGGTCTTCGAACTCGCCCCGGAATTTGGCTCCCGCGAGCATGGAGCCGATGTCCATGGCGACGATCCGTTTGTTTTTCAACGACTCGGGGACGTCACCGCTGACGATGCGGCGGGCCAGCCCTTCGACAATGGCGGTTTTGCCGACGCCCGGTTCGCCGATGAGGACCGGGTTATTTTTCGTGCGGCGCGAGAGAACTTGCATCACGCGCCGGATCTCGTTATCGCGGCCGATCACCGGATCGATTTTTCCGCGCCGGGCGGCGGCGGTGAGGTCGCGCCCGTATTTTTCGAGCGACTGGTATTTGGCTTCCGGGTTTTGATCGGTCACGCGTTGCGAGCCGCGCACCTGCTGGAGCGCCTGCATCAATTTGTCCTTTGTGATGCCGGACTGTTTTAGGAAACGGCCTACGGTGGTTTTGCCGTCCACGGCGGCAAGCAGGAAATGTTCGGCGCTCACAAATTCGTCTTTCATGCGGGCCATCTCTTTCTCGGCGGCTTCGAGCAGGCCGCGCAATTCGTTGCCGATGAAAACCTGGACGGTTCCCTGGACGCGAGGCCGCCGGGCGATCTCGGCTTTGAGCTGGGCCTCGAGCGGGGCGGCGGGAATGCCGAGTTTATCAAGCAGCGGACGGGTGACCCCTTCGGGTTGATCGAGAAGCGCGAGAAGCACGCTCTCCGGGTCAAGTTCCGCGATCCCGAGGTTGGCCGCCGATTCCTGTGCGGTGGCGAGCGCCTCCTGCATTTTTGCCGTGAGTTTATCGAGTCTCATAGAAGGTTCCTTTCAGCGGGAACATTGTATCAATCGGCGCGCCGGAGTGCAATGGGGTGAAATAAAGAAGAGGTCTCTCGCAAAGACGCAAAGGCGCAAAGGGGAGAGGAATTCGATGCGGCAAAAAACCAGGCTCGCGGCGGGAGTAAAATAACAATTTAGAGGTTCGGTTCTTATGCCGGGCTTTAGCCGGCAAACCCGCTTTGCCACCGGCTTTAGCTGGTGGTGCCGTTTTGGAGAAGCGTTTCGAGCCGGCTTCAGCCGGGCTTCTCTTGTGAAAAGGAAAAGCCCGGCTGAAGCCGGCTGGGGCGTTGGTTTGTATCAAGCCACCAACTGAAGCTGGTGGCAAAGAAGGAGGCTGGCTACTGCGTCCATCTGCGCAATCTGCGGATTCTTATCTGTTCTTTGCGCCTTTGCGGCTTTGCGAGAGATATTCTTGATTTGGTGGTGATTTGACGTCGCGGGCTCTACCCGGGCGTGCGGTTTGAAAATTTGCGGCTCTAGGTGCGGCATGCTTAAGACCGCATTGACGCTAACCGATGAACAATTGCAACGCATGGTGCGCTATGTGCGCAGCCGCATTGAAGGGATTGAAGAAGCCCGCAACGGCGGATGGCTCGCCGACCGCGAACGCTTCGAACGGGAGTGGGATGACGATTTTTCCCACCGCGAATGGGAGAACGCTGTTTTCGCCAAGTCCAATGAGTCGCTCAATCTGATCGGCTCGGGGGTCGATTTCATCCGCTCCCGCCTGATCGAGGAAATCTTTGGCAGCAAGCCGTGGTTCTCTGCCAATCCCCGGCAGCCGAGCGGCCTCGATATCGCTTTGGCTGATCAGGTGGGACGCCATTTGCGCTGGAAGCTCGGGGCGGATCAAATCGATTTTGAAGCGGTCTCGACGGAGCTGGTTTCGCAAGCGTGCAAGCTGGGCGAATGCGTGGCGAAGATTTTTTACAAAACCGAAGCGGAGACGTTCGAGCGGATCGCTTCGATTTTGTGGGAAATCCGGTCCGACTCGCCGGTGCTGACGGCGGACGGGGAGTTTGTTTTCGAGGACGGCCCGCTGGAGGTTTTGACGCTGGCTTTGGCGACTCCCGTGGCGGAATGGAGCCCCGGCGAGGAACCGGAGATGGTTTCCCCCGAAGCGCTCCCGGACGGCTATTGCTGGAAGGAGCAGATTGTCTCGGATCGCACGATGCGCTACACGGGGGCGAAGGCGGTGCCGCTCCATTACAAGGAGTTTTATTGTCCGCTCAATGCGCCATCGGTTCACGAGGCCGATTTCGTGGCGCACCTGACCACGATGCGGCTTTCCGAGGTGTGTGGGCATCTCGGGATTTCGCTGGACGACGCGGCCTCTCAGGGGGACGGCGTGGAAGGTTATTTGAAACGGACTCTGCGGCAGATTCGGATGACCGGGCTGGAGCCGAAGGCGGAGTCGGAGCAACCGCGTCCGGGGAAGGAATCGGAACTGCTGGCGGAAGGTGCGGACCCGGAATTTCGTATGCTGGAGGCCTATTTCCGCTTCGATGCTCGCGGCGATGGCCGCCCCTGCCGGGTGTTCCTGATGATGGCTTACGATTACGATTTGCCGATTTTCTGGGACTACATCGCCAATGTGACACCCGATGGCCGCTACCCGTTCGAGGTGGTGACGGTGAACAAGGAGCCGCATCGCTGGTATGGCAAAAGTTGGTTCAAAAAGTTCGAACGGTTCCAGCATTTGATCGACAAGCTCACCAACCAGATTCTCTATCGCAACGATCTCGCGGCCAACCCGGTCAAGTTCCGCCGTAAAGAGGCGGTGGTGCAATGGCAGGACGATCAGCCGTTCGAGATCGGCCCGGACAAGGTATTTGATCTTAACGACGGCTACACGGCCCAGGACGCGCTACAGACTTCCGCGATTCCTGAGCTCGACGAGCAGACGAAGTTTTTGCTCGAAATGGTGATCTCCAACTGGCGGATGCGGGCCGGGGTTTCCACGGCGAGCCAGGGGACATTCGGCGGCTTGCCTTCGGAAAAAACCGCCACCGGCGTGACCCAGGTGGCGAGCGCCGGGACGACGATTTTCAAGCCGCAGTTGATGGAGATTAAGAGGGGCTTGGAAGCGGTTTTGAGGCAGGTGGTGGAATTTCAATACGCCTATCTTGATGCTGATGAAACCTATGTTTACATGGAGGGGGATGCGCGTCGTTTGGGACTTTTGAGCCGGGAAAGCGTGCGCAATCTGGAGCTGGATGTGGAGTTGACGCTCAACCGCGCCAAGCAGGATCAAAATCTGGAGGCTTCGCGGTTGGCGGTTGAGTTCTTCAGTCAGTTTCTGGTGTTGCCGGATGCGTTCAAGCCGGTTGCCGCGCCGATTTTTACGACGGTTTACAAGAGCCTGCAAATCGACAACGCCGACGACTATTTTCAGCGAGTGGTGGAGATCGCGCAACGCCAGTCCTCCGCGCAACCGGGGGAGACCGCGCTGTGACGCCGGAGCAAAAAATGGAGCGCTGCGCGGCGATTGCGGAGGAGTTGACGACGCTCAACCGCGTGCCCAAAGATGCGGTATTGATTTTGGACCGCGAGCTGGAACGGCTCGCTATCTTTCACACGGAGAAATGTTGCGATGCGCGGCTCTCCCCTGACCAAAGCGCACGGCACAAGGAAGCGCGGGCGTTAGCCCGGGGACTGACCGGTTTTTTTGAAAAACGCCGGGCGGCGCTTAAAGAGGAGATGCTGAAACTCAGAAAATAACCGGCGCAAGGAGCGCAAAGGGTGGCATAGAACCTCTGTTCTTTGCGCCTTTTGCGCTTTTTTGCGGCTAAATCTTTTTCTCTCGTTCCCAAGTTCTAGTTCTACTTGGGAACGCACCCTCTGGCGAAGTTGCACTTCGCAAACGCGCCATCGCAACCCGCGCTTGATTCAGCTTCCACGCGTGCGGCAGTGCAACTGCCGCGAACCCGGCGTTCCCAAGTGCAACTTGGGAACAAGAGGGAGCTTTCTATTCCTCCCTCTTCTTTGCGCCTTTTGCGCTTTTTTGCGGCTAAATCAACCCGAGCTGCATTTTTCCGGCTTCGCTGATCATCGACTGGTCCCATGGCGGGTCCCAGACAAGTTCGACGTTCGCCTCCTCGACGCCGGGAATGCTTTCAATGCGCATCCGGGCTTCGGCGGCGATGGTCGGACCCATGCCGCAGCCGGGAGCGGTCAGGGTCATTTTGACGCCGACTTTGGATTTGCCGCTTTCAAGGCGTTCCACGGTGCAGTCGTAGACGAGGCCGAGATCGACGATGTTGACCGGGATTTCCGGGTCGTAGCAGGTTTTGAGCTGGTTCCAGACGGCCGATTCGTCCACTTCCGCGAGAGGCCCGGCTGAAATTGCCGCAGCCTGGCTTTCAAAACCAAGGGCATCGGCGTTTTTATCGGTAATGCGGAAGAGGTAGCCCGCGTCGGTTGCCACGGTGTAGCTGCCGCCCAACGATTGCGTGACGGTCACACGGGTTCCCGCCGCAAGCGTCACGGTGTCGCCCTGCGGTATCTGGATGGCCTCGCAATCCCGGCTGAGTTCGATTTCGTCTTGCATGGTCTCCCCTCAAAATGGAGCAGATGGGCTCCGAGGTCAAACATGCTTTATTCCAGCGATTCCTGCACTTCCTCGGGGCTCAATACGGTCGGGATATTATCGATCCGGGTGACGTAACCTTCCTTGTCACGTTGCTCGTCTTTGCGGCAGTGGATGATCGTTTTGGCATACGGAGCCATGACACCGAGGCGATCGACCGGGAACGCCATCACCAGTTGCAGTTGGAAATTGCGCGCCAGGGTCAAGCAATCCTCGACGCCGTCACCGGAGAGCTTCGAGAACGCTTCGTCCATGATGACGAGCCCCATGTTTTGCCGATACTGTCCGCCGCCCAGGTCGTAAACGCGATGGAACGCGGCGAGCATGGAGAGGAAGAATGGCGCCTGATTTTCACCACCGGACAGTTTGTGCCCGTGGCGACCGAGCGAGATGGCGGGAGCGTCGGGTCGGTTCGCCGGGATCATGTGCAGATCGTAGCGGTGGTATTGACGGTGATCCAGGAGCTGCCGACTGCGTTCGTCCAGCTCGGTGCCGGATTTTTCGACAGCGGCCATCAGTTCAGCTTTGGCGCGCTCGATCTCGTCGGTTTTGATGTTCCCCATCAACTCGTCGCCGGGGTTGAACCCGGTGTCGATCAAGTGCCAGATGGCGGCAAAGGCGCTATCGCGGGCCTGCTCGACCTGGTATCGGTATTTGCCAATGGGGCGGTCCAGGTATTGGCGCAGTTGCCGGATGGTGGCCTGCGCCTTTTGGAGATTCTCCGAGAGCTTGTCGATGACTTGCGATTGCAGGCGGCCCTCCCATTCGCGGCGGCGTTCGTCGGCCATGACGCGATATTTAGGCAGCTCGGTTTGCTCAAGCAGCGCGAGCCGGGCATCCCAGAGGGCGTTCGATTCGTCCTCGTCGTCGCAGTCGGCCCGGTATTGGGGATGAGCCGGAAGGCCGTTGGCGTCAACGGCTCCGGCCAGGGCTCGGCGCTCGCTGTTTCGGGCATGGCGATGGTTGGCGGCGCTGACTCCGGCAGCAGCGGCGCGATGTTGGGCGACTTCCATGCGCTCTTTCCAACTGGCGCATTCTTTGATCACGACGGACAAACGCAGATCGAGTTCGTCGTTGGTGATGTCGATTGGAATTTGCGTCCGCTTTTCAATGAGGAGCCGTTCGGCGTTTTCGAAATCTTCCAGCGCGGCGTCGAGCCCGTCCTGGATGCGGGCGCGGCTGGTTTCAAACAGCGTCTGGCTTTCGCGCAATCCGCCGATGGACTCGATGGCGCGGTCGAGTTCGGCTTTGAGTTCGCGCAAGCGGTCGAGCCGGGCCTCGCGCTCCGGGGTCGAGATGATTTCGATCTCGTCGCTGAGTTGCTTGAGGCGGCGCTCCATCTCCGGAAGCTGCTTCAACTCATGGCTGCGATCGGGGAGGCGCGGGTCGCCCAGTTCGGCGCGGCGTCCCGCTTCGAGCCAACGGGCGACGCGCTCGCGCAAGGCGTCGAGGGCTTCGCGCTCGGCCATCAGCTTGCGCTGTTCATGGAAAGCGGCTTCGCGCAGGCGTTTCAACCCTTCCTGACCGAGGGTGAATTCGAACCCCGGAATTTGCTTCAAGCGTCGCCGGATCGGGGCTTGCTTGAAAATCCCGTCGCGGGTGATGGCCCGGTCGTGGGCGTCGAGTTCGGCGACGTTTTCCACGGCGGCGATCCCGCCCAGTAAGTGATTGGCGAACGGTGCGGCGATGGGGTCGGCAACGCTGACTTTCGTTGCCAGCGAGCCGCTTTTCACATTGCCGGAAAGCTCCATGGCTTCGCGCGGGTGAACGAGCGATTCGGCTTCGCGTCCGGGAGGCGTTTTGCGCAAAATTTCGAGCGCCGCCCCGTAATCCGCGGGGCTGACAATGATGGCGAACCGGTTGCGCCCGAGATAAAGCTCAAGCGCCTCGCGCCATTGATCATCTTGCACTTCAACCAAGCGGCAGAGCTGCTCGGGCGGCGTGTCGGAGTGGCCGAGCCTGGCTTTGAGCGCGTTGAAAAGCGGGAAGCTCCCCGGCGTTTCTTTGCGTTCGAGTTTCTCCAGGTTCTTGGCGATTTCCTGCAATCGGGCCAGTGCGGCAGCGGACGCATCTTCGGTCGGGCGCAGCAATTTCTCGGTTTGGCGGACGAGTTCGTTGAACTGCTCGGCGAGCTTGGGAAGGCTTTCGAGAGCAACTTGTTCGTCGCTGGAGCGCAAGGCGTCGAGGGCGGTCTCATCGACGGCAAGCATTTCGGCGAGCCCGTGGAGCGGGATCTCGGTCCCTTGCTTGATCCAGGCCCACCATCCGCCCGCCCGGTTTTTGAGCCGTTCGCGGATGGCCCGCTGGGCTTCGTTAAGCGAGTTGATCGCGGCGAGGAGGCGGCGTTTTTCGTCACGAAGCGTCTTTAATTTCCCGGCGTCGGGATCGTTCTGGGCTTCGAGGACGACGGCGTTGAATTGCGTCTCCAACTCGGCCTTGCGGGCGGCTTGCGCTTCAAAACGGGCCACGTCCCCCGCGTTTTTTTCGAACAGGCGCGCAAGATCGGTGCGGTGGCGTTCCAGCAATTCGCGGGCTTGCGCGTGGTCGAGCGAATGGCGCAGATGGCTCCAGATCGCCTCCTCCCGTCGCGCCGCCCGGCAGGCGTCGTGCGAACCGGCTATGCGGCGCAGGAACCCGGCCTCGTCCTCTTGTTTTTTGAGCCGCTCCTGGGTTTCGCGGTAGGCGCTGACGGCGGTGCGGACTTCGCGCACGTCGATGGGAGCGGCTTCCAGAATGAACTCGCGGATGAATTTTTGGATGTCCTGCTCCGGCTCAAACGCGAGCGCTTTCGGCATCGTTTTGTTGAGCGCTTCCCGGTCGAAGTAGAGGTGGGCCGGGGTCGCCATTTCGGCGAGGTATTCGCGCTGGAGACTGAAAAGACAATCGTGGCCGTAGTCGCGGCGGACGAATCGCTTGAAATCGTCCTCGTCGCGGAGACTGCCTTCGGGGGCGAGTTCGGCCCATTCCAGGCGCGCGGGAATCCCGAAATAGGTCTGACGCGGCTTGGAGGTGGCGCTTTCGTATTGAATATGCATGCCCCACGTTTCGCGCGATTGCGGCTTGCGGCCGGTAGCCGGTTTGGTGAATTCGAGCGCGATGATGGAGACGCCGCTGGGCCGCGTGTAATGGGCCTCGCCTTCGCGGACGGTGTTGCTGTCGCACAAGCAGTAGCTCACGAGCGAACGGCCTTTGCCCGCGCCCGCCGCCGCCCGGTTGGAACGCCAATGCTCGCCCAAAAGGACGTATTGCATCAGGTCGAGCAACGCCGATTTTCCCGAACCGAACACGCCGGAGATCAAGATATCGTCATTGACGTCGATGATCTGGCGGAAGCCATACCAGTTGATGGCGATGATGCGGGTGAGCGAAATCCGCTGGCTGGGTGAGGTGGAGGTCATTGCTAAAGAAAGGAGTTATCCGCAGATTGCGCAGATTTTCGCAGATTAAGAGGAACGGGTATTTTGAATTTCTTTGCGCCTTTGCGTCTTTGCGAGAGATTATTCTTCCGGTTCCCCGGGAGTGTCTTGGTTAAAAAGCGCGGCTTGTTCCTCCCATGCGCTCGCATCTTCAAACGGGATGACGCGCGGAAGCGTGGGAAGGATCTCGATTTGAGAGCAGCCGAATTGCTCTTCGTCGCGTTGATAGCGGATCAATTTTTTGCGGCGCAGCTTTGATAAAATGCGGTCGAGCTGCGTCGGCTGGGGCGGCTCGATGGCTTCAAAATAGAGCTTCAGACGGGCATCAAGGAGGTTGGCGTCGAGAATGACGATTTGCGAGGGGCGGGCCATCCGTTCTTCATCGTAAACGCGCCAGAGGGCCAGCACGACCAAGGTTTCATCTTTGGTAAAGCTGGCGGTCAGCGCGCATTCCCCCGCGACGGGACGGGCTTGGAAAATCGGGCGGTCCGGGTCATGGATCAGCTCCAGATCAAGCACAGCGAGGAACTCGGAAAGCTCCTTGGGATATTCGCGGGCGATCAAATAAAGTTCGCGGGCGCGGCCCTCCTCGCCCAAAAGGACGCCGGTGGTGAGCAGTTCGGCGAGGATCGCTTTGAGTGCGGGGCGGTCCGCTTCGCGGATCGATTCCCAAAAAGTGGGCCAGGGAAGTGTCATTAGGCAGTGCGTTCGATGGTGAAACGTTCGATGCGGTGGCCCGCCTGTGTGTCGGCGGGAAGGGATTCGGGTTCGAGCCCGGCGTCTCCGGCCCGGGCCTGGGAAATGCGCCATTGCAACGGGCGGCCGCGCTGGTCTCCGGTCCCGTTGGACCGTTCGTAAGCCAGCACGGCAAGGAGGTCGAAAAGGTCGTCCTCGGTGCGCAGGTGGAAATCGGCGGTGGAGATGGTCGCCCCGCGTTCGGGGAGGAGTTCTTCAATCAACCGGGCGGCGCGTTGCGGCGTGATGGCGTAGAGGTTGCGCTGGCGGATTTGATCCTGCGCGAGCGCGGTATCGCCGTCTTCAGGGATTCCCGCCAACGACAACTCGACCGGCAACCGCGATTTCCGGGGCCGGGAAAGTGCGTCGCGACCGAAGGTGATTTCCGCAAGCGGCGAACGCAGCGCCATGCCGGGTTGCAAGGCCAAATCGGAAAACTTCGAGCCCGCGTGCAAGGCGTTGGCGGCTTGCATAAACGCTTTGACCTGCTCGGGGCGACGCCCGCGCAGTTCGGTCTGGTAGCGGTAACGTTCGGCGGAAAGCCGGGCGAAATCGGCAATGCGGCCATCGATGATTTGCGCCCGCGAACTGATGGAGCCGAGGCTGCGTTCGAGGGTCGTCAGCATCCGTTCGGCAAGCGCGTAGGCTTCGGTGGAATCGATGCGCCCCTGGCGATGGGCGGCCAAACCGTCGGCAAGGCTTTCGGTGACGGCACGGTCCGTTTGCGCCTCCTGCACGACGGCCCGGGCGAGATTCAAACGGGCAGATAAACCGCCGCGCGCCAGCACGTCATAGCAGACCATGTGTTCCCCTTCGTAAAATTCGGAATAAAAAACGCGCAAGGTCGCCTCCGCGCTGGGGCTGATGCGTTGTTTCTCCTCGAAGCCGAGGATCAGCTTTTCCACACCGTGAAGCTGGTCGATGGCGCGTCCCACTCGGTCCACGAGTTCCTTGACGGTTTGGCGCGTTTCCTCCGGCGAAAGGCGGGCCGGGTCGAGCGCCCCTTCAGCCAGCAGCGTTTTACAGACCGAACGGAGCGTTCCGGCAAAATCTTTCAACTCGGCGGCGTCGCTGGCGGCCAGTTCGCGCAAGAGCCGTAGCAGCGGGCGCAGTTCGGGCGTGATGAGAACCCAATGTTCGTCGAGGCTCACGCGGCGGTCGGCGATCCATCGGGCTTCGAGCATCCGGTTGAAGAGGGTTCCGGCGCGCTGGCGTAGGTCGGGGGTGCCCGCCCCCTCGTCGTCGTCGAGTTGAACGCTCGGGTGTTCGCTCAACACTTCGCGGATCAGGATGAGGGCGTCGGAGTGGCTGAGCTGCCCGCTTTCATCGGCACTTTGTTCCAGCTTATCCGCGCAATCGATGTACACGGGGGCGGAAGGCCGGGCAAGGGGGCGGAAAAACCGTTCATTAACCGATTTCAGAAGCCGCGTGCTGAGCAGTTGCGCATCCATGGAGGAGGGCAACGCTACCGCACGATGCCGCGTTCGGTGGACCCCAGGAACTCCAGCAATTGCATGATTTCGGGGAGCGGTTTCAATTTTTCGCAGATCTGCGCGGCGGCGGCTTTCACGTTGAGGTTCATCCGGTAAAGGATGCGGTAGGCCTCTTTGATCTCGTGGACGGTTTCGGCGGCGAAATCGTGCCGTTCCATGCCGACTTTGTTGATGCCCCGGATTTCCGCCGGGTTGCCGTCGGCAATCATGAACGGCGGGACATCCTGAACGATCTTGGTGCAGCCGCCCAGGATCGCGTAGCGCCCGATCCGGCAAAATTGATGCACAGCGGAGAGCCCGCCGATGATGACGTGGTCCCCCACCACGACGTGCCCGCCAAGGGTTCCGTTATTGGAGAAAATCACGTCGTCGCCGACGATGCAATCGTGCGCAATGTGCGAGTAAGCCAGGAAGTTGCCGCGATTGCCGATCCGCGTCGTGTTGCCGATGTCGGTGGCCCGGTGGACGCTCACAAATTCCCGGAAGCAGTTGTCGTCCCCGATCTCAACGTAGGTCGGCTCCCCCTTGTATTTGAGATCCTGCGTCTGCTGGGCGATGGAGCCGTAGGCAAAGAACCGGTTATTGCGGCCGATCCGGGCCGGGCCGCTGATGGTGACGTGGTGTTGCAGGTTGCAGCCGTCGCCCAGGGTGACTCCCGGGCCGATGATGCAGTAGGGGCCGACAACAACGCCGGTGCCAAGCTGCGCGGCGGGATCGACGATGGCGGTGGGGTGAATCTGGGTCTCGGGCATGGAAGCGGTAGTTTATTCGGGCAGGAAGCCAAACATCATGTCGGCCTCAGATACCACTTCTCCGTTGACGATGCAACGGCCTTTGGATTTGGCGACGTTGCGTTTGGATTTGGTCACTTCGACGTGGATAAACAGGGTGTCTCCGGGGAGAACCGGTTTGCGGAACTTGACCGCGTCCACGCTCATAAAATAGCCGATGCGGGAGTTGGCCCCCTCCCCCTGCTGGCGGAGGAATGCGATGCTGGAGACCTGCGCCATCGCTTCGATTTGAAGCACGCCGGGCATCACCGGGTGCCCGGGGAAATGCCCCTGGAAGAACGGCTCGTTAATCGTGACCGCCTTGACGCCGATACATTTGCTCCCTTCAAAGCTGACGATCCGGTCCACCATGAGGAACGGGTAACGGTGTGGCAGAAGCGCCATGACGTTGTTGATGTCCAGCACGTCGCCCCCTTTGGGAGTGACCGACGGCGGGACCATTGCCATCAGTTGCGCCTGGCGTTTGGTGAGAAGCCGGGCCAGCTCGGTATTGGGACCGTGACCGGGCTTGATGGCGATGATGTGCCCCTTGAGGCGGCGGCCAAACAGGGCCATGTCGCCGATGATATCGAGGATCTTGTGCCGGGCGAATTCCTCTTTAAAGCGGACCGGCTCCTTGCTCATCACGGCGTCTCCCTGGACGACCACGGCGTTTTCGAGACTCCCGCCTTTGATCAGCCCTTTTTCGAGGAGCGGCTTGACGTCCTCGTAATAGACAAAGGTCCGGGCCGGGGCGATCTCCTTTTCGAAGGTCGCCGGGGTGATCTCGGTGCTGTAAAATTGGGGGAAACGTCCGTCCGGGCCGACGTTGGTGCAGGAAATGCGGAATTTGTCGTCCGGCACAATCATCAGGACGGAGCCGTTTTTGGTTTCGAGGTGGATCGGCTCGTTGACGGCGTAATAGGAACGGGGGGCGTCCTGGGCGACGGTGCCCGCTTTTTTGATCAGTTCGACAAACGGCTTGGCGCTGCCGTCGCCAATCGGCGGCTCGTTGGCGTCCATTTCGATCAACGCATTGTCCACGCCCATCCCGTAGAGAGCCGCGAGGATATGCTCGACGGTCTGGACCTTCACCGCCCCTTCACAGAGAGTCGTGGCCCGTTCGACCGTCTTGACATGCGAGCAGTGGGCGTCGATGACCGGCTGGTCGGGGAGGTCGCTGCGCTTGAACTTCCAGCCGTGCCCGACGGGGGCGGGATGGAGGGTGAGGGTGGTCTTTTCTCCAGTGTGAAGCGAGGTTCCCTCAAGCGAGGCGGATTTGGCGAGTGTGTGCTGGACGTCGGACATGAGGCCGGGAGCTATAACAGCCGATCAGCGGTTCGTCCAGTGTGGAAAAGGGAACGATTTGCCTCTCGCAAAGACGCAAAGCCGCAAAGGAAAGGCAAAAAGGCAGGCTTTTTTCTCGTTCCCAAACTCTGTTTGGGAATGCACGTTGTCTGCGAAACTCCGTTTCGGAAAGCGTGGAGAGGGATGGGGCTTGGCTATTGCGAAAGTCGGTCTCCGTGGCTCGCTAAGGGAAACAGAGTTTCCAAGACAAGTGCGTTCCCAATCTGGAGATTGGGAACGAGAATAATAAGTTCCTCTTCTTTGCGTCTTTGCGCCTTTGCGAGAAATTATTTCCCCTTCGTCGCTTCGGCCATGGGGCGGACGAACTCGGCGACGCGCCGGGGCATGTCGGC
Source organism: uncultured Spartobacteria bacterium (assembly GCA_903933715.1). Lineage (GTDB taxonomy): Bacteria > Verrucomicrobiota > Verrucomicrobiia > Chthoniobacterales > Chthoniobacteraceae > UBA695. The sequence continues at coordinate 20,713 of CAIZLD010000062.1, forward strand.
CAATCCTCCAAATTCCGCGATCCGTTTCACAATCGCGCTGCCGACCACGACGCCGTCGGCTTGGGCGGCGACTTCCCGGGCTTGCTCCGGGCTGGAAATGCCAAACCCGACGGCAATCGGGAGGTTGGTGGTGGCCCGGATCGCGGCGACCCCGACTCCCATGGTGTCGGCGAGGGCGGCCCGTTCGCCCGTCACCCCTTCACGCGAGACGTAATAGACAAACCCCTCGGCCCGGGCGGTCAGTTGGGCGATCCGCTCGGGCGGGGTGGTCGGAGCAATCAACCGGATTCGGCGGACATTGCTCGGAACATCAAATTCGCCGTGATCCTCGTCCGGCGGCAGATCGAGAAGAAGAACGCCGTCCACCCCGGCGGATTCGGCTTCTTGCAGAAATCTGGCGAACCCGAAGCCGTAAACCGGGTTCATGTAAGTGTAGAGGACAATGGGGAGTTGCGATTTTTCCCGGATTTTGCGAACGCAATCGAGGACGCCGCGCAAGGTCGTGCCGCTCTCCAGACCGCGCTGGGCGGCCAATTGATTGACAATGCCATCGGCCACCGGGTCGGAAAACGGAACGCCCAGCTCCAAAATGTCCACCCCGGCCTCTTCCAGTGCGAGGGCGAGGGCTTCGGTGGCGGCGAGGTTGGGATCGCCCGCGCCGATATAGGCGATAAAGGCGCTTTGCCCGAGGGCTCGAAGTCGTTCAAAGGTCTGGTCGATCCGGTTCTGCATGAGAGATTTTTGACAGGAAAGGGCGGTTGGAAACAGGTTTTTCTTTCTCTCAAAGAGAGGGAATTTGCGGTTTAGATAATTTGCGGGTTGCAGAAATCGCGCCAACCCTCTGTAATCCACGGCCCGCTTGCGGCGCTTTTTTTAACTTTCAACCATCCAACCACTCATGAACGTCCAACTCGAGAATCTCCCGAATTGCATCACCACGATGCGTGTCGAAGTCCCTTCCGACAAAGTTTCCAAAACCCGCGATACGATTGTCGCCGAGTATGCGAAGCACGCCAAGCTGCCCGGGTTCCGGCCCGGCAAAGCCCCCCGCGCCGTGGTGGAAGCCAAGTTCAAGAACGAGATTAAAGAGGAACTCCAAACCCGTCTCCTCTCGGACACCTGCCGCGAAGCCATTTCCGCCAACAAAGTGCGCGCCCTGCATATCTCGAACGTCGAGGAGGTGGAGTTTGCCGCCGACCAGACCTTGACCTACACGGCCACCGTCGTCACCGCCCCCGAGTTTGAGCTGCCCGAATACAAAGGGCTCAAAATCGAGCTTCCCGCTGAGGAAATCACGGAAGCGGACCTCGACGAAGCCGTTGAACGGCTCCGGGATCAGGCGGCCGATTTCGTTGACGTGACCGACCGCCCGCTGGCGATGGACGACTTTGCGGTCGTCACCTACACCGGAACCATTGACGGCAAACCGGTCGACGAGGTGGTTCCCGCCGCCAAGATGCTCGGTTCGCACACCGATTTTTGGCTCAAACTGACCGCCGAGACCTTCCTGCCCGGCTTTAGCGATCAGCTCGTGGGGGCTTCCACTGGAGAAACCCGCGAATTCGATATTGTCGTTCCCGCCGAATTCCCGATCTCCGAACTCACCGGCAAGACGATCCATTACAGCGTCACCGTCAACTCGATCAAATCGAAGCAAATGCCGGAGGCCAACGATGAATTTGCCGCCAACATCATCCCCGGCAAGACGCTCGCCGAAGTGCGCGCCATCATTCGCGGCGAACTGGCCCGGCAGAAACAGGTCGAACAGGAGAACGAGAAACGCAACCAGGTGATGAAGCAGCTCCTTTCCAAGGTGGAATGCGAGCTTCCCGAAGCGCTCGTCCGCAATGAAAGCGCCCGCCTCCTGGACGAAGTGATCCGCGAAAACCAGGGCCGCGGCGTTCCCGACGAAGTGATCGAGACCGGCAAGCAGGAATTGCAGACCACCGCCGCCGCCAATGCCCGCGACCGGATCAAAGGAACCTTCGTGCTGGTCCGCATCGCCGAAGCCGAGAAAATCTCCGTCACCCGCGAGGAATTCCAGCAACGGCTCCAGATGATGGCCATGCGCTACCAGATGCCGCTGGAGAAACTCCAGAAGGAACTGGTCAAACGGGAAGCGCTGGAGTCGATCAACGAGGAAATCCTGACCGGCAAGGTTCTTGATTTCTTGATCGCCAATGCTAGCGTTGAAACCGTAGCTCCTGCGGCCAGCTAAGCCGCCTTTTTCAACTTTTGCGACCCAACTTCTACTCTTCTCATTCTATGCTCATCCCGATGGTGATTGAACAAACCGGCCGTGGCGAGCGCAGTTACGACATTTACTCGCGGCTGCTCAAGGACCGGATCATTTTTATTGGAACGGCCATTGACGACCATGTCGCCAACCTGGTGATCGCGCAGATGCTCTTTCTGCAAATGGAAGACGCCAAGAAGGACATCCATATCTACATCAACTCCCCCGGCGGTTCGGTCACGGCCGGGTTGGCGATCTACGATACCATGCAGTTCGTCACCTGCGACGTGACGACCTACTGCCTGGGAATGGCGGCCAGCATGGGGGCGGTGTTGCTCGCAGCCGGGACCAAAGGCAAACGGTTCGCCCTGCCCAATTCCGATATCATGATCCACCAGGTCTCGGGCGGCGCCCAAGGCCAGGCGAGCGATGTCGAGCGGCAGGTCGATTTCATGTTCAAGCTCAAGAAACGGCTCACCCGCATCCTTGCCCACCACACCGGCAAGCCGGAGGAGCAGGTGAAAAATGACTCCGACCGCGATTATTACATGACCGCCGCCGAAGCCGCCGAATACGGGTTGGTTGACCACGTTGTGCAATCCCGCAAAGACGTGAAACTCGATCTCCCCGTCAATTCCAAACCCGAATAGTTCGTTTTTTTCCCGTTTAATCCCGGTTATCCCTTACTGAATGGCTCGTTCAACCAATCTGACCATGTGTTCCTTCTGTGGCAAAAACCACGCAGAAGTGAAAAAACTCATTGCGGGGCCGGGGGTTTACATCTGTGACTCCTGCATCAATGTTTGCAAGGGGATACTGGATAAGGAAGTTCATGAGGAAAAACGGCAGACCACGCCCGTCTTGCGCGTGCCCAAGCCGATGGAAATCCGGCGTTCGCTCGATCAATATGTGATCGGACAGGACCGGGCCAAAAAGATCCTTTCGGTGGCGGTACATAACCATTACAAGCGCATCCTGCAAACCCCGCGTCCCGACGATCCGCTCTCGGAGGTGGAGATTGAAAAAAGCAATATTCTGCTGATCGGGCCGACTGGCAGCGGCAAAACCCTTCTGGCCAAGACCCTGGCCCGCATTTTGGACGTGCCGTTCTGCATCGCCGACGCCACCACCCTCACAGAGGCCGGGTATGTGGGCGAAGATGTGGAGAACATCGTCCTGCGCCTGTTGCAAAACGCCGATTACGACGTGAAGCGGGCCGAGATCGGGATCGTCTACATCGACGAAATCGACAAAATCGGCCGCAAGACCGACAACGTTTCCATCACCCGGGACGTTTCCGGCGAAGGGGTCCAGCAGGCGCTGCTCAAAATTCTCGAAGGGACCGTCTGCAACGTCCCGCCCCAGGGCGGCCGCAAACACCCGCATCAGGAATACATCCAGGTCAACACCGATAAAATCCTCTTTATCTGCGGCGGCGCGTTCGTCGGGCTCGACAAAATCGTCCAGCGCCGGTTGAGCAAGCGCGTCCTCGGGTTTGGCGCGGAATCGGCGGCCCAGGACGAGGATAAGCTGGCCAAGGAGGCGCTGGCGCTCGCCGAGCCGGAAGATTTGCTCGGATTCGGGATGATCCCGGAATTTATCGGACGTCTCCCCGTGCTCACGGCCCTGGCCGCCTTGAGCGAGGACGACCTGGTATCCATCCTTTCCGACACCAAAAATGCGCTGGTCAAGCAATACGTCAAACTCTTGGCCATGGAAGGGGTTCACCTAAACCTGACCAAAGACGCGATGAAAGCGCTCGCCGCGCAAGCGGTCAGCAAAGGGACCGGGGCGCGGGCGTTGCGCTCGATCCTGGAGCGGATCATGCTCGACGTAATGTATGAACTCCCCAGCCGCGATGACGTGGCCGACATCACCATCAACCGGGCGGTGATCGAGGGCAAGAAGCTCCCGCTCATCCGCAAAAAACAAGACAAGGACGCCGCTTAAACGCGATGGATCACGACCGGAAGCATCCCCTGAGTCGTTATTCTTGAAATGAAAACCCGGCTTCTGATGGCGGTGGCAGTTTCCCTTCTCGGGCTCCATCTCTTGCTCGGGAGCCGTTTGTATGGTTCCGGCGAGCCCGCCGCTTCCGGCGAGGACAACGGCTATGACAACATCGCCGTGCTCACCCGGGCGATGCAGTTGATCCGCCAGGATTACGTTGACGACAAAAAGACCAGCTACCGGGCGCTTACCTATGCGGCGCTCAAAGGGATGTTCAACGCCCTTGACCCTCACAGCCGGTTCATGGAACCGCGCGAGCTCAAGGAGATGGAGGACGACACCAAGAGCGAGTTCGGGGGGCTGGGCGTCACCGTGACCACCAAGGACGGATTTCTGACCATCGTTTCGCCGATGGAAGACACGCCGGGATTTCGCGCGGGGCTGATGCCGGGAGATCAGATCGTCAAAATCAATGGCGAAGCCACCGACCAGATGGAGCTGCCCAAATCGATCGAGCGGCTGCGCGGCAAGGTGGGCGAGAAAGTCACCCTGACCATCCTGCGCCCCTCCAACCGGCAGATCAAAGATTACGTGATCGAGCGGGCTATCATTAAAGTGGCCAGTGTCAAGGGGGCGCGTTTCCTTGAGCCGAAGCTCGCCGGGGAGGCGCAGATCGGTTACGTGCGCATCACTCAGTTTAACGAACCGACCGCCGGGGAACTCTCGGCCAAGCTCGACGCCCTGGAAGTCAAAGGGATGCAGGGGCTCATCCTCGATCTGCGCGACAACCCCGGCGGATTGCTCGATAGCGCCGTCGATGTCTGCGGGCAGTTTGTCGGTCCCAACACGATGGTCGTCTCGACCGAGGGGCGGGTCGCCTCGGCCCGGAAGGTCTACAAAACCTCAGCCGAAGCCAAGAGCCGCCCCCATTACCCGATGGCGATCCTGATCAACGGCGGCAGCGCCAGCGCGTCCGAGATCGTCGCCGGGGCATTGCGCGATTTGAAGCGGGCCATTTTGGTCGGGGAAACCAGTTTTGGTAAAGGCAGCGTGCAGAGCGTCGTCGAGCTTCAAGACGGCTCCGGCGTGCGGCTGACCACGGCCAAATATTACACGCCCAGCAAGCAGGTCATTCACGAGAAGGGGATTGCGCCCGGGATTCGCGCGACGATGACGCCGGATCAGGAGAATTTGCTGACGCTCCAACGGCGCGACCCGACCGATCTGGAAGAGGCCGACCGGAAATTGCTGGCCGGGTTCCGCGATACGCAGCTCGAACGCGCCGCCGACGCCCTCAAAGGGACGATTCTCTACGCCTCGGCAGGGAAATAGGGCACTGAGCCTGGTGCCTCGCTCTTGCGCTTGAATTCGCCGAGCAGCGCTTTCAATTGCTCCGGGCGATGTTGCTTGCGCATTTGGGCAATGGCTTCCCCGGCCAGGACGTCGCATCGTTCGTTGTGCTCGTTCCCGGCGTGTCCCTTGACCCAACGCCAGTTGATTTGGTGCCCCCGGGTGGCAGCGTCGAGCGTCCGCCAGAGATCGCAGTTTTTTACCGGTGTTTTGGCGCGCGTCTTCCAGCCGTGGGCTTTCCAACCGTTGATCCATTCCGAAATCCCTTTGCGAAGGTATTCCGAATCGGTGAAAAGCTCGATCTCGCACGGTTCTTTGAGGATGCTCAAACCCCCGATGGCTGCCGACAATTCCATCCGGTTATTCGTGGTGGCCGGATCGCCGCCGCTGATCTCCTTGGTTCGCCCGTTCCACATCAACACGGCGGCCCAGCCTCCCGGGCCGGGATTTCCCTCGCAACCGCCGTCGGTATATATGGTGACTTTTTTCAAAACAGGTGAACAATTTTGAAGCGCATGGGAGAGTGCCCCGGGCGATTCCGTTTGGCAAACGCTCTAACGGAATATTCCCGCCTTGCCAAATGGAAAAGAACGGCGAAGTTTCTCACACTTTCGCCATGTCTGAATTTCTTCCCCCGCTCTCCCGTGTTTCCGATGCCACTGTGAACGCGTTCCTGGCTCCCTGCCTGCGCCGATCCCGCTGGCGCATTTATGGGTTGCAAGGAGCGGTCTTTATTGCCGCGCTTTTATGTTCACTGCTGGCCGACGCGGCGGACTGCAATGCGCTCGTTCTCGCCCAGGTGCAGGCGATGCCCGCCGGGGGACGCTATGCCGCCAACGCCACGGCGCTGGCCCGGTTCGCGCAAGCGGTGGAGGTCCGGGATGGCGCAATTTGCGTGAAACCTGCCGGGACCGCACCCAATTTCTGTTCCGAGGCGACCTATCTCGTTTTTTTGAAAACGATTGCCGGGATTCGTTTCCGCCCCCAGCTTGAGCCCGCCGTGCTTAAGGCGCTTTGCGTGGTGCGGCAAGCCGATGGCCACGGGGTTTGGGGTCGATGGAACGCCAACGGGCCCGGCACGGCCCGGCTGTTTTATGAATTGGGGCTGGGGCGGAACTTCGAGGATTTCGCCCAGGCACGGCCCGGCGATTTTATGAAAATCTTTTGGACCCGCGAGGTGGGGTGCCGGGAACGGGGCCACTCGGTGATTTACCTGGGGAGCGAACTCCGCGGCGGCGTGGAGGTGGTCCGCTTCTGGTCGAGCAATCTCCCGGGGGGCTATGGCGAAAAAGCCGTTCCGCGTACCAAGATCGCCTACGCCGTTTTCTCCCGCCTCGAACATCCCGAAGCGCTGGCGCGCCTCCCCGGGCTGGCTGATGCCGACCGCTATCTGTCGCAGCTTGGCTCGGAGCCCTCCTCCGTCTCCGAAGTGCGCACCCTGACGGGAATGTAGCCGTTGCGGCATCCGGACCAAGCAAACGGCTTGCATTCCGGCGCGGTCGCTTCGAGAATGCCGCGCCCATGAAAATCATCGACCGCTACATCGGCAAAGAACTCCTCGTCACCTCGCTTTTCGCGGTGGTGGTGTTGAGCCTTGTGCTGGTGTTGGGCAACGTTTTCAAACAGCTCCTGGATTTGCTGGTCAACCAGGACGTCCCGTTGGAGTTCATCCTGAGCTTTATCGGCTACATTCTCCCGTTTTCGCTCACGTTTACAATTCCCTGGGGCTTCCTCACGGCCGTATTGCTGGTGTTCGGAAAACTCTCGGCGGAAAACGAGCTGATTGCGCTCAAATCCAACGGCGTAAGCATCCCGCGCATTTGTTTTCCGCTGGCGTTCCTTGCGATCATCGCCAGCCTGACCTGCCTTTGGATCAACGTCTCGGTGGCGCCGCATGCCCAGACGAAAATGAAGAACGCCCTGTTCAACATCGCGACCAGCAACCCGATCTCCATGTTTGGCAGCGATCAGGTGATTGACGAGTTCCCCGGCAAAAAAATTTACGTCGAACGCAAAGACGGGACGAACCTTTACAACATCCTCGTTTTCGAATTGGGCGACGGCAATCTGCCGGTGCGTGTGGTGCAGGCCCAGCGCGGCATGCTGACGACCGACCTGGTCAATAAACAAGTGCTCATGCAGTTGGTCGATGCGCAATTCGAGCAGCGGGACATCCAGGCTCCGTTTGACCTAAGCCGGATTCGCCAGGGAATCACCATGCGCGAAGGGACATTCCCGATCTCGCTTGAAGAGCTTTACGAGAAAAACAAAAAACGGCGCGGCGTAAGCCAAAAAACGCTCGAAGAATTGCTCAAAGCGCAGGACGAAGACCAAGTCACCGCCGCCCGCACCGAGGTCAACAAGCGGTTCTCTTTTTCGCTGGCGTCCATCGCGTTTGCGCTGGTTGGCGTGCCATTGGCGATCACCGCACACCGCAAGGAGACCTCCATCGGATTCCTTTTCTCGCTGATGGTGGCGTTCGTCTATTTCTTCTTCATCGTCATTGCCGATTCGGTCCGCAACAACCCCCATGCCCACCCGGAACTCCTGATCTGGACGCCCAACGTCCTGTTCATCAGCCTTGGGGTTTGGATGTTCTACAAGCTGTCGAAGAAGTAGAAAGCCGAGAACAGGCGTGTTCTTTGCGCCTTTTTCTCGTTCCCAAGTTTTACTTGGGAACGCAAGGGCACCCGAGTTGCACTTCGCAAACGAGCCATCAATAACATGACGCTTTTTTCAGCTTCAGCGCGTGCGAAGTGCAACTTCGCAAGAGGGGGCGTTCCCAAGTAAAACTTGGGAACGAGATTAAACAGGCGTGTTCTTTGCGCCTTTGCGTCTTTGCGAGAGACTTCTTAATCGGCGCTCGGTTCGGGTTCCCCGGTTCCCAATAGCCGCACCCGGTTCTCGACAAGCGGCAGGCGAACGGTGAGCGTCAGGCCGATCCCTTCGGTGCTGACCAGGTTGATCTCCCCGCCGTGCGCCCGGACGATCCGCCGCACAATCAAGAGCCCCAGCCCGGACCCTTTCGCCTTGGTGGTGAAATACGGCTGGAAAATGCTGCTCATGTGATCGGCGGAAATGCCGCCCCCGGTATCCGCAAAGGCGATGGAAACGGAGTTGTCGTCCCGGTCGGTGCGGATGCGCAAGATCCCCTCGCTCTTCATCGCCTGGAACGCATTTTTGATGATGTTGTAAAAAACCTGCTTGAGCTGGTTGCGATCCACTTCCAGCATCGGCAGGTCCGGGTGCAATTCTTGTTCCACCAGGATGTTGCGGTCGGCGATTTCCGCTTCGAGGAAGGCGACCGATTCCTGCACAATGGCATTGATATCCTCGGGCCGGGTCTGGAGCGGCGTGGGGCGCAGGGCGCGCAGGAATTGATTGATGATCGAGTCGAGCCGCGTGATCTCTTCCTTGGCGATCTCGATCGATTCCCTCAACGATTCGCGGGCCTCCTCGGGCACTTTGCGCAGCCGCCGTTCCATCAGCTGGAGGTGGATATGGAGGGAGTTAAGCGGGTTGCCGATCTCGTGGGCCACCCCTGCCGCCAGCAGCGTGAGGGCGGAAAGCCGTTCGCTCTCGATGGTTTCCTCGGCAGATCGGCGGGTCTCCGTAATGTCTCGTAATATCACCACATATCCAGTGACATCTTTCTCATGCGAAAGCGGCTTGCGGGCGCGCGGGTTGGGTTCGCCTTTGAGCGGCACCACGTAAAAATTCAGAATCCGGTTCTCGGGATAGAAAACCTCCATATCGCGGTTGACGATCTTTTCCCCTCCGCCGGCCACCTCCTCCCAGTCGAGCCCGCGCAGGCGTTCGGTCAGGAGCCGGTCGAGGCAATCCTCAAGCGAGAGTCCAAGCAGCCCGCAAGCCGACTGGTTAACGTAGTTGATGCGGCCGGTCGCATCGGTGACGATGACCCCTTCCTGGATGGCGTTGAAGATGGTTTCCAGGAACCCTTTTTCCCGGGCCAGGCGTGTCAGGAAAGTCTGGACGTCCTCGGGGCCGACACGCCCAATCCGCTCGATCAGTTTGTCTACGAAACTCGGTTTCATGTAGGCGCAGTGCTATTTGGGCAAGGCGTCGCGGTAGGCCGTGGGGGAACGCCCGACGATGCGCAGGAAAACGCGGTTGAAATGGGTCAACGATTGGAACCCGACTTCGTAGGCGATTTCGCTGACGCGCAGATTCGGGTTCAGCAAAAGGTTCTTGGCTTTCTCGATCCGAATGCGCGAGAGATATTCCGTAAAGTTAATCCCCGTCGCCTTTTTGAACAGTTTGCAGAAATAAAAGGTGCTTACGTTGAGCGCACGGGCCACTTCGCTAAGCGAGATCGGGTCGGACTTGTGTTTCTCGATGAATTCCTTGGCGCGGACAATGATGGGCGGTTCGGAATTGGCTTCCTGCAAAGCGATCTGGTTGGAGAGGGTGCTCAGGTGTTGCGCGAAGATCTCCAGCAACTTGACCATTGCCTGGTATTGAGCCGGGGTGAGCACTTTGGACTGGAAATACGCCTCTTCGAGCTGGGGGACGTTGGTCGTGGCACCCCAATCGAGTAACTGACGGGCGACTTTTTGAAATTGCGCCTTGTTGGGGGTGCGCAGAAGCACCTGGCCGGTTTGCAAAAATCCGATTGTCTTTTCACCCAGAAAAACCGGCACGGCGGTGTCGGACATCCCCGCAAAACAAGTCACGGTGCGGGGTTTATCTCCCTCCGTTTCGGTGATTTGTTGTTGGACTTCCAGGCAAGCGGCACAGGAGCGTCCGCTCTGGGTGACGAGGGTGCAAAACGGGTTCTCGTGTTTCTTGCCCCGGTGTGCGGGATTCCAGATATCGACCGGCCGCAGTGTCAACGGCATCTGCGTGGCTTCACTGAAAGCCCGCTCGTAATCCTGGTAGATTTTCGAACGGGTGATTTGCGCAAGCAGACGGTCTTGTGGATTCTTTGGCATAGCCTCGCGAGTTCCAACATTAGCATGCAATGAGGCTTTCATCCAATAGCCATTTTGGGAGAGTTTTTGGCAGTATTTGAACAGAGCACCCCCTAGTTTGGTTCGATTTCACAGAAAAACCAACTCTTTTTTGCCATGGATTCGACTCCCTGAAGAATACCTCCGGGAAAAGAGGAGAAGGCGGCATTTTGAGCGTTGGCTAGCCCCCCGCCGTGATCCGCAAAAATTCGAGGCGATCCCCTTCGGCGAGGGGTCGCCCGGTCCATTCGTTGCGCAACAGGGCGAGGCCGTTATGCTCAATGAGCAGGGCCGAGGCGGGGAGGCCAAGGGCATCGACCAGTTCCGGCAGGGTGGTCACGCCGGAAATATCCCGGCAATCGCCGTTGAGGATGAGCTTCATGGAAGGGATTTTAGCCTCAAGAAGGGGAAAAAAAAGCCGCAAAGAATGTAGCCGCAAAGAGGCGCAAAAAAGAAAATTTGAGTTCGCAGTTGGAGGACGGGGAGCTCGGCCGGTTCTGGTCAAAAAAGTGCAAACCGTTCCGGTGTTTTAGGACGCCGCTTCGCTGTAGCAGCTTTCCAATACGGCGATTTGGCGGCCTTGCTCAAAACGTTCGGCCACGGCTCGGGAAGCGGCGGCTGCCATCACGGGATAGCGGACCGGGTCGGCGGCGAGATCGAGCATCGCCTGCGCGAGCGCCTCGGAATCTTGTTCGGCCACCAAAAACCCGCTGACGCCGTGGTCAACCGCTTCCGGGATGCCGCCGTGGTGGGTGGCCAGCGCGGGGAGCCCCGTCGCCATCGCTTCCAGCATCGAGTTGGGAACCCCTTCCTGGTTGCCGTCGGCGCCCAGTTCGCTCGGATGGACAAAAGCATGGGCTGCATGGAACTGCTCCCGCATCGCTTCCTGAGAGAGAAACCCGGGAAAACTGACGCGTTCTTCCAAGCCGAGCTGGGCCGCAAACGCTTTCAATTCCTCCAGCATCGGTCCTTCCCCGGCGATCACCAATTGCGCGCGCGGGTAGCGTTCGGAGAACCGGGCGAAGGCGCGCAACGTCGTATGCAACCCTTTTTTGGGGATCAACCGGCAAGCCTGGAAAAACCGCCACGCGCCGTCTGCGGGAAACGGGCGCGGGATAAATTCGAACCGTTCGAGCGGGATTCCGGTACGGTGGATGCGGATTTTTTCCGGCGGGCAGCCGATCTCGACAATCCGGTCGGCGAGCGATTGCGAGCGCACCAGCACCAGCCGCGCCAGCCCAAGCATCTCCAAGGTCGCCCGGCGGTAGGCCGGTTTGTCGAGATCGACCATCGCATCGGCTCCGTGAAAAGAGACAATTACCGGCACAGGCGGATTGCGTAAAAGCGGGAGCAGATGGACGGCAATGTGGCCGAAATAGACATGCAACACCCGGGCGTTCACGCGCCGGATTTCCGAGGCGATCCGGCGGGCTTCGCTCCGGTAAACCATCACCGGGCGATTGAGGATCTGTTTAACCCAGATGCGCCGCAGGGAATGGGTGATCGGTTTGGGAATCCGGATCACCTCGTCAAACGGGAACCGGGCGGTTTCCTCCCGTTTTTGGCAGATCACGACGGGGCGCCACCGGCGCAAACCGGTGATTTGCCGGTAGATGTGGAGCATCTCCGGTTTCAGGAAAGTGGCGCAATATTGGACGGCGACCGGGCGGGATGTTTCTACCAAAATGGAGGGCGCAAAGTTAAGAGCCGGATACCGTTGGGCCGGATCTGGCCTTTGTGGAGGTTATCGGAGCGGTCGTCGGTAAAGACAACCAGGTTGCGGGCGCTGCCGTATTCCGGCGGGGCTCCCGGGTTGATCATCTGGATGGGCTCGGGAGCGGTCGTCACGCGAAGCAATAATCCTTCGACCGTGACGCCGTCATTATGGGTCAACTCGGCCACGGGAGCCGGGTTGATGGCTGCGGAGTTCGAAACGCACCGGTTCACCTTGCCGGAAGCGAGAGCCGCTGCCGCAATTTGGGTTAAAATCACTGCACACACAAATGCCGTTTTCATCGTTTCTTATCTTTGTGAACAATACGCAGGCAAGACAGATTACGGATGGAGTGCTCCCCAGCGCCAGATCAATTTCCCTTTTCGAAACAAAATCAGGGTTTGCCCAAAACGGGAAGCAGGTTAGGTTTCTAGGCGAGATGGTCGAACGACGCGTTAAAATATTAAATCGATTGGGGCTCCATGCGCGTCCTGCAGCCGAGTTTGTCCGGGCGGTCCGGACGTTCCAGTCCAGTGTGACCCTTGTCAAAAACGGCGATCATTATTCCGGCGCGAGTATCCTCGATGTGTTGAGCGCGAATCTCGACCACGGCTCGTTTTTGGTAATCCGGGTGGAAGGGCCAGATGCCGAAGCCGCCCTGGAACGCCTCTGCTGGCTTTTGGAGGAGTTCAAACGCCAGGAGGAAGAAGAGGGGATTTAGGCCGTGTTCACTAATTAGGAGGTTTTATCCGCAGATTACGCAGATGAACGCAGATTTTTAATCCTCGTTCCCAAGTTGCACTTGGGAACGTCTAATTTTTGGTGGGTTCTTCGGGCAGGTTCCCCGTTGGCAATGGGTTTTGGATGCGGTGCTTGCTTGGATATCGCGTGCTTTATCTGTTGGCACGACTTGCGAAGTGCAACTTCGCGAGAGCGCGCGTTCCCAAGTGCAACTTGGGAACGAGGGCTGAACGAGGGCTGGTGGAACTTGGGAACGAGCGCTGGGTTCGGATTCCTTTTGCCTCACAAAAAAAAGGCGGCCCCGGTAGGAGCCGCCTTTCAAAATCAAATACTCTACAGCTTATTTCTTGATCTTCTTCAACAGCGGCAGGCCGGTGTTGGTGTTTTCAGAAACTTCGTAGCCTGCGGGAAGCGCGTCAATTGCGGCTTCTCCGGGGACGCCGGCGAAGTAGTAAAGAGTCACTTGCTGACCGCCTTTGAGCTGTTGTTTGCGTTCGTGAAGAAAATATTCTTTGCCGTTTTTAGCACTTTTTACGCTGTAAGCCATAATGTGGATTCGGTTGAGTTTGGGTTGAAGGATGGAATTGATTATTTAGAGAAGGCCGGCTTTTTTCAAAGTGGCGAAAGCGCCGTTCTTTGTGCAGGTCTTCAGCGCGCGTGCCGTGAGCTTGATGACCACAAAGGAATCGAGCTCGGGAACCCACAGACGCTTGGTTTTGAGGTTGGGCGTGAAAGTGCGTGGCACGTTTTTCGTAACGTGACGGCCAACGCCGCCTTTCTTTTTGGCCATACCACGGCGGTGAATAACGCTGCCGCGGGTGACGCCGACTCCAGTAATGGTGCAAATCTTAGACATAAAGCTGTTTTCCTGTAAAAGGGCGCTAAAGGTGTCCGTTTCAACGCCAACGGTCAAGCGGTTTTTCAGAGAATTACGGTTCCGCCCTGTTTTTTAGGGACAAAGGGTGGCGATTCCTGAAGCAATGGCGCTCCGTTGGGCGGCGATAAGCTCTTTAATCCCCTTGCGCCCGAGGGTCAGCAGCGTGCTCAGTTCGTCATCGCTGAAGACCGCTTCTTCGCCGGACCCTTGCAGTTCGACAAATTGAAGCTCCTCGGTCATGACGAGGTTCATATCGACGCTGGCGTCCTTGTCTTCGCAGTAGTTGAGGTCAAGCATCGGAACGCCATCGACCACCCCCACGCTGATGGCTGCAACGAGCGATTTCAGGGGGGATTTGGCGAGCTTCCCTTCCCGCACGAGTTTCTCAAAAGCGAGCGCGCTGGCAACGCATGCGCCGGTGATCGAGGCGGTGCGGGTGCCGCCGTCGGCTTGAAGAACGTCGCAATCCACCCAGAGCGTGTTGGGCCCGAGCGCCCGCAGATCGACGGCCGCACGCAATGCCCGGCCGATGAGCCGCTGGATTTCCGAGGAGCGTCCGTCGAGCTTGCCTTTGGAAATATCGCGCGGTTTGCGGTCGAGCGTGGAGTAGGGGAGCATCGAGTATTCTGCCGTGAGCCAGCCGCCGGGGACTTTCTGCTCTTTCATCCAGCGGGGCACTTCCGGCTGGATGATCGCCGAGCAAATCACGCGGGTGTTGCCAGCGCAGACCAGGACGGAACCGGTGGCGTGCGGGGCAAAATGGGGGGTGAACGAAAGTTGCCGGAGTTGATCGTGGCTGCGGTTATCGTTGCGGAGCGCGGCAAAAGGGTTGTTGGGTGTGGTCATGCGGTGGCTTAGAATGGAATAGGCGGCGGGGAGGTGCAAGCGCAGAAGATTTTCCGCAAACCGCAAGCCGTGTGACACGAAAGAAATGTCTCGGGCCTTCAGCCCTTGATCCATTGTGGGATGGAGTCCTGGGCCTGCGCTGCGCTCCGACCCCGGCTGGTATGGGGCTGCGCCGTTGGCGCTGAACAAGAAAAGGCGCTGAATAAGAAAATCCGCGCCTATTTAACGGAACCCAGAAATCAACGGCACCCGCAAATAACGGCACCCGCAAATAACGGCACCCGCAAATAATGGCACCCGCAACTTTAGGCTGAATCGACATTCAGATCGAGCCCCAAACCCAAAGGGTTTGAAAGCCCATAGCCGGTGGTTGAGCGTTAGCGACACCACCGGATGAGGTGTTGGAAAGAATTCACCCCAAAAAGGGGTGGCAGAGCCATTGCCTCGTTTTCTGCCACCCCCTTTGGGGTGAGGCCGGTTTTGCATTGAACCGGTGGTGTCGCTCCGCTCAACCACCGGCTATTTGCTGGTAACCCTGCGGGTTGCGGCGGCTTTTGAATGTCGATTCAGCCTAACTCCACCCGCAAAGAAGAGCAGAGTTGTTTTTTCCTTTGCGCCTTTGCGAGAGGCAAGTTCCTATACTTGCGGTTTTGGGCGTGGATTGAGGAAAAGAACAGACGGTTTCACTTCAAATGGCGATTCGTTTATTTTTCCGCTTTCCGTGGAGCCGTTGACGACATAAATTGCCCCGCAATGCGTGCGATTTTGGCTTTAGAAGATGGCCGGTGTTTCGATGGCGAGTCGTTTGGGGCAACCCAGACGAGCGTCGGTGAAGTTGTTTTCAATACCTCAATGACCGGTTACCAGGAGGTCGTCACCGATCCGTCCTACCGGGGACAGATGGTGGCGATGACCTATCCTTTAATTGGCAACTATGGGGTGACTCCCGTGGACGGGGAGAGTGCCCAGCCTCACGTTCGCGGTTTCATTATTGAAGAGTTGAGCCCGCTCGTCAGCAACTGGCGCTCGCAGATCAGCCTGGAGGAATACCTTGCCAAGTGGGATATTCCCGGCATTTCCGGGATCGACACCCGGGCTTTGACCAAGCACCTCCGCGAAAAAGGGGCTATGAAGGGGGCGATTTCCACTGACCCGAAGCTCTCGCAGGAAGACGTGATCGCCCTCGCCCGTGGCGGCAGCGGGGTCGTCGGGATGGATTTCGTCAAGGAAGTCACCACCCCCGAGCTTTATCAGTGGGACCCGCAACACACCCTCTCCCGCAAATGGACCATTATTAAAGGGGACGGCGCAGGCGTCGTCCGCGACGCCGATGGGGAGGTTTATGAGGCGCTTCCGCCGGTACAATACCATGTGGCGGCTTACGATTTCGGCATCAAGCTCAACATTCTGCGGCAACTCCGGCAGGCCGGGTTCCAAGTCACCGTCGTCCCGGCGGGAACCTCGGCGCAGGATGTCCTGGGGCTCAAGCCGGATGGCATTTTCCTCTCCAACGGTCCGGGCGATCCGGCCGCGCTCGAATACATTCACTCGACCGTGAAAGATCTCATGGGGCGCAAACCGATTTTTGGCATCTGCCTGGGGCACCAGCTCTTGAGCTATGCCTACGGCGGCAAGACGTTTAAATTGAAATTCGGACACCACGGCGGAAACCAGCCGGTGCAAGATTTGGGGACGGGGAAGGTCGCCATCACCTCCCAAAATCATAATTTTGCCACCGACCCGGAGTCGCTCCCGTCCAATGTCGCCGTGACGCACATTAACCTTAATGACGGCACCGTCGAAGGGATGCGCCACAAGGAAATGCCGATTTTCAGCGTCCAATATCACCCGGAAGCCGCTCCCGGACCCCATGATGCCGATTACTTTTTCGGCGAGTTTCGCAAACTCATTGAAGAGAGCCGCAACTGCTGATAAATTCTCTCTCCCAGTCCCCTCTAAACCCATGTCCAAGCTCGTCATTTTTCTCCCGGATATCGGCGAAGTCGCTTTCGATTTGACCGAAGCCAAGGTTTCTGTCGGTCGCACGGACGAGAACGTGATTCGCATCAACGATGCCAGCGTTTCCACCCACCATGCGGAATTTGTCTTGCAAGGCGGCGAGTATATCCTGCGCGATCTCGGTTCCACCAACGGAATCCGGGTCAATGGCAAGCCAGCCAATGAGGCCAGGCTTTGCCCGGGAGACCGGGTCCGCTTTGGGAGCGTGGAAGGGGTTTACGAGCCGGACGTCAAAGGAGCCGCCCAGCCACTTCCCCCACTTGAGGAGAGTATCCAGCCTGCCATGCCGGCCGGCCAAAGCCAGCGGCCCCAGGATTTTGGCAACGCCTCTCCTTTTTCGCGCAAAGCCGCCAAGGTGGACCCGCTTAAAAAGCTGGCCATCGCCGCCGGGGTGATCGCGTTGTTCGCCAGTGCGGTGGCGGTTTACTTCGCGTTCATCCTCCAGGCTCCAAAGGTGCCGTTGCTTTAGAGCAGTTTCTGTGAACCAGCCTGCCGACGATCTGCTTCTGCGCTGTTTTCGTCGCTCGTTGGGACCGGTGGCGGCGGACCCGTCGGCTCCCCATTGGGCACAATGCCCGGTAATGGAACTGCGCGAAGCGGTTTCAGGTCGGCCGCCCCTTCAAAAAACCGGGTTCCAGGTCGCCTGGGACAAGCAGGAATTGCGTGTCCTTTTCCGGGTCGAAGATGACTACGTCTGGGCGACTTTGAGCGAACGGGATGCCCCGCTTTTCAATGAGGAAGTCGTCGAGATTTTCCTGGACCCGGGCGGCGATCTCGCCGCGTATTACGAGCTTGAGGTCAATCCGCTCAATGCCGTGCTGGATCTGGAATTGAAGCGAGAAGCATCTGGCTGGACCAAAAATTTCCAGTGGCGCTGTGAAGGGCTCCAAACGGCGGTCCAAAAAAATGCCTATGGCTGGAGCGCGGAGTTTTCCATCCCCTTTACTGCATTGGGTGTTGTCCCGGGGAAGAACCTGTGGAGGGCGAATTTCTTTCGGATCGACCGCCCGGCGGACGCCCCGTGGGAATTGAGCGCGTGGTCGCCAACCGGAGCCCCCAGCTTCCACGTTCCGGCCCGGTTTGGCTGGCTGGAATTTGTGGAGTGAATTTGCCCTGTTGACAACCTTTGGCGGATTTGGTTTATTATTCTTCAACTTCGCGTTTTCTTTGGCCTTTTTGCTTGGCCAGCCTTCCTTTTCAACTACGGCCTCCAATGCCGTAAACCCACGGAAACACTCCGGGATTAAAAAAGGCGGTTCGCGCGGGGCCGTAATTTCATCTTTTTCGCTTCGGCGATGAACACCCGCCGAAATCGAGCACCCATGGATCAAACCGTGGGTCACAGGATGCTCCAGCCCTCTTTTATTTTTAATATGACAGACTCAACCGAAACCCCGTCGCTTTTCCCGGAAGAAGGCACTCCCAAGAAACCGGCCCGACGGAAATCCGCAACCCCCCGCAAACCCCGGGCGGCCAAAGCCACGGAAGTGGAAACCCCGGTTGCGAAAAAAACAGCCCCCAAAGCCACCAAAACGCCCCGCCCAACACGAAAGAAAGCGGTGAAGAAGGTTGAGGAACCGGCCGAAACCGCGCCAGCGACCCCGGAACTTGTCGCGGCCCCGGTTGCGCCTGTTATTGAATCACCGATCGAGCCCGTGGCGGCTCCTGCGCCTCAGCCGGAGACCGCTCCCCAATCCACGGAACCTGGCCGCGAATCCCGTGGCCGCCGTGCCCCCCGGGAAGGCCGTGGCCCTCGCGGAAGAGCAGGCCGTTCCAGGGATCGTCAACCGCATTCCCCGAGCGCCCAGCCGCCCTCCCTTGCCGGTGCGGTGTCCGAAGAATGGTCGCCGCGCTCCCGAGCGACCCCCACAGCACCCGCGCCGGAAGCTCCCGCAGCTCCCACTGTTCCAGCTCCAGAGCCGGTCGCGCAACCGCCTGCCGCTCCCGTCGCTTCCGTGCCCAACAAACCCGAGGAACTGGTCATCCCGCGCCGTGCCAATCGCGACCTCCAGCCACCCCAGCAAATGAGCCGGGACGAGCGCATCGCCGCCGCCCGCCGCCAACTGGTCGTCACGGAGGTTTCGCCGGAGACGGCCGCTCCCGAAATCCAGATGCCGGAGCAGCCCCGGCCCGAACCGGTTTTTGGGGAAGGCATCGTCGAAGTGTCCGGTAAAGGATTCGGCTTTTTGCGCGATCCCAAACGCAACTTTGCCCAGCATCCGAGCGATATTTTTGTCACCCCGGAAGTCTGCCGCCGTTACGCCTTGCGCGACGGCATGTGGATTCGCGGAGAAATCCGCCGGGGCAACCGCGGCCCACAGCTCTTCCGGCTCACCGAACTCGAAGGGGAAGACCCGGAGCAATTCCGCAACCTTCCGCGCTTTGACGAGTTGACGACCCTCAACCCAAACCGGTTCGTGAAACTCGAAACCGTGCCCGAGCGATTCACCACCCGCGTGATCGACTTGATGGCCCCGATCGGACGCGGCCAGCGCGGATTGATCGTCGCCCCGCCACGCACCGGCAAGACCACGCTCCTGGAGCACATTGCCGATGCCGTGAGCAAAAATCATCCGGACATGAAGCTCATCATCCTGCTCGTGGATGAACGGCCGGAGGAAGTCACCGAAATCCGCCGCGCCATGCCGCATGCGGAATTGATGGCCAGCTCCAATGACCAGGAAATCAAGAGCCACACCCGCATTTGCCAACTCGCCATCGAGCGGGCCCGGCGTCTGGTCGAAATGGGCAAAGACGTTTTCATCCTGCTCGATTCCATCACCCGCGTTGGACGCGCCTTCAACAACGCCACCGGCGGCGGCGGACGGACGATGTCCGGCGGCGTCGATGCCCGCGCCCTTGAAATCCCGCGCAAACTTTTTGCCTCCGCGCGCAATACGGAGGAAGCAGGTTCCCTGACGATCATCGCCACGGCTTTGATCGAGACCGGCAGCCGCATGGACGACCTGATTTTCCAGGAATTCAAAGGGACCGGCAATATGGAACTCGTGCTGGACCGCAAGATCAGCGACCTGCGCATCTACCCGGCGGTGGACATTTTCATGTCCGGCACGCGGCGGGAGGAATTGATCCTGCCGGAAGCCGATTTGCATAAAATCAACATCATCCGGCGCGGCCTCTCCGGTCACAAACCGACCGAAGCGATCGAGCGGTTGTTGTTTTTCCTCAACAAATTCCCGACCAACGCGCAGATGCTGCGGGAAATCCCGGGCTAACGCCGATGAGGAAATCGCCAAAAGGGAGTCGCCCTCCCTTGAGCCTCTTTTCGCGGCGATTTGCCCTCCTGCTTTGGGGAGTGGCATGGCTGTCTCTGGCGGCGGTGATTCTTTACCCCGTCAGCAACGATGCGATCCGCACGACCGGGGCGGTCTTGGCCGGGTTGCTCATTATAGGCACCTTGGCCGTTGCGTGGCGTTATCGTTTTCTGCGCTGGGCGCTGCTGGCGATCTATGGGATCGCCGCAGGTTTTTCCGCGCTGCCAGGCCGCGCCGATTACGACCGGGTTGCCTTGCGCCGGGAGATCGCGCGCAGTCTCCAACGTTACGAAGGGGTGAAGTTCCGCCCCGGTGGCGAGAATTTTTGGGGCATTGATGCCGCCGGGCTTATCCGGCGCGGAACTATCGACGGCACGTTGCTTTTCGGCATTCGCACATTCAACCCGCTGCTCGCGCGCAAAGCCGTCGCCCTTTGGTGGCGCGACCGGTCGGCCCGTGAATTGGGGGTCGGCGCGGGGAAAGCGGCACGCAAGGTGATCGAGGAGAAATCACTCCTCATCCTGAACGACAAAAATCTGCATCCGGGAGATTTCGCCGTTACGCAAAACGCAGCCCACGCGCTGGCTTATTTGGGCGATCACGTTTGGCTGGAAGCCGATCCCACCGAGGGGAAAGTGATCCGCGTCAATACCGCGAGCCCGCGTAATCCTTGGATGAACCAGCCCGTCTCCGTCCTGCGTTGGCGCTTTCTGGAACCGCCGTTCCGTAATCCGGTTGCCCAGGGCTCACGGACCTAAATTAAATACGGAGCCGAATACAGAAAATTTCACGCAAAGTCCGCCCGGAGGAGCCGGGATTTCTCGCAAAGCGGCAAAGACGCAACGAAGAGGAGTTCCTCTTTTTGCCTTTCCTTTGCGGCTTTGCGTCTTTGCGAGAGAAACGTATCTCGCCGCAATCCGTTGACGGTTCGGGCTCTCGCGCATAAAGTGGAGTTTCCCGAGATGATCCATTTAACCAGTTCCGAGAAATGTTTGGCGGGCGCGCTGTTGCTTTCGATCCTGATTGGAGTATCAGTACGCAGCTACCGGCATGGTGTTGCCGGAGCGCCGAACCGTTTGCTGGCAGTCCCGTCCGGGGTGCGGTAGTTCCATGAGTATGCAAAAAACTGGTTTCACAGAAGCACTGGAGAAAGTCGTCGCGGCAGACCCGCGCTATGACCGGGAGGCTTATCTCTTTTTGCAGGACGCGCTCGATTTCACCATGAAATCGCGCAAGAAGCACAAGAGCGACCTTTCGCGCCATGTGACCGGCCAGGAACTGCTGGAAGGGATTCGGGTTTTTGCCCTGCGGGAATACGGGCCGATGGTGCTCACGGTTTTTGGAACCTGGGGAATCCGGCGGTGCGATGATTTTGGTGAAATGGTGTTCAACCTGATTCGCATTGGGATTTTCGGCAAAACCGAGACCGATACGATTGAGGATTTCCGGAACGGCTACGATTTTGCCGAGGCGTTCGAAAAACCGTTTTTGCCCGAGCGCATCGCCTCTTCCAAGCACGGGGAAACGGAGAAGAGTCCGCAGATTTCGCAAATAAACGCAGATTAAACCAAAAAAAAATCGGCGATAATCTGCGAAATCTGCGGTTAACTCCTATTTGTGAACACGGGCTAATATCCCCCATTTTTATGATCGATATCCCCTCTGCCGCAGTCCGTCACTGGACGCTCCCCAACGGACTCGTGATCCTGGTCGAAGAGGATCATTCCGCCCCGGTGGCCAGCGTGCAGGCGTGGTGCGAGACCGGTTCCATCACCGAAGGCCCCTGGCTCGGCGCGGGAATGTCTCATATTTTGGAGCACATGCTTTTTAAGGGAACCACCACCCGCGGGCCCAGCGAGATCGCGCAGGCGGTTCAAAACGGCGGCGGCTACATCAACGCCTACACCTCCTTCGACCGCACGGTTTATTGGATCGATACCCATTCCAAAGGGGTCGGTACGGCGCTCGACATCCTGAGCGATGCGATGCTCAACTCCACGTTGCCGCCCGAGGAATACGTGAAGGAGCAAGAGGTAATCCGGCGCGAGTTTGCCATGGGCAAGGACGATCCCGACCGGGTCAGTTCGCACACGCTTTTTGCCACTGCCTTCCGGCATCACCCGTATCGGCACCCGATCATCGGCCATCTCGATATTTACAACCGGCTGACCCGGGACGATGTGATGGCGTATTACAAGGCCCGGTATGTCCCAAATAACCTTTTCTTTGTCGTCGTGGGAGATGTGGACCCCCAGGCGGTGTACGAGCAACTCGCGGCGGCATTCGCCACAGTCCCGCGCCAGCCGTTGCCGCCGACATATATCGCGCCCGAACCGCCACAACGCGGACGCCGGGAAGAGCATATCGAGTTTGCCACGGAGCTGACCCGTGTCGAGATCGCGTGGCATATCCCCGAACTGACCCATCCTGATGTTCCCGCGCTCGATTTGCTGGCGCTGATTTTGGGCGATGGCCGCTCCAGCCGCCTGTACCGGCGGGTCCGCGAGGAGCTGGCGCTCGTCCACGGCATCCATGCCTGGTGCTACACGCCGGGGCAGCCGGGGCTTTTCGGCGTGGAAACTCTTTTGGACCCATGCCAGCGCGAAGCCGCGCTTGCGGAACTGTTTGCCCAGATCGAGCATCTCAAAACCGACGGCGTCACCCCCGGGGAACTGGCCAAAGCTCTCAAGCAGGCTCTCTCCGGGCATTTGAACAACCTCGCCACCACGCGCGGAAGGGCATCGGATATCGGCTCCAACTGGCTGCTCACGCGCAGCATTGGCTTTACGCGCGACTATTTGATCGCCCTCGAATCGGTGACTCCGGCGGATATCACACGGGTCGCACGGACCTACTTTACCGAACGCAATCTCACGGTCACTTCGGTCAACCCCAAGGCTGGTTTGGCTGCGGTGTCACAGGTTGCCCCGCCCCCCGCCGCCGCGCCGATTCAGAAATTTGAGCTCGCCAACGGCCTGCGCCTGCTCGTTAAGGAAGATCCGCGCCTGCCGCTCGTCTCCGCCGTCGCTTGTTTCAAAGCCGGATTGCTCACCGAAACCAGCGAATCCAACGGGATCAGCCGGCTTCATTCCCGGGTGATCCTCAAGGGGACGCAAACCCGGAGTGCGGAAGAGATCGCCGAAGCGATCGAATCGTTGGGCGGCGGCATCGGGGCTGAAGCCGGGAATAATTCGCTGGGCGTCTCCATCAAAGTCATGCAGCCCGACTGGGCTGCCGGTCTGGAGATTCTGGCCGATGTGTTGCTGCATCCCACCTTCCCGGAAAAAGGGGTGGCCCGCGAAAAGGAAGCCCAGCTCGCCGCGATCAAAGCCGATGAAGAGGAGCCGGTGAACGTGGCGCGCCATCTTTTGCGCCGCACGCTGTTTCCCGGCCATTCCTATGGGCTTCCGCTCCACGGCTCGCCCGAAAGCGTCGCCAGCCTGGGACGCGATGCGCTCCTTGGTTTCCACCGGCAATGGGTGACCGGACGCAATGGAGTCATCGCCGTTTTTGGGGCGGTCAAAGCTTTGGAAGTCAAAGCGTGGGTCGAGAAAACGTTGGGAGCGCTCCCGGCAGGGGAGGCGTTGCTTTTGCAACCGGAGCCGACCCCGGTGCTTGCCGAGTCGTGCCGCGTCGGGCAGCACAAGCCGAAGGAACAAGCCATCGTGATGGTCGGCTACCGCGGTTTGGATATTTTTAGCCCGGAGCGTTACGCCTTGGAGCTGATCGAGGAAGCCTCCAGCGATCTCGGGTCCCGGTTTTTTGTCCGAATCCGGGAAAAACTCGGGCTGGCCTATTTTGTGGGGGCCACACAAATGCTGGGGCTCGTCCCCGGCTCGTTCGTGTTTTATTTGGGGACCGATCCGGCCAAGGTCGAGGCGGTCACCGCCGAATTTATCGACGAGATTCGCGACCTGGCGCTCGAAGGGTTGACTCCGGGGGAACTCAGCCGCGCCAAGGCCAAGCTGCTTGGCCAGGAAGCATTGCGCAACCAAAGCAACGACGCCTTTGCCCATGCTTGTGCCTTGGATGAGCTTTATGGATTAGGCTTTGAGGAGTCCACGCGCCTGCGCGAGCGCATTGAGGCGGTCACGTTGGACGACATCCGCGCGGTGGCCCGCAAACTTTTCCACGAAGCCCCATCGGTCCTGGCGGTGGTCGGGCCGGAGTGAGGAGACTCTTGGCGTTGAAAGAAGTCTTCTCACGCCGGGCTTCTCTCGTGAAACGGAAAAGCACGGCTAAAGCCGGCTCAAGAGTCTCCCCAAGACTGAACCACCGGCTGAAGCCGGGTTCCTGTTTAGCCCGAAGGAGAGAAAAAGCTTGTACATAGAGGGATGAGGTGAAAAAGTAGGGTATTGAATTCGCTTGTCCCATTAAGCCGTGAGCAAGTAACCCTGCTTGTAAAGGAAGCGCCGGAAGCGGTGGTCA
>CAIZLD010000063.1 GCA_903933715.1 uncultured Spartobacteria bacterium
AAAACCGCGAGTTTACAGATCAAGCCTTCTGGATCATCTTCGATTTTTTACGCAATCCACGATTGTCGAAACAGAGTTTCGCGGACACTTGCGTTCCCATCGGAGATTGGGAACGAGGCTGGGCTTGTGTCTTTACCCATCGCTTAAAGTGTGACAGCCCACTAGAGCGTCTTAAAATACTGTGGCCAGTGACTTGGGAGCCGAGGATCGTTGAGATTTGAGCGCAGCGGCTGTATTTTTAATACTGCCCAAGCTCGAAAACCCGGACAACGACCCTCGCCGCCCCAAGACGCGGCTATATTTTTTTAAAATTGCTCTAATGAGCGTGATACACAGAAGATAACCTCGAAAACAATTTCTGAAAATCTGCGTAATCTGCGGACTTTTCTGTTATAGGTTTAGTAACTCAGCGGCGAAATTTTGACCTTTCCGCGGAAGATGCGGTAAATGATAAACGTGTAGGTCAAGACAAGCGGGATGCCGATCACCGCCACGATCAACATGATGACGAGCGTTTTTTGAGATGAAGCGGCATTCACCAGCGTGAGGCTATGCTCCGGATTCGGCAGGGAACGGACCATGTTCGGGAACATGCCGATCCCAAAGAGAGTCATGAGGGCCAGCATCGCCGCACAGGAGGAGAGAAACGCGTGGAAATCGTTCCCTCGCCGGAGCGCGCGCGGAATATTGGCAATCGCCAGGATGTTTGCCACGACGATGATGAACAGCCACGGGTAGTTGCGCAAAACGTCGGTCATATGGGGAACATAGAGAAAAGTGGCCACTGAAACCGTGACATACAGCAGGACGAACACGACGATGCAACGCTGAGCCCAGGAGCGGAGCTTGTCATGAAGCTCCCCCTCGGTTTTCATCACCGCGTAGATGCCTCCGTGCATGGCAAAGAGCGCGACGGTGGTCACTCCGACCAATAGCGGATAAGGTTTCAGGAGGCCAAAAAAACTGCCCGCGAACTCGTGTTGGGCATCGAGCGGCACTCCGCTGGCGATATTACCGATGGCAACCCCGATCAAAAGGGCCGAAAGAACGCTCCCCGCGCTGAAACCGATGTCCCACATCTGACGCCACCACGGCATCGGCAATTTGCTGCGAAACTCGATGGCCACCCCCCGGAAGATGAGGGCCACCAGGAGCAGCATGAACGCCATGTAGAAACCGGAAAAGACCGTGGCGTAGACGACCGGGAAGGCGGCAAACAGAGCGCCACCGCCGGTCACGAGCCACACTTCGTTGCCGTCCCATACCGGGCCAATCGAGTTGAGCATGAGCCGTCGCTCGTCGTCGCTTTTCGTAAAGAGATGAAGTGACCCGACCCCGAGGTCGAAGCCGTCGAGAATGGCGTAGCCGGTGAACAGGATGCCCACCAGCATATACCAGATCACATTGAGAAGAGGGAGGTCAGACATCGGCGCGGGGTTCCTGGCTGAACGGTTCGAGAGGGACGAGGTCCGGCTCTTCCGGTCCGTGTTGGATTTTGTGGTTAAGAAGGAAAACAAAGACGGCGAACAGCAGTGCGTAAACCGCCGAAAATAGAATCAATGAGCTGACAATCGCACCGCTGCCGACGACCTTGGAAAGCGCATCAGAGGTGCGCAAGAGGCCGTAAACGATCCACGGCTGCCGGCCGACCTCCGCCGAAGCCCAGCCAAGCTGGTTGGCCAGTTGCGGCCCCAAAACCGAGGCGACCAGGAGCATCAAAAGCCAGCGCTGCTCGAACAGTTTGCCGCGCCACCATTGCACCGTGCTAAAGAGGGCCAGCGCGATCAACCCGCCGCCGATCGCGACCATTGCGTGATACATCTGAAAAACCAGGTTGACCGGGGGACGGTCGCCGGGGGCAAACGCATCCAGCCCTGTCACCGGCTGGTTGGGATCGCCGTAAATCAAGTAACTGAGCATCCGGGGAACCTCCAGGCCGAACCGGACTTGCTGCCCTTTTTCATCAACCCATCCGAAGAGGTAAAGCGAAGCAGGGCCGGTTTTGTAAAGCGCCTCGAAGGCGGCGAGTTTGGCCGGCTGATTCCGACCCACCCCGATGGCGCTCTCGTGGCCGGTGACTAACTGAATCGACGAAGAGATGAGCGCGACGGCGAGCCCGATTTGAAGCGAACGCCGGGCGAATTCAAGATGGCGGCCTTTCAGCAAATACCAGGCGCTCACGCTCACCACCATCCATGCCCCGGCCTGCCATGCCCCGCAAACCGTGTGCTCCAGGCGGTCCATGGATGAGGGGTTGAACACCATGCCCCAGAAGTCGGTAATCTCGGCCCGGGTCGCGCCCCCCTGCCCCACGAGATGATAACCGGCGGGCGTCTGCTGCCAGGAGTTGGCCACGATGATCCAGACGGCGCTGAAATGAGCCCCCAACGCCACCATGCAGGTGGAAAAGAAATGGAGTTTGGGCCCGACCCGGTCCCACCCAAAAAGGAGCAGCGCGAGAAAACCCGATTCGAGGAAAAACGCAAAAATCCCCTCCGCGGCAAGGGCGCTTCCAAACACGTCGCCCACGTAGCGGGAATAAGTTGCCCAGTTGGTGCCAAACTCAAATTCCATCACGATTCCGGTCGCCACGCCAATCGCAAAGATCAGCCCGAAAACGCGAGTCCAATAACGGGCCATCTGGTGATACACGGCTTTGCCGGTTTTCAGGAACGCCCCTTCCATGATCACCAAAATCAGCCCCAAACCAATGGAGAGCGGCGGGAACAGGTAATGAAAAGCGATGGTGAACGCAAACTGGACCCGGGCAAGTGTAAGTACATCCATCGGAAGAGAAAAGTTGGCATAGTTTTCATCGCAGCCGCCTCAAAAGACAGCCTAAAAATCGGTCGAGAGTATGATTTTGTCCCGCTCCCGAAAGCCAATCCAAATCCGGCTAAGCTGAATCGACATTAAGATCGAGCCAAACCCAAAGGGTTTGAAGCCGCATAGCCGGTGGTTGAGCGGAGCGATACCACCGGTTCAATGCGAAACTGCGTCTCACCCCAAAAGGGGTGGCAGAAAACGAGGCGGTGGCCTCTGCCACCCCTTTGGGGTGAATTCTTTCCAACACCTCATCCGGTGGTGTCGCTAACGCTCAACCACCGGCTATTCGCTGGCAACCCTCCGGGTTGCAGCGGTTTTTTTGAATGTCGATTCAGCCTAGACCGAAGCGGGCCGATTCTTTACAGTAAACCTGAACAGAAGCCGAAGGACAGACCCATCGCCGACAGCCGATTTTAATGGGATCGCCATGCCGAATACCAATCCCCAGCCCTCAACGCCCCCTCCGGTCGAGCGGTCCAGCTTCCGCTGGCTCGCAACGGGCGCGGAGGCGTTTGAAATGATGCTGGCAGCCATTGGCGATGCACAGGTTTCCATCAAGCTGGAGATGTATATTTTCACGCCGGGAAGGTTGGGAACCCGTTTCCGCACGGCCCTGGTGGAGGCCCGGAATCGCGGCGTGCGGGTTCAGGTCTTGATCGACGCTTTTGGTTCGCTTGGATTGCCTTCCAATTTTTGGACTCCTTTGACTGATGTCGGGGGCGAGTTCCGCTGGTTTAACGGGTTGCGAGCCGCTTTGCGTTACGGCCGCCGCAACCATCGCAAGTTGCTCGTCATCGACGGGCAGCGGGCCTTCATTGGCGGGTTTAACGTAAGCGAGGAATACCACGGGGACGGCGTCAATAAAGGGTGGCGCGATCTCGGGCTGGATATTCACGGACCCCTGGCGGCCGCCCTTGAAAAAAGCTTTGCCCAGCTTTTTGACGAAAAGACGCATCCCCTGCTCTCCCGTTTCAGCCCGGATACCACGGTTCAGGGCGACAACTGGACACTCCTCTTGAGCAAGCCGGGCTGGGGACACCGGGCGTTCAAGGGAGCCATCATCAAAGAACTCTCCAGTGCCCGAGATGTGCGGATCGTCTGCGCCTACTTTGTCCCAACCTGGCGGCTAAGGCGGGCTCTCATGAAAGTGGCGCGGCGCGGCGGAAGAGTGCAACTCGTTTTGGCAGGCCGCAGCGACCTGGAACTTGCCCGCTTGGCCAGCCATAGTCTTTATTCCAAATTCCTGGATGCGGGGGTGGAAATCTACGAATACCAGCCCCAAATCCTGCATGCCAAGCTGTTCCTCATTGATCAGGCTGTCTATGCCGGGTCCGCGAACCTCGACACCCGCAGCCTCAACATCAATCACGAATTGAGCGTCCGGATCGCCGATCCGAAAATCGCCGCCGAAGCAGGAATCCTCATTGAGGGCGACCTGACCCACTGCCGCAGGGTCGATCCGCAAACCTGGCGAGCTTCCCGGAGCTTCCTTATCAAGCTCCTGGAACATGCCGCCTACTTTCTGATGGTGCGCATCGATCCGCATATCACGAGCCTGCGCTGGCGTCGGCGCGCCCGCAAGGCGTTGGAAAAAAGAGCCCGCCGGAATGCGAAAAAAGCGGGGGATGGTTGATAACAATGTGATGTCAAGATCAACCCCAAAAGTGGCGTTGTTTCTCATTGAATTTCGCTCCAAATCGCGCGATCATCCGCAGCCATGCCCAAAGAAGAGGGAATCCAAACCGAAGGCACCGTGGTCGATGTTTTGCCTGGCACCATGTTCAAGGTGAGACTTTCCAATGGCACCGAAGTGCTGGCTCATATCTCCGGCAAGATGCGCAAAAATTTCATCCGCATCGTTCCCGGCGACAAAGTGACTATCGAGCTTTCTCCCTACGATCTCACCAAGGCCCGCATCACTTTCCGCGAAAAATAGGGGAAATCCCGGGAGCCGCGTAGTGGAATTTGTTGTCTTGCCGGGGTTTCATGGTTCACATTGAACCCTTCCAATGGATCGTTTTGTTTATTTCATCTTTCGCGCCTTAAGCCATCTGATCTCGCTTTTGCCCATTGTCGCCGTCTACCGGGTGGGGGCTTTGCTGGGAGGCGTGGCCCATTGGGTTCTTCTCCCTTATCGGCGGCTGGTCATTGCCAACATGACGCTTGCCTTCGGCGCGGAAAAAACGTCCCGGCAAATCCGGCATCTGGCCTGGGAACATTTCACCCGGTTGGGCGCGAACTTCTTTTCCACAATCAAATTGGCCCAAATGCCGGGGGAGGAAATCCTCAAACACGTTCAAGTCGAGGGGCTTGAGGTGTTCGATGAGATTGCCCGATCCGGCTCCGGTTCCGTCTTCGTTTGTTCCCACCTTGGCAATTGGGAAGCCCTCGCGCAGATGGGGCCGCTTGTGTTCCCGTGCAAGACCGGGACCATTTATCAACGGCTGGGCAATCATTACATTGACGCTGAAATCCGCGCGGCGCGCGCTCGGCTGGGGCTGGCCCTCTACGAGCGCAAGGCCGGGTTCCTTAACGCCGCCCAGCGTGTAATCGAAGGCGGTGCCGTGGGCGTTCTGGCCGATCAGCACGCAGGCGATGCCGGGCTCTGGTGTCCCTTTTTCGGGCGGCTGGCCTCCACCTCCCCCCTCGCCGCCACCCTCGCCATTCGGACCAAGGCCACGCTGCTGTGCACGGCGGTTTACACCGTAAAACCGGGCTACTGGAAAATGGTGGTTGAAAAACCCGTTTTAAGCCGGACTGAGAATGTCGAAACGCTGACTGCCGAGATCAATCTCGTCCTCGAATCGCAAATCCGGCGCTCCCCCGCCGACTGGTTCTGGGTTCACAATCGATGGAAAACGCCGAACCCCAATTTCCTGCTTGCCCGTTACAAACGGGGCGTCGCTTTTGCCCCGGAGTTCGATCCGGCCCAATTGAAGCCGTTCAAAATGGTCGTTCGCTCGAGCAACTGGCTGGGAGACGCCGTGATGTCAGCCCCGGCGGTCCAGGCGCTCAAACATGGGCGGCCCGACGCGCATGTCACGGTGCTCGTCAAAGCCAAGCTGGCCGATTTCTGGAGGCGCATCCCGGAAGTGGACGAGGTACTCACGATTGATCCGAAAGATTCCATTTGGGACGTCGCCCGCAAACTGAAAGGGAAGTTTGATGTGGCGATGGTGCTCCCGAACTCGATCCGCTCCGCGCTGGAGCCATGGCTCGCCGGGGTTCCACGGCGCGTCGGCTACCCGGCCCAATGGCGGCGGAAGCTCCTCAATCAGCCGCTCGTCATCCCGCTGCGGAAGCAAAAAAACCAGCCCGCCCGGCATCAGGTCTACCATTACCTCGAACTGGCTCGCTGGATCGGGGCCGAAGTTCCCGACACGCTACAACCTTCGGATTTCTTTCCGGCAACCCGGCAACCGGCTTCGGAATCGCCCATTAAAATCGGGCTTTGCCCCGGGGCGGAATACGGCCCCGCCAAACGCTGGATGCCGGAACGGTTTGCCCAAACCGCCAATGCCGTTTCCGCCCAGCGAGAGGTGCAATGGGTGCTCTTCGGAGTTGCAGGGGACGCCCTGGTGGGGGAAGCGATTTCGCGGGAAATCACCGGGAAACAAATGAATCTCATTGGTAAAACCACCCTTTCCGAGTTGATGGATCGGTTGAGCGAATGCGCCGTCTTGCTCACCAACGATACCGGAACAATGCACCTGGCCGCCGCATTGGGGGTTCCGACGGTTTCCATTTTTGGTTCCACCGAGCCGAGCCTTACCGCGCCGCTCGGCGCCCGCCATCACATCCTCCGCCATCAGGTCGAATGCAGCCCGTGTTTCCTGCGCGAGTGTCCGCTCGATTTCCGCTGCATGAAGGCGGTTGGCGTGGAGGAAGCGGCCCGGGCGGTTTTGAACGCATTGTAAGTAGAAAAATAGAGATTTCTAAAGGCCGATTACGGGGCGGCTTGCGATGAAATTTCTGCAATGCGTCCCCTACTCACCTTAGCGCTCGTAACCTACAACCAGGAAAAGTTTATAGCGCAGGCGGTTCAATGCGCATTCGCCCAGACCTATTCCCCGCTGGAAATCATTCTCTCCGACGACGCTTCCACCGATGGGACGTTTGAGATTTTGCGGAAAATGACGGAACAATACCGGGGTCCGCACCGGGTCGTTCTCAACCGGAACGAGCAAAATTGCGGTCTTGCCCGGCAGGTCAATCAAATCGCCCGCCTGGCCAAAGGGGAACTCGTTTTAGCCGCAGCCGGAGATGATTTATCCATTCCGGAACGCACCGAGATTCTTTTCAAAGCCTGGAACGATACCGGACGCGAGGCGACCTGTCTGCATTCCCGGGTCACCCACATCGATGTCGCGGGCCAGCCAACAGAAGCTCCCGCCTGGGAGCATCTCGGCGAACCGACTTATCGGATCATCTCGCAAAAAATCACGCCACTCGAATACATCAAGACCCAGCAACCGGATGTTCTGGGCTGCACCTGCGCCTGGGCTCCGTCGCTCTTCAAGACGTTTGGCGATCTCCCCGAAGATGTTATTCATGAAGATAACGCGATTGTGTTCCGGGCGTTATTGCAGTCCGGCTCGATCCTTTTCGTCGATACCCCTTTGGTGAAATACCGGGTACACGGCGGGAACCTGTTTAACTCCCGCAACGAAAATCAGGATACCATTCAGGAGATTGAAAACCAGGGCAAGAGGATGGCTCGCAATTTCACTCGCCGCGCCATCATGCACCGCGTCTTTGGCCACGATATCCGCACGGCATTCCTCGAAGGGCTTATCGCGGAACCGGAGTTTTATCCCGCTTACCACTTGACGCTTCGAATGCAGCGGCTTTTCAAGCAGCAGCGAGAGTTCATGACGGCGCGCTTGCCGCGAAAGCTCAGCCTTTTAATCCAGCTTTATTTCACCGATATCAACCGATCCCGTCTCGGAAAACTGGCGCTCCGGCTGCTCCCGCCGCGCGCCATTCACGTTCTTAAAAAAGCGCGAAACGGCGTTCGGTCTCCCCTCCAAAAATGCCCTCCTGAAAACAGGGCTCAACCCGTGGATGCTGTATGCGAGTAAATGTGATCGAATACTTTGAACAAGGCGCGCGGATTCAATGCCCGGATAAAATCGCGGTTCACGACCCGTGCGGGCAATACACTTTCGCGCAACTTGAAAGATATGCCAAAAATTGCGCCGCGCTGATCCTTCAGCGCACCACCGAAAAGCGGCAACCGATCGCCGTTTTCCTTCCCAAGAGTGTTCAAAACATCGCGGCCGATCTGGGCATCCTCTACAGCGCCAACGCGTATGCGAATCTCGACATCAAATCGCCTCCCATGCGGCTGAAGGGAATGCTCGACCACCTTAATCCCAGCGTGATCATCACCACTTCCTCCTGCGCGGGAATGCTCTGCGAATTGGGAATCTCGATCGACAGGCTCCTGATGATCGAGCAGGCGATGGGCGATAAAATGCTTTTCGAAAACAGCGTGCTCCTGGAGAGGGTCGAAACGCTGATCGACACCGATCCTTACTGTTTTATTCATACTTCCGGATCGACGGGAAACCCCAAGGCCGTTGCATTAAACCATCGCAGCACGATGGACTTCGCAGATTGGGCTTTTGAACGGCTCGGGCTGGATGGCACTGAAGTGATGGGCAGTCTCGCCCCGATTGTTTTCGACGCGTACACGCTGGAGTTTTGCCTGCTTCTGGCCAAGGGAGCTACCCTCACGGTCGTTCCGGAAACGTTGTCCGCGTTTCCGACGCGGCTCGTCGAGTTCATCGCCTCCGAACCGGTCAATTTCCTATTCTGGGTGCCCACCATCATGGTCAACATCGCCAACCAGGATCTGCTCGCGGGAATCAATCTGGATCGAATCCGGAAAGTGTTTTTCATCGGCGAAGTTTTCCCGACCCGGCATCTTAATTACTGGCGGCGTCATCTGCCCAAGGCCCAGTTTGTGAATCTCTACGGCCCGATTGAAACCACCGTGGCGTCCACCTATTTCATCGTGGACCGGGAAATGGCTGACGACGAGAAACTCCCGGTCGGGTTCCCTTGCAAAAACACCGATATTCTCATCCTCAACGACCAGAACCAGCCCGCCAAAACCGAGGAGCCCGGTGAAATCTGCGTTCGCGGAAGCTCCCTGGCGCTTGGCTATTACGACAACCCTGAACGGACCGCGCTGGGGTTTATTCAAAACCCTCTCAATCCGCATTACCCCGAATGGATCTACCGCACCGGCGATAGCGGGTATCGGAACGAACGCGGCGAGATCATGCTTCTAGGGCGCAAAGATTTTCAAATTAAACATCAAGGCTACCGCATCGAACTGGGCGAGATCGAACACGCCGTGCTCAAGATCGATGGGGTCCGCAACGGCTGCGTGGTCTACAACCACGCCAAGAAAGAGATCGTGCTTTATTACGAAAGCGCGGAGGAGTTGACGCCCGCATACCTGCGGGAATCATTGATGCCGATCCTGCCCAAATACATGCTCCCGACGGCCTTCCGTTGGATGGAGTTAATGCCGCGCAACGGCAATGGAAAAATCGACCGGGCCCGCTTGGTCGAAAGCGTTCATTAGTATGCAGCATCCGCAGATTTCGCAGATGAACGCAGATTTATACTGAAATAATCGGCGAGAATCTGCGCAATCTGCGGATTCTCTTCTTCCGAAAAACCACAACTTACTAGTTTCGGCATGATTCCCGTTCAAAGCCCCGAAGAGATCTACGGAGCGATCGCGCTGATCAAAGCGGATGCGAGTGACTTCCGCACGAATTTCTATCCCACGCCGGGCAAACTGGCAGGGTGGGTCGCGCAGAAACAACTCTGGATGGCTGTCGGCAGAGAAGCCGCGTTTTTTCTGCGCCAGGAATGTGATTTCTGGCATCTCTATTTCTGCGCTGCGGACCAGGATGGGCTCGGGCGGGGACTTGACGACTTGCCGGAATTGAGGACGCAAAAAATAATCAGCGACGTGATCGGGGGGGACGACTCATTGCTCGCCACCATGGAAGCGGCTGGGCTGAGGCGTTATAAACGGCTTTTTCGAATGACGCGTGCGGCACAGCAGGAGAGGCCGGTCGTTCCCGATGACCCTTGGCGGGAGCAACTGTTTTTCGCGCGGGAATCGGATGGGGAGGCTGTGCGCGGGTTGATCGAGTCTGCGTTCGACCGTTACGCCAAGCAAATTCCCCCGGCCCAAGAAATCCATGCCGCCATCGAAGCCCACCATGTGTTCGTTCTCAAACTCGGAACTGAAATTGCGGGTTTGCTCCATTTTGATCTTCATGGGGCGACCTCGACGCTCCGGTTCTGGACGGTGGCACGGAGATTCCGGGACCGGCATGTCGGCGGAGCCCTGATGCGGCATTATCTGGCCTCCCAATGCGACGTTCGCCGGTTTGTGCTCTGGGTCGATGAAGGCAACGACAACGCCATTTCGAAGTATCGGCGCTACCATTACGATCACGATGGGGTGTCTGACCATATCCTGGCAAACGAATGCATTCCTGCATGAAATTAATCGCCAACATCCTCTCGGAAATTCGCCCTGAATACGACTTCACTGCGTCACACGACTTCATCGGCGAAGGAATGCTCGATTCGTTTGACATTGTGACGCTCGTTTCGGCTTTGGAAAAAAATTATTCCATCTGCATTCGCGGAACGGACATCGTACCCGAACATTTCCAAAACGAAGCCGCGATCCAAAGCCTGCTGAAATCCTACGGAGTCTGCTTATGAACCTGACGTTCCACCGCAAACGCATCACCGGAATATTGTCGGTTATTCCCGCCCGCGAACTGTCGTTTATTGAGGAAATGAAGCGGTATCATTTTCCGGAGGCCCGTTCGCTCAAGCTTATGGAAGTGATGGGCTACAACAAGCGGCGCGTGGCAGAGCCGTGCACCTGCTTTTCCGATCTCGCGGTCTACGGATTGCAGCGCCTTTTCGAGCGCGGCCTCCTCAAGCCGGACGACATCGATGCCCTGCTGGCCGTCACGCATAGCGCGGACTACATTATTCCGCCCACAAGCAATGTGATCCAGGGGCGGCTCGGCTTGAAACACGATCTCCTGTGTCTGGACATCAGCCAGGCCTGCGCCGGTTTTGTGGTCGGACTAAGCCAGGCCTTCATGCTGCTTGAGCAGGAGAACATCCGCAAAGTCGTCCTCATCAACGGGGACATTTTCAGCCGGAGAACCTCCCCAAAAGATCGCAGCATCCATCCGCTGGTCGGCGATGCCGTCACCCTCACCGTTGTCGAGCGCGATTCTTCCGATTCCGTCATTCACGCCGCCATCAAAATGGATGGTTCGCGTGGAGAGGCGCTCGTCATCCCCGCGGGGGGGATGCGCCTGCCTTGCTCGGAGGAAACCGCCGTTCTCGAAGATGCGGGCGACAATAATTTTCGCGCAAAAGATCATCTACGCATGGACGGCTCGGCGATCTTCAACTTCGTGCAAACCGAGGTGCCGCCCATGGTGGACGAGCTGCTCGCGCGCGCCGGGAGCAATGTCGATGAAATCGACTATTTTATCTGCCATCAAGCCAACCGATACATGATCCAAAAGCTGGCGGAAAAAATGAAAATCCCGCTAACCAAAACGCCTTCCAATATTGTTGAGAAGTTCGGGAACAGCAGCGGGGCGACCATCCCGGTTGCCATCACCTTCAACCTCGGTGACCAGCTTAAAACTTCCGAGGTCAACGCCTGCCTTTTGGGCTATGGAGCGGGATTGACCTGGGCAGCCATGCTGCTGCGCCTGGGCAATTTGAATTTTTGCGAGTTGATTGATTTCCCCTAAAACGGAGTATCTATGGACGATTTTCTCAAAAAACTGGCTGCTGTTTTGGAATTGGAAACAATTGAACCGCACGACTCCCTCAAAGCATTTCCGCT
Source organism: uncultured Spartobacteria bacterium (assembly GCA_903933715.1). Lineage (GTDB taxonomy): Bacteria > Verrucomicrobiota > Verrucomicrobiia > Chthoniobacterales > Chthoniobacteraceae > UBA695. The sequence continues at coordinate 11,750 of CAIZLD010000063.1, forward strand.
GTTGGACTCGCTGGGGGTTCTATCGATCATCGCCATGCTCGACACCGAGTACGGCGTCAACATCCATACAGCAGACGTGATGCGCATGGCGACCCCCGAAGAACTCTGGAACCATGTACTGCAGATCAAAAATTCCGAAAAACACTGCACCTAACCTCCTGTCTCCCTGCCATGAACCATACGATTGTAACCGAAGGATTCGGCGTCCGCATTCGCCCCGTAAAAATGGAAGACGCCTCTTATCTTGTATGGTTGCGCCACCTTGAGCATGCCAAGGGCAAGGTGGGCGACTCCGCCATGGATGTCAGGGGTCAGGAAGAATGGCTGCGGGAATATTTTAAACGCGAGGGGGATTATTATTTCATGATCGAAACGCCGTGCGGGATTCCCATGGGTTCCTTTGGCATTTACGACATGGTGGGGAAAAGCGCCGAGTTCGGCCGCTGGATCATCGCTCCCGAATCCCCGGCGGCGATTCCCGGCGCCATTCTCGGGATCGATATCGGATTTGAAACCCTCGGCTTGCAGCAATTGCGCACCAAGGTGGTCCTGACCAACCGGCGCGTGATTCAATTGGAGCGGAGAGTCGGGTTCAAGGAGACAAACCATGAGCCGTCCATCCAAATCATCGGCGGCAAACCGGCGCCTCTCGTCCACATGGCCTTGAATGCGGAGGACTGGTTCCGGAACCGCCCGAAATTGAAAGCAGCCGCCGTCATCATGTCGGTCCATGTCGCCGAATGGGAGCAGGCGTCCAAAACGCTGTTTTCGGAAGTCTCAAAAGCCTAATCTATGCGCCATTTGATTGTTGCTGAAAATTTTGGGATTCGCCTTCGGCCCGTGGGGCTGGGCGATTCCTCTTTTATTGTTTGGTTGCGGAACTTGAACCACGTCATCGGAAAAGTGGGAGATTCGGCGATCGATCCCGCAGACCAGCAGGAATGGCTGGAAGCGTATTTCGAACGCCCGGGGGATTACTATTTTGTCATTGAAACCGGTTGCGGCATTCCGGTCGGAACCTACGGTCTTTACAATATCAGCGGGACCAGCGGGGAATCGGGACGCTGGATTGTGCACCCGGAAGTTCCCGCGGCGATTCCGAGCATTCTGCTGGGATTCCAGATCGCGGTGGAACAGCTTGGCCTGAAACATCTGGTGGCCCATACCGTCTCCACAAATCACCGCGTGCTATCGCTGAACCGGAAGCTCGGGTTTCAGGCAACCGGCGGCGAATCCGAGCTGCAAATGATCGACGGCAAACCGGTGCGCCTGGTTCAATTTGAGTATCATCTACAGAACTGGGCCAAGGCGGTTCGCGCCCTTGAACCGATGGCCCGGGTAGCGGAAGAGAATATCCGGAGCTGGGAGCGGAATAGGGTATCGCCCCGCCCGGGCTGATTAGACCGCTTTTGGCGCAATCCCCCCTGCAAAATTGAACCGTCTGGTCGCATCGTTTGATGCGATATGAACACAACGGACTTCAAAAAACGAAGGAGGGGAAATGAGGATGATTCGATTGCTTGTCGCTATCTTGGCGGGGGGGATGTGTTCACTGACTGCGCACGCCGCAGAGCCACGGGTCGCCATTCATGATTCGGAGTTGACCCGCGCCTTGATCAACCTCCCGGCGAGCGCCACGACCCCGCAGGGCTCCGATACGACGGGCTACGAATGGTGGCTGCTTCAGTGGCGTTACCCAATTCTTCCGGAGTCGATGAGGGAGGCTCTCACGTCCGATGGGACGCCTTACACGGTCGTCAGCGATGCTGATATTCGCAATGGTGCGCTCCTGGACGCCAATGGCGCTCCCCAATACCCGATCGTCATCAGCTTGGCCGCGGAGGCGGTCAGCGATGATGAAGTGGCTCCCCTGCTCAAATATGTCCAGGCAGGCGGAACCGTGCTCGTCGGCTCCTCCTCGTTTACGCGAAAGGTCGATGGAACAACCCGGGGGGATTTTGCGATAGCCAATGCGATGGGCGTTCACATGGTTTATTCCAAGCTCGTCAACTGGATCGGCAATTACACGATTTCCAAGCAGATCGACCATCGTCTGGTCTCCCATATTCCCAGCGGCGCGCTCAACTGGAGAATGCCTTTATCGTCGGATGAAATCTCGTGGGGCATTTCGCCCAGCCATAGCCACTCGGGGCCGCATCTCGCCTGGCGGGTCTGGGCCGACGGAGCGCAAACGCTCATCCAGGATGACAAAGATCCTTACCTGCTCGTCAAAGATTATGGAAAGGGGCGGTTTATCTATTATGCGCCGATCAATCCCCTGCTCGGACACGGAGGTTGGGCTCCGGGGATGTATGCTTACGGGATTTTTCGGGAGGCGATCCAGTGGGCATTTGAATCGCTGCAAACCCCGCTCCCCCGGCTCAGCCCATGGCCGTTTCCGTACGACGCCGCCTTCAACGTGCGGCATGATTTCGAGAACTTCCAGGACATGATCAACAAGATCGAATCTTCGGCGCGGTATGAATATTCCGCCGGAGCCAAGGGCGATTATTACTTTTGCACGGGAACCTTGCGGGTTGATATGGGCAATTCGCCCCTGACCATCGCCAGTCTGCAACGCGCGGTGACAAACTACCACGCGACGATCGGCCCGCATAACGGCGGGTTGAGCAATCCGGCCAATTCCACGCTCACCAACGCCGACTATGATTATTGGCACTGGGGACTGGACGAGGCGCTTGATACCACCCCGGCCGGCTATGCCAGCGGCAAGGCTTATGCGCAGATCTCCCTGGCCAACTCGTTCAATGATGTTGAAGGCTGGCTGGCCGGCCTGGGCAATGCCAATGGGTTGCGCGTCTGGGTCTCTCCCTATTTCAATTCCACGCGCGAGGAGTCTCTCGACATCCTGGCCCAGTTGGGCGTTTCGGTCTCGGGGGAACAAAAGCTGACTCCTTTTCCGCACTGGACGCTTTCCACTCGCACCTCGGGCAAACGCTATCCATTTATCAGCGTCCCGGTGAGCGACTGGTATGTGGGAACCTCGATGGCGCAATCGCTCGATTATCACAACTCCGCGACGATGCGCGCGGCGGTGGATTTTTATTACAATCTCGGCGCTTTGGTGAACATCTATTCGCATGCTTCGTCCGACTCGGGCTTGCCCAGCGAATACGTGAGTTATTGCGCAGCCAAGCCGAAAATCTGGCCGACCAATGCCGCCGAACTTTATGCCTGGTGGTGGAATCGCTCGGGCGTGCAAATCAGCCCGGCCCTGACTTCAAGCGGCAGTCAAAGCCGGATCACCCTGGCGATCTCGGGAACTGGCGATCCTCAAACCGCCGTGGAGGTGCGAATCCCTGATTCCGGTTTCTCCGGGCTCGAAGTCCTGCGCGATGGGGTTCCCGCTTCCGCAGATCAATTCCGAGTTGATGGGCAGCGGGTGCGCGTGCTCGCCGGAGCCCAGGCGCGCAGCGTGGAGGTCCGGTACATTTTCCAGGCTATTGCGAGGGATGACGCTTACACGCTCACCGCCGGGCAGAGCTTGACGACAGCCGCTCCCGGCGTACTCGCCAACGACGGCGGGACAAACCTCACTGCCACTCTCGTCACTGCCCCTTCCAACGGAACGCTCCAACTTAACGCGGATGGCGGGTTTATTTACACGCCGACCGCCGGATTCAGCGGCACTGACCGGTTTACTTACGTGGCACAAAGTGGCACCAGCAGCACGGCTCCGGCCACGGTAAATCTGACGGTCAACCCGGCAACAAGCGTATTGTTCTCAACCGACTTCAGCACCGGCACGATCTCTCCCTGGACGAGCATCTTTGGAACCTGGAGTTCGATCAATGGCGCGATGCAAGGCTCCAGCGCCACGCAAAATTACGGCTACGCTTATTACAATGCGGCGTGGGGGGATTACACGTTGCAAGGCCGGGTCCAGCTCCCTGCCGGAGCATATGGCGGCGGCTTGGGCGGGCGGCTCAATGCGGCGACCGGGGCGCATTATGGAGTATGGCTCTACCCGGTAAGCTCCACGTCGTCCAAACTGTACCTCGTTAAGTTCAGAACCTGGACTTCCTGGGGCGGCACGCCAATGGCACAGGCGTCCATCCCTGCCATTGGAACAAGCTGGCACACGCTGAACGTGACGTTCCAGGGCAACCGCATTCAGGTCTCCTGCGACGGCATCCCGGGCATTGATGTGATCGACAACGGCTTTGACAGCCGGGCCGCTTACACCAGCGGCGGCATCACGGCCGATCTGTGGACCAACAACACCGCCTATACGATGAACGTGGACGATATCGTTGTCACGGGCGTGGCGGTGGGCAATCGCGCACCGGTTGCCAACAACGATACCTACAGTCTCGTTTCGGGAACGTCGCTCAATCTCGCGGCTCCCGGCATCCTCGCCAACGACACCGATGCGGACGGGAACCCCCTCACCGCAGTGCTGGTCGCCGGGCCCGTCCACGGAACGGTTAATTTAAATGCCAATGGCGGCTTCACCTATACTCCCGTTGCCGGGTTTAGCGGCACCGATCAGTTTACGTATCAAGCCAACGACGGCCAGGCGCTTTCCGGCACCGCAACCGTCAATCTCACGGTGACGTCCACGCCGACGGCAACGGTTTTATTCTCCAGCGACTTCAGCTCCGATACAATCTCCCCCTGGAATGTGATCATGGGAACCTGGACCGCGAGCGGCGGAATCATGCAGGGGGTCAGCACGGTCCAGAATTATGCAGCCGCTTCCTATCCGGCGAGCTGGGGCGACTATACCCTTCAGGGTCGCCTCCAGTTTGCCTCCGGCGCCTTTGGCGGCGGATTGAGCGGACATTTTAACCCGGCTACCGGCGAACGCTACGCCGCGTGGATCTATCCCGAAGGCTCCTCCGGCGGCTCAGCGGTCCTCAAGCTCGTCAAATTCCGTGGGGCGACCAGTTGGAGCGGAACACCGATGGCCCAAGTGCCGCTGCCGAGTGTCGGCACCGCATGGCACACGCTCAAATTAACCTTCCAGGGCACCCGGATCCAGGTCGCCTTCGACGGCACGCCGAAGATCGACGTGACCGACAACGGATTCGACAACCGGGCCGCCTACGCCACCGGCGGCATCACGGCAGAACTTTGGATCTATCCCACCGTCACCCCCATGAACGTGGATGACATCACCGTTTCAACGCTCGGAAATTAGTGGAGGAATAAAAGATGCCTATCGAAGACTGCCAGCTCATTGAACTGCCAAGAATCGCGGACCCGCGCGGCAATCTGACCTTTGTCGAGGGATGCCGCCACATCAACTTCGCCATCAACCGGGTGTTTTATCTCTACGACGTGCCGGGCGGGGCTGACCGGGGCGGCCATGCGCTCAAAACGTGCCATCAGTTTCTGATTGCCATGTCCGGGAGCTTCGACGTCATCGTCTACGATGGCCGGGAAAAGCAGCGCATCTCGCTCAATCGCTCCTACAGAGGTCTCTATTTACCGCCGATGATCTGGCGCGAAATGGACAATTTTTCATCCGGCTCCGTCTGCCTGGTCCTCGCCTCCGAAGCGTATTGTGAGGCCGACTATTACCGCGATTACAACAGTTATCTCAAAGCCGTGTCCGAATCATGAAAATCCCTTTTGTTGATTTCAACGCACCTTATATTGAACTTAAAGACGCCCTGGACGCAGCCTACCGCCGGTTCATGGGATCGGCCTGGTATGTGCTGGGCCATGAAGTGGAGGCGTTCGAGGGCGAATATGCGGCCTATTGCGGCTCCAGACATTGCATTGGGGTGGGTAACGGGCTCGACGCGCTTTACCTGATTTTGAGAGGCTACGGGATTGGCGCCGGGGATGAGGTGATCGTCCCGTCCAACACCTACATCGCCTCCTGGCTGGCGGTCTCGCAGGCCGGGGCAACGCCCGTTCCGGTGGAGCCGGACCCGCGCACTTACAATATCGATCCGGACCGCATTGCGCAGGCGATCACACCGCGCACCCGCGCCATCATGGCCGTGCATCTGTATGGCCAGAGCGCGGAGATGGACCCGATTTGCGCTCTCGCCCGGGAACACGGATTAAAGGTGATTGAAGATGCAGCCCAAGCCCAGGGAGCGCGTTACAAGGGGCGGCGCACCGGGCATTTGGGAGATGCCGCGGGACACAGTTTTTATCCCACCAAAAATCTCGGCGCGCTGGGGGACGGAGGCGCCGTGACGACCGACGATCCCGAATTGGCTGACCGCATCCGCATGCTGCGCAACTACGGCTCCAAACAGCGTTATCATAATGAGTTCAAGGGGGTCAACTCGCGGCTGGACGAATTGCAAGCCGCGTTCCTGAGGGTCAAACTTCGCAAGCTCGACGACTGGAACGCCCGCCGTCAAACGGTCGCCCGGTATTACCTTGAGGCGTTCGCGGATCAGCCCGACCTCATCCGGCCCTGCATCCCGGCGGGATCGCAACCGGTGTGGCATCAATTTGTCGTGCGCCATCCCCAACGCGATCTCTTCCAACAACGGCTTGCGGATGCCGGGATCGCCACCCTCATTCATTATCCGGTCCCGCCCCATTTGAGCCCCGCTTACGCCGACAGTCATTTTACCCAAGGCGACTACCCGATTGCCGAAGAACTCGCCCGGACCATCCTCAGCCTGCCGATCGGCCCGCACATGGTCCGCGAACAGATTGAAGAAGTCACCACGTCCATTCAACGCATCCTCCACTCATGATCAAAAAAATCGTGCGGCGGATTCGCCGTGAAGCACAGCACCTGCGCTCGCGGTGGTTCCAATGGCAACTCCGCCGGACAACCCGGAGGATCGCTATCGGTGAGACAGTGCGCTTCAATGTGCCGGTGCGCAATGGCGGAGCGGGCTCGCTGGTGATCGGGGAACACAACTGCTTTGGCTATCCCCTCGCCGCCCGGCTCGGCTCCGGCGAGATCCTTTTGCAAGCCCGCAATGCGGGCTCCGAGATCACCATTGGCGAAGGCAACACCTTCAGCAATAACATATCCATTGTCGCCAACCAACGCGTCACGATCGGCAATCACTGCGTCATGGGAGACCAGGTCGCCATCATTGACTGCGATTTTCACGAACTCTCTCCGGAAACACGCAATCGAAGCGCCGGGCACATTCGACCGGTTCACATCGGCAACAACGTCTGGCTGGGCAGCCGCGTGATGGTGCTCAAAGGGGTTACGATTGGCGACAACTCGGTCATCGGCGCAATGAGCATGGTCAACAAATCGATTCCGCCCAACTGTCTTGCCGCCGGGTTCCCAGCCCGCGTGGTGCGTCGACTCGACGAACCGCCCGAGAAACAAAGACGACCCAACGAAACCATATCCTCTTGTGTCTAAGACATCCCAAAAGTCTTACGGCCAAATTCTCAAATCGACGGCCCTGATCGGCGGAACGCAGCTCTGCAACCTCGCCATTGGCATGCTCCGGGTGAAGGTACTGGCCCTTTTGCTGGGCCCGTCCGGCATCGGTTTGGCGGGGATGTACCAGGCGGCGACAGGCATGATCGCAACGCTTGCCGGGATGGGGATCGGTTCGGCAGGCGTTCGGCAAATTGCGGAAGCATCGGCCTCGGGAGATGCGAGCCGGGTTGCGCGCACGGTGGCCCTTTTGCGCCGGGCCTCGGCGATTTCGGGAGTGATCGGTATGGCGCTGGTGCTGTTTCTAGCCAAGCCGCTGGCCCAAACCACCTTTGGCACAGACCGCTACGCCACCGGAGTGGCGCTGGTCTCGCTGACGCTGCTCTTCGGAGGCATCTCGGCGGGACAGACGGCTCTGCTACAAGGCTTGCGACGGCTAAAGGATCTGGCGGCGTGCAATTTGCTGGGCTCGATCTTTGGCACGATGGCGAGCATCACTTTGGTTTATTTTCTGCGCGAGCGCGGCGTGGCGGCGTTCCTGGTCGCGGTGTCCGGTTTCGGGATTCTCACATCGTGGTGGTATGCGCGCAAAGTGCGGATCGAAGCGGTCCATCTGCCGTGGCGGGAGACGTTCCGCGAGGCCCGCCCGCTGCTGGGACTGGGAGCTTCGTTTCTCGCCACGGGTCTCATCGGCGCGGGCATCACCTACCTGATTCGCATCCTCATCATCCATCATCTCGGGATGGAAGCCGTGGGCCTCTTTACCGCTTCCTCCACCCTCTCCCTGCTTTACATCGGAGTCGTAATCAATGCGATGGGAGCCGATTTTTATCCCCGGCTTACTTCCATTGCAAACCGTCACCAGGAGGTTAATGAACTGGTGAATCAACAGGCGGAAATGGGAATATTACTGAGCCTTCCGGGGCTGTTGGGAACTCTTTTGCTGGCCCCGTGGGTGATGCGGATTTTTTATTCGGCGGAGTTTGTGGCTGCGGCGGATTTGATTCGCTGGCAAATCCTGGGAATGGGGTTGCGGGTCGCCTGCTGGCCGCTGGGCTACATTCTTTTAGCCAAGGGAATGGGGAAGGCTCTCGTCACGATTGAGGCGATTTCTTCGCTCATTGAAATCGGCGTCATTTTCCTGGGGCTGCGCCTCTGGGGGCTTGAAGGCTGCGGTATCGGCTTCCTGGTTTTCGTGACCATGGCCACCATAAATATGACCCTGGTCAGCCGTCACATCACCGGCTTCCGCTGGGCGAAAAAATCGGTTGCGGCTCTGTTGACCAGCATTGGGTTCACTTGCGCCTTATTGCTGGAACTCCGGTTCGCTCCGGAAAACCTTAAGCTGCCGGTCGGCTTTGCATTGGTTGCCGCCGCTGCGGCCTGGTGCCTTTCGCAACTGAACCGGGTGCTCGGGACGGACCTCCTGTCCGCCATGCGGGAGCGTTTTTTTTCACGACCTAAAGCGGAAACACCTTAAACACCGATGTATACTCGTTTCAACCACCAAGGGACCACGTCTGCTTCACCGATGGAACGCGCCGCCAGCCAGTTTATGGATGAGCTGTCGATGGACGTCATCGTCAAATCGTTCAACCGCCCTTATTGTCTCGACCGTTGCCTGCGCTCCATCACCCGGTTTCTGCGCGGGGTGCGCTCTGTCCGGGTGCTTGATGACGGGACGCCCGATAAATTTCTGGATGAAATCCAGCGTCGACATCCGGAAGTCGAGATCTCCCGCTCCGAGCGTCACGCGGAAAAATCCGCCTTCCTCACAAATTACTCATCCCAAAAATCGAACCGCCTGCCCGAAACGATGTCGGTCATCCCGTGGGATCTCTGGCGCTGCGCCATCAAGACCGCATCTCATCATTTTTTACTGCTGGAGGATGATCAATGGTGCGTGCGGGAGATGGATCTCGGGAATATCGGCCAGGTCATGAAAGCGACGGATTGCGCAATAGTCCGGCTGTTCCAAAGCCCGGTGTTTGATTGCGGCCGCTTGAGCACGCTCTCCCCGGAGCTCTGCCGCGTCGAACCCTGGTATCTCAAGACTCCCCTGCATACTCTCTTTTACAAAGCCTATTTCACCAACCAATGCAAACTGGGCAGCGTTCTCCGCCGCCTTGGAATCGCAGATGGCCGATGGGCGCTCGAAGCATACGCCGTCTACGTCGTATGCGGCATTTTTGATCGCTCGTTTTGGCTGGAAGTAACCCGGGGCGCGGGAGAGGGCATCAACGAACGCCTGCAACTCTTCCACGCATTGAAATGGGCGGCCCGGCATCGCCACGCCGCCTTCGCACGGACCACCGGAGACCAGGTGTCCACGACCTTCCGCTCTTCTTCCTCCAGTGGCGAGCTGGACCGCGCTGTTGGCTTTGACATGGTCCTCTTCAACCAAATCCTCAACGAGCATTGGCTCGCGGGGCGGCTCGATTCCAGCGCCGGAATGCCAGGCGATTTTCCCAAGGAAACGGTGCTCAACCTTCTCTCAAAAACAGCCGAGCCCCGTTGCACTCCTGAGAAATGGCTGCAATGGTGCGATCGATTTACGGAAAATTTTCGGAATTTGGGATGTCCCGTTGGATAGCAGATTTTCCCCGATCTCCCGCTCATCCCTTCCCACACATTTGGGTTTACGGAGAGATTCGATAAACCAACAGCAATGAGACGCGCCGGATCAAAAGGCCGTCTCTTAAAAACAAACACTACCCATGATGCTCCCCAACCCCTGCGTCGCGTCCCGATTCAAACCCTTTAGCTGGGTTTTTCTTTTCTCTCTCATGGCCCTGATGGTTTTCAGCGGCTGTCAAACCCGCAGAGTTGCAGTGATCCCGGATAGCTGGATGTCCCCGCCTCGCGGATGTCTTGCCCCCGGCGATGTCGTGCGGCTCTCGTTCTCCGGGGCTCCCGAATACAACCAGATTCAGAAAGTCCGGGCGGATGGACGGATCAGTCTGCCGATTGTGGGCGAGATTGTCGCCGATGGAAAAAAACCGGGCGAATTGCAAAAAGAACTGGCGATTCTTTACAAACCGCAAATGCAAAACAACGAAGTCGTCGTGGCTTTGGAAAACGGAGCGATGCCGGTCTACGTTTCCGGGTTTGTAAACCGGCCCGGCAAAATCATTATTGACCGGCCGACCACCGTCCTGGAGGCGATCATGGAAGCCGGCGGATTCCAGCAGGGATATGCCAATCCCCGGAAGGTGATTCTCATGCGCAAAAGCAACGGCCAGCACGTTCCCACCCGGCTCGACCTAAGCCCCGCACTCAAAGGGCAGCCGATGTGCGCCACTTACGTCAGCGCCTTTGACGTTATTTACGTGCCGGAAAGCATTTTCTAATCGCGAATTTGAGTTGGAAAAAATGACCGGGGGTTGCCGCTGTGTGTGTCGGCAACCCCCGGTTCATTTTTCGAACGTTGTTTTTTTAATAAGTGACGGTCACGCTGACCGCCGCGCTCGTGGTTGAAGCCCCCTGGTTGTCATACGCACGCGCCTTGATCACATAACTTCCCGCGGGGATTCCCGTGAAAGTCGCGCTGTAGGGACTCGTGGTGTCGGTGGCCACCAGCGTGGTCCCGTTGTAAAACTCCACTTTGCTGATCGTCCCGTCGGCATCGCTGGCCGCGGCCGTCAGCGTGACCGTGGCAGGCGCCTTGAAGGTGCTCCCGTTGAGAGGGCTCGTGACGCTCACCGTTGGAGGCTGATTGGTGGGGGTTGCCGCTGCGATGGTCACGGTGGCCGTGGTGCTGGTTGCACCGGCCCCGAGATTGTCATAAGCGACCGCCTTCAGCGAGTAACTCCCCGCGGGCACGTTGCTGTAAGTGAACGTGTAGGGGCTCGTCGTGCTGGTTCCGATCTTGGTGGTGCCGTTGTAGAAATCGACCCGGCTGATCGAGCCGTCGCTGTCGCTGGCCGATGCCGTGCAGACCAGGTTGGCCGGAGCGGTGAAGCTCGCGCCATTGGCAGGACTGGTGAGGCTCACCGTGGGAGCTTTGTTCACAGTCGTCGCTGTCCCCACACTCACCGTCACCGGCGCACTGGAGGTCGAGGCTCCCGCATTGTCATACGCAACCGCCTTCACCGTATAACTCCCCACGGGAACTCCCGTGAAAGTGACGGTGTACGGACTGGAAGCAACCGTCGCAACCAACGAGGTTCCATTGTAAAACTCCACCTTGCTCACGGTCCCGTCGCTGTCGCTGGCGGCAGCCATCAAACTGATGTTGGCTGGCGCAACAAAGCTCGCTCCGTTGGCCGGGCTCGTCAGGGCCACCGCAGGCGCAACGTTCGCCGGGGACGTTGCGGTCCCTGTCGTGACTGTCACCGTGACGGGAGCACTCGTTGCCGAGACCCCGAGGGTGTCATAAGCCCGCGCCGTCAACGTATAACTCCCGGCGGGCACCGAGCCCATCGTGAACGTGTAGGGCGCACTCGTCACCGTGACAACCCGGGTCGAGCCGTTATAAAACTCAACATAACTGATCGTCCCGCCGGTCTCGCTCGCCTGGGCCGCGAGGGAAAGGGTGGCAGGCGCGACAAACGTGGCCCCGCTGGTCGGGCTCGTCAGGCTCACGCTCGGTTTGCTGGAGGTGGACGAGGTCGCGGCCGCCGCCGTGAAAACGACTTCAGCGGATTTTGCCCCCTCCACCGCCGAGGTATTGTAGGCCGTCACCGCAGCGTAATACGTGGCGCCTGGAGTCAGGCTGGCGATTGTCGCCTGAGTCACTTTGCCGACGTCCACCGATTGAGTATAATTACCGCTCGACGAGCCGTAATACAAACGGTAACCGGCAATATTGGTCTCGGGGTTAGCGTCCCACCCGAAAGAGGCACACAAAGCAGATTGAGCCAAAGTCAGCCCCGAAACCAAGGCCAACACGATTCCACGTAACGCATGCGTACGACAAATAGAGGATGTTTGTTTAAATAGCATTATACGTTCGTTATTAGCAGTGATCATGCCAGCGAACGCACAGGGGCGGAAAAACTTTCCTGGAACACGGCCAAAAACGGGGAAGCCGCGAAACGGGGATTTACGGATCGGCATCAACGGCACGATCACCGAGATTTGCGTAACGGCGCCAAGCCTCTCGCAAATCGTTCATCAAAAGCGGACCAAACTATCGTTGAAAGCTTAGAGCGCATAGGGTGCCGCTGCCGAGCCGTAGACCTTTTTGCGCAATGGCCCGGGCTTGCCAGGTCGAGAGTCACATGGCTTGCCAAGCCGGCGAAGATGCACGGCTTGGCAACCATGAAGAGGCTCACTGTGCGCCTGTTTCCAATTCTAGAACAATGACCGTGTCGAGGGGATCCCACGTGTCACTTTCGGCAAGTGTGAACCGGAGCGCCTGTTCGGTTTTTTCCATCTTTACGGGATGGCCGTTCTTTAAGAGTGTCGCTGATTTAAAACTCGCAGGCTTAGCACCGCATTTGTCACAGGCCTTTGGAAGTGTCACCTCCAGGGATTTGCCTTGGGGCGCTTTTAAGACATGCAGGTAATCTTTTTTGCCGTCCAAGCTGCGGGTGGCACCATAGCCGGGCGAAGCTGAGAAATTGCTCTTGTCGGGCACCTGCCAGTTTGGACTGGCGGCAACGCCGCACAAACTGGCACGGATCGGCTGGATATAGGCGCCGAGCTTCTGCATGACCTCGAGAGTATTGCCTGTCCAAGTCTTGCCATCGGCCGCCGGCGAGACGGCCCATGACATGCCGCCGGGCGCACCGGTGCATGCGTTCAAAACGGTGAACTTAAAGAGCGTTTCTGCAGAATAGGGACTGGTTTCCTTCAAACTCCTGCACCACCAATATCCGCAAAAGACCGTAGATTGGTTCTCATTACGCGCAATCAGGTTATTAATATCCCCAGCCGGTCCATTGGTGTAATAAGTCTCCAGGCTATAGAAATCGATAAACTCAGGAATATAACGATTCGATAAAAGGATAGCCCGCGGCATGGCCGTGAGGATCGTATTCCTAAGGCGGGGCATGTCTAGCCGATCGCCATTTGCGTGCCAGCTATCCAACCAGAAGCCGATCACGTTGGGCTTGTTCGCATAACGCCCGACCAGCTCCGCATAAACCTCGTTGATGAAATCGTTGAACTTAGGTATCGGTGGAACTCCCTTTTTCAAAGCTTTGAGATACCCGATTTTTTCCTGCTCCTCGGGCTTTAGGTCATGGCCGTCGTTGGGGTGGGCATAGATGACCAATTTGATGCCACGCTGGTTGAGCGCGTCCGCCACCTCGCCGATCAAATCTCGCTTTGACGTGTGCCCGGGGAGCCATTTTTCCAGCGCGGCGTTGGGACCCAGGGAATACATCGCAAAATGCCATGCGGTGAAGAAAACGTATTCGACTCCCATTGACTGAACCGCATCGGCATAGGCATTCACATCGAATCCGTTGGCGAACTCATCCAGAGAGGCATAGCTCTTCTGCCCGTCAGGGGTGATGGTAAGGGTGTACGTAACGGTCGTGAACAAGCCATATCTCATTGACTTGAATGCGTCGGCGCTAGGCTTTTGGGCCTCGGTCAGGGTTGTTGCGGATGCGTTGAGGGTCATCCACGCCAGGATGCCCAGGATTGCGGATTGCAGGGTTTTGGTTTTCATAAAATTCAAACGAGCTGAGGAGTTTTTTGGTGTTTTGCGCGAATTTCTTCCAGGCGGTGCCGCGTAATCGGGTAACGCCAAATAGCCATGAGAGCGGCAAGACCGACAGCCCCGCCGATGACAAAGGTCACCATTCCGACTCTCCAAATAGCGGCGGGATCCTGGATCACTTCCCCGGCTCCTTGCGGAACTTTGTAACCCACCCATTTCAAGCAGTACCCGGACGCAATCAGGCTGAAGGAAATGGCCATGCGCATGGCCAGGCTGAATACCGAGGAATAGCCCCCGTCTTTGTTTTCGCCGGTCTGCAACTGATGGATTTCAGAAATATCGGCCATCATGGCCGTGGAAATGGGCAGCATGATCCCGCAGCCGAGCCAATAACCGGCATGGAAGATTACGAAGAGAATCAAGGAAATGGGAATGGAAATCCCGCCGAGCAGCCAATCGGCCTGGGGCTTGACGAACCCTGTCAGGAACAACAAAGCCAGCATGATATTCGAGCCCGCACCGATCAGACCGCCGAGAATGACCGTCCCTTTTTTGTCGAAAACCCGGGCCATGGCGACCGACAGGGCCGATCCGAGCGCAAACCCGATCATCGTGCTCCCGTGGGCAATTGAGGAATGGCTCACCGCGCCGATTTTCTGCAGGGAAAACCGCATGAAATCGTCATACACAAACATCTGGAGCGAACTGACCAGCACCATCCCGACACAGACAATGAAGATGAATACAAAAACCCAGCGCGGATTTGCATCCGTGAGGATCTGCTTCATGTCGGTTACGAAGTGCTTGAATCCCCCCTGGCCCGGGTTTCGGGGTGTGTTGCGTGTGTCTTCGCGCCAACGGAAGGTGGCGGCCACCACAATCAGCACCAGCGCTGCTGTGGCCACCGCAAAGGTTCCCCCCATCCGAACATAGTTGTCGGCGACGGTTGTGGCTTGCACCCCGTTCTTGTTCTGGAAAAAGAGGCTCCATGCCATGGCTGGCCCCAGGAAATTGGCGGCCATGTTGAAAACGCTCCGGATACCTTGGATTTTCGAGCGGCCTTGGTAATCGGTGCAGATCTCAAATCCCAAGGCCATGTAAGGGATGAAGAACATGGTTATCCTGGTCCGCAGCAACAAATTGATGCAGACCAGATACCAGAAAATGGCTGCTTGCGAGTGGCGAAAGGAATCAGGTACGGCCCAGATCAGGTAGGAGCAGAGCGCCATCAGCAGACCGCCAGCGAACATATAGAGGTGCCGCCGGCCCCAACGGCTGCGAGTATTGTCGCTGATGTGCCCCATTACCGGCTCAGAAAGGGCTTCCCAGAATACGGAAACGGACATGGCGATGCCTGCCAGCCCCGGATCGAGCCCGAGCGCCTTGGTGTAACACAGCATCGCGAATCCAAAAATGCCGTTCATCACCAGCGAATTGGCGCATTCGCCCAAGGAGTAAACGCACATTTGCAAGAAGGAACAAGAAGCACCGATGGACCGCGTGATATTCATAGGGAGGAGGTGTTGGAGCGTGTGGAACGACTTTTTATGACCCGAAGCGAAGGCAAACAGGACCAAGCAATCCCGACGCGCATTGATCTTCGTAAAAATAGGGTGTTGGGATGCCGATGCTGTAATGATTGGCCAAGGTGTTTGACACTTGGATTTCAATGTAATTTTCACCGGGGCGCAGCAAACCGCGAACATCGAGCCGCCATGGGGGAGCAACCAAGGTTCCCGCGGTCTGTCCGTTAATCCGGACCATCGCGGTTGCTGCCACGGACCCCAGATCGAGGGTTGCTGCCGACATGGCTTCCTTTGGAGCGAGGTTGAGGGCGCGCCGATACCAGGCCGCCCCGGAATAGCACTCCAACCCTAGCGCACGCCAGTCTCCCAAAGGAGCCTCCCCGCTTACACATTCAAACCGCACTGGCTCGGGCAGCGGGTCTCCTGCGAACGAACCGGATGGCGCTTGCACCCGCAGAGCTAAAAGGGCTCCGCGAAACGCTGGGCGCTCAATTTCGAATCGTGTTTCGAGAAGGCCGTCAGGTCGCTCTCGTGTCTCGGATGCACTGAGCGATCGCCCCTCTGCCCACGCGGAAGTTACACCGCGCGAAATGACGGTGATTGCAGCCAAACCAGGAGGCGCCTCAAAGCGGTAGTGGCCGGCATGCGTTTTCGTCCCGGGGCAATAATTAAATCTCGGATGCTCTGGATTGGTGAACCAGCGCAAAGCGAGCGCTTCGGTCTGTGGAAGATCAAAGGCCACATAGGCTCGGCTTCGCTGGCCGGCAGCTTGGGTGAGTTTCACCAGAAGCCGGTTTGTTCCTTTTTGCACTTCGACCAGGGATCGTTGAGGGGGAGCATCATAATGGGGCAAATCCCAAATGGACTGGCGCCCCGGAGGCAGTTCCTCTTCTTGGGCCAGTACCGCTTGCCCGTTCAGCCAAATCCTATACCGGGCCCGGCTGCCAGCAACGAGCGGGAGAACTTTGGTTTGCTCGGTTTCGACAGCCGTCCAAAGAAACCAGAGCGCGCCTGGAATCTCGCTGTGTAAATCAATAAACTCGTCCGGCACCTTTCCCTTGAGGCCGTGCGGTCCGCTTGCCCAATTTTTCAGATGTGCATCGTTCTCTATTCCCCACCGAAGGGAATACTCATAGGGGGTCCACCAGAAGGCGTTTCCACCAATCATTATCGGCCGGGTCGGATCGGGTTGACCACTCCCGGACAACGCCCTTTCCAGCTCCTCGGTATCGAGGTCCGGCGGAACTGGGCCGAGTTTCCAAAAACGCGGTCCGAATGAAGTTGTGACCTTTTGCCAAAGGGAATCATCAAAGCCCGGCAACTCCCAGTTTTCCGGAACATCTTCAGAGTAGCGGAAACGGCGAGCTTCGGGCCCAATGGTGCCGGGATGAGCCGGGAATCGAAAGTCACCAAAGCGGTTATCCATGGTCGGGAAGAGCTCGAATTCCCAAGGCCCGTCAATCAGCAGAGGCTCGACACGTTGGTCCGAGTCTGGATAAGACAATATCGGTTCGCATGCATTTTCGCAGGACTGATCAGACTCGAAAACGACCAGAGTGGCCTCTCCGGGACGCAAAGTGAGAGCAATCCGGCTACCTTCCTGAGCTACCGGTGAGGATTCCCCGGTCCAAGCATTCCAGAGCCGCGCTTGCCCGCCGGCACGGAAACCAACTGATGCGGCAACCTCCTCGTTGCGGGGGTTGAAAACGAAATAGATCTCCCGCTCTGATGTGCGGCGATGGACCGCCATCAATCCGCTTTGCCCCGGATCGAAGTCCCGTTGGATTAGCGATCCAAGAGCGGTTTCCACGGCCTCATAGGTTCCTTGAATGAAGCGGGAGCCTCCGGTGGGATTGTCGAACAGCCCGGCAACCAGGGCGTCGAGCACGGGGTCATTGCTTCCCTGGCGCTCGCTTATGCATGGCTTGCATCCGTATGCGATGACCACGCCGCCTGATCGCGAGAATTCGCGGGCCTTTTCTAGCGTGGAAAATCGCACAGCGGTTACTGCGGGCAAGATCAAAACACGGTAGGCTTCTCCGCTGACATGGAGAGCGCAATCGTGAATTTCGGCGCGTTCAAGGGATTGAAAATCAATAAAATCAAAATCGATCCCGGCTTTAACGAGGTGAAGACCGAGGCCAAAAGCATGCGCTTCACTTTGGTCCTCCCACTCCTCACAATCACCAGCCTGGATCTCCGAGTAGGGGCCGTCGGTTCGAGCAGGAACGCGCTGATCCAACCCTGCTTCAATTGAGGTAATCGGGTAGAGAATGGCCACATCACACACATGCGTGCCCTCACTGAGGGTTTGGCAAAGTCGGCTCAAATAGACGTTAAACGTCTTGGTATGTTCCCAATATGGCTGGCGGAAATGAAAATCCGGAGGCGCCCACTCCCACCAACTGCCATGGGTGCTGTAATAGAGCCCGTGGAGGTTCACCACGGTGGCACCGAAGATAAAATCGGCATGCAACCCTTTGAGCACCTCGGCGGGCGTTGTACCCCAGCCGCTTGAATGAAAACATTCACACCAGACCCGCTGACGTCCATACAAATGGGCAATCGAACTGCTGACCTTCAGCCCCTTGAAAGCGCGAGGCCCGTCCAATTTTGGATCGTCTGTTCCAGGCGCACTATACCAGCGCTGGGTTCGAAATGGATCCCCGTACGCTTTTTGGCCCCTGCGTATCGCCCCGCGGCCATAATTATCGTGGCCAAAAAGAATCCCGCGTTGCTCATGCCATTCAAAGATCGGGATAAAATAATTTTTTTCAAAAAGCGTGGTGACTACATCCTGGTAGTCGATGCGCACCTTTGAGGAGGATGGCCCAATATCATGCCAGAGCGCAGGCAGGAATAAAGTGAGGTCGTACCCTTTGTGCTTTTGAAATTCTTCAAGAAGTCGACTGGACCAGAACGGCATTTGGCTGCCAAAATCGAGCTCGTCTTGAAACGACACCGTGACGGTCCGACCCAGTTCCCCTCTGCAATGATGCTCAAAAGGCGCATAAAATCCCTCGATCACCTTTGTCCCCGAGAGGGGGTGCATCGGATCGAACTCATTTGGTTCCACTCCAATCGCGACTACGAGCCAATCGCCCTCGGCAACCTCCCAGTTTAATGCTCCGTCACAGAATGGCCCAGGTATCTCCCGGGTTCCCCGATTCCCGCAGACGAATGCCTTCCAGGGGTTGGCGGGAAATTGAAGGCGTCCGGCAGCGGGGCCACTCACCAAAAGATGTGCCTCCGCCATGCTTCCGCCCTGCATTTGATCCGTGGATCGGCCGATCTCTTTGAGCACCGGCCCAAGCAGCGTGTAATCCTGAAAGCCAATTTTCATCTCCCGCGCCTTGCATTCGGCCATAACCCAGCCAAAAAGATCCCACCATTCGGGCGAAAACACCTTGGGTTCGCCACAATTCGGCGTTCCATCAGCATTATGATTGTAGCTAACAATCGCGTTTCGGATTCCTTGTTCCCGCAATTTGTCGAGTTGCCAGGCGATCCGGTCGCGCTTCAAAGGGTCGCCAACCCACCACCAAAACGGCACTGGGCCGAATTGGGTTGAAGGGGTTTGGAAGGTGTTCGGGGCGAAATTCAAACGTTGAGATTGGCACTCTAAATAAAATGGGGTCACGCAGCAATGGACAAACCCTACGCTTTTTTGTACTTTTTTAACCATGCCCCAGGACACCACTAATCCGGCAGCCCACGCCAAAGCAGTTGCGATATTTACTCCAAGCGCCAATGATCGGGCGTTCGAAGCAGCTGAACGGGTGCGCTTTAAAATCCTGGGAATGCATTATGCGGATGTCGGGCCCGAGTGGAGTTCCCAAGGAAGGCTGGAGACGGATTATGTCCATCATCTCGCCTTTGCGCTGAGTGGGTCCGCGTTTGTCATCCATGAAGGTAAAACGATGGAATTACGTCCCGGGTTTGCTTATTGGCTACATGGGAACACTCCGGTCAGGCGCAAATGTCCGCGCCGATTTGAGCTCTATTACTTGCGGTTCCGCTGCGAATGGCATGAGGGAGTCGATGCGCTGCTGGACTGGCCCGGACGCCGTCCGATTTTTCTGGGCCGATGGGATACCCGCCAGTTGCCACAAGAATGGCGACGCCCCTCGCTAAGCACGAATGCAATCCTCCGACTTAGGGGAATGCTTGGGTTGTGGCTGGCCGAACACTTTGAGGGTTTAGACGAATTCATCACGCATCACCGGAAAGCACATGCTCGGTTTGGCAAGGTTTTGCGCCACATTGAAGAACAGTGTGATGCAAGCGTGCGCGTGGAAGATCTTGCGCGGCTGCACGGCTCCTCATTGAGCGCCTTTTCTCGAATGTTCACGCGGAGCATGAGGATCAGCCCCAAACTCTACATGAACCGAAAACTCAACGAGACCGCCTGCCGGATGCTGCTGGATAGTGACCAATCGCTGGCCGGCGTTGCGGCAAGCCTCCGCTTTTCGGATGAATATTATTTCAACCGCTTTTTCACGCGGATGAACGGCATCCCGCCAGGGATCTACCGCCGGCGCTTTCGATAAATTTCAACGGGTATCTTATAGCCTGATGATCCCAGTTCTGTTGCCGGCCCGTGATGGAGCAAAGGAGGCATCTTCGGTTTCTGCGAAATTCCATCGCATCGTTGGTTTTGAGCGAACGCTTGATTTGCGTCCCACGAACATTTAAAAGTGCGCGGTAAGCGTTTTCTCAGTTATTTGCGCCCGTAGCTCAGCCGGATAGAGCAACGGATTTCTAATCCGTGGGTCGCGTGTTCGAGTCACGCCGGGCGCACCACCTTAAGTCTCTGGAATCATGAGACTTACACAGGACCACCCGCCGGTTATCCGGTTTGGAATATTTTTGGTTTGGCAGTTGTTTGCCACTTGTGCGGACGAACCCCTCGCCTTTTTTGCCCTCCCTGGCCCCCGTGACGGCTCTGTTGCCACAGGCCGAAACGCCCCCAGCGTCTCGCGGTATGCTCCGCGACTGACGAGGCCAGCAGCCCCACGAACAGAAACAACCCATGTCCCAGCACACACAACCTCCCCAGAAAAACGATACCACTGCCCAACGCAACCGATTCGCAGCCGCGGCAATCACCGGCATCTTGAGCAATCCCGTCAACGCCCATACGAATGCAGGCGAGGCCGTTGCAGATGCCTTCGACGTTGCCGAACTTATGATGCGCGAGTCTGAACGCAGGATCCACGCTCAGGATTAGCCCTGATCGACATAGGCAGCGGGAGCACACGCCCACTTGAGCCCCCGCTGCCGTTCCTGCTTGCCGGATATTGAGAATGGCATCCAGGCAGGGCGAGCCCCCCCCGCCCCCCACCCCCGATTCGTTCGCGAAAATCTACGTTAGGCCCCTCGGAAAAATCTGCGGGAATTTGGAAGTTTTGGACTGTGGGCAAAAAGAAAGCCCGTCCCGGTTCATTCCGAGGCGGGCTTTATTGTGAGAATGGTGGCCTTAAGCGGCTGCAAGCATGTCGCGCAGCCATTCCATCTCGGCGGCGGGGATGTCCCCCTCGGCCACTTTTCTTCTCATATGTTTTAAGAGCTTAGGTGTCCACGCGGTGTGACCATCCTTTTCAAAGCGGGTGATGAGCGCCAGAACTTCATCGGTGCCTTCGACTGCCGGAATGCTGTTCTCGCTTCGATTGGTTGACAATTTGAAGGCGTGCTTAAGCGGATCGAGTTGCACACGCTGTTTTACAACCGACTTCATCCGGTCGAGATTTTCCTCAACAGCAGCGCGACGAGCTTCTGCCACCGTGCCTTCCTCAATCCATTTACGCAGCGCACTCCCAAGCCATTCAGGATCGGCGGCAAGCTGGTCGGCGTTGTGGCTAATGCAATCGTCTAGGATGGTCTCCAGAGGGACGGCAGCCCACTTTGCGAGGTCAACGGCGATGCCATACGCCCGCTGGGGTATGGGAGCCAATGAGCACCCGGCGCTCGCGGCGTCAACGTGCCGTTGGATCATCTTTTCAATGACAGCGGTGGCCGATACACCACCGGCGCGTTTCTGGAAGGGCGCGAGGGCTTCCAAGCTGGTAGTGGGGATGCGCAGGCGGATTTCGATGCTCTCGGCGCGTGCCGGGGTTTCAACGATGGATTCGGACATAGGATTTGAATAAAAAAAGTCCTGTGTCTACGGAAGGGTGAGACCTTATCACCCCAAGAACTACCAAGGGGCTATCCAGCAGACACAGGACGTTTCTCTCTTTGTTTAATTCGCCTCTCTGGATTAGTGGTCCAGAGTTAAAGAATTGGCGTGCTGCCGTCTCACCGGCAACGTCGAAGGAATACGCCCGACCTGAGCCGGGTGCAAGCGGAAAATCCGCGCAGGCTGGGTGAATCTTTTGGAAAATGTGACTTGATGCCCGCGTTGGAAGGGATAAAACGAGGGCTGGTTCGGTAATACTGAAAAATCGAAAGGAATTCAATGAGACTAATTTTCCCTATTCTTGCGGCGTGCGGCTTGGCGGTTGGCGGGTGCGCCACAAAAACTTTCACCGTTCGAGTCATCTCCGATCCTTCTGGGGCTACGGTGTGGCAAGATGGCAATCGTTTTGGGAAGGCCCCCTTCAACTTGGTGTATTATCCCAATTCTCAGGATCGCAAAAATGGATACGTCAAGACGGCTCCCATCACAGTCACATGGCCGAGCGGCACATCGAAAACCTGCTCATGGTCGGGCCCCGAAAAACTGGACAGGTTTTGATGAGAGTTCTGCGATAACAGGCAGAACCAATGAAGAAAAGACACAGCACAGAGCAGATCATTCGAATCCTCAAAGAAGTTGAGGCAAGTGGGCTGAAGGTGAGCGAC
>CAIZLD010000064.1 GCA_903933715.1 uncultured Spartobacteria bacterium
GACCACCGCTTCCGGCGCTTCCTTTACAAGCAGGGTTACTTGCTCACGGCTTAATGGGACAAGCGAATTCAATACCCTACTTTTTCACCTCATCCCTCTATGTACAAGCTTTTTCTCTCCTTCGGGCTAAACAGGAACCAACCCTCCGGGTTGCGGTGGCTTTTGAATTCCTCGCGCTGGCCCACACCGCCGGTGGGATGATTCAGCCTGGCCCACTCTTTCACGCCCCTTGATTTTTCCAACCACCGGACACTTCTCTTCTTCGGAAAAGCTGCGATACTTCCCCCCATGCCTCGTTCCTCCACCCCTCTCTGGAAACGCCTCCCGTGGATGGCGGGAGCTTGCTGCCTTATGGGAGCCTTGGCTCTTGCATTGGATTGGGGATGGCCGCGCGCTGATCTTGCTTCGGACGGAGGAATTTATTGGCCGACCCACCTGGAATTGGCGGTTCCGTCGTTTGCCCAAGGCGATCCGCGTTGGGGGAGCGATTTGTTGGGGTCCACCCGGGCTGCCCTCCGGGCTGAAGGGTGCGCCGTGACCTCGGCCGCCATGGTTCTCGCCTCGTATGGGATCGATATCGATCCGGGCCGCCTGAACCGTTTTCTCACCGGCCACCACGGATTTACGCCGGAAGGGTGGCTCTATTGGGAAAAAGCGGCGGAGTTCGAGCCGGGCCGGTATGAAAAAGCGTACGAAGACGCCCCATCCTACGCCCGCATCGACTGGAATCTCCTTTGCGGCAACCCGGTGATCGTGAGATTGCGGTTCCCGAGCGGCATGACGCATTTTGTCGTCATTGCCGGAAAAAGCGGTTTTCAATACCTGATCCGCGATCCGGGTGCCGGGGCGCGGCGCGGCTTGTATCCGCTGGGCGAGATCACCCCGAAAATCGAGGCGCTTCGATATTATCGCAAACTCCGCCCATGAAAGACCGCCTGCTCCAATCGTTCCTGGACGTGATTGATGCCGAGCGCAATCTTTCCGCCCGGACCGTTGCCAATTACCGGCATTCTCTGGCCACCTTCCGCGCCAGCGGCAATCCCCCGGCCTGGCGCGACTGCACGCCGGAGCATTTCCGGGTGTTCCTCTTTGAACTAATGAAAAAAGAGGCTTCGCGGGCGACCGTGCGGCTCCATTTTGCCGCGCTGCGGACGTTTTACAAATATCTGGTTGAGCGGCATGGGCTCAAAAACAACCCGCTCAAAGAGGTCCAGCTTCCCAAGGCCGAGCGGAAACTGCCGGTGGTCCTCACGGCGCGGCAGATCGACGATCTCCTCAATGCCCCGTTCAAAACCGAGCCGACCGCGAAAGCCCCCAAATGGCTCCATAGCCGCGATGCCGCCATCCTGGAGCTTTTCTATTCCGCCGGGTTGCGGCTTTCCGAGCTGGCCGGGCTTAACGTGAGCGACCTCGATCCTTATTCCGAAAACGTCCGCGTGCTCGGCAAAGGGCGCAAGGAACGGCTCTGCCCGGTGGGGGTTCCGGCATTAAAGGCGATCCAAAAGTATCGGCAGGAGGCGCAGGTCCAATCGGGGCCACTCTTCATCTCCAAGCTCCGCAAGCGGCTTTCCACGCGCAACATTGCGGTCATGCTGGAGAAATACGTCCTTTTGGCGGGATTACCCCGGGGGATCACCCCTCATAAATTACGCCATTCCTTTGCCACCCACCTCCTGGATAACGGGGCCGATCTGCGCAGCGTGCAATCGCTGCTCGGGCACGCCAGCCTGTCCACCACGCAAATTTACACGCACGTCTCGGTGGAGCGGATGAAGAAAGTTTACGGCGAAGCCCACCCCCGGGCGTAGAACTAGTCGAGATTCAAAAAGCCGTCGCAACCCGGAGGGTTGCCAGCGAATAGCCGGTGGTTGAGCGTTAGCGACACCACCGGATAGGCAATGGAAGAATTCACCCCAAAGGGGTGGCAGAGAGCATTGCCTATTTTTCTGCCACCCCTTGCTTTGGGGTGAGTCGTGGTTTTGCTTTAAACCGGTGTTGTCGCTAACGCTCAACCACCGGCTAAGGACTTCAAACCCTTTGGGTTTGGGGCTCGATCTGAATGTCGATACAGCTCCTAACCCGGCTCATTCCCGCGCGGGGCGTTGACAGCCAAGCCGGAGAGCGCACGCCGCAGCGATGCGGGAATGATGTGGACCTTCGTCCCGACATCGACTTGCCGATACAAATCGGCCACATCGCGGGAACGCATCCGGATGCACCCGTAGCTCACCGGCCGTCCGATCAACCGTTCCACCGGGGTTCCGTGAATATAAATGGCCCGTTCATAGGCATTGCGCGAGGCCGATTCGAGCCCGCGCAACCACAGAATGCGGGTCACAATCGGGTCGCGGCCAGGGGCGTTGGGGCGGAGGATTTCGCCGGTCCGACGGCGTCCTTTAAACACCGAGCCCAGCGGAGCGTTGTCGCCGATTTTGGTCGCCACTTCCATCCAGCCCACCGGGGTCGCATAACTCCCAAACCGGTCGCCTATGCCGTAGCGCGAAGTGGATACCGGGTATTCCGCAACGCGCACCCCGTTTTGGACGAGCACGAGTTTTTGATCCGGAACGCTGATCAAAATCGACGAATCGGGCGTCGCAAAAACGCGACAGGCGATGAGCAACAGAGCGGGGAATAGGAGGGATTTCACAAAAGGTTGTTCTTCTATAAAGAAAGCAACCGCCGTACCCGCCGCGATTTTCGATTCCGATTTTCCGTTCTTGGCGCAAATTCCCGTTCAAGGCTACATTCTTGCAAATGCCCGAGGTTATCTATTTCGACAACAACGCGACAACGCGCCCCGATCCGAGCGTGGTCGAGGCGATGTTGCCTTACCTCGGCGAGCAGTATGGGAACCCGTCGAGCGTCTCCGCGCTGGGCAGCCAAGCCGCGCGCGCCGTCGGACTCGCCCGGGAGCAGGTGGCGGCGTTGATCCATTGCGAACCCGCCGAGATCGTCTTTACCAGCGGCGGCACCGAGTCGAACCACGCCGCCTTCTTTTCGGCGCGGCATCTCAACCCGGCGCGCCGCCATTGCGTCACCACCGCCGTTGAACACAGCGCCGTGCTCAAGCCGCTCGAAGCGTTGGAAACGCGCGGCTACGAAGTGACCCGGCTCGGCGTCGATGCACAGGGACGCCTCGATTTGGAAGCTCTCGAACGGGCCATCCGGCCCGATACCGCGCTGCTCTCGATCATGGCGGCCAATAATGAAACCGGCGTGCTTTTTCCGGTCGAGAAAATTGGCGAAATCGCCCGCGCCAAGGGAGTCCTCTTTCATACCGACGCCGTCCAGGCGGTTGGAAAAATCCCACTCCATCTTGAGAATGCCAACCTCCATTATCTGAGCGCCTCGGCTCACAAGATCCACGGCCCCAAAGGGGTCGGCTTCCTCTACGTCAACCGGCGTTCCGGCTTCGCCCCGATGCTGCTCGGGGGCGGCCAGGAAAACGGGCGACGCGCCGGGACGGAGAACGTCCCCGGGATTGTCGGACTGGGGAAAGCGGCGGAACTCGCGGCCCATGCGCTCGAAGATGAGGCCCGGGAAGTGCGACGTTTGCGCGATGCTTTTGAGAGCGGAGTGCTCGCGCAGATCGGCGGAGTTCAGCTCAATGGCGATCCCATCGACCGGCTGCCCAATACCTCGAACCTCGCCTTTGAAGGAGTGGAAGCGCAGGCCGCTTTGATTTTGCTGGAGCGGGCGAACTTGAGTGCGTCGGCTGGGTCGGCCTGCCTCACCGGATCGCTGGCCCCCTCGCACGTGCTGCGGGCCATGGGATTTTCCGACGACCGGGCCCGAAGCAGTCTGCGGTTCTCGTTTTCGCGCCTGAACACCGCGCAGGAAGTCGAAAAAGCGGTCGAAATCGTGGCGAAAACGATCCGAAAACTGCGCGAAAGTTAAGGCCGGTTTACGGATCGTTTTTAATCTCTCGCAAAGACGCAAAGGCGCAAAGGAAAGACAAGCCTCCTCTTCTTTGCGCCTTTGCGTCTTTGCGAGAGACAATTCCTATTCTGGCGACTTGATATCCTGGGTGCCGTTTCATCGCGCCCGGAGCAATCCACCTAGAGTAGTTTCCGTTTATTTTGTCGCATGCTCTTCGGCGGCGGGGGCTGTTGCGTGTCATTTCGAGCTTGGGCAGTATTAAAAATACAGCCACTGCGCTCAAAAAGCCCCGCATCAACCCGCGGCGCTCTCAGATCATTGCGCCAAACTAACCAGAAAATGCTCTATTTCACGGCGTAGAGCTGGTTGTTCTCGTCCAGATTCTTGATGACCGTGCAAAGGTAAACCGGCTCCGGATAAATGCCGTCGTACTTGCTGATCCGGGATTTGTTGACCACCTGGAACCCGTAACGCTCAAACATTTTGAATCCCCGGCGGCTCTCGAACGTGACCATCTGGCCATACACTTTTTTCTCCCCCATCTCGTGCAGATAGCCGAGATACGCGTCCATGATCGCCCGCGTCGTCTGGACCTTGCGGGCATCGGTGAGCAGGTTGATGTGGAAATGGGCGCAGCGGCGCGGCGCGGCCGGGACTTCCTTCCAGGCCGTCGAGAGCACCCATTTGATGAACGCTTTGGTGGCCTCGTTGTAGCGGGGGTAACGGATAATCCCGCGCAGAAAAAGGCTCGCGTTCTGGTAAATATTGTAAATCTGCTGCCGCAACGGAAACCGGGAGCCGAGCAGGTAGCCGCGGATTTCCCCGTCCACGAGCAGCACGAATGAGGAGGCCGGTTCCCAGTCGGTGTAATAGGCCGTCAGGTAATCGGCAAAGAGCTCCCGGTCCTCGAAAACCGGGTCGATCGGGTTGCCCAAAAAACCGGTCTCGCAACACAGTTCCCGGACGCGGGCGCGATCGGCTCGCTCGAATTTGCGGATTTCGAAATTGCGGGATTCAGACATCGCTACGGTTGTAGGTTGCGATGGCTTCCCGGTAAATCCCAAAGAGCCGTTCGAACACCAGGTTCCAAGAATACCTGATGCGGACGGCCTCGCTGGCCCCCCGGCCCGCGCTCTCCAAATCCCCCGCGCACGCCTGGGCGATCGCTTCGGCCAGCGAGAGCGCCGTATTTTCCCTGGCCCAATGCTGTTGGTCGCTGAAGATGATGCGATCCATGTAGCTGCCGCGAATTCCCACGACCGGCGTGCCGCATGCCTGGCTTTCGAGCGTCACGAGCCCAAAGGTTTCCTGCACGCCGGGATGCACAAAGCAATCGGCGCACCGGTAAATGCGGGCGAGCGCCCCGGGATCGATGCAGGAGGAAAGCCAGGTGACTTGTGAGGTCTCCGCCTGCAACGCCTGCAACGAGCGGCGCTGCAAGCCGTCCCCCACCACCAGCAGATGGTAGCGGGCCGGGTCGGATTGATGGAGCCACTCGAACGCGTCAAAGAGCGTGCGTGTGTTTTTTTCCTGAGCCAGCCGCCCGACATACAGGAGCAAAATGCGCCCCGCGGGAATGCCAAGTCCGGCCCGGGTGTCTGCCGCCGTTTCCGTGCCGTTGGCCGGTTCGGGTCGAAAAACCGCCGTATCGACTCCAAGATCGAACGGTTCGGCGTTATTGACGCCCCAATCCGTCAAGAGCCGCCCCAGTGCGGGCGAGGGGACCAGCGTCCGCTCAAAGCGGTTGTAAAGCGAGCAGACGTAACGGCGCGAGGCGTCCATCACCCACTCGGTCGCGGTCGATCCCAAATGACGAGCGGCGGTGCGCAGGTAGGCTTCAGGAAAATGGGAATGGTAGAACCCGATCACCGGAATCCCGAGCGCCCGCCCGCTGGCAATCGCTTTCCAGGCGACCTGATACGGATCGCCCGACTCGATCACATCCGGGCGTTCGGCCTCGAGAATGCGTTCAATGGCTCCCAGCCGCACGATCGCCCGGTAGCGGGAGGTCCGCGAAAGAAGCGGCGAGCGGATCGTGTAAACCGTGGCGCGGCCGTCCTGCGTCCGCTCATCCCGTTCGCCGGGGATGATGAGCAAGTGGGAGTCGTCCGTGTGGGCGTTAAGATAGCGGACCTTCTCGTGGACATACCGTTTCACGCCGCCGCTCACCGGCGAGTAAAACTGGGTGAGGTCGCAGATTTTCAAAGGGAATGCCGTTTTGCGGGGATATCATTGCCCCTCGAACTCCGCTCCAAAAATTTTTCACGCAAAGACGCAAAGGCGCAAAGAGGAGAAATTTCCGTTCCTTTGCGTCTTTGCGTCTTTGCGTGAGACAAAAAAAAGCCGCCGCTCTTATTGGCTTCTCGTTCCCAATCTCCTGATTGGGAACGCACTTGTCTTGGAAACTCTGTTTCCCGGAGCGGGGCCATTTTCTTAGAACTCCATCCCTTTCCACGCTTTCCGAAACGGAGTTTCGCGGACAACGGCATTCCCAATCGGAGATTGGGAACGAGGGCTGCAATTTCTGTTCCTTTGCGTCTTTGCGTCTTTGCGTGAGACATAAAAAACCGACGTTCTTATTCCAAGGCCACCAGGTAACGCTCGGCGTCGAGCGCGGCGGCACAACCCTGCCCGGCCGAGGTGATCGCCTGCCGGTAGACCGGATCGGCCACGTCGCCCGCCGCAAAAACGCCGGGGATGTTCGTCTGGGTCCCTTGGCGCTGGATCAAGTATCCCTTCGTGTCCATGTCCAGTTTCCCCTCGAACGGCTTGGTGTTGGGGGTGTGGCCAATGGCCGAAAAGACACATTTGAGTTCCAGCTCGTTCTCCGCGCCGGTTTTCACGTTTCTCAAACCGATGGCGCGCAATTCCCCTTTATCATCTTTCAAATACCCGGTGAGAACGCTGTCCCAGACCGGCTCGATTTTAGGATTGGCGAGCGCGTGATCGGCCATGATTTTGGAAGCCCGCAGGGTGTCGCGCCGATGGATCAGGTAAACCTTGGAGGCAAAGCGGGTCAGGAACATCGCTTCCTCACAGGCGCTGTCGCCACCGCCGACGACGCAGACCGGGACGTTGCGGTAAAATGAGCCGTCGCAGGTGGCGCAAGCCGTCAAGCCGTGCCCGATCAGTTCGCGCTCGCCCGGCAGGCCCGGGTAACGGGCCGAAGCCCCGCTGGCGACGATCAGCGTGCGGGTTTCGAGCCATTGGCCGTCCACTTTGAGCCGGATCACCCCGTTCTCGGTCTGGAATTCTTCCACAATAGAATATTGGAAGCGGGCGCCGAACCGTTGCGCCTGGGCTTTCATGTTCATGATCAGTTCAGGACCGTCGATCCCCTGCACAAAACCGGGGAAATTCTCCACCAGCGTGGTCGTGGTCAACTGGCCGCCCGGTTCCCGGCCTTCGAGCACCAGGGGAGAGAAATTGGCGCGGGCCGCGTAAATAGCCGCAGTAAGCCCGGCGCAACCGGAACCGATAATAACAACGTTTTCCATATTTTTCAGGAGATGTATAAAGACTGCGCGGAGTAGAACATTACCCGCACGGAAATTCCAGTCCTCATTAGTTATGCCGCCCCCTCCACTTTTTACCCTGCTCCCGTTTGCGGCCCTTTTGCTGGCAATCGCCATCCTGCCGCTGGTCTACAAACACCATTGGGAAAAGTATTACCATTGGTGGGCCATCCTGCTGGGAGCTTTGAGCGTCGGCTACACGCTGGGAGTGCGCCACGACGTCGTGCGCGTACTCCACACCGCTCACGAATATCTCAGTTTTTTGGCGATGGTCGGCTCCCTCTTTGTCGTGGCGGGCGGCATCCATATCGTCGTCAAGGGGCAGGCCAAACCGTGGGTGAACGTCCTTTTTTTGGCGGTGGCCAGCGTGATCTCCAACCTGATTGGCACCACCGGCGCATCGATGCTTTTGATCCGGCCCTGGATTCGGATGAACAAATACCGCATCACCGGTTTCCACATCGTTTTTTTCATTTTCCTGGTCTCCAATGTCTCGGGCTGCCTGACGCCGATTGGCGATCCACCGCTTTTCCTGGGTTATCTGAAAGGGGTTCCGTTCTGGTGGGTGCTGGAGCATTGCTGGGAGGCGTGGCTCGCGGCGCTCGGGCTGCTCTTGGGGATCTTTTTCGTTTTTGACACGATCAATTTCGGAAAAGCGCCCCGGCCGGTCCGCGAGGCGGAAACCGCGCACGAGACCTGGCGGTTTGGCGGGTTGCGCAACTTGCTTTTTCTGGGGGTGATCCTGGGTGCGGTCTTTGTGAATCACCCGGCGTTTTTGCGTGAGGCGATCATGGTCGGCGCGGCGCTGGCCTCCTGGGTTTTGACCCCCAAAGAAATCCATAACGCCAACGATTTTACCCTGGAGCCGATCAAGGAAGTGGCGTGGCTATTCCTGGGAATCTTCGCCACGATGATCCCGGCGCTCGACTACCTGCAATCGCACGCCCCGTCGCTGGGGTTGCACAGCGAAATGCATTTTTACTGGGCCACGGGGCTCCTTTCCGGCGTGCTCGACAACGCCCCTACCTATCTCGCTTTTCTGGCGACCGCATTTGGACTGCACGGGCTGGACCTGAACACCGATATGCCGGAGTTCCTCAGGCAGGACGGCGGGGTGCTGATGGCGATTTCCGTGGGGGCGGTCTTCTTCGGGGCGATGACTTACATCGGCAACGGCCCCAATTTCATGGTCAAATCGATTGCCGAACGGGCGAAGGTGGAGACGCCGAGCTTTTTTGGCTATGTCGTGCGCTATTCGCTGCCGATTTTGCTGCCGGTATGTTTTGTCGTCGGGATTCTCTTTTTCTCCCGGTGGCGTTTGTTCTAGAATATCCCCATGTTTACCGGACTTGTTGAAGAAACCGCCCCGATTGTCGCCGTCGAACCGATTGGCGGCGGGGCACGCCTGACCCTCGAAGCCGCTGTCGTTCTCGACGGGACCAAAGCGGGCGATTCGATTGCCGTCAACGGCTGCTGCCTGACGATCACCTCAATGGAGGGAAACCGCCTTTCGTTCGATTTGCTGGCCGAGACGCTCGATAAAACGAATCTCGGCGATCAAAAGCCGGGGTCAAAAGTGAACCTGGAGCGGGCGCTCTCGGCCCACGACCGGTTGGGGGGGCATTTTGTCCAAGGACACGTCGATCGCGCCGTTCGCGTGGTGTCGCTCGAACCGCACGGGCAGGATCACCGGCTGGAGGTCGAGCTGCCCCGGGAGTTTGCCCGGTATGTGGCTTACAAAGGGTCGATCTCCATTAACGGCATCAGCCTTACGGCGGCGGAAGTGGGCGAGGCGAGCGTCGTCATTTGGCTGATCCCGCACACGATGGAAGTGACCAATCTCCACACGCTCAAGGCCGGGGACCGCGTCAATGTCGAGTTTGACATGCTGGCCAAATACCTGGAGCGACTCGTGGACCCGCGCCTGAAGGCGTAGCCAGACCCGGAGTTTTGACGCAAAAACCGCACGCCTTAGCCTCAAGGAAGAAGAATTTGTTTCTCGCAAAGCCGCAAAGCCGCAAAGAAGAGGAGCACCTTGCTGTCTTTGCCTTTCCTTTGCGGCTTTGCGTCTTTGCGAGAGATTAAAAATACGGGGCGTGATTCGTGCCCAAGCCTCACTCCACCCCGGACGGTTTTTTGTCTCGTTGTCTCGTTCCCAAGTTTCACTTGGAAACGCACTTTCTGGCGAAGTTGCACTTCGCAAGCGAACCACTGGTCGGGCCCCGAAAAACTGGACAGGTTTTGATGAGAGTTCTGCGATAACAGGCAGAACCAATGAAGAAAAGACACAGCACAGAGCAGATCATTCGAATCCTCAAAGAAGTTGAGGCAAGTGGGCTGAAGGTGAGCGAC
>CAIZLD010000065.1 GCA_903933715.1 uncultured Spartobacteria bacterium
CTGGTTCTTTGATGAGCTATCGGGGATCGAAACCGTGCAGGTGATCCAATACGCGGGACGCGTGGTTGAGCTTTGCCAGGAGATTTTCGGGCTGGACTTGGAACCGCAATTTTTGGAGCGGCTGGCCGATGCCAAAAGCAACATCCCGGAGCATTCGGACGGGCGTGCCATTTACATGAAATGGGTTAAACCGGCGATGATCACCTTGAAGCAGGCGACCGCCCATTACGCCATCGAATCGCTGTTCCAAAACAACTTCGACGAAGAGCGGCGGGTATTTGTCTTCACATTCGAGAAAGGGGAGCGTGAGATTGTCACCGCGGGGAAGGCCCGGCTGGTCATCGGCCACACACGGGCCACTTCCGATATCACCGAAGAGACCGCCCAGACCACCTATGCGGTTTTTTACATGGGCGAGCACAATCTCACCGCAGGAGTGCGCGAATTTTCCTCGCCGGGTTATTATGAAACGATGGCGAGCGAATTGAAGAGCACCTTTGATGAAGTCGATTTTCCCAAGGTCATCCGCGCCATTGGGCAGCATTTTGGAGAGCCGATTTATTCTCTCAAATCGCTGTTCAAGGATGCTCAACGGCAAGTCTTGCATGAGTTGCTAAAGACCACCCGGACCGATTTGGAAAACCGGTTTCGCCGCATTGCCGAGCGCTACGTTCCGTTGATGAAATTTTTGGGCCCTGCCGCCAAATCGCTGCTTCCCGCTGTTGAGACGGCATCGACGTTTGTCATGCGGATGGATTTGGTGCTCCAGTTTGGCGCGGAACTTCCCGACATTGACAAGCTTACCATTCTGATCGAGGAAGCCCGGCAGAAGGGTGATCTCTTTATGGATGCCGATTTGAGCTTCACCGTAGCCTCCTGCATGGAACGGCTGATCCATGACGTTTGCGCCGATCCGTCCAACTTGGATAAACTGCGGGTTTTACGCCAAATCGCCGAATTGACGCTCCCCCTCCCGCTGCATCTCAATCTTTGGAAAGTGCAAAATGTGTATTGGGAAATGCTGCACTCCACCGACATCGACTTTGTCAAAAAAGTGGAGGAAGGAGCCACCGGGGCATTCGAGAGCCATCGCGAATTCATCAGGCTCGGCATCTGCCTCGGGTTCGCCGTGGACGGTATCGAAATCGAACGGATCGAACGAGAATGATCGTAAAAATTGAATTCCAGCCGCAATGCCGTTTCGGGGCGACCTACCGGCTCCAGTTCAACGGCAATTTTCGGTTCGAGGATGCCGCCGAAATTTTGCCCTATTTATCCGAATTGGGCGTCACGCAGATCTATGCCTCCCCATTGACCCGTTCCGGGGCGCAGAGCACTCACGGCTACGATGTCTGCAACTTTGACGAGATCGATCCCAAGCTCGGTGGCGACGAAGGGTTTCAGCAGTTTTCCGTCAAAATGCAGGCTGCGGGATTGGGGCTGTTGCTGGATATCGTGCCCAACCACATGCGGGCGGATATTTCCAACCCGTGGTGGCGGGATGTTTTGGAGAAAGGCCCGTATTCCGTTTACGCCAACTATTTTGACATCGATTGGGCATCGCATGCCCCATCGGCTTACCGCAAGGTATTGCTCCCCATTTTGGGCGGGCTTTATGCCGACATTTTGGAAAGCGGACAACTCAAAGCGGTGTTCTCCGAAGGCGCGTTCTGGTTCACCTACGGCCCGCATCGTTTCCCGGCTTCCGTTGCGAGCGTTGCGGAAATTTTGGAGCAGGTGGAGCTACCTCCGGAAAGCGCAGAAGCCCGCGCGATGCAAGCATTGATCGAGCGGTGCCGGGTTGCGAACCGCGCGGAAGAGATCGACGAAGCCAAAGGTGGCCTTCGCGAATTGGAGCGTTCGGAAGCGTTCACCGCCGCGCTGGCCCGGTGCCTGGAAGTTTTCAACGGAATCCCGGGGGACCCCCACAGCTTCGACAGGCTGGACCGCATGCTTCAGGGTCAGAATTACCGCCTTTGCTGGTGGCGCATCGGCCCCGAGCAGATCGATTACCGCCGTTTCTTTGACATCACTGATCTCGTCTGCCTCAACGCGCAAATCCCGGAAGTCTTTGAAGCCTCCCATCGCCTGTTTCGAAAACTGATCCGCGCCGGGAAAATCTGCGGATTGCGAATCGATCACCTCGACGGCTTATGGGACCCGCAACAATATATTGGCCGGGTTCGGGAATTGTGGCCGGAGGAGGCGCGATTCCGGTATGTGGTCGCCGAAAAAATACTCGCCACGACCGAATCGCTGCCCCTGGAATGGCCGATTTCAGGCACTACCGGGTACGATTTCCTTAATGAAGTGAACGGGATTTTTGTCAACCGCGCGCACAAAGAAGCCCTCAGCCATTTTTATAAAATGTTAACGGGAGCGAGCGCCAATTTCCGCCAACTCCTTTTTGCCTGCCGGCTCAAACTTTTGAGGCAAAGTTTCCCCGGTCAATTCGCTGCATTGGTGGATCGGTTCGCCCTCGTGGCGGCGAAGACCCGGTATGGGCGCGACTTTCCGCTGGAGTCGATCCGCATGGCGCTCGCCCATTTCATATCGGCCTTTCCGGTCTATCGAAATTACGTGACCCAGAATACGCATTCCCTTTCGGCCCAGGAAAAGCGGGCGGTGGAGGCGGCGTTTCGCGAATGCCGTCGCCGCGCCCCCACGCTTGATCCAAGGCTCCTTGGGTTCATGCGACAAATAATGATTTTGGAAT
This sequence comes from uncultured Spartobacteria bacterium, assembly GCA_903933715.1. GTDB lineage: Bacteria > Verrucomicrobiota > Verrucomicrobiia > Chthoniobacterales > Chthoniobacteraceae > UBA695. Next base: position 2,717 of record CAIZLD010000065.1, read on the forward strand.
TCCCGTCCGACTTTGACGATCGCTCAAAAACGGAAGCCCGGCATTTCATC
>CAIZLD010000066.1 GCA_903933715.1 uncultured Spartobacteria bacterium
AAAACCGCGAGTTTACAGATCAAGCCTTCTGGATCATCTTCGATTTTTTACGCAATCCACGATTGTCGAAACAGAGTTTCGCGGACACTTGCGTTCCCAATCGGAGATTGGGAACGAGGCTGGGCTTGTGTCTTTACCCATCGCTTAACGTGTGACAGCCCACTAGTAACTTGTATCTCGGTTATTTTCGGAAGAAGAGAATCCGCAGATTGCGCCGATTTTCGCCGATTTTTTCGGTATAATCTGCGTTCATCTGCGAAATCTGCGGATAACTCCTCTGTCTTTTATGCGCAAAGCTTCATGATAGATCCCACCCGTTTCGTCATGAAGCGCTTTTGATGTTCAAGCGTTCCAGCAAATCGCGAAGAATTTTCCTGGCTCGGTAGAGCCGGGTTTCGACAGCCTTGGGGCTGCAATTCAGGACGCCCGAGATTTCCTCGTACGAAAGATTCTCGTATTCAAACAATAACACCACGGTCTTGAGATCGTGGGGCAGGCTTTGAATGCTTTGTTTGACGCACCGGGCGGTGTCGTTGTCGGCGGCGGTGTCCAGCGGGGTTCCACCCGTGCTTGGAAACGTGTCGGCGGCATCCGAGGGGCCGCCGCTCCCATGATCGCGTGCCAGCATGACGGTCGGGTGACGCTTTTCCCACCGGATATAGTTTTTGCAGAGATTGCTGGCAATGGTGAACAGCCAGCTCGAAAATTTCGCACTCGGGCGGTAGGCGTGCCGGTTTTGATAGACCCGGACAAACGTCTCTTGCGCCAGATCGAGCGCTTCCTCGTGATTGCCGATATACCGGTAGATGAACCGGACCAGCGGGGTCTGCCACTGGTTCATGATGAGGTTCAAGGCGGAATCGTCCCCATTCTGCAAACGAAGCATCAGGCTGGGGTTGTTGGGTCCGGTCTCCATGAAGCTATAAAACCGGGTTCATCGGATTACTTCGTCACCAGGGTTGCGTGTTCCATTCCAGAGCTCACGATGCGCCCGGTGGCCATTTTGATATACCGCCGACCTTCTTCCGGGGGCATCTCGGCACTTACGGCATAAACGTGCCGCAACATCGCCACCCGGCATTCATTCTGTAACAAGGCCCATTCTTTGAGGGCAGCTTCGGTTTCCGGGGTCGCCGTGCTGTTGGAGTCGATGAGGGCGCGGACTTTCGCATTCGCTTCGGCAATGCGCCGGCACATCCGCTCGCAGGTCGGACGATAATCGCCGTGCATCTGCGCGATCCTGGCGTATTGCGCATCGGAAAGATGGTATTCCCTTTTTAGCCAAACCATGCCGGCGTTCGGGTGCTCCATCATGCACTTGGCGGGGCGGGTCGCCAGCTCGTAGGAAACAAGATAACCGGCCAGCGATACCGCCGCGGTGACAAGCAGGATGAGAAGGGCTCGCCTCATGTCGAATGGCTCATGTGGGCAAGCGGGTTGATGGTTTCCAGGTACCGCGCTTCCAATTCTTTCCCCTTCATCACGTTCGTATCCTGCGCCTGCATATAAGCCAATGCGATGCTGAGGGTGAGGCCCAGCGTAACGAGGGCGGGAGCCAGATGGGGTTTGCAAAACTCCGCGGCCACCCAGTCGCGAAGCTGGTCCCACAACGGGCGGCGGGAGCTTTCTCTCGCGGCGATTTGCGCCCACACGTTCGCCTGGAAGCGGGGCGGAATTTCAACCTTGACCGTCCAGGTCGGGAAAAGTTGGTTTTCGTCAGAGTTCATTTGTTCGGATTCAAAGCGGGATCTGCCGCTCACCCTTATAAAACACCCCAAAACTGCCAAACCCTTGAAAAAATTCAACACCCCATTGGGCATCCCTGAAAAGCAGGATCAAATTTTTTTCAAGGGTTTTTGCCAAACCGGGTGTTTTACCTGATGTGCGGGACCAAACCACCTGCCAAAATTAAAATGAAACAAATTCTTTCAATAGCTCTTCTGTTCACAGCTCTTGCGATTTCCCCGGTGATCGCCCATGCCCAAAACGGGGAAAAACCCAAATCGGGCGCGCCCGCCGCCGCTCAAAAATATACCTGCCCCATGCACCTTGAGGTTATCTCCGAGAAGCCGGGCAAATGCCCGAAATGCGGAATGAATCTTGTTCCCTTGAAATAGCGCATCCAGAGACTCTGGCCTCAAAGCGGCAGTTCCTTTGATTCTCGCATCGTCCGGCATTTTGCGATAGAATGCAGGAGGAGGTCTAAAGGATAGATATTTCCATGAAACGGTCCCTGTTTTTTGCCATTCTGATGTTCTCCCTGGTCCAGGGACTCTTGGCCGCGGAGCCGCTTTCCAAAGACGCCCTGTTGCGGACAGCCCTCCGGGATAATCCATCGCTCAAAGCAGCCCGCGCCCGTTGGGAGATGATGAAGCAGCGCGTGCCCCAGGCAAAGGCCTGGGACGATTTGATGGCGGGGGTTGATCTTCAACGGACGGGGACAACCAATCCGTTCAAGGTCTCGGATGTGGAATGGATGGTTTCTCAGACCCTCCCCATCTCCGGGAAAAACTTGAGCCGGGCGCGGGCCTCGGTCGCGGAGGCGCTGGGCGCGTTTCAGGAATTTCGGCGTGTTCAACTCGATCTCGTGACGCAGGTTCAGGCAGCTTACTTCCGGCTCGCCGGAGCGTACGGGCAACTCGAAATCAACCAACGCAACCAGGAATTGCTCAAGGAGGTTGCCGAAATCAGCCGCAAAAAATACGAGGTCGGCACGGCGACGCAATCCGACGTGCTGCTCGCCGAAACGGAGTTGGCGCGACTCTCCGAAGGGAAGTCGATGATCGAGCGCGACATTTCAGATCAACAAACCCAATTGAACGTGCTGATCAACTGTCCGGCCCGTACGCCGGTTGCAAGACCGGAACCTCTGGCCTTTCGGGCATCGCCCTGGTCATCCGGGAAAGTGGAAGCGGTGGTGGCGGCTTGCCGCCCCGAACTGCTGATGGCCTGGCGCAAAATCGAGGCCGAGAAAGCCAGGCTTCAACTGGCGCACCGCCAATGGATCCCTGACCCGGCCATTCAGATCAAAGCCCGCGAGTTTGCCGGAAAAACCGGCATCCAGGAATACGATACGGGGATTTTTTTCAGCGTGCCGTGGGCGAACGAGAGGAAATATTCCGCCGGGGTAGCGGAGGCCGAAGAGAGCCTTGCGAGCGCCCGGCACGAGTACGAAGCGGCGCAAACGGCAGCCTCGGGGCTCGTGCGGAACCAACTCAAAAAAATCGAGACCTTCGCGACCAACTACCGGCTTTTTCATGACCGGATTGCGCCGATAGCCAGATCGAGCATGGAAACGACCCGCGCCGGGTATGAAACCGAAAAGAGCAGTTTTCTGGAACTCATCACCGCCCGGCGGACTTTACAGGAGATCGACTCCGCCAGCTTAAATCAGCTCATTGAACACCAGGTAGCCATCGCGGAACTGGAAGCCATCCTCGGCGTCTCAAGCTACCTTCAGTCCTCACCAGACACCTCGAAATGAAATACCTCGCGCGCATTTTGATCCTGCTTCTTGCCGGCCTTGCCCCGTTGGGCATCGTCTCCTGCTCCAAGCCGGGCCAGCCCCCATCCGCTTCCCAGGCCAAGACGCTTTACACCTGCGGCATGCACCCCCAGATCGTTCAGGACCACCCCGGCGACTGCCCCATCTGCGGAATGCATTTGGAACCGGTTCGCCAACAAGCTGCCGCCGCAACTCCCGGAGAGCGCAAAATCAAATTTTACAAATCGACCATGATGCCCGGCGAGATCAGCCAAAAACCGGGTAAGGACAGCATGGGGATGGAGATGGCGCCCGTTTATGAAAACGAGGCCGGGGCGGCGGAAACTTCGACCCTTTCGATTGACCCTGTGACCGTGCAGAACATGGGCATCCGCACGGCGGAAGTCACCCGGGGGCCGCTACGCAAGCTCATCCGAACCGTGGGCGTTGTTGATTATAACGAAACCGCGCTGACCGATGTCACCGTGAAATACAAGGGATGGATCGAGAAGCTGTTGGTTGATGCAACGGGCCAGGAAGTAAAAAAGGGAGATCCGCTCTTTGAGATTTACTCGCCCGACTTGGTGACCGCCCAAAATGAATACTTGATCGCGCTGGGAGCGGGTGCGGGGTCGGCTAATCTGAAAGCCAGCGCGCTTCGGAAGCTCAAAAATTTCGATGTCTCAGCGGATCAAATCGCCACGCTGGAACGGACCCATGAAATCAAAAAGACGCTGACGGTCACCGCCCCCGGCAGCGGCATCGTCGTGGAAAAGATGGCTGTGCAAGGGCAGATGGTGGACGCCGGGATGAAGCTCTACCGCCTGGCGGACCTGTCGCTGGTCTGGGTGCAGTCCCAGATTTATGAGCAGGATCTCCCGTATGTGAAGCCCGGGCAGGAAGCGGAGGTCACGCTGACCTATCTGCCGGACCGCAAGTTCCAGGGGCATCTCACCTATTTATACCCGATGCTCGACGAGAAGACCCGGACCGCAAAGGTTCGGATGGAGTTTCAAAATCCCGGCCTGTTGCTCAAGCCGGGCATGTTCGCGAATGTCGTTTTGAAAGCAGATATTGACCCTGCCGCACTGCTTGTGCCCGATTCCGCCATCCTGCGCAGCGGCGAAAAGAATACGGTGTTTGTGGCGCTCGACGGGGGCAGGTTTGATCCGCGCACGGTGGTGATCGGTGCGCGCGGGGAGGGGAATACCTACCAGGTTTTAAAAGGGCTCAACGAAGGAGAACGAGTGGTGACTTCGGGCCAGTTCATGCTCGATTCGGAAAGCCAGTTGAACGAGGCCATCCAGAAAATGAGGGAGCCGGGCGGCACCGCAACGCCCCAGCCCGCGCCTGCACCTTAATTAGATCACCCCATGCTCCGCTCAATCATTGATTTTTCGCTCAAGAATAAATTCCTCGTCCTGCTTGCGACGCTGGCGTTGATCTTCGGCGGCATCTACGCCCTGCGGAATATCCCGCTGGATGCGATCCCCGACCTCTCCGATACGCAGGTCATCATCTACACGGAATGGCCGGGGCAGGCTCCGCAGATCGTGCAGGACCAGGTGACCTACCCGATCTCGACGAAGATGCTTTCCGTGCCCAAGGCGAAGGTGGTGCGCGGCTATTCGTTTTACGGTTTCTCGTTTGTCTACGTGATTTTTGCTGACGGCACCGACCCTTACTGGGCGCGCAGCCGTGTGCTCGAATACCTCAGCTCACTCTCTTCCCGCCTGCCCAAGAACGTTTCCCCCTCGCTTGGGCCCGATGCCACGGGCGTCGGCTGGGCGTTCATCTATTCGCTCAATTCCAAGGAACGCAGCCTCGCGGAGCTACGGTCGTTTCAAGACTGGTATTTGAAATACCAGCTCAACTCCGTCGAAGGGGTCTCCGAGGTGGCTTCCATTGGCGGGTTCGTGAAGCAGTATCAGGTCACGGTTGATCCGACAAAGCTGCGCGCCTACAACATCCCTCTCTCCGAAGTGAGCAAAGCCATCGAGCGGAGCAACGGCGAGGTGGGCGGGCGCTCCATTGAGCTGGCCGAGAAAGAGTTCATCCTGCGGGTGCGCGGTTACATCGAGAAAATTGACGATTTACAAAAGGTGGCCGTCGGAGTGGGCGCCAATGGGACGCCAATCCTGTTGGGAGATGTCGCGAATATCCAACTCGGGCCGGAGATGCGGCGCGGCATCGCGGAGCTTAATGGCGAAGGCGAAACCGTGGGCGGGATCGTGGTGGTGCGCTACGGGGCCAATGCCCGGCAGGTGATCAAGGATGCGAAAGCGCGGCTGGACGAGGCGATGAAAGGGCTTCCGCCCGATGTGACCTACACGGTCGCCTACGACCGGACCGCGCTCATCGACCGCGCCGTAAAGACGCTGGAGGAAAAGCTCGTGGAGGAAAGTCTCGTGGTTGCGCTGGTGTGTGTCCTTTTCCTGTTGCACTTCCGCAGCGCGCTCGTGGCGATCATCATCCTGCCCGTGGCGGTCCTGATCTCTTTCATGGTGATGTACAATCAGGGACTCAGTTCCAACATCATGTCGCTGGGCGGCATTGCCATTGCCATCGGCGCGATGGTCGATGCGGTCATCATCATGATCGAAAACGCCCACAAGCACATCGAGCATGACGGCGGCAGGAAGCCCCATTGGGAGATCATCCGGGATGCCAGCGTGGAGGTCGGGCCGACGCTCTTTTATTCGCTGCTGGTCATCACGATCTCCTTCGTGCCGGTCTTTGCGTTGCAAGCGCAGGAGGGCCGGCTTTTCAAGCCGCTTGCATTCACAAAGACCTACTCGATGGCCGCCGCTGCGCTGCTTTCGATAACGCTCGCGCCGATTTTAATGGGCTACTTCATCCGGGGCAAAATGATCCCCGAGGAAAAGAACCCGATCAATCGCCTGCTCATCTGGCTTTATCATCCGGTGATCGACTGGGTGATCCGGTTCCGCTGGGCGGTCATTTCCGCCGCAGTGGCCATCGTGGCCTGGGTATTTTTTCCATGGAATAGCCTGGTGGTTAACCGGCTGCCGGAAGGCCCGTTGAAAACCATGGCCGCCGCCGCGGGCAAGGCGTTCCCGTTCCAGAATCTCGGAAGCGAGTTCATGCCGCCACTCTACGAAGGCGATCTGCTCTATATGCCGACCACCTTCCCCGGCATCTCGCCCACCAAGGCGCGCGAGGTGCTTCAGCAGACCGACAAACTCATCAAGACCTTCCCCGAAGTGGAACGGGTCTTTGGCAAGGCAGGCCGTGCCGAGACCGCGACCGATCCCGCTCCCTTCGACATGCTGGAGACCACCATCATGCTCAAGGACGAGAAAGAGTGGCCCGCCGTGGAGATCAAGGATGCGGAAGGCAAAGTCATCGCGCATCGGAAGCGGACGCCGGACGAGTTGACCAGCGCCATGAACAGCGTCGTCCAGATCCCCGGCCTCAACAATGCCTGGACGATGCCGATCAAAACGCGCATCGACATGCTCGCGACCGGTATCAAAACTCCCGTGGGCATCAAGGTTTCCGGGGCGAACCTCGTCGAGTTGGAACGAATCGCCGAGCAGATCGAAACCATCGTCCGGGGGGTTCCCGGAACTTCGAGCGTCTTTGCCGAGCGTGTCATGGGCGGCAACTACATCGAGTTCAACATCAACCGCGACCAAATCGCCCGCTACGGTCTTTCCGTGGCCGATGTCCAGGATGTGCTGGAAGTCGCGCTGGGAGGGATGCCGCTCACAACCACCGTGGAAGGGTTGGAGCGCTACACCGTCAACCTGCGCTACGACCGCGATTACCGGGAGAACCTCGAAGCGTTGCGGGAAATCATCGTGCCGACCATGCAGGGGGCGCAAATTCCGTTGGGGCAGCTCGCCACGATAAAAACCGTCCGCGCCCCCATGGGGATCAAGAGCGAAGCTGCCGTGCCCAACGCCTGGATTTACGTGGATGTGAAGAACATCGACATCGGCACCTACGTCCAGATGGCCCGGCGCGCGGTGCAGGAAGCAGTGGCAAAGGGGACGCTCAAACTCCCGAGCGGCACCAATGTTTTTTGGAGCGGACAATATGAGTACATGCAACGGGCAAAGCAGAGGCTCATCATTGTGATCCCCATCACGCTGCTGCTCATCTTCCTGATCATTTATCTCAACACAAAATCGGCAGTAAAGACGGCGATTGTCCTGCTGGCGGTGCCGTTCTCGCTCGTGGGGGCGTTTTGGATGCTCTATCTCTTCGGTTACAACCTGAGCGTTGCGGTCTGGATTGGGATCATTGCGCTTGCTGGGCTTGATGCCGAAACCGGCGTGGTGATGCTCCTTTATCTCGACCTCGCCTACGATGAATGGCGCAAATCGGGGAAACTCAAATCGCTGACCGATTTGCGGGATGCAATTTATCACGGCGCGGTGAAACGGGTCCGCCCCAAGGCGATGACGGCTGCTGTGATCATTGCGGGGCTACTTCCCATCCTTTGGAGCCACGGCGCGGGAGCCGACGTGATGAAACGCATCGCCACCCCGATGATCGGCGGTGTTGTCACCTCCACCTTGATGGAACTCATCGTCTATCCGGCCATATTTTTTATCTGGCGTTCACGCCGGATCAAACCAGGCGAGGAAGCTTCTTTGACCGAAGCTGGAACCGCGAATTAACAAAAAAAGCGCGGCGGCGGTCTGCTCGAATGCGGGGTGGAAACTGGAAAAAATGCCGGGGACAGGACTTGAACCTGCACGTCTTGCGACACCAGATCCTAAGTCTGGCGCGTCTGCCAATTTCGCCACCCCGGCGGGAGATTCCCATTCAAAGCGGTTCCCGATTCGAACCGCAAGCCAATAGATGAGTTTTACTCCTCAAAAACAAGGCGGCCGGAAAAGGGGATCCCTTTTCCGGCCGCACGACCCTTAAGATAAGCTCCAATCGGTTACTGGGATTTTATTTCCTGACCGCTCTTTTTAAGCGTCGATTTCTGCTGTTTCTGGATGACTTGCTTTTCGCCCACCGGTTTGAGGGTCGTTTTCTTATATCCCTTTTGGATTTCTGTAAGTTCTCCCACCGGCTTCAGGTTCGCTTTGCGATAGCTCTTTTTTTCGATCCAGGTCCGCTCGCCTTCCGATTTCAGCATCTTCTGATGCTGATAACTTTTTGTGCTGAAGGTCCGTTCGCCGACCGGCCTTAACATCGCTTTGCGATGGCCTTTCACCGTTATGAATTCTTCCCCGACCGGTCTCAACATCGCTTTGCGATGGCTCTTTACCGTGACGAATTCTTCTCCCACCGGCCTTAGCATCCGGTGATGTTTTTTGACGCTGATATACCGTTCACCCACGGGGCTCAGGTCAGATGTGCGATAGGTTCTGACGGTTGTGAACCGTTCCCCGACCGGCATCAGTCGGGTGCGCGGTTCGGCCCATTGGTTTTCATAACTAAAGGTGTCGTAGTCGAGCCGTTCCCCTACCGGAGCAATATAGTTATCCGATGGAGAGAAGGTTCTGCCGACCGCAACAAACGGCGCACTCACGATGTGCCCCACCGTGCGGAATGGAGCCAATAGATCCAGTCTCCGCTCAGGCATTGGGCATGTATTGAGTTCCCGTACTGCCAATGGCCTTTCCACGATGCAAGAAGGCTGCTTGATAATGCACTCTCTCACCGGCCGGACCCGGACAGTCTCCGAAGAGCATCCGCATCCAAAGGCCAAACCAGCCGAAGCGACGGTGAAGAGGGTTCCGATTAATTGTATTCTCATGTTGATTTCCTCCCAGGGATGTTTTCGGACCTCCAGAGCACGTTGGCCTTACGATTCGTTATCGGGTGGTTTGACCAGCTCTCTCCCACGGCTGGGCAATTGTTTCCCTCTGCCGCGTTCGCGAGCCGGGAGGATGAGCAAATGCCTACTCTTTGCCCGGTTTCCAAATGCAAAACGGAATCCCTTGAACCCAAACGGTTCTCCGGGATTTGACGTCAAGCAGAGCCAGGATCGCTTCCGAATCCGGCGCGCCGAGCCAAACGATGCCGCCACGAAGTTGGGAACTGGAAGAAAAATAACTGAGCCAGTAGGCCGGTTTGGTGAAACCGGTGACGAGTTTACGATTAGAATAATACCAAAGCTGAGGCGTAAAATAGGGGTCGATATTGCAAAGCACCTCGGCATCCGCCGGAAATTCGGCGCGGATGAGTTTCCCCAATTCCGGTATCAGATTTTTCGGCTCGGATTGATTTGAATCCAGTATATGCGGACGCGAGTTCAGGCTTTGAACCTGGATGCAACCAATCCCCCCGACGACGATCACCAACCCAAGGCTGACGATTGGGCCGATGCGGCCGACCTGTTTTTCCGCCCAATGCCCGACCCGTTGTGCGCCGAGCCCCGCCAGGATCGCAACCGGTGCGATGAAGTAAAATGAGGCATAGTCGTGAATGTAGGAAGCGTTCTGAAACACGAGCACGTAAAAAGCGTTCATCACAAAAAGAGCGCCGCAAACCCATCCAAGCCAGCGCAGGTTTTTGGATTCGTTGCGGTTTTTGAACAGATGCGCCGCTCCGAGCAACGCGAATCCCAAAAAGGGCGGCGGGAAATGCCGGTTCCATGAGTTTTGCATTCGGAGCAGCCAATCCAGGAACGTGAAATTCCGGGAATCCGCTGTCTGGCTCAGGCGCAGCGAAAATGCGGTGGCGAGATCCGGGATCGCGTGCGGTTGCACCCACGAAATCTGGCATAGAAACAGCCCGCCGCAAAAAATGGAAATTCCCACCAATAAAAGCGCAAGTCGCCCTCTCCGCTCGCGGTCAAAAAGCCAGAAATGGATGGAGAGCAGCAGCACCAGCATATATCCCAGCCACGCGGTTAACATCGAGGCGACAAGCCCCAGCAACATGACGGCCTTCCACCGTTTTTTTCCGGTGAGATTCCAGTATCGCAGCCCAAGGAATCCGACCAGCATCCACATCAGGGCGCCGGGTTCGAAGTTCACCATCTGCCCCCATCGCAACTCCATCGGCAGCGTTGCAAAAAAGACCGCCGCAAAGGTCGCGGTTCCCGGTCCGGCGCAACTCCTTACTAAAAACCAAAGGAGAACCGTGCTTGCGACGGAACAGGTGATCGGGACCATCCGCGCGGCCCATTCGTGTTCGCCAAAAATTCGGAAAACCGCCGTGACGGTCAAGGCAAGCAAACTCGGGTGGTGCCCGTAATAGAGATGTTTGGGGATCGGCATCGGGCCGAAATGAAACGGGGCGGGCACTCCGGCTGTGGAAACAATTCCGGCTTTCAGGAAATTGTGAGCGGCCTGGGACCAGACCGCTCCATTGAAATCGGCATCATCCGTCCAAGGGCGGCCGATGGCCCGGGAAAAGAACCAAATTTGAAAGGCAAGAATGAGGATCAAGCCGACTTCCCAAACAGCACGCGTTGCCGTGTGCGGGGATGGAATGGGGCTCGGCGTTTTTGGGGGCGCGATGGGGTCCAAAAGAATCGGAGACATGGGGAGGGGCATGGAAAAAGCGCCCGGCAAGGGCGCTTTTTCGCAAAGAGGGATTTAAAATAGGATACGGTTCACCGCGTTGATCCTGAGGAAGGGGCCGAGCTTCCCCGGGGTGTCGATGGCGCGCCGGGAGAAGCCTCGTTGGAGCGCGTCGAGGAAGGGCTTGATTGAGCTTCCGGCTTGGCTTCCCGCCTCCGCTCCGCACTGGGACTTGCGCCCGGGCTTGCACCGGTCTCCGGACGATTGAGGTTCGACTCTGGGCTCGGGGTTGCACTTGGGGTGGCATTAGGAGTCGGGGTGGCGTTCAAGGCCGGAGTGGCACCGGGGGTCGCCACCGATCTGGCTGGAGTCGAGCCGGGAGTGGCGGCTATCGAAGGCGTTCCCGCAGGCTGCCCCTTCTTGTTCTTCCTTACTTTCTCGCCCAGTGGGGCGGGGGTTTGCGTGACCCCGGCTTCCCCATGGGTAGTGCGGGTGCGCTCCGTGCCTCTCTGGATCTCCCGCTCGCCTCTGCGTTCGCGCACGCCGGACTCGCCGGTCACGTTGGTTTCGGTGCGGCTTTCCCGGATGTTGATCTGTTCCTCGGGAGCCACATTGTAATAGCCGTAAACCCGTTGCGAAAATTCGGGGCTTGAGAATTCATCAATCCGGCCGATGTCAACGACCGGGGCATTCATGAGGCGCTCCCGTTCCACTGTCACCGTGTAGGCCGACGGGCCGCTTGAACGCAGGATGCGGTAGGGAGCCGCGATGGTGCGTCCCCCTTCCATCTGGATGATCGCGAAGCGGGCACAACCGGTTTCCGGGTCCAGGATGACATCCTGAACCGTGCCGGCGTTCCCGCCGCCCTGGAACGAGATCGCGGCTCCTTTGATGCTGCTTGCGCGCACCGATTGGCGCCCGCCTTTTGATTCAGCCGCGTAGGTCGATATCGCTATCAAGCCCGCGACCACTCCCGAGACAAGTTTGAATGATGGTGCGATTTTCATATTTTCCTTTTTTTAAAACCGGGGTGACCACTCACCGGCTTTGATTCGAGGGCGGCGTTGTAATTGGATGCCCTGGAGGGCAGCTTTGCAGGGGGGGAAAAGGAGATCGGCATTCACAACGCGCGAATGCCGATCTTGTCGGGCTCCAGAGCGAAAGCCGCGATTGCGACGGGGCTACTCCTCGTCCACGATCACCCGGTTGACGACCATCTCGTCCCCCTCTTTGGAATAGTAAACATGGACCGGTGCGCCGACTTTGATCCGCGTGCGCACTTCATCTTCGGAGATGGTTTTGCCGCCTTTAGTCTCATACACCACCCGTTTGCCAACCCGGTAATGGCGCGGGCCGCTGCTTTCTTTGAGCACGATGGTGCTGCCGGGAGAGTACTCGGTTATCGTGCCGGTCCCCTCGGTCGTGGTGGTCGTCGTAGTGGTCGATTCCACCTGCGCCATCGCAAGAGGCGCGGAGGCCGCAAGAGCAATGCTTAACAATGTTTTTTTGTTCATAGGTATCGTCTTTTCCAATTTTCCGCCCGCGCAGAGAATAAGATTCCGCCGGGGTTCAAAATGAACGGATATGCGGCGGAAGCTGGCCGGGTAAGGTTGATTTACAGGTTTCCCTTAAACCTCGTTAAACCGTTCGGCATTCATCCTCACCCGCTTCCTCAAAAAACAAACGCACCAATCCCCCGAGCGCCAATCCCCAGACCGCGTGTGCCCCCGCCATCAGCAGATTGCGCCGGGCGGGATGCTCTTTCGCGGAACTCAGTAACCCTGTCGCGGGCAATAACCCGAAGTAACTGCCTGCCCAAAGGAGCAGCCCAAAGAGCGCGCCGGACGCCAGCCCCGGGGTTTCTTTGGTTATGGGAAAAAACGTATAAAGCCCGCCCGCCGCCGATCCGTAACCGAAATGGGCAAGCAAGGTCGCCGCCGCTTTTTCCGGTTCGTTCATTTGATCTCCGATGCCAATGCGATCCGAGAGATGTTCGGTTATCTCGCGCGGCGGAAGCGGGTATTTTTCGTGCGAGGGAAGCCGCCGATGCCAGAGAATCATCGCCACCGTCATCGGTCCCGTGGCCACCATTCCCGCGATCATCCCGATGGCCGCTTTGACGAGCAGGTGTTCCGGCGTTTTGGTTCGAAAAAAGGAGGCCATAAAATGACGTGAGTTTTTTTGAGGAGGATGAGTGCTTCTTCCACAGAAACATTCGTGCTTGAGCGGGTCTCAAGCCCTTCCGTCCTCCCAAGCCATCGGCCAAACTATTTTTTCAGCATCCGATCTGGACGCCCGCAACGGAGCGGCCCACGCCGAACCCGTTTGGAGAGGTGCGTTATGTTGAAATGGGCTGTAATATTTTTGATCATCGCGCTGATAGCGGCTGCGCTCGGATTTGGCGGAGTGGCAGGGGCGGCGACGGCGATTGCGAAAATCGTTTTTGGGATTTTTCTCCTGCTCTGCCTGGTGCTCTTTGCGCTGGCGATGAGTTTCCCTCCAAACCCATAAAGGAACTGTCTGCCGAGAAGGAGAAGCTACGAAATGGCTGCGAGGTTCGGGGCGGGGACGGTCGGCGGAGCAGCCGCTCGATAACCATCGGCCAAACGCAAAAAGCGGCCCGGATGATGTGCGAAAATCGGAGCCGCCGCCGCAAAATAGAGCGTGGAGAAAACGGGGTGAATCTGTTCCGGCGACAAGCCGAAAAAGAGCTGGGGATTGGCGGTGACCAGCGTGGGGAGAATGAATTGCCCGATAAACAAGCCAAACAACAGGATCGCGCCGCCGATTGTCAGCCGCAGAGAGGCCAGAAGCGCGACGGCCAGGAACGATTGGGCGGCGGTCAGCAAGATTTCGTGCATTTGAAGCGATCCCATCGGCAACGGATGCTGGAGGGTTCCATGCGAAAGCGCAAAGACACCGGGAATCATCCCGACCAGCAAAGTCCATTGGTTGAGCTTGGCGGAGAGCAGACTGCCCAGCGCCATCCCGGCCTGTCCGCGCCACGCAAAAACCAGGGCGACGATGAACTCGGGGGCTTCCGAGGCAACCGGGGCCAGCCACTGAACCAAAAGGAATTGGTTGAGCCCGAACTGCTTGCCGGTACCGATCAGCCCTTCACAAAATGGCGCGGCATTGGCTAGAATCGCCAATCCCGAAAAAAGGAAAAGCAACGAGGTGGCAAAGCGGCGTTTGGTTTTCGGGAGCATCACCAGCAGCTCGGCCGGTCCCTCCGCTTCCAGTTCCCCGCACGGGCGGCGGCTCGACACGACGATATACCAGGCATAGATGCCGAGAAAAACGAGGCCATCATACCAAACCAGCGACCCTTTCAACGGGACCACAAACGCGTACAGGGTGGCCAACCCCAAAAAGAACAGTTCCGTGCGGCGATCCTTTTCGATCCGCACCGGGCGCCTGAAACGAACCCAGCAGATGAACGCGATCACCCCCCAGGCAACGCCGATCAGCAACCGGTTGGCTCCGGTCATATTGGCGATCGCGTAAAAAGCATAGTCGCTGTCCGGGAATTTGCCTGCCTGCCAGGTGAAATACATATCCACGGCGTATTCGGGCAGAACCGCGATCAACGCCACCACCGCCAGGGCGAGCGCTTGGGAAATATCGGCCTGGGCGGCGTCACAAGCCCAGAGCAGCAGGCAAGAGGCGCCCAGAATGGCCATCCCGGAGAGGAGCGCCATCGCGGCACACGGAAGGTGAACCCCCGTCAGGCGCAGGGAAAGCCCCGGGAGAGTTACCAGCGCCGCCATTAAGATCGGGAGTAAATTTTTGGGATTCATGGTCTCTCGAAAGGCGCGGTATTTTTGGAAACGGCAGAAAAATCAAAGACTCCGCCCGGCTCTGTTGCTCCCCTTTGGCAAGGGGGCGGAATTTATGCCAATTCGATGGCAGGGAGGCAAGTTCGTTTTCAGAGAACCGCCCGCATTCGGATGCCATTATAATTCCCGGGCATTGGGGAATTTGCGGAGAGCCGGAGCGTAGCGTGTCGGTTCCAGAAAAGTGAGCGCGAACGCAAAAAACGGGTTGAATGCAACGGACGTGTGCCGCACGTAGAGGTCCAAAGGGGCCAATTGGAAGCCGAGCCGAAACTTGGCTTCATAATTAAGCTGCCCCATTTTAATCCCATTGAGATTCTGATCGAGAGCCCACGACATCAAGTCGCGCCAAACCACATCATAAAGATGCAGGTTCAAGGCTTCGGGATAATCCATCCCCAGATTAAGATAATGGAGAACCCCCCGGTGGACCATGCACAGCGCGAAAGCGACGAGTTTCCCCTCCTTGCGCCACAAGAAAAACCGGGTGTGATCCGGCATCCGCTTTCCCAGTTGCGAAAAAAAATCTCGGGTAAGTTGTTCAAACCGGAACTCCGAGCGCAAATGAGTCTGGAGGTAAAGATCAAACAGGTCGTCGGCGTAAGGAGTGGCGTCGTTGACGACCTCCAGGCTCAAGGTGCCCAGCTTTTGGCTGTCGCGGAACTTGCGCCGAAGCTGACTCCGGCTCTCACGGCTCAGCCTGGTTTTAAGGTAATCCTCGAAGCTGTCGAATCCGAGATCCAGCTTGGTTGAGGGCATGCTTGCCACCCGCCGGTACCCTTTGCGGAGAAGCGGTGCGAAAGCCTCGCGATCCCGGGCCGGAAAATCTTTAAAGAAAATGAGCTTGGCGTTTACCCGGGAGGCATAATGTCCCAGCGCCTCATCCAACGCCTCCAAATACCACGGTTCGGCCAGGGCGAGTTGTCCTTCACCGGCTACGCATCCAACCCCCAGCATCTTGATTTTTAATCGCCGCAAAAGCCAATCGGGCGCTCGCGAAAGGATCGAGCGGACCCGGCTGGGTAAACCGGTACTGATCTCGTGGTTAACCAAAAAGAACGGCTGCACGGCGGTTTCACCGCGGCGGTCGTTCCTCAAAATCGCGTAACGGAAGTCAAATTGCTCCCGGAGCGTCTCTTCGATCAATTCATAAAAGCGGGAATCGAGCAGATCTTCGGAAAACGTGCGTTTCCAGAGCGCTGCATCGATCTGCTTTGCCGAGCCGACGATTTGGACCGCTCCATGCGATGTCTTGATCGGCGCGCCGTCATCCGGATCGGAAATCATGGTGCGAGAGCCTCATGACAAGTTCGGATCAGGGCTCGAACTGGATCTTTTCCAACCACTAGCTGAATCGACATTCAAAAGCCGCCGCAACCCGGAGGGTTGCCAGCGAATAGCCGGTGGTTGAGCGTTAGCGACACCACCGGATGAGGTGTTTGAAAGAATTCACCCCAAAGGGGTGGCAGAGCCATCGCCTCGTTTTCTGCCACCCCTTTAGGGGTGAGGCGCGGTTTTGCATTGACCGGTGGTGTCGCTAACGCTCAACCACCGGCTATGGGCTTCAAACCCTTTGGGTTTGGCTCGATCTGAATGTCGATTCAGCTAGGGGCGTCGGCAACAGATGATCAAATATTCAAACAAGCTTTTTTCGTCATCCGGCGCGACTCGGTGGTTTTTGCTCGAATCGTGCAGAAACCAACGGCATTTAAGGAGTTGATTCAGGCGAACGGCGAGCATGGGCCATGTCAGGCGCGCGATGCGGGACATCAGGCCGATTCGGGAACGAGACACCGGATTTTGTCCGTAAAACTCCAGCTCATCGAATCGTTTCCCGAGCAGGCTCGAAAACTCGGGAAGAGTGTATTCTCGAACATGAAATTGATTCCAGGGTTTGTCGGCGATAGACGTTCCGGGATTTGCCACTTCGCGATTGGGGGTTGAGCAAATGAATCGCCCTCCCGGTTTCAGGACGCGATGGATTTCATCCAGGAACCCGGCATCGTTTTCAACGTGCTCTATCGTCTCCAGCGAAATGAACAAATCGCAAGATGAGCTTGGGAGTGGCAAATGGCGACCATCTCCCTTGAGGAAACGAAGATTGGGTGCCTGATGCCTGCTTTTTGCTTCTTCAAGCGCGCCGTCGTCCACGTCGATCCCGATAACGGATTTTGCCCCGTTGCGGACAAAAAGCGAGGTTCCGATGCCCGCCCCACAGGCGCAATCCACCACGTCTTTTCCCGCGACCAACCGGGATACAAAATCGTAGCGCTCGTAATGTTCAAAGCGAACCCATGGATACATGTCGCTAGTTTCGGAAAAGCGTTCCGTTTCAAGTTTGCGTTTCATGGTCTGTAAAAGCTGGGGGAAGCATCACGGTATCGGGAAATCGTTTGCCTTTCTATTGCCAAACGTTTGGTGCTTTATAGAGTGAGCAAGCTTACCTCCTCATCCCGATGCAAAACAGTTTAAAATCCTTTTTCAACCGGTCGTGGCCGTATCTTTTGCTGGTGGTGTTGGCGGTGGTGTTTCTTGGCGATGTCTGGTTTGGCGGGAGAATGCTGCTTTTACGGGACTTTTTTTTCCTGGCGGAACCCCATCTTCTCTATTTTGGCGAAACCCTTCGGAGCGGCTCTTTTCCGCTCTGGTCCTCCTTTGAGCAGTGCGGCATCCCTTATGCGGCCTCTCCGTATTGCGGCACCTTTTATTTACCGAATTGGATTTTTATTTTTCCCGATACTGAACTGATGATCCGTGTGTGGTGGACGTTCCATTTTGGCCTGGTCGCGGCTTCTTGCTATGCGCTCGCACGGTATTGGCGGATGAGTATGGCTCCCGCATTATTCGCGGCCATCAGCTTCGCTTTTAGCACGTTCATTATGGCGTGGCTTGAGTTCACCCTCACGATGGCATGGGGAATCCTGGCGATGTTGCTGGTCAGCCGCATCATTGATCGCACTGCGGAGGCCGTCGCGCGCCACATTGATGAAAAAACGGCCCTGCGGTTGTGGCCGATTTTTGTGAGCAATGCCGTTTCCATTGTCGGGTTGGCCGCCTCTCTTACCCTTTTGTTGCTGGCCACGGGGGAGTTTTTCTATTATTGCAGCCTCCTGCTGGCATCGTATGGATTGATGCGATGGCTCTGCCACGGGAGCTGGAAGGCGTGCGGGATTTCGCTTTTATTCCTGGGGCTGGCCGGCATTCTCATTCTCGCGCTGGGGGCGCCCCAGTTGATCTCCAGTTTCGAAATGATGCGGTTTTCCGTCCGGGCGGGGAATGTCGATCCGCTTTTGAAAATGGCGTCCGAACATCCGCGTCATTTGCTCTCGCTGTTGCTCCCTTATCTCTATGGGCGGCCCGGTTATCCCGACACCTACTGGGCTCCCCAGATTTTCGAATTTGCCAACGGTTCGTGGTATATAGGCATCCTGCCGCTCATTGCGGTTTTCTTTGGATGGCTTCGTTCCAAGGCGGATGCGCTTGATTCCGCCACCCGCGAAACGCGTTTCCTGATTTGGTATCTCGTGGCGGTGCTGGTGGGGGCGTTGCTGATGTCGGCGGGTCAATTCACGCCGGTTTATCCGTTCTTGCATGATTGGCTTCCCGGGATGGGGCGCCTCCGATTTGCCACCAAATTCCATTTCTTCTCCTCGTTTGCCTTGGCGATGCTGGGGGGGGTCGGATTCCAGTCGCTGCTGGCTTGCGGCGGGCGCGGCGAGCGTAAAACCAGGGTGCGGGTCTGGGGGATTGCGGCGGCCGTTTTTAGTGTGTTTCTGCTCGGTTACCTGGGGAGCCTGTTTAGTAACGATTTCCTGCTTTGGTTGATGGCGCATCCCAAGACGCCCTCGGCGGCACAGATGGATTCCGCAATGCTCGATTATACCTGGGCAGCCCTGTTCACGGTTTTGGGTCTGCTGCTTTTTGGGATGCTCGCGTTCCGGCGGGGGCCATTGAAATGGGTATCAGGGGCCATTGTGGCGGTGGCATTCCTTAATTTGTGTCTCATTTCGAGGCAGGCGCAACCGACGGGACCGGCGGGGATCTATACCCGTCCGCCCAGGCAATTGGCCGAAAAGATCGGCGGCTCCCCGATGTATCGCTATTTCCTGCCTCAAACCAATCTTCAACAATATGTTTACGGTGAACCCCGCCTGGAAATCTGGCAATGGGTAATGGATATCGGCGCGACGGCGCACGGGCAGGAACTGGGCCTTGCGAGCCTCACCCCGGTGGGGCTGTTTTTGAATCGATACCTGGTGCTTTATGAGGCGCTTCACCAGGCGTCGCCGCCGGTTCGCGAAAAAGTGGCCGACCTGCTTTCGATGCGATTTTTCATTCGCTCGGAACCTTTTGAAAATGTTTTTTGGGCCAATGCTTCCCGCGACATCAACATCATCACACGCCCCACCGCTCTGCCGCGGGCCTATTTGATCAACGAGTGGCAGGAGGTTCCGGATGAGACGCAAGTCTTGAAGGCGATCGGTTCCGATTCCTTCGACCCGCATCAAGCGGCGATGGTCCTATCGCTTCCGGGAGAGACCGTGCCGCCCAGCACGCTAATGCTGGCGTTTGGCAAGCAGGGAAAAGTGACTTCGTTTGCCGATCGCGGCAATACAGTGAGCCTGGAGGCTTCCACCCCATGCCGCAGCTTGCTGGTACTCGGGGACACGTTTTATCCCGGGTGGCGCGTGACGGTGGACGGGGTTCCAAAACCGATTTTCCAAACCAATTTTAATTTCCGGGGGGTTTTTTTGGAGCCGGGAACCCACCGGGTCGAATTTGAATTCACCCCGACGCATTTTGGCTTGGGCGCGGTGATCTGGGCTGCCGCCGTTGCGATTTGCGGTGGGCTGCTTTGGCTGCCACGGCGGTTCGGAGAACTGCCGGTCCCGCAAAAAAATGCCCAGCCTGCCCGCAAATGACGGGCCAAAGCTGAATCGACATTCAGATCGAGCCAAACCCAAAGGGTTTCAAGCCCATAGCCGGTGGTTGAGCGTTAGCGACACCACCGGCTATTCGCTGGCAACCCTACGGGTTGCGGTGATTTTGAATGTTGTCTATTCCACCCGGCCGCGCAGCTTCTTTATGGCGCCCCGCTTCTTTTTTTGATCCACCATGCGGCGCTTGACCCCTTTGGGCCGGGGCCGGTTTTGGCGGCGGACCTTTTCACGAGCGGCCCGCTGGCTGGCTTTTTCGGCCCGGCGCGCTTCTTCCAAACTCGCCAGCAACCGTTCGCGGGCGATCTGACGATTCATCGCCTGGGAGCGTGAGTCCTGCACCGTGACCGAGACGCCACTGGGAACGTGCCGCAACGTGACCGAGGTGGAGACTTTGTTGACGTGCTGCCCTCCCGGTCCCGAGGAACGGGCAAACGTTTCGGCAATATCCGCTTCCTTGAGCCCCAGCCGCGCGAGCCGGGCGCCGAAGTCGATTGCCGAAATTGAGGCGGAACTGTTCACGAATAACAGGATTATATGGAAGTCATTATCAAATCAAATGCGGATGAAGTCAGTCGCGAAGCCGCGGCGATCTTCCGCCGTCAATTGCGGGAAAAAACGGACAGCGTGCTGGGGCTCGCGACCGGATCGACTCCCGTAGGCCTTTACGATCGGCTCGTGATGATGGCGCGCGCGGGTGAGATTGACCTTTCCCATACTACGACATTCAACCTGGACGAATACGTCGGCCTCTCCTCGTCGCATCCGCAAAGTTACGCCGCCTTCATGAGACGTCATCTCTTCGACCGCGTTTCGGTGGCCCGCTGGCACATCCCGGACGGGAAGGCGCGTGATATTCCCCGGCTTTGCGCCGATTACGAAGAAGCGATTCTCGAAGCGGGCGGCATTGATTTGCAATTGCTCGGGCTCGGTTCGGACGGTCATATCGGGTTCAACGAGCCGGGCTCTTCGCTCGGGTCGCGCACGCGTCTTAAGACGCTCACCGCCCGCACGGTGGCCGATAATGCCCGCTATTTTGCCTCCCCCGGCGAGGTTCCCCGGCATGTGGTGACGATGGGGGTGGGGACGATTTTTGATGCCCGGCACTGCCTGGTTCTGGCCTTTGGCGAGGGCAAGGCGGGGGCGGTCGCCGCGATGGTTGAAGGGCCGGTGACGGCAATGGTCCCGGCGTCGGTTTTGCAGATGCACCCGGTTTGCACATTGATCGTGGATGAAGCGGCTGCGAGCGGGCTGGAACGGCGCGATTATTACCGCTGGGTTTACGAAAACAAACCGGCCTGGCAGCGCGCCTGAGGGCTAAACCCCCAGGATTTTCAGCCCAAAGCTGATCCAATACGGCATCGTCAGCAAGGCGAGGCAGGTCGTGCCGATGACGATCTGGACGGCCAGCCCGACTTCGCTTCCGTAATGCTTGCAGAGTACGACCGGTAGCATGGCGGCAGGCATTGCCGACTGCACGACGAGGACTTGCTTGAGTTCCACGGTGCCGGGAAGCAGATGGGCGAGACCCAGAAAAACCAGCGGCAAAACCCCCAATCGCAGTCCGCAGGCTCCGGCCAGCCTCACGCCGTCGGTCCGGGAAGGGCGCGCTTCGCCCAGGAAATCGGTGATGATGGCCCCGGTAAGCAGCAGGGCCAGCGGGATCGCCGCCCCGCCCAGCATTTGCAGGGCCGCGAGAATCCAAACCGGTGTGTGCTCTTTCAAGTTCAGGAAATTGAGCGCCACCGCGCAGAGAATCGTGACAACCGGGGCGTTGATGACCTTGCGCCAGGCGGAGCGGTCCCGCTCGGTGGAGAGAATAAGGCTCGCCCCCATCCAGAACGCCACTTCGACCCCGAGATTGAAGATGAACAGCACGCCCAGCGCCCGGCTCCCAAAGAGGCTTCCCACGACCGGGATGGCCGTGTAGCCGAAATTATAAATGCCGGTGACGTAGGTAAACGTCCGGGTGGAGGCTCCGCGCGGCACCCGCAGCAGGCGCGCCCCGATCCAGCAAAAGAGAAACCCGAGCGCCACCGTCAGAAACCCGGCCACTGGCGGCAGCCAGACGTTGGCCCGTTGGTGCAACGCCGGGTTGCCGAGGATCGTGACGAGAATGAGGCACGGATAGAGCAGGTTGACGTAGATGCGCATGAGGCTCGCATCGGCTTGAGCCGAGAGCAGGCCGGAGCGCCGGAGCAGGAATCCGGCCAGGATGATGACGAAAACGGGAGCAATCGCGGCCAGCAACATGGAATCTTCCCTCAGGCCAGCAATTCGTAGTTCAAGACGCTCAGGCAATAGAGCGCGGCGGTTTCGGTGCGCAGGACAATCGGCCCGAGCGTGATCGGGCGGCCCCCGTGCGCCTTGGCGAGGTCGATTTCCGCCGGGGTGAAATCCCCTTCCGGGCCGATAAGCACCAGGACACTTGTCGGTTTGCCGCCCTTTTCCTTTTCGAAATCGGCCAACACTTCCTTGGGATGGCGGGCGTCCGGCTGGAGCGAGGCAATCAAGACCAGATCAAAGCCGCCGGTCAAAAGCGCGGCGAGGTTTTGGGGCATGAGGACGGACGGGAGCCAGTTTTGGCCGCATTGTTTGGACGCTTCAATGGCGACGGTTTGCCATTTCTCCCGCTTTTTACCGGCGTCCCGGGCGTCAAATTGCACCACGGTGTGATCGGTCAAAAGCGGGGCGATCGCGGCGGCTCCCAGTTCGGTCGCCTTCTGGACGATGAGGTCCATGTTTTTCCCTTTGGGGATCGCCTGGCCGAGCGTGATCCGGCACGCGGGCACGGGGCTTTGCGACGCCTCAATGAGCTTCAATTCCACGGCCCGTTTGCTGATCGCCGCGATTTCCACCGACGCTTGCAGCCCTTCGCCATTGAACACGGTGGCGCGATCTCCGGTTTTGAGGCGGAGCACGCTGGCCGCATGGTGGCTCTCCTCTTCATCAAGGACGAGCCGATCCAGATTCCAGCGGGCGGGCGGGATGTAGAAGCGAGGCATGGATCGCTAGCTAAACCACTCTTTGGCTTTCTCGAAGAAGCTCTTGTGGATCGGCGTGTTTTCGTCTCCGCAGAGTTCCGCGAATTCCTCAAGTTTTTTGCGAGCCGGGCTGTCGAGCTTGGTGGGGACTTCCACGAGCACA
Organism: uncultured Spartobacteria bacterium; assembly: GCA_903933715.1. Classification (GTDB taxonomy): domain Bacteria; phylum Verrucomicrobiota; class Verrucomicrobiia; order Chthoniobacterales; family Chthoniobacteraceae; genus UBA695. Next base: position 22,862 of record CAIZLD010000066.1, read on the forward strand.
CGCACCATCAGGTCGCCCCGCTGGCTGGAATGGAGCGTCGGGAGTCCCTTGCCGCGCAGTTTGAAGACGGTGGCGTTTTGCGTGCCAGCCGGGATTTTGAGCGCCGCTTTGCCTTCCAGGGTCGGCACATGGACTTCGCCGCCGAGGGCAGCCGTGCTAAAGCGGATCGGGACTTCGCAAAAAAGGTTGTCTTCGTCACGCTCAAAGACTTCGTGCTCTTTGATATGGATGACGACGTAGAGATCGCCGGGCGATCCGCCGCGCAGCCCCGCTTCGCCGTTCTGGGAACTGCGCAGGCGCGAGCCGTTATCGATCCCGGCCGGGATTTTGAGTTTGATCCGGGTGCGGGCCTCGGTCCGGCCTTCGCCACCGCAGGTTTTGCATGGGTTGGAGATCACCTGGCCCGAGCCGTGGCAGCGCGGGCAGGTCTGGGCGACCTGGAAGAATCCCCGGGATGCGATCACCTGTCCCCGGCCCCGGCAAGTGGGGCAGGTGGTGACTTTTGCTCCCGGTTCCGCGCCGGTCCCGTGGCATTTGCCGCAGGTATCGAGCTTGGAAATCTCGATCTCTTTTTCGCAGCCAAAGGCGGCTTCTTCGAGCCGGATCTGGAGATCGTAGCGGAGATCGCTTCCGCGCTGGCGTCCATCGGCTTGCGAGCCGCCGCCGCCCCCTCCACCGCCAAAGAATTGCTCGAAAACGCCGCCGCCGCCCGCGCCAAAGACTTCTCGGAACAGGTCAAACGGATCGTGGAACCCGCCCCCCATGCCGCCGCCCGCCGGTCCGGCGGTTCCCTGGGCAAACGCAGCGTGGCCCATCCGGTCGTAGGCGGCGCGTTTGTTGTCATCCATCAGGATGTCATAAGCTTCGCCCAGTTCCTTGAACTTCTCCTCGGCGGTATGGTCGCCGGGGTTTTTATCGGGGTGGAATTTGACCGCGAGCTTGCGGTACGCCTTCTTGATTTCTTCCGCCGGAGCGGTTTTTGAAACCCCCAATATTTCGTAGTAATCGCGTTTTGTCACCGTCATGCCTTGCCTTTGGATACGAAGACGTTGGCCGCCCGGAGGAGGCGGTCGCGCAGTTTGTAGCCTTTGCGAATTTGCCGGATGACCACCCCTTCCGGGACGGTCTCGCTGGCTTCGTGGGCGACCGCTTCGTGGAGATTGTGATCGAACGGCTGCCCTTCGGCGTCGATGGTCTCGACCCCCGCGGACGTCAGAAATTCCTGGAACTGTTTGGCGACCATTTCGAGGCCGACGAGGACGGCCTGGCTCCCCTCGGCCCGGGCGGCCTGGATGCCGAATTCATAGTTGTCGAGGATCGGGATGAGCCGTTCAATCAGGGAAGCGTTGGCGTATTTGATCGCCTCTTCTTTTTCGCGCACGGCCCGTTTGCGGTAGTTCTCGAAATCGGCCTGCGTCCTCAAGGCGAGGTCGCGGAAGCGCTCCATGTCGTTTTGGAGTTGCTCAAACGGGTTTTCTTCCGGTTGCGGCGTGGGTTCCGCCGGTTCCGTCGTGGGCTCCGGAGTTTCCGGGGCCGGTTCGGGATTCTTCTGGTTGCTCATAAAAGTAAATGACCGGTTTCGGGAAAGGGCGCTGTGCGCCAATACGCAGTTCTGCCGACCTGCGGATGCCTGCCTTCTGCCGGAACAGTGATCCTACCGCACCCCTCCCGGCTGTCAATGCCCGGACGGGTTGCTCAGGGCTCACGCATCAATCGCGCCCGGAGGTCGCGATCCACCTTAGGAGTGGGCGAGGTCTTGCTTGAGGTATTCCAGTACGTCCTTGAACTTGGTGAGGTTTTCGGCGGAGGCTTTCACCAGCGCCTCATGGGCCTCCAACATGGTTTGCGCTTGCTCCACACGGCCCGACCCGGCGGTTGCGCTGGGCTCGATCGGCTCCGTTTGCGGATCGTCGGAGGGAGGCATGTTGTCCATTCCGAGGACAAAAAGCTGGTTGAGCCCGAGATTGCTCAAAAGATCGCTGTTGCGGTCGTTCAAGTGAATCACGCGCAAAGTTCCTTGGCCGATCTCCCTCAAGCGCAGGGCGATCCCCGCCAAGGTTCCCATGAAAGTGGAGTCCATGACCGGGCAATTAGCCAGATCGATGATGAACTCGCGGTGGCCGCGGTTGATCATTTCGCGGGCAAATTCCTTCAGGCCCGAGCTGTTGAGAAAAGACCCTTTTCCCTCGACGCGAACCCAGACGATTTTGTTGTCGCACCCGACAAGTATGGAGCTTTGGTTACTCACCTGATAGAATTTTAAGGGTTTCCCTTGGAGCCTGTCAAATGCCCGGAAGCGTTTTTTGTGATTTTTAGGTTCTAATCCCAGAGAAACGATTGTGTCAAGGCGACCACTTTCCCGTTTTCGATGAGCAGGGCTCGCCAACTGATGACCCGGCCATCCTGGTGATAACGGTCGCCAATGACACTGAATTTGGTTTCGATGGTCCCGCAGGCGTTGGGGACATCGACTTCCTGGGCCTGGACGTAAGCGCCCAGGTTTTGCTGCTGGTATTCGAGCCGCACAGTGACGTTGGCCCGGCGCTCGGCCCGCCACCAAAAATCGAAATAATGGCCTTCCTTTGCCGCATTTTCCTCGTTCGTAACCGCCCCGAAGCCCATCCGCTCCCGCTCAAAGGAGATCATGTGGCTGGCGGTTTTTTTCTTTTCCAGGATGCGGTCATGGAGGAAGAGCCGGGTTTTGCGGAAAGAAAAGGAGTCGTTGAGCGCCAGCGGCAGGACGTTGGCTTGGCGCAGCAGCCGGGGTTTGGGTTGAAGCGCCGGTCCGGCGCATCCGCCGCCCAGAACGGCGAGAAACAGGCACACGATCAAAAGCGGACGACTCATAGTGAGGCAGAGTAGGGGGGCTCTGAAGAAATCGCAAGGCGTTTGCGGAGAGGTCTCAGGGCAAACGCATCAAACGGAGGAGAAAAAGGAAGAGTTAACCGCAGATTGCGCAGATTTCCGCAGATTTTTTTTAAAAAACCGGACGGATGGACGGTCCAAAAAAGAGTCAGCCCATCAGTGTAAGAAAAAAGATAAGCCCCAAAGGGGAGTGGAACCGGCACGCCCACCACACCGGGCGTTTAGGTCTGGAAAAGAGGAACCCGGAGGGTTTCAAGCCGATAGCCGGTGGTTGAGGCGCGTCGCGCGCCGATACCACCGGACTCTTTGCCCAACACGGATCACCCCGAATGGGGTGGCAGAAAGCTTGGTTCTGCCACCCCATTCGGGGTGAATGATGGGTTCCATTATCCGGGGGTATCGCTTCGCTCAACCCCCGGCTAACCGCTATGAATCCTTTGGATTCAGTGAGCCACTCAACATTGGATTCAGTGAACCACTCAATGAGTTGGAAGCCTACGCCGGGAAGAACTCTTGCTCCAGCATCAGGCAGAGGGTGTGATAAATCGGGAGATGATATTCCTGGATGAGGTAGGTTTCACAGGAGGGGACGCGAATGCTGGCTTGCGCGAGTTGCGCGGCCCGCCCGCCGCCTGCCCCGGTGAGGGCGACCGTGCGGAGGCCCAGTTTTTGCGCGGTCTCAAGGGCCAGTGCGACGTTTTTGGAGTTCCCGGAGGTGCTGATCCCGATCAGCGTGTCGCCGGGACGGCCAAGCCCCAAGGTGAGCTGGGCGTAGATGTGATCCGGGTTGCAGTCGTTTTGCCAGGCGGTGTGCAATCCCAAAAATCCGGTGAGCGGGATGACCGGGAGCGCCCCTTGGAGCTCTTTGGCCAGTTCGGCTCCCAATTGCTCAAGCTGTTTGCCGCAAATGGGACGTTTTTGCCCGAATCCCTTCAAAAGTTCCCCCGCCCAATGTTCCGCATCGGCTCCGCTGCCGCCGTTGCCGCAGATGAGGAGTTTGCCCCCGCTTGCAAGGGAACCGCGCAGGATTTCGTAGACCTGCTCGATGTCGTTGATACACGGGGCGAGCGCCGGAGCGCGTTGGAGAAGGCAGGCAAGATGGGGATTCATAAGTAAATTGGAGGGATCATAAAGGAGTCCCGGTTTTTTTTCAATCTTTGGCATCATGGGGTGCCATGTGCCTGATGGGACCTTATGGGAAATATGGGAAGAATGTTCCTTTTTCACGCGTTGCCGAGGATTCCCCGGTCCCAGTCTTTCCAGACCGGCTCGTATCCGCGCGAATGGAGCATCGCGGCGACTTCGGCGGCGGTTCGCGGATCGGAAATCTCGAATTGCCCGGCGGCTTCGTCGTGAGGGGTGGCCTCTTCTCGTGCAATCCGCCTGCCGTGGACGGTTTGATGCAGCGCTTCCTTCCCCTGGCCGGTGTAACCGCCCGGATCGGTGTGGCTCCCGGCGCTCATCATGGTGATCCCCAACGGCACCAGGGCGTCGCGGAAGGCGATATCTTCCCGGGTGCTCATCACGATCCCCACCTCCGGGAAACAGAGCCGCACGGCGCAGACGAGCTGGACGTAGTCGCGGTCGTTAAACTCATACCGCGGCTGGAACCCCCCCGGTGCCGGACGCAACCGGGGGAAACAGGTGGTGATCTGCGCTTTCCAGCAATGTTTGAGCAGATGCTCCAGATGGGCGGCGTTGGCCAGCGCTTCCTCGCGCCAATGCCAGAGGCCATAAAGCGCGCCGGTGCCGATCCGCCGGAACCCGGCTTCATACGCCCGTTCCGGGGTGTTGAGCCGCCAGGCAAAATCTTTTTTGGGCCCGGCGGGATGCAATTCCTTGTAGCTGGGCTGGTGATAAGTTTCCTGGAACACCACGATCCCTTCCGCCCCGGCGTTCACCATCGGGCGATAGGCCTCGACGGACATCGGCGCGATCTCCACGGCGACTGCCGGGACAAATGGCGTGAGGGCGCGGATGCATTGCTCCATGTAGTCGACCGACACGAATTTGGGATGTTCCCCGGCGACGAGCAGGATGTTTCGGAACCCTTCCTCCACCAGATAACGGGCTTCGCGGACGGTTTCCTCCACGCTGAGCGTCACCCGCAGGATCGGGTTTCCCCTTGAAAAACCGCAATATTTGCAGGCGTTGATGCACTCGTTGGAGAGGTAAATCGGGGCAAAGAGGCGCATCGCTTTCCCGAAATGAGCCAGCGTGGCGAGGTGAGCTTGCTGGGCCATCGCTTCCAGTTCCGCATCGCTTTTCGGTTCGAGCAATTTTGCGAACCGCCGCAGCAGGGGCGACAAAACGAGCGTGGGCAGGAGATCGGCAAACATGGCGTTGATTATGGAACGCAAGCGGCCCGGTTGACAAGGAGTTCGGCCTTTTTGTCCCGGAGCAGCGAATCTCCAGCGAGGAGGGACGATGATCGAGGCGCACAAAATCCGGTGGCTGGAACGGCTTTTTCTCTGGGAAGTGCGCCGGGTGATGCGTCGGCGTTTTTTTGGAGTCTATGTGAGGGGGCTGCCGGCCCTGCAACGGGCAGCGGCTTTGGGTCAACCGCTCATTGTCTGCGCCAATCATACGAATTGGTGGGACGGTTTTGCCGCCGCGATGCTGATTCCGCTGTTGCCCCGGCACTCCCACTATCTGGCCCAATCCGAAGAGCTCCTGGCCCTGTACCGGCCGCTGCGTTGGCTGGGGGCGTTTGGGGTCGATATCCACCGCTCGCCGCTGGCCGGAACCCGTTATGCGTTGTCGCTGTTGCGCAACGCGCGGAACGCGGTCTGGTTGTTCCCCCAAGGCAAACTGGTGCCGCAGTGGGTGCCGATCGAGGTGAAGCCCGGGGCGCTCTGGATGGCGCGCCAAAGCGGGGCTTGCGTGTTGCCCATCGCGTTTCGCTACGAATGGATGGTGGAATCGCGCCCGAGCATTTTCATTCATTGCGGCGGGTTGCTTGAGGCGGAGATCGGCGACGAGGCGCTCGCCCAAACGTTGCAAAAGCTCTACGATGCTTTGGGCGAGACGCTGAACCCGGTTGATCTGTCCCCCTACGCGTCGCTCTATCCACCCCGGATGTCGATGAACAAGGTGTGGGAATGGTGGACCCGGAGCGGCCCGGTCAATCCGCGCAACGAGTAAAGGGCTGGATTATTCCCCGGGTCTCCAGAAATTCCCGACGATTTTTTGCCAGTTTGCCTGACCGAGAATGACCCCGGCGGCAATGAAACCCATGGCCGCCCAGAAGGTCGGCGTCATCGGTTCGCCTAGGCAAAAATAAGCCCACAACATCGTGCTGACGGGGATCAGGTTATTAAAAAGATAGACCTCGCTCGTTTTCCAGTGCCGCAACGCGTTATTCCAAAGGGCAAACGCGACCACGCCGCCGCCCAGGACACAATAGAGCTGGATGAGTGCCAGTTTCGCATCCCACGGGACAGTCAGCCGCCCGCCCGTCTCCCACGCGGCGAGAGGGATCAAAAGGACGGCCGCGCGCCACATCGTATGGGCGCTGACTTCCACCCCCGAAAGCTCCCGGTTGAGGATCTGGCACTGGCGTCCATAAAACACCCACAAGACGCTGGCGCAAATCCCCATCAACTCGCCCGGAATCGAGCCGCTTTGGGAATGGAGGGCAGGCCAAAACAGGACGAAAATCCCAAGCAGCGCCAGCCCCGCTGCCGTCGCCCGCACGAGCAGTTGGGAGGCGCGCTGATCTCCCCGGCCTTCCCAGAGCAGCGCCCAGACCGGCGACGCTCCGAGGTAAAGCCCCATGTGCGAGGCCGAAGTGAACCGCAACCCCCAGTTAAACACCACAATGTAAACCGCCAGGCTCAAGCCGCCCCGCAGCCATAACCGGCGGTTGAGCTGCGGCGAGGGCGGAACCCGCAGTTGCCTGGTCCAGCGCAAGAGCGCCAGCATCAGAAGGCTCGACATCATAAACCGCGTGCTGCCCACCCAGATGGGGGGCCACGCGTTAACGAGATGCTTGATCCCCACATTGTTGCCGCCCCACAAAAAAACCGTGAAGAGGAGGCTGGCAATGATGGCGAAATGGCGTTGTCCCATGCCTTTAAGCAAAGGTGCCGCCGTCGTGAGCCCAGCGGGAGGGGGGCATATCGGCAAAAGTGATGAACACACGCGAGGATGCGATCCCGGCGTGTCGGCTCAGCCCGTCCGTCAACGCCCAGGCCAGCCCGTTCAGATCGGGGGGGAGCCCGATGCTTTTCAAATCCAGAAAGGCCGCCGGGGTCTCCGAACCGGCAAACTGCAAAACCTTGGCCGATTGGAATGAAACCATGATGTAGGCTTGGGGTTTTTTCAGCTCGCCTGCGACGATTTTGGACAGTTCGGTGACAAGGGCTGATTCTCCTTCGGACGGGAGCGTCACGTTCGTGGTGATCGAAAGATAAGGCATGGGCCTGAGAATAGCGTGGGAAGCTCCCCTTTGCAAAACCGCAAAATGAGGCCGATTGGCCGGGGGTCGCCGTAATCATTACAAATGCAGAATTCGCCCTTCCAAAGATTCACTGAGGATGCGGAGCTTTCTCCGCTGGAACGCATCGACCGGGCCATCGCTTCGGTGCCGCCGGGCCATCCTCTGCAACGCGAGTTGATCGACCTGCGCAAATCCGTTTCGCAGACCGAGGGAACGATGCAGGAGGCACAGCAAGCCTTGGAGAAAATGGAGCAGATCATCCAGAAGCTCAGTGCGCCCGCCAACCGGATCGGAACCTTCCTGGGCGCGCCCAATGCGGAAACGGCCCAAATCATCGTCGGCGGAGCGGATTATTACTGCAACGCCGATCCCCGGCTCTCGCTTGCCTCGCTCCAACGCGGCACGCGGGTGCTGCTCAACGAGGCGTTCGCGATCGTGGGGGATCTCGGGTTCGACACTTCCGGCCCGGTGGCGAAAGTGGCCGAGGTGATCGGAGCTGACCGCCTGCGCGTGGGGACCGAGCACGGGGTGCAATCGATTGTCCTTCAGCGCGGGGCCGATCTGGTTTCCGCGACGATCAAGGCGGGAGACGAGGTGCGGGTCGATTCCAATTTCCGCGTTGCGGTGGAGCTTCTTTCCCGCTCCAGGGGGGACGATTTTTACCTGGCGGATGTGCCGGAGCTGCCCTGGGAAAAAGTCGGGGGCCAGGAGGAGGCGCTTCAAGCGATCAAGGACGCCGTGGAACTACCGCTTTTGCACCGGGAATTGTTTCAACGGTTCCACCATCAAACGCCCAAAGGATTCCTGCTCTACGGCCCCCCCGGATGCGGCAAGACGTTGATCGGCAAGGCGACCGCTTATAACTTGACTGCCAAGCTTCAGGAGACGACTGGAGCACAAGTAAAAGAGTGCTTCATGCATATCAAAGGGCCGGAAATTTTGAACATGTGGGTGGGGGAGAGCGAACGGATTGTGCGCGAAATCTTTGCAACGGCCCGCGAGAAGAAGCGGGAAGGGTTCCTCCCGTTCCTGTTCATTGACGAGGCGGAGAGCGTTCTCGGAACGCGCCGGGCTTCCCGTTATTCCAATATCCTTTCCACGCTGGTTCCGATGTTTTGCGCGGAGATGGACGGGATCGAATCGCTCAATGACGTCGTCATCATTCTGGCTTCCAACCGGGCGGATTTGATCGATCCGGCGATTTTGCGTCCGGGCCGTATTGACCGAAAGATCAAGGTGAACCGGCCCGACCGGGATGGCTCCCGCGAAATCTACAAGATCTATCTCACGCCCGATCTGCCGTACGATCCGGCGTTGGTTGCGCAATCGGGGAGCGTCTCGGCGACAGTGGATCGGCTCGTGGAAGGGCTCATCGAGACTCAATTCTCGCGAAGGGAGGAAAGCCGGTTTTTGGAGGTGACGTTGCGCAGCGGGAAAAAAGAGGTGCTCTACCGGGGCGACCTGGTGAGCGGCGCGATCATCGCCTCGATTGTGGAACGGGCCAAGGGGCTTGCCATCAAGCGGGCCATCGCGAGCGGTTGCACGGAGGGGATCAGCGAGCAGGATTTGCGGTGGTCGCTGGAGGCCGAATATTCCGAGAACGATATTTTCCCGCCCACGGACATCACCGAGGATTGGCTCAAGCTGCTCGATTACGATTCGGAAAATGTCGTGCGCATCCAGCCGGTGCGGCCGGGCCTGGCGCACTCCGCGGTTAACCCGAACGTGGTCTGAGTGGGCCTCACTTTTTTATGTCTCTCGCAAAGACGCAAAGACGCAAAGGGAAGGAATGGCCCCGTGAGTTCTCGTGCTTCTCGTTCCCAAGTTGCACTTCGCAGACCTCGCCAGGCAATCCGGCCATTGAGTGTCGAAGCCCCGTGCTTCCCACCCGCAGAACCCACCGAAAGTCAGACGTTCCCAAGTGCAACTTGGGAACGAGGGGAGGATTAGACGTTCCCAAGTG
>CAIZLD010000067.1 GCA_903933715.1 uncultured Spartobacteria bacterium
GGCGATGCTCTGCCACCTCTTTGGGGTGAATTCTTCCAACACCTCATCCGGTGGTGTCGCTAACGCTCAACCACCGGCTATTCGCTGGCAACCCTCCGGGTTGCGGCGGGCTTTTGAATGCCGATTCAGCCTAAGCCGTGTTTACGAATTTTTGAATTAAAAAACCAGGAATCCAGGAAAAGCGGAAGAGGGAGTGAGAGGGATGGATCGCTATTGGGCGTTCCAAAAACAGAATCTCCAATTCCACCCCCTATTTTTCCTGGCTTCTTGGCTTTCTGATTACTTTTTTAACTTCGTCAACATCTCCTAATCTTTAGCTCCCGTGGAGGCAATCCCTTCAATGAACGACCTCTGGGTGAAGAAGAACAGGATGATCACCGGAAGCACGACCATCGTGGAGGCGGCCATGAGTTGATGCCATGCGGTTCCGCCGCTCTGGCTTTGGAAACTTTGCAGGCCCAGGGCGAGCGTGAAATCTTTTTGCTCGGTTAGAAAGATCAGGGGGCCGAGAAAATCGTTCCAGGTGGACATGAACTGGAAGAGCCCCACGACGAGGAGCGCGGGCCGGGACAACGGCAGGATGATTTTCCAAAAAATCTGGAATTCGTTGCAGCCGTCGATGCGGGCCGCTTCGGAGATGTCGGTCGGGATCGTAAGGAAGAATTGGCGGAGTAGAAAAACGCTGAACGCTCCGGCAAAAAACGAAGGAACCCAGAGCGGCTTGAAGGTGCCGATCCAGCCCAGATTTTTGAACAAACTATAAATGGGCACCATGATGACCGGGAAGGGGATCATCATGGTGGCGAGGAGGAGGAGAAAAAGTTTGTCCCGCCCTTTCCACGGCACGCGCGAGAATCCATAGGCCGCCAGCGCGCTGCTGCTGACGGTCCCGATGACCGTCATGACGCATAGGAAAAGGGAGTTGCCGGTATAACGCCAGAAGTAACCCATCGCTTCGATGGCATCGCCGTAGTTGCGCCATTGAATCGTACTGGGAATCCATTTGGGCGGCAGCGACATGGTTTCGTTCAGCGGTTTGAGCGAGGTGGAAACCATCCACACAAAAGGCGCAAGGAAGGCGATGCTGGCCAATACCACCAGCGTGAAGACGATCAATTTGAACAGAACGCGGCGAAACCGGGTGTTCATGACTTTATTTGCCGGCATAGTAAACGTGCCGTTCGGAAAGTTTGGTGGCGAGATAGGTCAACGCCAGAATCAGGAGAAACAGGATCATCCCGATTGCACAGGCATACCCCATGTTCCAGTAATCAAAGGCGTTCTGGTAGAGGTAGGTGGCGACAAAAAGCAGGGAACGCTCCGGGCCGTCTCCGCCGCCGGTCATGACATACGGAACGGCAAAAACCTGGAATGACCCTATGAGCCCCATGATCGTATTGAAGTAGATGACCGGCGAAATCACCGGGAGCGTAATGTGGATGGTTTTGCGCCAGAAATTTGCGCCGTCGATTTCGGCCGATTCGTAGAGATGCCGTGGCACGTCCTGCAATCCGGCAAGATAGATCACCACGGCTTGACCGACTCCCCACAGCCCGGTGAAGATGATTCCCCATTTTGCATAACGGGCATCCGCGAGCCAGTTCGGGGGGGCAAAACTGGTCCCGAAGAGGTGGTTGATTCCCCCCAGCAGCGGCCGAAGCGCATTGTTGATCAACCCCAGTTCTCCGTTGAGCATCCATTGCCAAAGAACGGCGAGGCAGACCATTGGCACCAGCGATGGAAGAAAAAAGATGACCCGGAAAATCCCTTTACCCGGAATATCATAATTGAGCAGCAGTGCCAGTGAGAGCGAAACCAGCAATCCTAAGGGAATCGCGAAGGCGGCAAAAAATGCGGTGTTATAAAGAGCTTTCCAGAAAACGGAATCCGCGGCGAGGTTGCGGTAATTATCGAATCCAACGAACACCGCCGGGGAAAGCACGGAGTAATCGGCCAGCGAATACAAAAAAGAACTCAGCAGCGGGTAGACGCTGAGGGTGAGAAATCCGATCAGCCAGGGGCTGATGAATAGAAGCCCGACCCGGAGATGATGTTTCTCAGTTCGCGTCATTTTCCGTGTTCCATTGTTTCATCAATTGGGGCGAGAGCCGGTTCCACCGGGCCAGCGCCCGATCCAAGGCTTCCTGTTGCCGCGTGGTTACGTCGCGGAGCGCCACGTCGGCGCTGGTTTTGCCGGATTGGATGCGGGTCATGGCGTTATTTAGATCGTTCCGGAATTCAGTCCAGGTGGTGACTCGTGGAAACGAGGTCGCATTGGGGCTTTTGGCAAGATCGACAAAGACACGAATGAATGGATTGGGGTGATTGGAAAAAAATTCCGGGCTGCTCTGGCGCAAGGGGCTGAATTTTCGCTGCCCCAGACAAAGCTTCTCCATGACTTTTTGCGAATGGACGTAAGCGAGAAATTCAAACGCTTCCCTGGGGTGCTTGGCTCCGGCCGGGATCACCAGCCCGTCGCACTCCACAATCGTCACGTCGCGCAGCGTTTCCGGATCGGCGGTTGGAAAGGGAGCGGCTCCCCATTCGAAATCCGGGGGCGCATAGTTTTGGATGAAATTGTGAATCCAGACTCCCTGCAGCACCATGGCGACGCGCCCCGTGAAGAACGGGTTCTGCGACGAGGCGAAGTTTCCGGATAAATCGCGGAATGCGAGGAGATGGCTCGCTCCAAACCGTTTGATATAAGATTCGACCCATTGATACGCGGCGATCACCTTTGGGGAATCGGCGGTGATTTTGGTTTTGCCGTCCCAGAGGCTGCCGCCAAACCAGCAGCCCCACATGCTGTCCCACCAGTTGGGTTCTCCGGGGATGAAGCCCATTAATTCAACACCTCCGCCGGGTCGGTATTTCACGAGCTTTTGGTTGTATTCGTCGAGTTCTGCAATGGACCGCGGCGGGCGCTCCGGATCAAGTCCCGCGGCCCGGAAGAGTTTTTTATTCCAGATCAACGCGGTGCTGGTGGGGGTGGATGGCAACGCCCAGAGGTGGTCGCGGTGCGAGCAGAGTTGCCAGAAAATGTCGATGTAATCTTCGCGTTTGATTCCGGCCTGTGCGGCCAGTTTATCCAGAGGAGTGAGGGCGTTGTTTTCCGCATAAACCGGGATGTTGTAGCCCCAGACTCCGGCCAGATCGGGCGGCACTCCGCCGGCGGTGGCCAGCATGAGTTTGCGATCGATCTGGCTGACGGTGCTGTAATCGACAAAGACGCGCTTTTGGCTGGCGTTGAAATCGTTGACGACGGCCTGCATCGCCTCCCCTTCGAAGCCGGTCCATTTTTCCCAATACTTGATCACAACCGGGCCGTTGGGGGCGGGTTGCTCGCGGCAACCGGCAAGCCCCAAGGCGCAGGCCAACGCCATCAGAATGATATAGCGGGAAAAGATCATGGCGTCAGGCGCACCGTCGTGATCGGGTCGAAAAGATGAACTTTCTCCACGTTGATTGCAAATTCCCGACGGCGGCCGATTTCGCTGTGGCCAAGGGCCGCGTCGCTCCGGCAGACCAGCATGTTCGCGCCGGTCTGCAAATGGATATGGCTTTCCGCTCCCATCGCTTCGACCATATCCACGACGGCCTGGAACCGGGAACCGGAAGGCCGTTCGCCGGTGACAAGGGCGATATCTTCAGGCCGGATTCCGAGCACGATATCTTTGCCGATGTAAGGAATGGCCTCGTCCCGGGCGGACAGATTACAGGCGATGCTTCCGCCATAGGATTCTTTAAAGAGCAACCCTCCCGCGCTTTGATGCAGCGTGCCTCTGACAAAATTCATCGGCGGCGAGCCGAGGAATCCGGCGACAAACAGATTGACTGGCTCCTCGTACAAATGGAGCGGCGTGTTGACCTGCTGGATCACGCCATCCTTCATCACAACGATCCGGTCCCCCATGGTCATCGCTTCGATCTGATCGTGGGTGACGTAGATCATCGTGGCTTGCAGGCGTTGGTGGAGTTTTGTGATTTCGCTGCGCATCTGGACCCGCATCTTGGCGTCCAGATTGGAAAGCGGTTCGTCAAAGAGGAAAACTTTTGGCTGGCGGACAATGGCCCGCCCCACGGCCACCCGCTGTTTTTGGCCGCCCGAGAGCGCTTTGGGTTTACGGTCGAGATACGATTCGATGCCGAGAATTTCCGCCGTTTGCTGCACGCGCCGTTGGATTTCGGAGCGGGAAAAATTCCGCAGCTTCAAGGCGAACGCCAGGTTGTCATAGACGCTCATGTGCGGGTAGAGCGCGTAGTTCTGGAAAACCATGGCGATGTCGCGATCTTTCGGCGGGACGTCGTTGACGCGCAATTGATCGATGTAAACGTCTCCCTGGGAAATTTCTTCCAGGCCTGCAATCATTCTGAGCGTCGTTGATTTCCCGCAACCCGAGGGTCCCACGAACACGACGAATTCACGGTCGTTAACCTCCAGGTTGAAGTTGCGCACTGCGGTCACGTTTTTCCCATGGTCCGATTTGTAGATTTTAAAGACGCTTTGAAGAATGACTTTCGCCATGAGAGTTGAATGGAGTGTTGACGTGGGTAAGAGCCGGGTTCATCTACAGGAATCGCAGGAAAAGAGCGGTTAGGAGGGGTTAAACGGGCAGAATCCGCTTCCGAAAAATTGACAAAACCCGGAAATCCGGTTTAGTCCTCCATGCGTTCACGCGTTATTCTCACCGCGATTCTTCTGCCGATCGCGTGGCTTGCGATTCCGATTCAATCGCTTCATCCTCCGGCGAGCCCGGTCGCGCAACAATCATCGGCAAGCGGCTCCGCGCCTTCATTGGCCAAGTTTTATGTCGCGCCGGATTTGGCTCGACTGGAACAATGGTCCCCCTCACCGGAGGACGAAAATTTTCTCGATGAGCTTCAATACCGCTCCTTTCTTTATTTCTGGGAAACAGCCAACCCGGAGAACGGATTGATCCCGGATCGATCCAAAGCGGATGGGAGCGCTCTGGGGGATGTGGCCAGCACGGCCTCGGTGGGATTCGGGCTGACCGCTTTATGCATCGGCGTGGAACGTCAGTGGGTGAGCCGCGAAGCCGCCTATGAAAGGGCGTTGACGACTTTGCGTTTTTTCGCCGACAAAATTCCCAATGAGCGCGGTTTTTATTACCACTTTCTAGACATAAAAACCGGGCGACGCGTATGGGACTCGGAACTTTCATCCATCGACACCTGGATGCTTTTGTCGGGAGTCCTGACGGTGAAAAATTATTTCCATGACGCCGAGCTGGAGCGGCTCGCTGATCTCCTGTACGACCGGGTGGACTGGCAATGGATGACGAACCAAGGGCCGACTTTGACCATGGGGTGGATGCCGGAAACCGGATTTCTAACGGCTCGCTGGAACGGGTTCAGCGAACATCTTGCCATGAATTTGATGGCGATCGGTTCACGAACCCATCCGTTATCCCCCGATGCATGGCAGGCTTGGAACCGCTCCGAAGCGCTGACCCCTTATCAAAATTCTGTTTACCTGCAATACCCTCCGTTGTTTGTGCACCAATTCTCGCAGGCGTGGATTGATTTCAGGGGCAAACGGGACGGCTCGGCAGACTACTGGATGAACTCGCGGGTCGCGACGCTGGCCCACATTGATTTTTGCGATAGTCTGAAAGGACGCTTCCCGGCTTACGGCAAGATGTGGGGCATTACAGCGTCCGATGGACCCAAAGGATATGTGGATTGGGGCGGACCCCCGGTCGGGAAAAACCGTGTCCCCGATCCGCGCATCGATGGAACCGTTGTGCCGTGTGCGGCGGCCGGTTCCATCCCCTTTGCGCCGAAGGAATGTATTTCCAATCTCCGGACAATAAAAAGCGCGGCGGGGGACAAGATTTACAAAAAATATGGATTTGTCGATGCGTTCAATCCCCAGACCGGGTGGGTTGGCTCCGATGTGATCGGGATCGATCTCGGGATTACGCTGGTCATGGCGGAAAATTATCGAACCGGCTTTGTCTGGCGCACCTTCATGGCCAATCCGGAAGTCCCGGCTGCCTTGAAAGCCGCAGGGTTCATGTGAGCGCGTTCCGAATATCGGCGGTGTCTCCGATGGGTTCTTCAGGAACAATCTTGCTACGCCTTCAGACGGGACGCGAAGCGAAACAATTAGGTCAAGGCGGGAACCGCTTTGTCGCCAAACATGAATCGCCTTCGCAAAACCGGCAGTACAAGAAAACGGTCTTCCTGGATCATTCCGATATTGCTGGAGTTCACCCCCTATCTGAAGCCGCACCGGGTTAGGCTGATCGTCACGTTGGGTTTGGTGCTGTCGGTTTCCGGACTGCAAATCGTTGCCCCGTATTTGATCGGGAAAGTTGTCGATCTTCTGACCCAGCGTGGCAGTTATAGGGCGCTTATCTTACCGATATCCGCGTTCGCCACGGTGCTGGTGTTGCGGCTTTTTTTGATGCTTTGGCGCAATTGCCTGATGCAACAAATCGGCATGCGGGTCGCCTGCGACATGCGGATTCGAATCTTCGAACACCTCCAAAAGCTCTCGTTGCGGTTCTATGATAACCGTCATACCGGGAAGGTAGTCTCCCGAATCACCGAAGATGCGGGAACGCTTAATGGCCTGGTTTCGGTCGCCACGATCAATATGGTGGGGGATACGCTTGCGATTGTAGGGGTGGTGTTTGTGTTGTTGTGCATGAATGTACCGCTCGCTTTGATGTCGATGCTGCTGCTGCCCTTTTTTGCCTTAAACTATTTATGGCATCGCCGACGCCTGCGGTTCGAAAGCCGACGCCATCGGCACAATTGGGACCGGGCGGTCGGTTTTCTTCACGAGCGAATCTCCAATGCGCGGGTGGTCAAGGCGTTCGCAGCCGAGGAGTCTGAGATCGCCTTGTTTCGAGATCGTATCGAGCGGGATTACTCCAACTACAACCAAATCGTGTTGAGAAATTCGATGCTTGGAATCGGCGCGGAATTCATCAGCGGAGTGGGAACATTGATGATTCTGATATTCGGAGCGTATCTGGTCCATCGCGAAAACGGATTCACCATCGGAGATCTCGTGGCTTTCTATTCCTATCTTCCGCTGCTTTACGCGCCGATTGTCGGCATCGTCAATTCAAATGCCGTGTTCCAGAAAGCCGCGACGGCTCTCGAAAAAATATCCGGGCTCCTTGGAACCCAACCGCACGTTCCGGAAAATGACTCACTTCCGGCATTGCCGAGGATCGAGGGGTTGATTCAGTTTCACCATGTTTCATTTGGCTATCGCAGCGGCCAAAAAACATTGCATGATATTTCATTCCAAGTGGAACCGGGAGAAATGGTGGCGCTGATCGGCCCGAGTGGCGCGGGGAAAAGCACGATCGCCGCCTTGATCACCCGCTTTTACGATCCGAATGCCGGAGCGGTGCTGATCGATGGAAAAGATATTCGTGATTTTAACATTCAGAGTGTGCGCCGCCAGATCGGGATTGTGATGCAAGACAGTGTCCTTTTTGCGGACACCATCGCGAACAATATTCGCTACGGTCGCCCGGACGCCAGCGAACGCGAAGTCGTTGAGGCCGCAATCGCCGCGAATGCCCATGAGTTCATCACTCGTTTTGAGCGCGGTTACCATTCGCAAGTCGGCGAGCGCGGAGTCCAGCTTTCCGGCGGGGAGCGGCAGCGCATTGCCATGGCCAGGATTATTTTGAAAGACCCGCGAATTCTGATTCTTGATGAGGCCACCTCGGCTCTCGATTCCCGTTCCGAACGGCTGATTCTGGAAGCTACGGAACGATTGATGATCGGACGGACTTCGATTGTCATTGCCCATCGGTTTTCGACGGTAAAGAAAGCAAGCCGGATTTTAGTGGTCAGAGATGGGGCGATCGTGGACGAAGGGACGCATTTCCAACTCGCGAACCGGCCGGGACTTTACCGCGAACTGCATAATTTGCAGGCGTTCGTTGATTCAGCAGATGCCGGGATTCGCACGGATCTATAGCGTCCGTGGATTGAGGTAATCCCGCGCCTGGACCAGGATGCCCACGATGACGAGCACGGCTCCAATCATCCACTCCACCATGGGCGGGAATGCCAGGCCATCGCAGACCAGCAGCGCGCCACTGAGGGTTGTAAGGACAATCAGCGCCCAATCAAACAGAAGCGAGATGATCACCGCCGCAATGACTGCGCCGATAACAAATGCGACCCAGGAGATCGTCGGGTCGGTCAAACCGAACTCGGCTGCCAATCGGCTTGCCAGGATTCCGCCCGCGGACCATCCCGCGATGGCGACCGCTACGCGTTGGAGAAGAATGGCCAAGACCGCGCCGACAATGCCGCAGACAATCCCGATCACCAGAATGACCCATTGTGGCTGGTCGGGCGCGATCATCGGGGCCAGGTGCATCCCTGCGATAAACCCGATCATCCCGACAAAAACCCAAAAAATCCGCCGCCCGAAGAATACCAGTGAGAGCCCGGCTATGATCGACAAAACCGCCGCGATGGAAGCCTCATTCATCATCACGGCACCGCTTTACCGATGGCTGCGCCGCCTGGTTTTTGGAAGATCGTCTGCCGATCATTGCCCATCCCATCGCTAGCAATGTTGCGCAAACCACCCCGCGATGAAGGCTGGTCCATAGCTGCGGGCTGAACCGGTGTTCGCGGTCGCAGAAATCCCCGTGGGTGCTGTGCTTTCCTTCAACCGGACTCCAAAGGTTATTCGGCCGATTGGGATCTTCGGGGCCGTCGTATTGCTGCGAGTCGTAACCGGTCCACGCGAGGTAGTGGTCGAGCAAGCCCGGGAATAATTTGTTGCCGAGAATCGCCGCAAGGGTGGGCATGCCAACCCAGATTTCGCGGCGGCGGTGATGGGATGCCCAAATCACCGCGCGGGCGGCAACATCAGGAGAATAAATGGGCGGAACCGGTTGTGCCTTGCGCGCGAGTCGGCTTTTGACCCAGCCAAACTGAGGGGTGTCGAGAGCGGGCATTTGGATCATCGTCAGGCGTATGTCGCTGCCGTCGTGGATCAGTTCGCAGCGAAGCGAATCGCAAAAGCCCTGGATCGCGTGCTTGGCGGCGCAGTAGGCGCTTTGAAGGGGGATGCCCCGGTAGGCAAGGGCGCTGCCTACTTGAATGAGATGCCCGCGATTGCGCTGGCGCATCCGTCGCAGGGCCGAGAGTGTGCCGTAAACGTAACCCAGGTAAGTCACTTCGGTGACCCGCTTGTATTCGTCGGGCGTCATCTCAGCGACGGGAGAGAAAACCGATGCCATCGCATTGTTCACCCAAACATCGATTGGCCCAAACGCTTCCTCGACCGTTGCCGCCGCAGCTTCAATCTGTTCGGGGTTGGCGACATCGGCCGGGCAAACAATGGCTTGCCCGCCATGTGCCTCCACCTCGATTTTCACCTCTTCCAAGGCGCTCTGGCTGCGGGCGATCAAACCGATCCGGGCGCCTTCTCTCGCAAAAGCATGGGCGGTGGCGCGTCCCACACCCGCCGAGGCTCCTGTAATTACAACGACACGGGAATTTTGGGCCATACTTTTGGATCGTGCCGCATCGGTTGGCAGCGTCTCCCCTGGAAATATCGGGGATCCCCTGCGAGTTGAGAAAGAGGCGAAAGCGCCAGTTCCACAACCAATGTTTTCTCGACGCGCGAAAGGAAGGAAACAATAGGAGGATTCATGGCGAATACATTATTTTTACGGCATCTAATCACGGCGGGAACGGTTTGTTTGGCTCTCGGACCGGTCAAAGCAGAGGAGAAGGCGATGCATCTCTCGAAAGCGGACAAGGCTTTCGTGATGGAGGCTTACGCAGGAGGTCTTGCCGAGATCAGATTCGGTCGATTGGCCAAAACAAAGGCTACAGAACCGGAAGCAAAAACGCTGGCGGAACGGTTGATCGAGGATCACCGGAAGGCGAATGAGGAATTGAAAAAAATGGCAGAAGCAAAAGGAATCGCCACGCCGACGGAACCCGGCGCTGAGGCCCAGGCGGTTTATAAAATGCTGGAGAAAAAAGAGGGCAGCCAGTTTGACAAAAATTTTGCTGAAAATGCCGTAAAGGATCACAAAAAAGACATCAGCGCTTTTGAGAAAATCGCGAAGGAAACAAAGGATGAAGATTTGAAGGCGTTTGTGGAAAAAACGGTCCCGGTTTTGAAAGAGCATCTGGCTTTGGCAAAATCAGCCGAAAATAAAAGCGAATAGACACTATGGACTCCTCACAAAAAGATAAAAAAAAGCCGGAACCTCACACCGAGAAATCAACCATGACGGAACCGCAGGAGGAATTTATTGAGCAGAAGAGCCGGCCATCCAGACCGGCGAATCCGCAGGAATCCGGCCCCGGGCGCAAGACCAAGGAGAATCAAAAACCCAAAGAATAACAATCAACCCTTCCAAAGAAGCGTGCTGGATTCGTGCAGCACGCTTTTTGTTTTTCGGAATAAGAGAATCAGCAGATTGCGCCTCGGGTCATCTACATCGCCCCTTTTCCGCGCACGAAATGGAGCACGGCGACGATCAATGCGATAACAAGAAGCACATGGATAAGCCCGCTGGCAATATGAAAAGCAATTCCAGCAATCCAAAGAAGGAAAAGAATGATTGCGATGGTTAATAGCATACTATTTATCCGTGTTTCCCAAGGTTTCAGGATGCCGCCGGGAGGTGTTATTTTCTCAAACGCAAATAGAAGGTGTATCCGAACCAAAACCCGAGAAAAAACACGAGAAGGGCCAGCGAACTTCCAAAAGCGGCCCACGGGTTTCGGCTGACTTCCGCGGCGACAACATAGAAATCCGCGGAAGTCGCGATTGCCAGCGGCACCATCGCCGCCAGGACAAAGCGATTCGCAACCTGATAAAAACGCTCGGTGTCTTCTCCTCCTTCTACGATCCGGTGAAACGCCGCGGGGCTCATGAGCAAAATGATGCTCAACGCCACAAGAAAAAGGCTGATCAGGTGCGTCATCTTCGAAAACTCAGGCAACGCCTGGAATAAATCGGTAAAAAATATGATGAATTGAAAACCCAGGAGCGCTTGGACTCCCGGAAGAACCATTCGTGCTTCCGTCAAGACGTGCTCAATTTTTAACCATAGCGGCGTTGGCTCATTCTGATCCATCGGTTCCATAAATTTCTCAGGTCTTCTAAGGGAAATGGATTCGATTCCGAACCACGAAAAAAGCGCCAAAAGAAAGCTAACGATGCCGGTCGCAAGTGCAAAACGCGGGCTGATAACCGTAAAGGAAGCCAAGAAGAGCGAGATTCCAAGCGAAGCGGCGAATGGGAATAGGGCGGCTTCCGTGACATGGGTCGTAAACCGGTGCATCCCCTTGGTGTCCTCTCCTCGACAGACAATGGTGTGAAAGCAGGCCGGTGCAATGAGGAGGGCTAAAACCAGCAGCATCATAAGCAACGACGAAAGGGCCAGGTATTGGAGCATCATCGGCAACTGGTAGAATCCTTTCTCGAACACAGCCCGCCATTGGAAACCAATGATCACCTGAGAGCCGAGAATCAGAATTCGGCCTTCATTAAGCGCATCCTGGAGCTTTGTTTGTGCCATCCGCTTGCGTATCGGGAACGCGGCTGCCGCTGGCTTTGTAGAATTGAGAGGGGCCGTGGTCACACGTTGACGCAATCTTGCTTGAAAACCGGAATACATCGCATATATTAACGATGTTATGCCGCGACCTCTCACCACTCAACTTTCCGCGCCTCAGCAAAAAATCGCCAAAGCAATTGCCGCCATTGAGCGTGAGGGGTTTCCCGCGACGATCAGCGGATTGATAGGCAAATTGGGCATGGCGGGGAGTTCCAGCCTGGTGCCGACGCTCCGGATTATGGAGCGCAATGGGTTTATTGCCATCCGGGGTGGAGGAGGCACGGGGCGGGATCAGTTGGTCAAATTGACCCCCAAAGGGCGCTATGCTGTGGCGGAAGGCGGGTTGCCCGTCCTCGGCTCGATCCCGGCAGGATTGCTCGAAGAAGCCATCGCGGAATCCGAAACCATTTTGGAAGATCATGAATTGCTGCCTTACCGGGCGGGCGACTTCTTGCTCCGGGTGAAGGGAGACTCGATGATCGGGGACGGCATTTTTTCCGGCGATCATGTTTTGCTTCGCCCCAACGTGGAGGCCGTGCAAGGGGAGATCGCGGCGGTGATGGTGGGGGCTGAGAGCGGGGAATGCGAGGCGACGCTCAAGCGTTTCTATCTGGAAGGCCGGGGCGGGCGAACGGTCCGGCTTAAGGCGAGCAATCCAGCGTATGCCGACATACTGGTGCCCGCGGGCGAAGTCAAAATTGCAGGGGTGTTCAGGGGGTTGATCCGTTATGCAGACCATCGCGCATGAGAACGGAACCAGGGAGGGTAAAATCACTGAATTACGGGCGTTGCTGGGGGAAAAATTCCCCCAGCCGATCGTTCGCCGTGGGGGGAGCTCTGTAGCTGCCGGTTCCGGGTTTCCGGAATTGCGGGGCGGCGTGGTCACGGAAGTTACGGGGTCCATCGGCTCCGGCGCGCTTTTTTTGGATGCGCTGATTGCATCTGCTCAATCCGGGGGGCTGCTGGTTGCTTTGGTGGACGGCTCGAGCAGCTTCGATGTCGTTCCGATGCGGGGGCAACCCGGACGGCTGCTCTGGGTTTTATGTAAAGAGGCATCTGCCGCGATCAAGGCGGCCGATCTCCTGCTGCGCGACGGCAATCTGCCGCTGGTTGTGCTCGATTTGCAGATGAACCGGGATTTGAGCCGCATCCCGGCAACGACTTGGTATCGGTTCCAGCGCATGATGGAGCTGTCGGCGGCGACATTTGTGGTGCTTACGCCACATCCCCTGGTGAGCAGCGCGGCGGAACGCTTTGAACTGCGTGGCGGCTGGACTTTGCGCGAAATCCAGCAGCGGCGGACGGAACTGAAACCCACGGCCACGCGTATCCACCGGCGTGCTCTCGCTGTTCTGGAGCGGCAAACGGCATAAGGAGGAGTGAAGGTGTTTTGCGCGTTATTAACCCCGAACTATCGCCTGGCTGCGGCGTTTCGCTATCGCGAGGAGTTCTGGAGTCGTCCCGTTGCGATGGTCGATTCCGACGGTTCTGAAACGGTGGTGGTGGAGTTAACTTCTGCTGCCGCAAAATCCGGAGTGGAGGTGGGGATGACCCCTCCGCAAGCAATGGCACGCTGCCCGGAACTCCAGATCCTAAGCCGCACCCCTGCCGCCGAGAGAACTTTGAGCGAAACGCTTCTGGGGATCGCTTGCGGAGCGTCGGCTTATGTCGAAGCCACGGCTCCCAATCTCTGCACGCTCGATTTGAAAAGCTGCCGGTTGCAAGGCGTGAGCTTGGAAATGTGGGGCAAAGCTTTGCTGGAAAAAGCAAAAGCGACGGGGCTTGGCATCCGGTTGGGGATTGCGCCCAATCCCGATCTCGCCCTGGTTGCCGCCGAGTGCGCCAACGCCGCGCATCCCGTGCGAGTGGTGACCAACTCGCCCAAATTTCTGGGCGGCCTTTCCCTGCGCGTGCTTGCTCCGCCCGCACCGGTTGCCGCCATTTTGCAAAGTTGGGGGATCACCACGCTGGGGGAACTGACCCGGCTGAAGCGGGATGACGTGGCGGCCCGCTTGGGGCCGGATGGGGTTCACCTTTGGGATCAAGCGAACGGGCGTTCCACCCGGCTGCTGCGGTTGGTGCGTTCGCCGGAGAGTTATGAGGAAGCATTCGATTTCGAGCGGGAACTGGATACCGCACAACCGTTGCTGTTCCTGTTGCGACGCTTTGTGGATCAACTTGCTGCCCGATTAAATGCCGCCGGGTTGGTTGCCGGAGAAATGAGGCTGTCGATGCCTCTGAGCGATGGAACCCGCTATGAACGGCTGTTTCAAATTCCGTCGCCCACGGCCAAAGCCGATCTGCTCTTTCGCATTCTCGACACGCATTTTGAAAACCTGCGGCTCGATCACGCTCCCGTTGGAGTCCGGCTCAACATGGAACCGGCCAAGGCCGAGCATCAGCAATTCCAGCTTTATGAAAATGCGCTGCGTGATCCCAACCGGTTTGCCGAAACCCTGGCCCGCATCAGCGCTGTCGTGGGAAATGGCAACGTCGGCGTTCCCGGGTTGAAAGGGACGCACAAGCCGGATCAATTCACGCTCACAATGCCCGACTTCAATGCACCCGTGCGTTCATTCGCCTCGGGCAAACCGGCCGTCGGCTTGCCGTTGCGCCGGTTCCGTCCACCGCTTCCGGCGCAGGTGCATGCGGTTGCAGCAGAGCTGCCGCGCCCGCGTTACATCGTTTCCGAACAGGCCCATGGAGCCGTGGTGGATGCGCTGGGCCCGTATCGCATCTCGGGAGACTGGTGGGAGGCTGCGTGGAGCGCCGAGGAATGGGATGTGCAGATGGAGGATGGCGGGCTTTATCGGATTTCGCGTCACGGCGAGGCCTGGACCGTGGAGGGCTGTTATGATCTCTGAGTTTGTCGAGCTTCACGCCCGAAGCGCTTTCAGTTTTCTGCGCGGAGCCTCGTGCCCGGAGCAGCTCGCCCGGCAAGCCGCCGTGCTTGGGATGCCGGCTCTGGCGTTGTGTGATCGCGACGGCGTGTATGGCGCGCCGCGTTTATTTGCCACCGCCAAAGAACACGGGCTGCGAGCCATTGTCGGCGCGGAACTTTCAATGCTCGATGGCAGCGTGCTTCCGGTGTTGGTTGAAAACCGAACCGGATACCAAAACCTTTGCCGTTTGATTACCCAGGCAAAGTTGCGCGGCAGCAAAACCGATGCGCCGGTAATGTGGGAGGATCTCCCGGAATTTGCGGAAGGGCTTGTTTGCCTGACCGGCGACGAAGAGGGGGCTCTGCGACAGAGCCTCGAACGGGGTGACCTCGACGGGGCGGAAACCGGTGTGCGGCGATTGCGTGCTATCTTTGGCGCGGGCAACGTCTATGTGGAAATTCAACGCCACCTGGAACGCGGCGAGCAATGGGTCAACAGCTTGCTCGTTCAACTCGCCGCATCGGAGCGGCTCCCGCTCCTCGCCAGCAACGGCGTCCTTTACGCCGAACGTGGGCAGCGCGCGACCCTGGATGTGCTCACCTGCATCCGCAACCATACCCATCTGGATGTCGCCGGTGAGCTTTTGAGCCGGAACAGCGAGAGGGGATTGAAGCCGGCGCGCCACATGCGGAGGCTCTTTGCCGATCTCCCCGAGGCGCTCTCCAACACCGTTTATCTGGGCGATCGGCTGCAATTTTCCATGGAAAACCTCGGCTACGAATTCCCGCGCTACCCGGTGCCGCAAGGGGAAACAATGGATAGCTTTCTCCGCAAAGTCACCCTTGCCGGGGCACGAGCCCGCTACACGCACCTGGGTGCTCCGGCTCTGGCTCAGCTCAATCGGGAGCTGGCGCTTATTGAGAAGCTTGGTTTCGCCGGTTATTTTCTCATCGTCTGGGACATCGCGAATTTTTGCACCGAACACGATATCTTAATGCAAGGGCGGGGGAGCGCCGCCAATAGCGCGGTTTGTTATTCGCTTGGCATTACCTCTTGCGACCCGATATCCAACCATCTCCTTTTTGAGCGGTTCCTGAGCGAGGGCCGCAAAGGCTGGCCCGATATTGATCTCGACCTCCCCAGCGGCTCGCGGCGGGAAAGCGTGATCCAGGAACTCTATAGGCGCTATGGCCGCCACGGGGCCGCGATGACGGCCAACATCATCACTTTTCGGGGGAAAAGCGCGCTGCGGGAAATCGGCAAAGCGCTCAACTTCCCGCCCGATGTTTTGAACCGGTTTTCGAGCCTTTATGCCAGCGGCGATTTTCCGCATACGCTTGATCTTCAGACGCATCTCCAGTCGGCGGGCATGCCTCTGGAACATCCCCGAGCGGCCGCATTTCTTTCCCTTTATCCGCAACTTTATGGGCTGCCGCGCCATCTTGGCCAGCACTCCGGGGGGATGATCATCTGCCAGGGGATGCTCGATTCCATGGTGCCGCTGGAGCGTGCTTCCATGCCGGGCCGCGTCGTGGCGCAATGGGATAAAGATGATTGCGAAGACCTCGGCATCATCAAAGTCGATCTGCTGGGCCTCGGGATGATGTCTGTATTGCAGGAAAGCCTGGAACTCTGCCGCAGCCAGGGACGCCCCGTGGAAATGGCGGCGATTTCCCGCGACGACCCCGCCGTGTTCGAGTTGATGCAGCGCGCGGAAACGATAGGCGTTTTCCAAATCGAGAGCCGGGCGCAAATGGCCACGCTCCCGCGCATGCGCCCGAAGACGTTCTATGATGTTGTCATTGAAGTCGCCATTATCCGCCCCGGCCCGATTCAGGGCGACCTCGTCCACCCGTATTTGAACCGCCGCGCCGGATGCGAGCCGGTCGATTACATTCACCCGCTGCTGGAGCCGGTGCTCAAGCGGACCTTGGGCGTGCCGCTGTTCCAAGAGCAAATCCTCAAGGTGGCCATGGTGATCGCTGATTTCCGCGGCGATGAAGCCGAAGAACTTCGGCGTGCGCTCGGTTTCCATCGTTCCGATGAGCGGATGCGCAAAGTGATTCTGAAACTTCGCGCCGCCATGGAGCGCAAAGGCATCGGCCCAGAGGCCATCGAAAAAGTGATCAAAGGGGTGGCTTCTTTCGCGCTCTACGGGTTTCCCGAAAGCCACGCTATCTCCTTTGCCAACCTCGTCTGGACAAGCGCCTGGCTGAAGGTGCATCGAACCGCCGAGTTTTTCACCGGTTTGCTCAATAACCAGCCGATGGGATTTTACTCCCCCGCCACGCTTCTGCGCGACGGCAAGCGGCACGGGCTGCGTTTCAAACCGGTCTCGGTGCTGCATTCGCAATGGAAATGCACGATCGAAGAGGAAGGCTGCATCCGGCTCGGTTTCTGCCTGGTGCGCGGCTTAAGCACGGGGCGCGGAAAGCGGATTGCCGCGCAACGTGCGGAGCAGCCTTTCGTTTCGCTGCACGATTTCCGAACCCGCACCCAGCTCGCCAAAGATGAATTGCGCGTTTTGGCCAAGATCGGCGCGCTCAATGGGTTGGCCGAACACCGGCGCGACGCCCTCTGGCAAGTGGAAGAGGCGGTCGATCCCGGCGACCTGTTTTCGTGGGTCAACCGTAACACCAAAGAACCGGCCTCAATGGATCAGCCGCTTGCGCCAATGAGCCCCGGTGAGCGGACCGAGGCGGATTACCACGGCACCGGGCTTACGGTCGGACCGCACCCGATGCAACTCGTTCGCGCCGATTTTCCGCATCTTTGGCGGGCTGCGGATCTGCCTGAAGCGCGGAACGGAGATTGGGTCGCCATCGCGGGAAACGTGATCTGCCGTCAACGCCCCGGTACGGCCAAGGGATTCGTTTTTGTGAGCGTGGAAGACGAGACGGGGATCGCCAATGCAGTCATCGCGCCCGCGCTTTTTGAAAAGCTGCGGCTCTTGATTACGCAGGAAAATTTCCTCGTCATCACGGGCCGTCTTCAGAACGCCGACAAGGTCATTCACATCCGCGCTTCCAGCGTGGAGCGTTTGGGCGAGACCTTGCTCCACGGCTCGGGCTCACATGATTTCCACTGAGTATTTAAAATTCGCTAAGCAGCTCCCGGCGCAAATTTGTCCGAATTTGCGCTTTTGATTTGCCGGTTTTCGTGAGTTTCTTTCGCTTACGATGAATCCAAGTCTGATACGCGCCCTCAAATTGCTCGGGGCGATGCTGCTGGGGCTGGCCATTCCGGGGGCGCACGAGTTCCGGTTCTTGATCCCGTATGCGATTACGGCCACCCTGGGATTTGCTTTTCTCGATATTCGCCCGGTGGGCTTTCGCCGGGAACACTTTTTTGTGCTTCTCCTCAATTGGGCAATCGGTCTCGTGGCCTGGGCTGTTTTGATCCCTTTCAACCGGGAACTTGCGTTTGTCGCGCTCCTGATTGGCCTCACGCCGACGGCCACGGCTTCACCGGTCGTCATGGGAATGTTGGGAGGGAGCGTTGAGTTTGTAGCCGGGTCGGTGCTGCTGACCAATGTCGTTGCCGGGCTTTTGTTTCCCGTGGTTCTTCCGTTTCTGCTCGGGGCCGATTTATCGATTTCGACGGCTCCGTTTCTCAAAGAAACCGCCTGCATTATTTTGGGGCCGTTGCTGGCTGCGCAAGCCGTTCGGATGACGGCTCCGGTCGTAACAAAACGCCTGCTGCAATACAGGCACCTGTCGTTTTATATCTGGTTGGGCATCCTGTTTTTGGTCACTTCCAATGCGGGCTATTTCCTGCGCAGCCAATGGGGCCACGGGGGCAGCCTCCTGCAACTCACGCAAATTGGAGCGGTGGCGGTGGTGCTTTGCGCCTTGAATTTTGGTCTGGGGTGGAAAGTGGGCGGGGCCGGAGTTCCGCGCGAAACCAGCCAAAGCCTGGGGCAGAAAAATACGATTCTGACGATTTGGATCGCGCTGACGTATGTGAACCCGCTCGTGGCTCTCGGGCCGACGGTTTATATCCTTTGCCATAACAGCTACAACGCATGGCAACTGGCTCGCCACCGGTCCGAAGCCCCCGGCTAGTTCCAATCCACTTCAGGTTACATCACCTGCCATTCTTCCAGGCGTTCCTTGGGGATTTCCGTCAAAAACCGGGAGGGGCGCTGGATCATTTCCCCGTATCCGGCATTGAGCCGCAACAGCGGGTAGGTCAAGTAAAGCTCGTCCTCGGCACGGGTCACGGCGACGTAGAAAAGACGCCGCTCTTCCTCGATGGCATCCTCGTCCTCCAGCGAACGGGTCGTGGGGAACATCCCGTCGGTCATCCAGATGACGAACACCACGCGCCATTCCAGACCCTTGGCTTGGTGGACGCTCGAAAGCGTCACCACTTCCTGATCCCGATCAGGCTCCGACTCCTCGGAATCGAGCCCCGTCATGAGCGCGAGCTGATCGAGGAACTCGGCCGGTTCCCGGTATTGCCGGGCGTAGTTGGCCAAGGTGTTCAGGTCTTCGCGCCGCGCTTCGTAGTTGGGGAACTTGGCTTTAAGATAATCGTCATAAACCGCCTCGATCACCGCTGCAATCATCTCCGCGGGCGGCAGCGGCGCGCCTCCGGGGGCGATCTCCTCCAGCGTATGCGCGAGTTGTTTCCATTCCTTTTGCGCTTTGGCGGGGATTTTGAGCGGTTTTTCGGGCAGGAGCAGCGCGGCAAACGAGTCGGGGGAATGAGAGCCGCCAAGCGCCTTCTCCACCGCCATCCAGAGTTGAGCTGCGGAGCGTTCTCCCACGCCGTCCAGCAGGCGGACCATCCGTTTGAAAGCGACTTCGTCATGCGGGTTCACCACGAATTTCAAAAACGCCGCGACATCCTTTACGTGAGCCTGCTCAAAAAAGCGCAGCCCGCTGGTGATGGAAAAGGGAATGCCTGCGCGCGTGAGTTCCATCTGCAACTCCATCGAGTGATAATGCGCCCGGTAAAGGACGGCCATTTGGTCGAGGCCGACCCCGTTTTCATGGAGTTCGGCGATGCGCTGCGCGATAAACCGGGCCTGGTCGTTGGAGTTTTCCAATGCGACGAGCGCCGGTTTGACCCCGGAAGAGCCGCGTGCCGGTTGGAGGTGTTTTTCAAACTGCCGGGCATTGGCGGCGATCGCGGCGTTCGCCACTTCCAATACTTCCGGGATGCTCCGGTAATTGGTCTCGATTTTGTAGACCACCGCGCCGGGGTAGCGCGTTGGAAATTGCAGGATGTTTTGGAAATTCGCACCGCGCCAGGAGTAGATCGATTGCGCGTCGTCGCCCACCACCATCACGTTTTTGTGATCGCGGGCCAACACGTCAATGAACTCGGCCTGGAGGCGGTTGGTGTCCTGGTATTCATCGACCAGGATGAACTGGAACTGCGAACGAAAAAACTTGGCGATTTCCTCGTCGCGTTCCAAAAGCCGCAACGGCTGGACGAGAAGATCGTCGAAATCGAGAGCGTTGGCTGACTTTTTCCGCTGGGCATACTCGCGTTCGACCGCCTCGATCTGTTCCTGGTATTCAATAAAGTGCGGGTATTTCTGCGCGAGCACCTCATCCAGCAGCAGCCCCGTGTTGATCGAAAAACTCAAAATGTCCGCGACGACCTCCGCTTTTGGAAAACGCTTTTCCTTTGGAATCTTCTTCGATGTTTTAGCGTCGATCCCCATCGAAGCAAGCACCGCCGTGAGCATATCGGCCTGGTCCTCGCGATCCATGATGGAGAAACCGCTGCGGTATCCGGCGTCCTCGGCGTGGCGGCGCAGGATGCGGTTGCCGATGGAATGGAAGGTGCCGCTCCAAAGCCCGGCAGTGCGGTCGGGCAGCAAGGTTTCCACGCGCTCCAACATCTCCCGGGCGGCTTTGTTGGTGAAGGTCAGCAACAAAATGTTGGATGGGGAGATGCCGTTTTCCAGCAGGTAGGCGACCCGGTAGGTGAGGGTGCGCGTCTTGCCGCTCCCCGCGCCCGCGATCACCAGGGCCGGCCCGGGCGGCGCTTGGACTGCGGCTAGCTGCTGCGGGTTGAGCTCCGCAGCGTAATCGATGCGGACCTCGGCTTGCGGCTTGCGGTGGAGAGCGTATTGGCGGGCCATGGCGGTCCATTGATCACAGCGGGAAAACGCCGCGACGCCAAGAGCAAAGAGCACGAAAAAGCGCAGCCCGCCATCCATGCAGACTGCGCTTGTGCCTCGCGCCCCGCGGGTTTGCCGCGGCGGCAAGACAAAGTAACGATTTGATTAGAAACCGGGCGTATTCTGCTTCTTCTGCTGCTGCTGGGATTGCGGCTGCTGATGCTGCATTTGCTGATGCTGTTGCATCTGTTGTTGCGATTGGAGCTGCTGATGCTGTTGGGGTTGTTGCTGCATTTGTTGATGCTTTTCAGCGACGGCTTCGGGCTTGCCGGTTTGAGCCATAGCCTTGTGCCCCTTGAGTGCGGGAATCATTTTTTGCGCCCACGCTTTGATATCCGGGTCTTGGGTGCGGGACGCCTCTTTTTCGAATAGGCTCACGGCTTTTTCGTGTCCCTTCACGTTGAGCGAGAGAAACTCTTTGTTGAACTTGTCGCCCTGCTCCTTTTCCAGCGAGCGGATCGAGCGCCGCTCCCATAGGCTCGGTTCGGACGGGAGCGTTACGCCTTTGCTGGCGGCAAGGCGTTCCAGGTTCCGGTTGGCTTCCTCATGATCTTTCACGAGATTGGTCCCCATTTTTTTGATATTCGGATCGCTTGAACGCTGTTCTGCCATTTTACCGAGTTGGATTTCGGTCAAATTGAGAGTGGCCGCTTTTTTTAAAAAAGAGTGATCGTGCCGGTCCAGCTTGCCTTGTTCCTTCATGGATGTGGCGGGTGAAGCGGAAGGTTTGGAGGCCGCCTGGGTCGCCCCGACCAAGCTGAGCGTGACGAGTGCGGTTGCGCAAAGAGTTTTCAGATAAATAGGTTTCATGATAAGTGGGTTTGTTCTGTCTCGGAATCGGCCGGTCCAGCCTGGGCCCGCCATGTGCAACAGGAATCGCGGCAACCCGGCGGCGCGGTCTTGCCCTGGATAAAACGCTGGGAATTGTGCCCGGAGGTGAATAGGAATTATCAGATGAAGAAACTGCTCAGCCTGCTGCTTTGGGCGCTCGTGGGATTGACGGGGGCCGCCGCTATTGGGGTTCTGGCCTGTTACCGGGGAGAAACAATTAACGCGCTTTGGCTCGTGACTGCGGCGTTCTGCACGGCAGCGATTTCCTACCGTTTTTACGGCAAATGGCTGGAGACAAAAATCTTCATGATCAACGCCCGGAGGGTCACTCCGGCGGTGCGTCATCAGGATGGAAAAGATTACGTGCCGACCCATCGATGGATGGTCTTTGGGCATCACTTTGCCGCCATTGCCGGGCCGGGACCGCTGGTGGGACCGGTGCTCGCGGCACAGTTTGGCTATCTTCCGGGAACGCTCTGGTTGCTGGTTGGCGGTGCGTTGGGGGGAGCGGTGCATGATTCGCTGATCCTCTTCTCGTCGGTGCGCCGGGGCGGCAAATCGCTCGGGGAAATGGTAAAGGAGGAGGTCGGAACCGGGGTCGGTTTGATTGCCATGGGGAGTATTCTCGCCATCCTGGTGATCCTCCTGGCGGTTTTGGCGCTGGTCGTCGTGCAAGCGCTGGCGCAAAGCCCCTGGGGGCTTTTTACGATCGCGATGACCATCCCGCTGGCGCTGATCATGGGGTTGGCGCATCGCTTCCTGGGCGTGGGGGTCG
Organism: uncultured Spartobacteria bacterium; assembly: GCA_903933715.1. GTDB lineage: Bacteria > Verrucomicrobiota > Verrucomicrobiia > Chthoniobacterales > Chthoniobacteraceae > UBA695. The sequence goes on from CAIZLD010000067.1 coordinate 22,225, forward strand.
GCGGCGTGACACTCTTTGGCGTGGCCGGGTTGCTCGCCTCGGTTTGGGCGGGCCAATACTTGCACATTTATCCGGTTGTGGAGTCCTGGTTTGTGCATGACAAAACCTGGATTGCCCTGGCAGTCATCGGGTATGGATTTGTCGCCTCGGCATTGCCGATGTGGCTTTTGCTGACGCCGCGCGATTATCTTTCCACGTTTCTCAAGCTCGGTGCCGTGGGGGCGCTCGCGGCAGCCATCGTGATCATTCAGCCGACCCTCCATATGCCGGCGATCACGCGGTTCATTGACGGCTCCGGGCTCGTTTTTGCCGGCCCCGTTTTCCCTTTTGTTTGCATTACTATCGCTTGCGGCGCGATTTCGGGATTTCACGCGCTCATCTCTTCGGGAACCACGCCCAAGATCATTGATAACGAAAGATATATTCGTCCGGTCGCTTTCGGAGGGATGGTCACCGAAATGGTGGTGGCCGTGATGGCTGTCATCGCCGCCTGCGCAATGCAACCGGGAGAATATTTTGCGATCAACACCCCGATCGTTCATCCGCTCAACCTTACCGAGCAGGCCGCCGTCATTGCCAGGGTGACCTCGGCGGCCCAGTTCCCGATCACGCAGGAAAGCATGGAGCAGCTTGCGGCGACCCTGGGGGAAAAGACGATGTTCGGCCGGGCGGGCGGCGCGCCGACGTTTGCCGTCGGAATGGCGAGCATTCTTTCCAAAGCCTTCACCACCTCCAAGGCGCAGGCGTTGTGGTATCACTTCGCCATTATGTTCGAGGCGCTCTTCATTTTGACCACCATCGATGCCGGGACGCGGGTGGGGCGCTTTATGCTCCAGGAGTTGCTCGGGCTGGCGTGGAAACCGCTTGGCGTCACTACCTCCTGGGTTTCCAACACCTTCTCAAGCGGTTTGTTCGTGGCCGCCTGGGGCTGGTTCTTATACAACGGCGTCATCGATCCCAATGGGGGGATCAATTCGCTATGGCCGATCTTCGGCATTGCCAACCAGCTCCTTGCCGTCATTGCGTTGTGTTTGGGAACCACGGTGCTGCTCAAGATGGGTCACCGGCGCGTGCTCATCCCGGTGACGCTCGCGCCGCTCTTTTTCCTGACGGCAGTGACATTCGCGGCCGGCTGGATGAAAATCGCCTCTCCCAATGTGCGCATCGGTTTCCTGGCCGCCGCCGCCGATCTTCAGGCGAAAGCCACTGCGGGAGCCCTTTCGCCCGAGAAATTGCAGCAACTCCCGGCGCTTCTTTTCAACAGCCGTCTTGATGCGATTGTGACGGGTGTTTTCCTCGTTCTTGTGGCGGTGATTTTGCTCGGTTCCCTGCGTGTCTGGTGGCAACTGCTGCGGGGCAGCCGGGCGATGGCGCTCAAGGAAGAACCGGCGGTGATGGCGCCGCTGACGGAATAAAATTACGGCACTTCCGGCAATTCGCGGCGGTGAATCCAGACACTGTTCACCAACCCGAGGCTGAACATAATGACGGCGACAAACGAGCCGCTATAGCTGACGAGAGGCAATGGGACGCCGGTTACGGGCATCATCGATACGCACATGCCGATATTCTGAAACGTATGCGTGAAAATGAGGGCCGTGGTGCCGACGGTGAGGATGAGCCCGCATTCGTCCGCGGAGGTGAATGCCACCGAAAAACAACCGCCCAAAAGAATGCCAAAAGCGATGATCAGCGCCGTGCCGCCCAGGAATCCCCACTGTTCGCCAATGGCGGCAAAAATGTAGTCATTCGGGACGGTCGTCTGCGGGACATAGCCCAGTTCCACCTGCGTATTGGGAGCCTTGAATCCTTTGCCCGACCAGCCGCCCGAGCCAATGGCGATCATGGTCTGGTTGACGGCCCAGGCCGCGCCTTTGGCGTCGATCTCGGGATCGATGAATGCGATGATGCGCGATTGCTGGTAAGGTTTGAGCTTAAAGTAATAGGCGATCGGAAGGCAGCAGACGATGAGCAGCGTGAGGACAATGAGATAACGCTTGGGAATGCGGGCGATGAATAGCATCGAGAACAGGACCGGCCCCCAGACAATCGTCGAACCCAAGTCGGGCTGCATCAGGATCAGCAAGGCGGGGGCTCCGGCGATCATGCCGCAAGCGGCGAGCTTGAGCATCGGGTGCAGGGTTCGGAACTGGCTCAGGAACAAGGCGATCACGAGAATGCCGGAGATGACCGCGAGTTGGGCGGGCTGGAACTGAATCGGCCCGAGATGAAGCCAACTGCGTGCGCCGTCGAGTTTTTTCCCGATCGCGAGCGTCAACACCAGGAAAACGAGCGAGGAGAGATAAAGCGGCAGCGCGCCCCAGCGAATCCAGCGGTAATCGGTCAGGCTGACGATCATGAACAGGATCGAACTGATCCCGATCCAGATCATCTGTTTGCGCCACATATCGTGGTAGGCCGCCGCTTCCCGCATATAGGTGCAGCTATAGATGGCGATGACGCCGAAAGTCGCCAACGCCAGCATGGTCGCCAGGATGACCCAGTTCATGCCAAGTAGTTTGCGGAGCAGGGGAGTCATCGGGATTGCGGAAGAAAGGAGTTCATGACGTTACGCCAGCTTGGGAACGGCGCTAAGCAGCTTTTTGGTGTATTCGTGTTGCGGATCGGCGTAGATGGCTTCGGCGGAAGCGGATTCGACGATTTTCCCCCGATACATCACCAGAACGTGATTGCTGATGTGTTGAACCACGGCGAGGTCGTGGGCGATGAAGAGGTAGGTCAGCTTGAGTTCTTCCTGGAGATCCTGGAGCAGGTTGACGATCTGCGCCTGCACGCTGACGTCGAGGGCGCTGACCGGTTCGTCGCATACGATGAAACGCGGTTTGACCGCCAACGCCCGGGCAATCCCGATCCGTTGCCGCTGGCCGCCGCTGAACTCGTGCGGGTAACGGGTCATCATCTCCGGCTTGAGTCCCACTTGTTTGAGCAATTGCGCCACCCGGTCCCGACGGTCGGAGCGGGTCATTGCCGGAAAATGGATTTCCAGCGGTTCGGCAATAATCGACTGGATCGAGAGGCGCGGATTGAGGGAGCCAAACGGGTCCTGGAAGATCATCTGCATTTCCCGGCGCAAAGGCCGGAATTGCCGTTCGGTTAAGGGAAGAATATCGCGGCCATCAAATCGGATCTCTCCTCCGGTGGCCGGGGTCAGTTTCAGAAGAGTTCGCCCGATGGTCGTTTTGCCCGAACCGCTTTCCCCGACAAGCCCCACGGTTGTGCCCTCTTCAACGGCAAAGCTGACGTCATCCACGGCTTTAATATCGCCGGTGTGCTGGCGCAAAAGCCCGCTGGTGACGGGGAACCAGGTTCGCAGGTTTTGGACTTCGAGCAGCGACATCGTTTTAGTTTGCCGAGCTGAGGAAGGCTGTCAATGGGCTGGTGGCGGATGCGAACGATTGGCGTCCGGCCAGCCCGGTTTCAAAGGCTTCCCGCCCTGCCTCGACCGCCTTGCGGAAGGCGCGCGCCATGCGGCTCGGGTCCGGGGCGATGGCGATCGCGGTGTTCACGAGAACGGCGTCCGCCCCCATCTCCAAAGCTTCGGCTGCCTGGCTGGGGGCTCCCAAACCGGCATCGACGATCACGGGGACGGTGGCTTGCTCGATGATGATCTCGATCTGCGCCCGCGTTTCGATTCCCCGGTTGCTGCCGATCGGCGAGCCCAGCGGCATCACCGTGGCGGTTCCGGCTTCTTCAAGCCGCTTTGCCAGGATCGGATCGGCGTTGATGTAGGGAAACACGGTGAACCCTTCCTTTACGAGGATCTCGGCGGCTTTGAGGGTCTCAATCGGGTCCGGGAGGAGATAGCGCGGGTCGGGGTGAATCTCCAGTTTGATCCAGGTCGGCAAACCGGCAGCCGCCGCCAGCCTTGCCAGCCGGACGGCTTCCTCCGCGTTCATTGCGCCGCTGGTATTGGGCAGAATGAGATAACGCTTCGGATCAATGAAATCGAGAATGTTGGCGTAGGGATCGGCCTGGCCGGTGAGGTCGGCCCGGCGCAGGGCCACGGTGACGATTTCCGTGCCGCTGGCGTCAAGGGCGGCAGCCATCGCGGGGTTGGAGGAAAATTTGCCCGTGCCGAGCAGCAGCCGCGATTGGAATTCGCGTCCGGCAATGACGAGCTTTTGGGTGAGGTCCGTAATCATGAAAGTCGGATAGGCTAACCGAAAGAGGGTTCGGATTCCATTCAATATGCGATGTTTCTGCCTTGCGCGGTTTGCCGGGGCTCTTAATTTAATATTGTGCGTGAGTTTCATCCATCTTCAACAGGCCTGGAAGGGGCGCTCTTGATTGCGCATCCCAATTTGCTGGACCCTAATTTTCGTCGCACGGTGCTTTATTTGGTGTCTTATGAGGCGAACGAGGGGGCATTGGGAGTCGTGCTTAACCGGCCTTCCGGGAAAACGGTCGCGGAGTTGCTCACCGTGCCGGGTTTGGGATTACTGGGCCAAATTCCGGTTTTCTTTGGAGGCCCGGTGAGCCGGGATCGCCTTTCGTTTGCCGTTTTCGAGTGGGAACGCGAGTCGAAGAGCGTGGCGTGCCGCCTCAATTTGGAATTGAACGAAGCCAAGGCTTTAGCCGCCGAGGGGGAGGGGACCGTTTGGGCCTTTGTCGGGTATGCGGGTTGGACTGGCGGGCAACTCGAACGGGAGTTGGAAGAAAAAGCATGGCTGGTGCAAAAGCCGGGCCGGGAGATGCTCGACCCGGAATTGTGCAAGACGATGTGGCGCAATTTCATGCGCAGCCACGGCCCGTGGTTCCGTTTGCTTGCAGACGCCCCGGACGATCCGTCGCTCAATTAGTTTTTCCTCAACAAAAGAGCGCCATCGCGACGGTGTAGCCGTGAACGAAGCTCTTGGCCCCGATGGGACCGATCTCGCCGTTGCAGAAGAGTCCCGAGCTGGGGTGGCTCCCGATGATCTGGCTCAGCGCATGGGCGTCGTGATTGGGGGCTCCAAAAAGGTCTTTGCCTCGGCCGTTGCAGGCGAAAACCAGGGAAGCAAACGGCGGCGGCCGGTGCCCACGTTCCCTTAAGAGCGTTTCCCGAAGAGCTGCATCGGCTGTCACTCGGTCGCGCACCTGCCACTGGAGCGTCTGGCCGACGCGCGGGTAAGCCCCCAACGCCACCGCTCCCGAATTGGCATCCGCCCCAAGGATTGCCCGGATGAGAAAATCGCCCTGCTTAAACTCCTCGATGTATTCGGAACTGGCCAGCCCCGCGAAGAGATTGCCCTGGGCGCGGTCTTTTTCACGATCATTGAGGGTCTCGAACGCTTCGGAAAGGGCGGTGTAAGCCGGTTTGCCACCCAAGCCGAGAACCAGATTGCCGTTACTGCCCGTGACGGTAAGCGGTTCGCCAATCGGTCGGCAGCCTTGCGAAAGCAGCGGCCGGATCGTCACGCCGCCCTTGAACCCCACCACCAATCCACTGCCAGGCTTGAGCACGGTGCGGTCGCGGAAGATAAACACGTTTTCACTCCCTTCGCCTCCGCCGCTGCACAAGCCGCCGATGACGGGAACGCCCGGATACGCTTCATCCCAATGGGCGAGCCACGGCTCGACGGGAAAGCCGAACGGGTCGCACAGGGCGATCCAGCTCTCGACCTCTCCCGGGCCGACGCCGGTGATCCGATGCCAATCCTCGGGCGAATCGGCGGTGTCGTTGAGTTCGCAAACATGGATTTTTGTTTCAGGCAAATGGAGCAAAAGGAGAGAAAACCCGGTGGCTCCTTCGGCTTCCCGATCAATACCGACCACCCCCGAACCGCTGCATCCAATCAGCAGCGGAATATGGGCATGAAGTTGCAGCAACTCCAAAAAATCCGGCAATGCATCGCGGTAATCCGCCGAGGCAAACACAAAACCGATACTGACCTGCCCGCCCACTTCCGACAACGCGGCGCGCGCGGTCTGGATCACCATCGCCTCATCAAAAGGCTTCAGGGTAAGCCGGGCGGCGGCGGTATTGGGCATAACGCTTATTCCTCCAGGGTGACGGGCCAGTTTTGCCAACGATTCCAATGGAACCCCCTCCTATATTTGCATCGGAGCCCTGCTTCCAAATGCGCGGGGAAGGGGAGCGATTTGGAGGTAGGGGATGCGGCTCACCTCCACTCAACGGGCAAGGGCCGCAAACCGATCGAGCGTGATTTCCCGTTCCCGGGCGTGATCGACCATCGGGAGCGGGTAGCCGGGCGCGAGCGCAGACGACGGCGCTTTCGTCAGCAATCCCGGGGGAACGTCCGCGAGTTCCGGCACCCATCGTTTAATATAGCTGCCGTCGGGATCGTACCGGGCGGTTTGGGTCCACGGATTTTGGATGCGAAAATACGGGGCGGCATCCGCGCCGACCCCCGCGCTCCATTGCCAACCGCCGTTGTTGGAGGCGATCTCTCCATCGGCGAGACTCCGCATGAAAAACGCTTCGCCGTGCCGCCAATCCATATGCAGATCTTTGGTGAGGAACATCGAGACAACCATGCGCACCCGGTTGTGCATCCAGCCGGTGGCGGCCAGTTGCCGCATCCCGGCATCGACCAGGGGAAACCCGGTGGTCCCTTCGCACCAGCGTTGAAAGGCGGTTCCGGGAGCGTCCCATTTCAAACCCCGGAAACGGGGCTGGAATTCCCAATCCAAAACGTCCGGCCAATGCCACAGCACCGCCATGTAAAATTCGCGCCAGATCAATTCACCCAGGAATTTGCGCGCCCCTTCGCGTCGGGCTGCGGTGCCCGCGTGGGCCAGGGCGTCGCGGGTGCGCTGAACGAGAAGGCGCGGCGAAAGCGTCCCCCAGCGCAAATCGGCGGAGAGATGAGAGGTGGCATCGAGTGCCGGGAGATCGCGCTCCCCGGCGTAGTGGAAGACCGGGTCGCCCAAAAAGGTTTCCATCCGGCGGTGCGCCGCCGGTTCCCCCGGTTCCAGAATCGCGGGAGCGGAGCCGAGCCCCCAATCGGCCAAGGTTGGCAACGGGAGAGAGGGCAGGGGGATCGGGGCGGGGGCAAACGGTTTGAGAGGCGGCAACGGCGCGGGCGGTTCGCGCTGCAACCAGGCACGGGAAAAGGGAGTGAACACCCGAAATGGATGACCGGTTTTCGTGAGCACCCGGTCCGGCTCAAACACCGTGACCTCGTGGAAACCTCGGACCCGGACCCCGCACGTCCGGGCCATCGCCTCAACCCGTTGTTCCAGGGCGCGGCCCGCCGGATCGGGGCTGCGGTTGAAATAAAGCGCCTCCGCGTTGGTCTCGCGGAGCAGGCGTTCGAGTTCGGGAAGAACGTCGCCCCGGCGCAGCACCAACCGGGTGCCGAGAGATTCCAGTTGTCCATTGAGCGACCGCAGAGCGCCGCAAAGCGTGGCTTGCCGGGCCGGGCCGCTCCAACGGTGAGACCCTTGCCAATCGCTCAGGATATAGACCGGGATTACCCGGCCGTTACCGTCTGTATGGGCAGCATGCAGGGCCGGGTTGTCCCTCAACCGAAAATCCCGCCTAAACCAGTGGATCAACATGAGAATGATTATAAATTACAGGGACGCAATATATTCGGATCTGATTTTTAGCTTCTCCGGACGTCTTTACCATCTAAATGGCACGAATCGGGACGAAGCATTTTCGGTTTTCACAAAATCCAAGTGCTGAGATAGTGTCTCAATTATGAACCACGACGACTCCAAATCGGCGACCGGCTCCGGGGATCGCGAGAAGACTTTTCCCGCCGTGAACCGCACTTCGGTGGGGGTCGAAAAACACGAGGTGACGATCGAGTTCGATCCTTCGATCATCACCGAGGAATCGTTGCGTGAAGAAGTGGCCCATTTTGCTCCGAAGCTGGACGGGCATTTTGAAAAATGCCTGATGCGCCTCAAAGGGCGGGCTTGCGAAGCCTGCGCCCTTCACCTGGAACGCAAGGCGGAGGCGATTCCCGGCGTGTTGCGTGCCCGGGCAACCTTCATTGGCGGAACGATGGCGGTGACATATGACGAGGCACTCCTGACGTCCGAGCAGGTGGTCGAGAAAGTTCACGCCACGGGGGCGCCGGTGAAGGCGGCCTCGCTGGTGAAGCCGGAGGAATGGGTGCGCAACGAACGGCTCGAAGCCGCCGCCACGATATCGTGCCTCCTTTTCGCCGTGGCGGGCTGGGCTGCGGGAACCGGCACGTCGGCTTCTATTTTCTTCTATATCCTGGCCTATTTTTGCGGCGGGGTTTACGGAGTCCAAGCCAGCATCCAGTCGTTGAGGCAGTGGACCATCGACGTCGATTTGCTCATGGTGCTCGCTGCTCTCGGGGCTGCGTATGTCGGCGCGCCATTTGAAGGAGCCACGCTGCTTTTCCTCTTTTCACTTTCCAACGTCCTTCAGGATTACGCCATCGACCGCACCCGCAAGGCGATCAGTTCGCTCATGAAATTGCGGCCCGAAAAAGCGCTCACGCGGCGCGGCGCTCACACGATTTGCCTGCCAGTCGGGGAATTGGTGATCGGCGACATCGTGCTCGTGCGGCCCGGCGAGGCGATCCCGCTCGACAGCGAAATTGTCGAAGGCTCCAGCGCCATCGATCAATCGTCAGTTACCGGCGAGTCGATGCCGGTTCACAAAAAAGTGGGCGACACGGTGTTTGCGGGAACCTTGAACCAGAGCGGCGGGCTGGAAATCCGCGTTCTTAAGCTGGCGAAGGATTCCACGATTGAAAAATTGATCCTCATGGTGGAGGAAGCGCAGACTGAAAAAGCCGGGACTCAACGTTTCCTCGATCGCGCCGAACAATGGTATGCCTGCGGGGTGATCGCCTTCACGCTGTCACTGATTTTTGGGCCGTCTGCGCTGCCTCATTTGTTCCCCGGATTTATCGAGCACCTCCCGTTTGACCAGATTTTCTATCGCGCCATGACGGTGATGGTGGTGGCATCTCCCTGCGCGCTCATTATCAGCACCCCCGCTTCCATTCTTTCCGCAATCGGGGGGGCGGCACGTCGCGGCGTACTCTTCAAAGGCGGCGCTTATCTGGAACAAGCCGCCAAGGTGGAAGTCGTCGCTTTCGATAAAACCGGCACCCTCACTGAGGGCAAACCGCACATCACCGACACCATCGTAGACGGAGTGTCCGCCCGTTTCGTGGAGAATCCCCAAAGCGAGGCTCTCGAACTGCTGACGCTCGCCGCCGCAGTGGAAGCCAAATCGGAGCATCCGCTGGCCTGCGCCATTGTTGACGAAGCCGAGCGGCGCGGCCTGGAACTGCCCAACTGCACCGCGTTTCAATCGGTTTCCGGCCACGGCGCCCATGGCATCGTCAATGGACGCGACCTGGTCGTGGGCAGCCCTCGTTATTTCAAAGATTTGAGCATCCGGAACTGCGAAGAGACCGTGCGTGCCATGGAGCTTCTCCAAAACGAAGGCAAAACGTGCGTGTTGCTGGGGGAACTCGATCGAACCGGCAACGGGGTGGTTTTGGGTGCGCTGGCGGTGGCGGATATTCCGCGTGTGAGTGCTTCCCGCGTGGTCGCGCATCTCAAAAAAATGGGGATCAAACGGGTTGTCATGCTCACCGGCGATAATCACCTGGTTGCGTCAGCGATTGGCGCGCAGGCAGGGGTGGATGCCGTTTACGCCGACTTGCTGCCGGAGGACAAGGTGCGCGTGATCCGCGAGCTCAAGCAGATCGGGCCGGTCGCGATGGTCGGCGACGGCGTCAACGACGCTCCGGCGCTGGCGCTGGCGGATATCGGGATTGCTATGGGAGCCGCCGGGACCGATGTGGCGATGGAAACGGCCGATATTGTGCTGATGAGCAACGATCTGCAAAACGTCCCGTTTGCCATTGCCGTAGCGCGCCAGGCGAAGCGCGTGATTTGGCAAAACCTGACCTTCGCGCTTGCGGTCATCTTCGTGCTGCTGATTTCGGCGCTCGGTTTTAACCTGGCGCTTCCTCTGGGCGTGATCGGGCACGAGGGGAGTACGGTGCTGGTATGCCTTAACGGCCTGCGGTTGCTGGGGTTCCGGGGAAAAAGTTAACGGCGTTCAATTGAGTCGCGTAAAGAGCCATTACCGACACCCACTCGGACTTCCCGCAGCGTGTAAAAACAAAGTCAAAACCGCTCTAAGAAGTGGGCCCACTCGGATTCGAACCGAGGACCAAGGGATTATGAGTCCCCTGCTCTAACCGCTGAGCTATAGGCCCAAATAGCCAATAAAATGGCTGAGTGCAAAAAACGACAACGTGGAAAAAACAAGCTTCAGAGTTTAGTCCACAATCAATCAGGTCGCTACTATGCCAGAGCATTCGGAGATGGCAAAGAAATCTGGAAATCTTTGAAAAGTTCCAGCTTTTCGTTGGGTCGAGGTCGATAGGAGAGGCTCGGCTCACCCGCCAAAATATAAATGCGTCAATGAAAAGGACTGACCCCTTTATTCTTTTTACCTCTCTTTACCGTTTCCTTCGGAGCGGTTGCCTTTGAGCCCGGGCAAACGGCGCCTTCAACAAATCGGATGCACGGCCCCGGCCAGCTTGTTGTAATTGGCCGAACACGAAATTTTCCGGTGCGGCGTTTACCGCCTACAACCCATTGTCCATTTCTATTCGATAAATCCTGCAAGACTATGGCTTCGACTTCGAAATCTGTGGCTCTGGCTAGGGAATTTACCGTTCGGATCCTGAATGAACTCGTTGGTTCCGTACCATTGAGACGTCTCCGCATTCGACTGTGGGACGGTTCGTATTGGCCCGATAATGCCGCCGAATCCTTTGTGACGACACTTGTCCTCAATCACCCCGGATCGTTGAGGGCAATGCTTCTGGGTAACTCAGAATTGGCTCTCGGGGAAGCCTATCTGCAAAACGACTTCGACGTTTTAGGCGATATGGAGGCCGCCTTTGAACTTGGTGACATCATTCGCACCCAAACCGAAGGATGGTCAAAAAAACTCAAAGTGGCGCACCTCCTGCGGCAGTTGCCATCCCTGCCCGCCGACGTGGAAGCGGTCAGGGAACGCCGGGCTGCTCTCGATCACGAACAACATTCCCCTTCGCGCGACCAAGCTGCCATTCAGTTTCACTATGACCTCTCCAACGATTTCTACGCCCTGTGGTTAGACTCCAGGAAAATCTATTCGTGCGCATATTTTCAGAATCCGGCCGACGACTTGGAAAGCGCCCAGCTTCACAAACTGGATACCATCGCTCGCAAACTCGATCTCCGACCCGGCCAGCGGTTGCTAGATATCGGGTGCGGCTGGGGCGGGTTGATCCTTCACGCGGCCTCCCGCTATGGGGTTCAAGCCAAGGGCGTTACGCTGAGCGAACGACAGGCGGAATATGTACAGAAGCGCGTGTGCGAATTAGGCTTGCAGGACCGCGTGGAGGTTTTGCTTCAGGATTATCGGGCGATTGAGGGGCGGGAAGAATATGACGCCGTCGTAAGCGTCGGCATGGTGGAGCATGTCGGGCGCAAGAATCTGCCCCTCTACTTCGGTGCCGTGCACCGGCTGCTCAAGCCGGGAGGCGTTTTCTTAAACCACGGCATCGGCACGGGAGCCGTGCCAGATCTCAATCAAGGGGCTTCCTTCATCGACGAATATGTTTTCCCGGATGGCGATCTCTTCCCGCTGCCGGAGATGCTCACCCCAGCCGAGGCCGCGGGTTTTGAAATCAGGGATGTCGAAAACCTCCGGGAGCACTACGCGCTGACGCTCCGGCATTGGGTCTCGCGACTGGAAACGCAGCATGATGAGGCGCTGAAGTTTGTGAGCGAGCCGGTTTATCGCACATGGCGGCTGTACATGGCGGGTTCGGTCCACAAATTCAATCTCGGGTGCCTGGCAGTTTACCAGATGCTGCTGGCCAAACTTGACCGGGGTGGCGCGGCCAAGGTGCCGCTGAGCCGCGCCGCGTGGTACACGCGGAAGGAGGGTGCGGCTAACGACGGGGCGGACGCCTCCGAACACCCCGGATAAAGGGTGCAATGCACCACACCAAATACAAAGGCCACCGCCAAAGAGGAAATCTCAAAACCGGAGCGATACGGATAAGCCGGGTGCCATCCACAGGGGGTCACCGTCATTGGCTTTTTCGAATTTTATAATGTGAAAGCCTATCTTTTGATCGCCGTGCTGGGATGTTTAGCGCTGGTTAACGCGCAGGGGACCACGAAGCCCACGGAAACCCTCAAGAATCTCAATGAGGCCTATCAAGATGAGGCGAATGCGCACAAACGCTACGCGATTTTTGCAAAGAAAGCCGACGAAGAGGGGTTCGCACAAATTGGCAAGCTCTTCCGTGCCGCATCCCGCTCGGAGCAGGCTCATCGGGATGCCCATAAAGAAGCCATCGAAAAACTCGGCGGTAAAGCGCCTGCATTCACGCCCGAGAAGGTGAAGGTTGGCACGACGCGGCAGAATCTCGAAGCCTCGCTAAAAGGAGAGACTTACGAAAGTGTTACGATGTATCCGGAATTCATTAAAAAGGCGAAGGAAGCCAACGCCGAAGCTGCGGTGCGTTCGTTTAACTTTGCCAGACTTGCCGAAGCCGAGCATGCAAAACTTTACAAAAACGCTCTGAACAATCTCGGCAAAAACGCCAAGATCGGCTACTTCGTATGCCCGGTTTGCGGGAACACGGATACAAAGCTTCCAGCCAAGAAATGCCCGGTCTGCGGAAATCCGCGCGATAATTGGTTAAAAATTGAATGACCTCGTCTCACTCGTAACGGGAAATGCGATATGGTTATCTTCTCAATGCCTGACCCGCTACATCCTGCCGTAGTCCATTTCCCCATTGTTCTGCTGCTGATGGGAGCGGGCGTTGCCGTCGCCTCCGCATTTGTGAACCGCTGGAATCTGGTATGGATATCCGCGGCTTTGCTTATTATGGGGGCCGCGGGGGCATTTGTCGCAGGCGAAACCGGAGAGGACTCCCGGGAGGCACTTGGCAAGCTTGTGGGCAATATTAACCAACTGGTCGAGGATCATCAAGAGTGGGCGGAGCAAACCGAAATTGCCGCTGCCATTACGGCGATGCTTGCCGTAATGGCAGCGGTCGGGAACACCTCCGCTCACCCCACAGCCCGCAAAAGAAAGCCCTTCGCCTGGCTCTGCCGCCCAAGAATTCATTATACGTTGCGGTCGTTTACCGCGGCAGCAGCGCTTCTCTTGTGTTTCTTTGTTTATCAAACCGCCCGCCTTGGCGGCGAATTGGTCTATGATCACGGTGTTGGCGTGAATGTGGCGGAGCCTTGAGACAAGAGGCGAAAAGGGAAGGGGATTCTCGCCACCATGCTCCATTGGCGATTTTAGGGGAGAGCGAGGCGGGGTGCCCGTTTTTACTACGAAACGGCCACTGAAACAGAAACATAATTGGAAGAAACAACTTCGCACCATAAAGTGGGTGCAAACCAAGGCGTTTGAAGGGAAGCTGCCTATCCTGAATTTCCCCCATTTCCCCTGTTTAATGATTCATGCTCACAATTCCGAGTGTTCTCTCCTCTTTTGACATCCGTTCCGATGTGGTTTCCCCTCAATAAGGGGGACTTCGAAAAAATGAAACGGAAACTGGAAAAGGCGGCTTGAACCCTCCAGCACCGAGAACGAAGCGGCAGTGTAAAATTTTCTAAAAAATATTAATATGAGTAAATACGGTTACTTTGACGAAACTAATAAAGAATACGTAATTGAACGGCCAGACACGCCGATGTCGTGGATCAATTATCTGGGGACATCCAAATATTGCGCCATTATTTCGAATAATGCTGCCGGTTACAGCTTCTATCAATCCCCCAAAAGTGGACGGCTGCTTCGTTTCCGGTTCAATGGTGTGCCGATGGACCGGCCGGGCCGGTACATTTATTTACGGGATGAGGCGGATGGGGACTATTGGTCCGCAAGCTGGCAGCCCGTCGGCAAAAAACTCGACCAATACAAGTCGGTTTGCCGCCACGGATTGGGCTACAGCACGTTTCAGAGTGAATACCGTTCCATCCGCACAGACCTGAAAGTGTTTGTGCCGATCGACAAGGCAATGGAATTCTGGCAGATGGACATCACGAACTGTGGCGATCAGCCGCGGGAGTTATCCCTCTTTGGCTATGCCGAGTGGTGTTTTTGGGAATCATTTCGTGATACGCTCGATTTCCAGTACATTCTTTACACATGCCGCATGGGGTGTGTGGACGGGATCGTTGATTATTCGATCCGGCTTTGGGATATGCGTGAACCGAAGGCGTTTTTCGCGAGCACCCTGCCCGTCGAGGGGTTTGAGACAGATCGCGATGCCTTTGTGGGACCTTATCGCGACGAAGGCAATCCGCTGGCAGTAGAGCGGGGAGCGTGCAACGGCTCGATTGCCGTCGGGGGAAATCCCTGTGCTGCCCTGCATAACCGGATAAAGCTTCAGCCCGGTGAGAAGGTGCGGGTGGTGTATATGGTGGGAATCGGAGATGCCGCCAAAGAGGGGCGCGACTGCCGCGAACGCTACAGCAATCCCGAAGAGGTCGGGAAAGAGTTCGCAAAAGTTCAGGATTACTGGAACGCCCGTCTTGGCGCCTGGCAATGCAGCGTGCCGGATGCTCAAACCAACGCCATGATGCAGGTGTGGACTCAATACCAATGCCACACAACTTTTAACTGGTCGCGGGCTGCTTCATTTATTGAGGCGGGAGGGCGCGACGGCTTGGGCTTCCGTGATTCCAATCAGGATCTCCTGGCCGTCATCCATGTGCTGCCTGACCAGGTGCGGACGCGGCTGGTGGAACTCATCCGGGGCCAGCTTTCCGACGGCTCGGCGATGCATCAAATCCAGCCTCTTTCATGGAAGCAGGGAGCGCATAACATTCCGGCAGATTCTGCGGTCTGGTCCGACGACCATTTGTGGCTCCTGCTGTCTGTTCCCGCCTACATCCGTGAAACCGGCGACATGGCTTTTCTTGATGAAATCCTCGAGTTTGCCGACAGCGGGAAAGCCAGCGTCTATGATCACCTTAAGAAAACCCTGGAGTTTTCGTGGTCCAAGCGCGGCCCCCATGGTCTGCTGCTTGGGATGATGGCGGATTGGAACGACACGATCAATCTGCGGGGTCAGGGGGAAAGTGTATGGAGCACCATGCTCTTTCATTTGGCCCTCAGCGAAATGATCACGCTTTGCCGGAAGTTGGAGCGCGGGGAGGATGAGGCTATTTTCTGCGAATGGCGCGCGGTGATTGCAAACGCTCTGGCCACCCAGGCCTGGGATGGGGAATGGTTTTTGCGGGGCTATCTTGACAGCGGCCGCAAGCTGGGCGGAGCCGAGAGCGCCCAGACAAAAATCTTCATCAACACCCAAAGCTGGGCTGTGCTGTCCGGAGTCGCCACACCGGAACAGGGAATCCGTGCCATGGACAGTTTGCATGAGCATCTTGCCACCGAGCACGGGATCGTCAAAAGCGCCCCCGCATTCCGCGATGCAGACGACGAGATTGGGGCCATTACGACGTTCCCGGCAGGGTTGAAGGAAAACGGGGGCATTTTCTGCCATGCCAATACTTGGGCCATTGTTGCCGAAGCGATGCTCGGCCGAGGCGACCGCGCATTCAAGTATTACAAATCATTTTTGCCAGCCGCCAAAAACGACTCGGCGGAAGTCTATACGATGGAACCGTACGTGTATGCCCAGTTCATCACCGGACGGGAGCATCCATCCAAGTTCGGGCGGGCGCGCAATTCCTGGCTCACGGGGACAGCGGCGTGGGCATTCGTAGCGATGAGCCAATATATCCTTGGGGTACGGCCGGACTATGACGGGCTGATCATCGATCCCGTAATCCCGCCCGAATGGGATGGATTCACGGTGACCCGGCGCTTCCGGGGGACCGAAGTGCAGATCAAAGTAAGCAATCCCAACCATGTAAGCCGTGGCGTGAGCAGGTTGGTTCTCAATGGGAAACAAATCGAAGGAAATACGATTCCTGCAGCCAGCCTGCAGCCCTGCAACAACGTGGAAGTGGAGTTGGGCGAGCCTTAATTCAAGTAACTATTAAATAAGTATTAATATGAATCCAAATCTCATTTTATTGGCCTGCGCGGGATTACTTTTCGCTTCGCATCCCGCGTCCGCAGGCTCCGCCGGGAATCCGGATCAGCCAATCACAAAAGATTCTCCCGCCGTGGTCCGGGATTTTAGCGGCGGTGCTTCCGCCGACCGCACGATGACCATCGATTTTTATGTCTACGGGAGCGATGGCCTGTGTGTCCCGGCGTCTGTTTGTGGCGGCGGATTGGGCGTCACCTATAAGCTCCCGGGGGAGGATAAAGAGCGGCATTGCGGGGTCAAAGAAGATGGCACTTACCAGGGAAGGACTTTCCAGTATGTGCTCAATCCCGTGAACCTTCTAGACACCGTGGAATCTGCGCGCGGCTTTCAGCCCGGGGAAGACTATGATCCCGATCCGAATGTCACCCGTCCCGCCACCCGCCTTGCAAACCGGCTGCTGATTAACCCGGAGAGCTTGTTCAAGCGCTTCATGGATACCTTCGAAGCCGTGGAAGGCGTTCGGCCGATACCGGTTGATATTTCGACGGGGCTTGAAGTGTACCCACGCGGCCCCGGCGCCGTTAAAAAGCACATTATCAATCATGTCACGGATACAAGATACTACTCCCGTGGCTCCAGCCCGCACGTCAAGGTTCTCCTATATAAAGACGGAAAAGCGGTGATGCCCTATGGCAGCCATGTCGCGCTGAGTTGTATGATGTGGCGACGCACGGAGCACACCGATTTTGCCGCGGGCGAGGTTCTGGATTTGATGGGGAACCGCCTGCCTGCATCCGGCTTTGCGGCATGGGGATGGCAAAACGGCTACGGCGGATTGCAATACGGCGATTACGTGCCCGGAATGGGAATGTATTTCGTCCCGGCATTGGCTTTCGGCGAGTCTTGGGATTTCCGTTACAATGGGAATATTCACATCCGCACCAATTATCAGCAAGACCCGCCCTGCTGGACCAAAGCGGTTGTGAGCAACAGCTATATTTATCCCGGCAAAGCATACGCCAGCGAATTCGCTCCCGTGGTTTTTGGACGCGTAGAGCCCCGGTTGACCACCGATCCGGATAGGCCAACCCAGCAAGTCCGCGTGTTTGACGACCCCAGCACCTCTTATGCACCGCAGGATGCGTTCAATTATGAAGACGACAAGCTGGCAGTGATGAAATGGGAGCGGGGAGGCAAACGGACGGCACAGATCGTGCGCGGCCGCCATTTCCTTCAGGGCGGCGCCTCCATGCTTTTCCCCGGAAAAGATGTTCCTAATTCGTTGCGGAAAGTGATCGCTTCGGAAGGGCTCAAGGGGGTGACTCTAACCACCCACTGGTTCCATCTGCCCGGCGAGGGTTACGATTCGAGTGGCGCTTTCCTTGCCATAGAATTTGCCAATGCGCCGAAGCTGACCCTTACCGCCACCAAGAATGGCACACTGAGTATTTCGCGTCCCGGTGAGAAGCCGGTCCAAACCTCCCTTAAGCTCAAGCAGGCGTGGAATGCCGTGCAAATTGTATACGGCGAGGACTCCCAATTTGTTTATGTGCGACTAGGCAAAGAATTTGCAGCCGCGGACGGAAAACGGCTGACGTTCCCGGCTGGAGGCGGGTTGACGGCATTGGAAATCGGAAAGGCTGGAGCCCGCTCGGAGAGGGGGAACGTTCTTTTTGATGCCATTTGGATCAATCCCAATGACAAGCTGGCCGAAAACTTCGAGTATGCCTCCCTGGGAGAAATGCGGGATACGTGGAAAGGCGATGGGGAAGCATTGAGCCTGGACGCGCAAATTTCCTATAGCGGCAAGCAAAGTCTAAAATTACCATCCTCAGAAAAACCTGCGGCTATCACCCGGACTTTGGACCGCCAATCCCTTCGCGGCCAGACCGTTCAGTTGGCCTGGTACATGGAAGCGAAAGGGGGAGGGGATTCGTTTGCTGAACTGCGCTCAGCGGATGGCAAATCATTTCTCCGGTTGCGGGGAGACGAAGAAGGCAAATTGCTCTATCAGACCGAGAAGGGCGATTGGGTCCCCACCAATACCAAATTCCGCCCGGAATTTCTTGAAAAATGGAATGAACTTGCGGTGTTGTTCGATTCCGAAGGGAACGCCTATCTGCGGTTTAATATGGACTGGGTTGCTCAAGCGGACGGCTCGCCGCTGGTGATCCCGAAACGCGAGGCGCTCTCGGAGCTTTCGATCGGCCGCACCGGCGCCGCCGGGGGAACCGCGGTTTATTTCGATGATTTACGGCTCATCCGGAATTATACCCTCATTGCTGACGCTACTCTCTATAGCGCCACGTTTGAATACCCGCTCGACCCCAAAGCCTGCATCGAGCAACTTGGCTGGGCGAATTTGGACGCCGCTGGAGCATCTCTGGAAACCGGCAAAGGGGCCACGGGAGGCCAGCGCTATCTCGTGCTGCCCAATAATGCACCGGCCGAAGTCTCCGTGACACGCACATTCCCGACAGAAATGCAGGATGTAACCACAGAGTTCTCCTGGTTCCATGATCCCGAAGCGGGCAAGCGCGCCGATGCCGGTTATGTGCAACTGGTAGATGCCAAGGGGAACAAGCTGGCGCTCTCCGTGGATGGCGAGGGAAAAGCTCGTTACAAAATAAACGAACTGGAATGGAAGGCCACCGACTACAAACTCGTCAAAGGTTGGAATAAGACGCGGGTGGTTTTTCCTGAAAACAAACCGGCGGAATTCTGGATGGCCCCCCAAAGGCCGGGGTGTCATCCTAAGGGGCAATGGATGCTGATTGCCCAGGACACTTATACGACCAGAAAACTGAAGACCGATTTCAAACAGAATATTGAGCAGATATTCTCGGGCCTCAAACGTATTGAAGTCGGCCGAAACAAATCCGCTGAGGGGGCGTTCCTTTTCGATGACGTGTTCGTGTTGACGAACAAGCCTTCAAAGCGCGACGTCATGCAGCCGGACTTCGGCAACAACCGAATGACCTTCGCCAACGAAGTCGATAACCGGCTCGCCAACCGGGATTGGCCGCAGATTGAGAAAGTCCTTATGGAAAAGAATCTCCTTAAAAAGCAAAACGACAAGGCCGACCCCGCGCCGGTAAAAAAACCATCAACGGCAGTTCCGCCATTGGCGCCCAATTGCACAGCCATTGACGTCTTGCGCAACGGCGTGCTCAGCCACGAGCCGAATTTGCAGGCTTCCGGAGAGATGTTTGACTCCATCTATGGGGAATCAGCCCAATATGGCACGCCTTATCACGCTTATAGCCAGGCCGTCCTGGCATTGCGCAGCACGGGCGAGGAGCGCGAGCGTCATTTTGCCAATGCCTATCGTGGACTGGATGCCGCGTTAACCCATGTGGCCGATCCGGAATTGAAACCCAACCTGAGTGGCATTACCCGCGCTGTCGGCACGTGCAACTTCGTAAATCACCGCGACTTCTTTTGGTCTGCCATCCTCAAGACCTACAGAATACTAAAGCAGGCGGGATACCCGGGAATGGATTCGATGGCAACCCGAATTTCTGCCATCCGCGTCCCAAGCCCGTTTCTTTCCGCGCCTCCGGGAAACTGGTCTGCTTTCTGGCTCAACGGCGAATGGATCCGCATGAAAGAGGGGCTTTCGGATACATCGCGGGAGCGCTTCGACCAGTGGCTGGGGGAATTTTTCAAGCTGCTCTGCCAAGTGGATCGCGGGTTCTATGCCGAACCCGGACTTCCCAACTCCTATGACCTTTTTACCCGCTATCAATTGGCGGAGATTCTCGCCGAAGGATACGACGGTCCCTGGCGCGAATCCCTCCAGAAGCTGCTGGTAAACGGGCTTCGGCGCAGTCTGAACGTGCAGTTGTCAGACGGTTCACAGGGATCGGCCTATCGCAGCACCGCGCAGAGCTGGACCGTCAGCAACGAGATTTGCTTTTTCACATTGGCTGCGGATTATTTCCGCAAGAGTGACCCGGCCTTGACCGCGGCTGCCGAAAAGGCGTCGCGCCTTGCCCTCGCTTCGTTTATTCGCTGGTTTCCAAAGGATCGCCCCTATTCCGCAGTCGAAAACCTCCTGCCGCCGGAATGGCGTGTTGGATTTGAAACCTACTCCCTTGAGGGTTGTTACGCGAACATGGCCTTGGGCTTCCTGGCAAATGCGGTCGAACGAGGCTTTTCCGGAACCCCGCTAACCGATGCATCTGATAGGAAACCCGCCGTTTTCGTCGAAAACGATCCAGTATATCGGGCATTTACCCATTATGGGCGTTACAGTGCACAGGTCAACGCATGGCCGGCTCAGGGGTATGATGCCTTTGGCCTTGTCGATTTGAGTTTCGGTCCCGGGCGCTATCTTCAGGCGGTTTCCAGCGTCAAACACTTGCAGGAAAACAAGCTGTTCAATATTGGCATGGCGTTGCGCAAGCTGCCGGGCCGCTCGGATATCCGGGTTATAGGGCAGCAGGATCTTCGGCTGGACGGGCCTATCGAATCGATCCCGGGCCGCAATGGAATCTCGCTTCGGGCTCGTGCGCACGGCGACGTGACGGACCTCGTTGCGCGTGACGCGTGGCTTTACCGCCTTTCGGTGACCACCGATAAGGAAGGCATTCACGTCGAGGAATCCACCCCTGGTCTTAACGGCTATAAAACACTTCTCATTCCCTATCTTCTCGACGCGGGCACGGGCAGCCGCACCCGCGTCAGCGTGGAAAAAGAGGGGAAGGAAACCAAAATACTTCTCACTCTTGGGAAAGAGCAGATCGTCATCCGCATCGCCGCTACGATGGATAAATGGCTGGATATTCCCTACGGTTTTGAAAACCGCCGCGGCCTCTGCGGGTTGCTCCGCATCGATCTGGTCGAGCCGACCGAAACGATTCGCTATTCACTGGCCGTGGATCAGTAAAAGGGTCTGTCAATGCGCGTTTCACCTGCAATCTACGAATACGCAGCCCGGCTGATTGGAGTCACCCCGTGGGAAGCTTCGCGCAGCAAGGAATTGATGATCGAAGCGCATGCCGAGGCATACCGCCGTTATGCGCATTCCCCCATTTTGGTCGGGATCGATGTGTATAATGTCGAAGCGGAGGCATACGGCGCGATCATCCCCCAACCGGCAGGAGCGGGCATCCCTTCCATCACCGTGCATCCCTGCTCCGCAACATCGGACATTCCGGAGCTCAATCCGCTCAATCCGGCAGCAGACGGGCGAATTCCCCTCGTCATCAAAGCGGCGCGCGCATTAACCGCCTTGTTGCCGGGCGCCAATGTGAAAATCCCGGTGAGTGGACCGTTTTCGCTGGCGAGCAACCTGGTGGGTTTCGAAAACCTGTTGTGCGATTGCATGACCGCGCCGGACGACGTGGCCGCCGCGCTCTCATTCCTTGTCGAAGGTCAGGTCGCTTTTGTGAAAGCGATCCACGCGGCTGGAATCGGCGTCACCACCTTTGAATCCGCCGCCACGCCGCCGTTGCTTTCGCCGGAAATGTTCCGGGATATTGCGCTGCCTGCACTCAAGCGGCTTTTACAGGAAGCCGGGGAGATTTTGGGTGAAAACATTTCCTGCATCATTGGCGGCAACACCCTCCCGATCCTGGATTATCTGATGGAGACCCGGCCGGGATACGTCATCTGTCCTTCCGAGACCGACCAGAATGCCTTCATGCACCGGATGGCACAATGGCCGGAAGTGATGGTTCGGGTGAACATGGTTCCGGGCATTATCGCTCGTGGCGACCCCAAAGAAATCCGCCAGGAAGCGGACCGTGTTTGGGCCTTGGCCGCCGGACGGGAGAACGCTTGCATCGGAACGGGTGTAATACCTTATGAAACCGATCCTGAAACGGTGCTGGATCTATTGCAATACGTGAAACAGAAGTCCCGCACTTCCTCCTGTTAAAATGCGCAAAGGTTTTTGCATGCAAGTCCATCCAGGGTTTGAGCTCGAATACGAGCGCAGGCACAACCCCATTTGGCCGCAACTGGCCCGAACCCTTTCGGAACACGGAGTTTCCAACTACTCCATTTTCCTCCATCCGCAAACGCGTCAACTCTTTGGCTACGCGGAGATCGCATCGGAGGAGCAATGGGCGGCCATTGCCGAAACGGAAGTATGCCGGGAATGGTGGAAATATATGGCCGAGCTGATGCCTTCCCATGCCGATGGAAGCCCGGTAAGCGCCCCGTTACGCGAGGTGTTCCACCTTGCCTAGATTTTCGCCGATTATATCAGCATAAATCTGCGTTCATCTGCGCAATCTGCGGATTATCTTCTTCCGAAAAAAACCGAGATACAGGACATTAGGTAGTGTCGTCACGGGATTTGCACGCCATCCTCTTCGGCGGCGCATGCCTGTATTTCTGCCGCCATTTCCCCGGGGACTCCCCCAAAAACCGGCGGAACTGGCGGCAGAAAAAATAGACATCGCTGTAGCCGCAGGCTTCGGCTATCGAGGCGAGCTTGAGATCGGTCTCGCGCAGCAACCACTCGGCTCGGGCAAGGCGGCAGCGGATGATCCATGCAGCGGGAGAATACCCTGTTCGAGCCCGGAATGCCTCGTTCAGCCGTGTGGCTCCCAAGCCGACACGCCGCGCAAGAGTTGCAACATCCCACGGCTTTTCAGGTTGATGCCGGATTTCCCGCAGCAATGTCTCCAGCCGGTCGGCATGTGGCGCTTCCGTCGGAGCCTCCGCACGCCGCCAGACGGCATGGAGGAGCGCCAATGCCAGCGTTTCCGCGGCCTGATTTCCCACTTCGTCCGCGCGGGCGTATTCAGCAACAAGCCGCTGGCATGCCATCCGGAAAAATTCCGCCTCCACGCCAAGCGGTATCGCTTGGAGGTGGGTGTGCCACGAGGGGTCTTTCACTCTTCGGAAAGGTGTAAAGTGCAATGCGAAAACTTCGAGTGGCATTGCCGGATCATGGCGCCCCAGAACATGGTTGCCGGGGCGCAGGAGGATGGCTTGCGGGGCGCAGACCGGCAACGGTGTTCCATCGATCCGGATTTCCCCGCGCCCAGATAAAACAACCCATAGATCGTGATCTGGAATGCGCAGGTCACAGCTCCAATCGCGGGGGCATAAGTAATATCTTGGTGGGGCGTTCAGGACCAGCCGATCGAAAGGGAATGAATTCATGTCGAAATGACCAACGCGGTGGATAGTGCAAATAATTTGGCAAATAGTCCATTTATTTTCCCCTCGGTTTCGGGGAGGCTGCTTAGTATGAATAATCGATCCCTTCAGGCTTTTCGTCGGCGGTCTCTCAACTCTGACCCACATTCTTTTAATACCGGTTGGGAGGATGTGATCGTGCCTTATGGTATGGCGCGCGCAGGCCAGGCGTTCGGAGACGAGAATTTGATCGACTGGGCGCAGCGCTGGTTTGAACATCACCACTGCGGCGGGTATCTGGAGCAGTCAGAGGAAGGGTATATTCATACCAGGGACGGCACAGTGGGGCACGTTATCGGCACGTATTGCGGTAACTGGGGTGGTCCCCTCGCTTTTGCGGCTCTCCATCGCGCCCGGCCCGATGCCCGGTTGATTGAAGCCACCCGTTCCGTGTGCGACGGGCTTCTGCGTCAGGCACTCCGGCTTCACGGCGGCGCATTTGCCCACGGATCAGGCGAGTATACACGGCGAACCGCGTGGGTGGATACGCTCTTTTACAGTTCCAGCGTGCTGGCCGAGGGTTATGCAATTACGGGCGAGGTTCGCTATGCCGAAGCCGCCATTGAGCAAGCTCTGGCGCACGCACGGTTGCTTCAAGACCCCACGACCGGAGCTTTCTTCCACGATGGCGATCCCTGCACCGGAGAGCGCTCGATGGCGTTCTGGGCTCGCGGGAACGGGTGGGTGATACTTGCAATGGCTGATGTACTCCGGCTCTGCCCGCGATCATTGCCGGGATGGGAAGAGGTATTCACCTCGTTTCGCATGCTTGCAGCCTGCCTGTTGCGTTACCAGCATTCCTCGGGGCTGTGGCGCATTGTACCGGAAAACCCGGATGCGCACCTTGAAACGAGCGGGACAACCATGATCCTTGCGGGTCTGGCCTCCGGACTGGCTCATGGGTTGCTCGATAAAGGAGTGTTGGGCCCCATTGTGCGGGGTTGGAACGAGCTCCAGACATGGATTGACAAAGACGGCGTGCTCCAGGGTTCCCAGCTTCCTGCCGGTTGCGGCAGCTGGGAAACGCACAAACTCTCGGCAATGGGCGAGCGAACCTATTCCCAGGGGATGCTCTGGCGTCTGCTGGCCGATCTCCATTCCATCGGGGTGTTTGAACCCAGTCAGCTTTCAGCTCCCGCGAGTGATTATTTCCAGCCCGTGCCTCTTGCGCACGGGATCAACCGCCCTGCGCGGAACTCCTGCGAGATTATTGATTTCTCGATGCTTGTTCTCGAGGCCGGGGAGACCCACACCTTCTCCACAGGGGACCGGGAATACGGCATGGATATCCTCTCCGGCACGGCTTCAATCCGTATCGGGGACGCCGAATTTGCGAATCTTGGCGGACGAAAGAGTGTTTTTGACGCGCCACCCTCCGGCGCGTATGCCGGATGCGGATCGAACGTTGTCATCACCGCCCATACCCGGATGGAAATGGCCATCGGATCCTGCCCGAGCGCCACGCCGATTGAACCCTACGCGATCACTCCCGAGACCGTCACCAACGGGCAATGGGGGGAAGGCAATACGGAGCGCCATTATCACCATCTCATTACCGACAAGCAGCCAAGCGAGCGTCTTTGGTTCGCCGAAGTGACTGTTGCCGATGGGTCCTGGGCTACCTATCCTCCGCACAAACACGAGGATGTGCCGGGCAATCTCTTCCAGGAGGAAATGTATTACTACCGGACCGAGCCCGCCCATGGCTTCGGTTTCTGCGCATCTTTCGGCGGCGAAGTCGGCGGCGATCACGCGTTCATGATTCGCGACAGCAGCCTGCACTTGATGCCCAATGGCTATCATACCGTGACAGCCGCCCCGGGCTATCGTGTCTGTTATGTCGCCGTCTATGCGGGCCGCGACAAAGGCCACAGCCCCTCGCCCCACCCTGTTCACGTAAACTTTCAAAAGAACCTCGCCAAATGACAAACACTGCAACGGAATGGAACAACGATGCGGAACTTTTTGAACTGCTGCGCCGTGATCTCTACACGCCGGTCGTGGGAGACATTCTGGACTCCCTCGGGCGCTATCACCAAATCCTGCCCGCGGAAATCCAGCCCGCCCGCGAGTCGATGGTGGTAACCGGCCGCGCCATGCCAGCGCTGATGATCGATGTTTACGGCCCGCAGAAAAAGCCGTTCGGTCTTCTTACCGAGGCTCTGGATGACCTCAGGCCCGGAGAAGTCTACATTGCCTCAGGGGGAGAGATGCGTTGCGCCTATTGGGGGGAATTGCTAACCGCTGCCGCACGCACGCGCGGAGCTGCCGGAGCTGTTATCAACGGATATCACCGTGATACCCCTAAAATGCTGGAGCAAAACTGGCCTGTCTTCTCGCGCGGCCGATTCTGCCAGGATTCTGCGGTGCGCACCCAGGTTGCGGACTTCCGCTGTGCGATCGAGGTGGGCGGCGTCTGGATCGAGCCAGGAGACCTCGTCTTCGGGGATCTCGATGGCATAGTCATCATCCCTCGCGCGCTCGAAACCGAGGTGATCACCAAGGCGCTGGAAAAAGCGCGCGGTGAGAAAGTCGTACGCAAGGCGATTGAGGGTGGAATGAGCGCAACGGAAGCCTTCTGCAAATTTGGAATATTATGAGCAACACCGAAACACCTTTTCACCTGCGCGGCCAGACCGCACTCATCACCGGAGGGAGCTCCGGTATCGGCTTTGCCATCGCAAAAGCGTTTGTAAACCATGGCGCCCGCGTCGTGCTCGTCGGCCGCAGAGCCAATGAACTGACCGAAGCCGCTACCGCGCTTGGTCCTGCCGCATTTGCATTACCAGCCGATATCACCAGAACGGAGGAGGCACCCTCAATCGTGACCCGAGCCGAAGAGTTGGCTGGGCCTATCACCACTCTTGTCAACAACGCGGGCAAGCACCTCAAGCGTCCAACGATCGATGTGACCGAGGCGGATTTTATCGAGATTATAAATGTACACGTGACCGCAGCACATGCCCTCAGCCGGCATGTCGCCGCAAGGATGATTGCAAGCGGCCGCGGTGGGCACATCCTGTTTATGGCATCCATGGGTTCCATTATGGGGCTGCCCCAAGCCTCGGCGTATTCGGCTGCGAAATCTGCGCTTCTGGGGCTGACCCGCTCGTTAGCGGCGGAATGGTCGCCGAAGGGTATCCGCGTCAATGCCATCGCCCCGGGGTGGATCGAAACTCCGATGTTAAAACAGGCCATGGCTGCCGATCCCCAACGGCAGGCGAAGGTTTTGGGACGTACGCCGCTTAACTGCTTCGGAGCCCCCGAAGACATTGCATATGCTTCGGTATATCTTTCCTCCCCGGCAGCCCGGTTCGTAACCGGAAGCTGCCTCGTCGTGGACGGCGGAGCCAGCATTGGGCTGTGAAGTCCAATAGGAGATCTCCGGGGTTGCCTCGGGGAGCCCAGAGTTTGAAGATCTTCCTGTTCGGTGTCTGCGAGCCGCTCAAATGAGTAGTCGCACGTAACGAACAATAAGCCGCTTTGAGCGGCTCACCCCGGGGTTGCTCTCCCTTTACCGCCTGGGTTTACCCCTCAGATTGCGTGCAAAGAGTACGAAGCGTTTGCGCATCCGCTTGGAGAGACGCAAGGGCATCCTCTTTGACAAACTCCAGAGTCAATGGGCAGTTTTTTTCGTTGCGGCGCAACTCGGCCACATATGCGCTCCAACGCTCCCATCCGTCTGCCAGCGGGAAACGAGCGGCGGGCTCGCCGCACCAGTGAAACACATGCACATGCTCCAAACGGGGCATTAGCAATTTCAGGCCCGAAAGGCACTCATCCAAGGACAGGCCGTGCGACGGCTGCCAGAGCGTTTTGATGAATGGGTGAGCGGTCGCTTCGAGAAGCTCCATTGCCGATTGAGCGGTATCCGTAAGGGTGCCCCCGTGGAATTCGTAAGCGATCCGGATATTCCTTGCTCCCGCGAGGTCGGCGCAATGGAGGGCGTCCGCAGCAACGGCCGCCTTTTGGGAAGCAGAGCATTGTGCGGAACCGAGGGTTCCCGCCCAGACGCGGATCACCGGAGCGCCTAGTTCCGCAGCGGTTTCCACAATGTTGGAGAAATCCAGTCCATCATCTGTTGCAAGGCGATAGTAGGAACCGTATGCGGCCACGGAAAGACCGGCATCGCGGGTCATCGCGCCGACTTTTTCCGCAGCGTTCAAATTGCCATGGGGGACATGGACATCTCCCCCCCATTCGATACAGCGCAGCCCCGTTTGCAGGCAGGCTGCAATAATTTCCTGCGGAGAAAGCTTTCTGAACGTGATGGAAACGAGGCCGGGGATCATAAATCAGGCCTTTCTCGCGAGCGTCTCCTTTTTGACAAGATACTGGAGCGGCGCCCCTTCCAGGTATCGGCGCAATTCATCCACCATCCACTTGCCCATGCGCGCACATTCGGCATCCGTGCTGCCGGCGATGTGCGGTGTCAAAATCACGTTGGGCAGGGTTCGCAACGGGGAGTCGGCGGCCGGGGGCTCGGGATGGGTGACGTCCAGAATCGCGGAAAGATCCGGGCGGGATGAAAGAACCTCGATCATTTCCTCCTCCGCAATGATTGCACCCCGTGCTGTGTTGATCAGGGTGGCCCCCTCTTTCATCGAAGCAATGAGCTTGCCGTTAATCATTCCTTCGGTCTCCGGCAGCCACGGTGTGTGCAAGCTGATC
Organism: uncultured Spartobacteria bacterium; assembly: GCA_903933715.1. GTDB lineage: Bacteria > Verrucomicrobiota > Verrucomicrobiia > Chthoniobacterales > Chthoniobacteraceae > UBA695. The sequence continues at coordinate 50,061 of CAIZLD010000067.1, forward strand.
ACATCACATTCCCGGAACAGCTCTTCGAGGCTGACGAGCTTGACATTTAACTCGGCCGCCTGCTCGGGCGTGAGCGATGGATGATGTGCCAGAACAGTCAAATCCAACGGAGCCAGAAGTTTTAACGTCGAGCGGCCGATGGCGCCCAGGGTCACCAGCCCGATTTTGCTGCGATAGGCTCCGGGGGTTTTCTCCATGACTCTTTGCTCCTGCGGCAAACGCATCGCCCTTGAACAATGCCAGAACCGCTTGAGACTTAAAAGGATGGTGCCCAAAGTGTATTCGGCAACCGGGATGCTATTTGCCACCCATGCGCTCGATACGAGAATGCCGCGCTCCCATCCCGCATCGGTTACAAAGCCTTTTACACTGCCTGCCGCGTAAAAGACCGCTTTGAGATTGGGTGCTGCCGCGAGAAATTCCTCATCCAGCAACGGCATGCCCCATGTGCTGAAAATGAAATCCGCTGATTGTAATTCACATTTGGCCTCCCGCCACTGACTGGGGTCGAAAACCGGCCAAGGGGTATCAACCAACTGACCAAGTTCCGTCAGGACTTCCCGCGGAAAAACATTTTGTTGCAGATTGGGCGGACAGAAGACAAGCGCGCGTAATGTCATTATTTACTTATGAGAATAGGATTATTAAATAGTTTTCATTTCCCGTCTTCGTACGGACTGACCGAAAAATCATCCCAATAAAGGCCGGTGCCGAGGTTCCAATACATGCCGACAGTCATTTCCCGAACCTTCGCCATACCCGGATCCGTGGCGAACAATTTGCCATCGACAAAAATTTTGGCCTCTTTGCCATCGAAAACGCTGCGCACCTGGTGCCAGCCCTTCTCGAGCTTGAGTATGGTTTGTGTTTTCGCTCCCACATTTTGGCATTTAATGAAACCGCCCTCCATATTCAGGCGTATCCGGGGGTCGCCGTCCCCACGGAAGTCAGCCAAGCCGCTTGCGCCAGGCTCCAATGAATTGAGGAAGTAATATTCCACGATTGCTGGGCGCGGCTCGTCAAAAAAGACCAAATCGCCAGCACAATTCGGCCCGGTAAACAGGCTCCACGTTCCTTTGCAGGCGACTTTGTTGGATCGCTGGATAGGCCACTTCTCAGAGCATCCAGTCCATCCTTTGAGGTCGGCCTCAAACCCGTTGGTATAGGGCAGGGTGAGGGGATCGTTGCCTTTTTCCGGATAACCCAGCCATTGCCTCACCGTGCGGTTGTTGATCGCGGCCCGATGGGCGTCTCTGTGGTAAAGGTTGATAACTTTGCATCCGTGCCGGTAATAATTTTCAAGTCGATCAATGGCCATGATGCCGCCAAATTCGATTGCGTTCCACCCTTGGTCGCCTCGCGAATCGATGATGTAGTCAAAAGTCAACGGCTGGGCATTATAAGTGGACCAGCCGGGAATCGCCTCGGGGTGTTTCTTAAGCAATGTGCCATGATTTTTGATCCCCGACCCCACCCCGTGCAGCATGATTTTGTGCGGGGGGATGCCATGCGCAACGGCGATATCCGCCAGGGAATCGAAATAATAGCGCATGATTGAGGCCACAGTGTCGTCCCGTAGTGTTGCGCCTTTGCCACCCTGCAGCCCCAGTGTGGTGGCCGCGGCGAACCCGAGTTGGAGCGGCGCTCCTATCGTCTCGGGGCGGTCTGTTTCGGGCCGTTTTTTCCATGAAAAGATATCCTCCGTCTCATGCCCGGCGTAGAAAGCACCGAGGTGATCCGCCTGCATCTCCCAGCCGAATACCAATCCTCCAAAAAGATATTTGCGGTTTTCCGGCAGGTTCCGATACCACTTCACGATAATCGGCACCAATACATCGAGCTCCTTTTTGTTGGATGCGATGAAGGCGGGGGATGCCAGATTGGGCCCCGGCGTGAGTGGAATCCAGCGTGTGGGCCCCCATTTCACCCATGTCATCTTTACTGCCTTCTCCTTGCCCCATCCATACCACTCAACATTGTTGATGTTCTCCGGGTTATATCCTGGCTGATCCGGCGCCCACCAGTTCCAGAGTTCGGGCCGATTATCCCAAAAACGATCTCCCATTAACCGAATAACGACAGGCGCACCCGTTTCATCAGCCGCGCGCAAAGCATCATTGACATATTCAACCGTTTTTTCGGTTGCCTGCTGCAAAATACAAATTTGAGTGCTGAAGCCGAAACGACGATGGCCGTCCTTGCTGGCCGTTACCCCCAAGCGATTCACGCAATTAGCCGCCAAGCCGGGCGTCAAGTCAGGTCCGAAACAGTAAGCGAAAATGAGGGGATCCTCATTATTTCTGGAGTCCTGCGCGGCCCTGCTGCTGATCAACGACACGGAGCAGAGGATAACAAATAGAAGAGAAAATTTCGAGACCAGCTTGGTTTGGAGGCTGCTCCATTTTGTTTGATAGGTCGATGTGTTCATAGGGGTATGGCCTTACTTCACCGCGTTCATGTTGCCGTTGGCGTCTCCGAAAAAAATCGTGCCGTCATCAAAGACTGGCGATGAGAAAATCTCCTTGCGCGGCCCGATCGTCACTTTCCACAGCTCCTGGCCGGAATGGCGGTCCAACGCGCGCATTCCCACGGTGTCGGCAACCAGCAGAAGCTCCCCAATCACAATAGGCGACGCTTCAATCTGCCCTTTTTCGACACGCATCTGCCACATCGGTTTTCCTGCCTTTCTATCCAGGGCGAAAAATATCGCGCCGCTCCCCCGCGGATCTCCCATGCAGCCAATATAGACGGCCTCTTTGGTTGCCGTTGGAGATGCGCTGATGACACGTCCGGTCATCTCAGGCATGGCAAAATCCCATTGTTTTTTTCCGGTCGCCGCGTCCAAGGCATAGAGATTTCCATCCCAACTGGGTATATAGACGGTGCCGTCCAAAATCGCCGGAGTAGCCGTGACCCAATAGCCTGTTTTGAAGCGCCACTTTTCTTTTCCAGTGCCGATGTCCACCGCATAGACGTTCCCGTCAAGACTCCCAAAATAGACAGTATCCGCCGAGACAGTCGGGGACGAGAAGACAGGGCCTTCGGTCTTAAAACGCCATTTCAGCTGTCCTTTGGATGGTTCCAAAGCATAGAGAAAGCCGTCCTGGCTTCCGACCAGCAGCCATCTGCTGTAGACCTCATGATAATCTTCCTTTTCCCACACCGCAGGCGATGAACGGACGAGGCCTCCCGTCTGGTAAGCCCATTTCTTTTCCCCAGTCCAAGCGTCCAAGGCATAAATATTTTTGTCATGGCAGCCGAAGTAGACCGTGCCGTTGACCACCGCAGGGGAAGAACGCATGGGCGCTCCGGTTTTAAACGTCCACCGCTCCTCGCCCGTTTTGGAATCGAGCGCATAGAAGATCCCTTTCTGGTTACCGAAATAGACCATTCCCTCGGCCACTGCCGGAGTCGACAGGATCAAGTCGCCATAGACAGAATTGACTTTGGGATCTCCGACCCTGTGCTTCCAGAAACTCTGACCTTTGAGCGCGGTGTTTTCGGCTGAATACACCCCCGTGCGTTGGAGGTTCCCCCGAAAAAGGGCATCAGCCTGCGCGGAAAATGGAATCGCCCAGCTTGCAACAAGAGATAATGCCAGCAAACGCGAAAAAGGATAAAAGCGGGAATCCGTGGAAGGCCGTCGGGGGGGCAATATATTCATCCCGTAATTCTGCTTCTTTTAAGAAAGCTCGTTAAGCCCGAATGCTTGTGAATTGGTTAATGAAAGATGTTTCTGGTTTCAGATGTTACATTCAATGAATCTGGACCAAGCCGGGTCGGAAGGCTCCTCGCGCCGCAGTCGCCGCATTAAACCACACGGGGGCTGCCTCCACGGCAAGGGTGATCTGGTGCGGCGGATTCGGCTAAGATGCCGGGTGGACGAGCGCTCCTTGTGGTGGGGCGGCCGATCTTGGGTCCGCGACCAGACCTTCTGGCCTCACCAATCCTTCGATGTTAGGCTTTTTAGTCCTGATGGAATACTTCTTCCATGGTGGACCACCACTCTCCCTCGGCGTGGTTTTCAAGGGGGGCTTGGCAGGGCATGCAATGGTCCCACCACTGCTGGGTGGTGGGGTCGGCCGCCATTTTGGCGGTATCGGCCGCAAAATCGCTGCCGGTATATTCAAAGTAGCTAAAGAGATACGGTTTGCCGTCAATTTCGCGAAGGTAAATCGAGTAGTTTTGAATATTGCACGCCTTGATCATTTTCAGAACGTCAGGCCAGACAGCAGCGTGCAGCTTCTTGTATTCGTCGATTTTTTCCGGTTTGAGGCCGATCACCATTCCGTAGCGTTTCATAAAGTTATTGGGGTAAAAATGACTAATGCCTGTTTTGAGCTGCGGCGGCGAGGGAAATATCGGCCCGTGTTCCGATATAATTGCCGTACGCAATCGCCATTACGGCCCCGGAGAGTACCAATAATGCCATGAAAATCACCACCTGTGCTTTACGGCCCACTCCGGCCCACTCGCGCAACATGATGGCAATGGCATTGCTAAAGAGCACCAACATAATCATGTGGAGCGCCCAACTGGTGAATTGGTAAGTCCCCATCCGCACATGGGCCAGGTTATACAGAAAGAACTGCCCATACCAGAGCATGCCGGTGAGTCCAGCCATGAGAAAATTCACGGGCAACTTCGCCTCTTCCGAGCCGGCGGGCAGCTCCACTAACTCGCCGAGTGTGCGATGCTTGGCATGCAAATACAGGCAGTAGATTGCTGTGGAAATAAACGCACCCAGATTGGCGAAGATGAATACCACGTTGCCCCGGAATACGCCCGCCCCATACTTTTCCGCCAACTCGGCAACCGGTTCACCGACCTCCAGCGCGAATCCATATACGGCGGATAGCACACCCGCGAGGATCGAAAGTGTAAGCCCCTTGCCCATCGAGAACTCCGATACGGGATTTGCGGCATGAAGTCGGAGTTCCTTAATTCGACCCGCTAGTCCGCACAAGCCGACTCCCGATGATCCGATCACGATCCCGATAAGCACCCAGCCCGAACCCGGCTTGGCCAGCATCGCCGGTATCGTCCCCTTGACGATTTGAGGAACGAGCGTCCCCATGATGCTGGAGAGACCGACAGCAAGGGCGTAGGTCAATGAAAAGCCGATATAGCGAATGGAGATATTGAAGGCTGTGCCCCCAATCCCATAAGCCATCCCCAAGACGAGCGAAAGGGTCATCGCGGCGTGGTTCCCTTCCTGGAGAACCCGCCACAGATTGGGGACCGTCAGCCAGGCTCCCAGGATCGGCAGCAAAAACCAGCAGAAGGCGGCTTGCACCATCCAGTAGCTCTGCCACGACCATCCTTTGACTCGTTTTTGCGGCGTATAGCAAGCGGATGAAGAGAGGGCTCCAAGCGCGTGCAAAGCCGTTCCAAGCAAAGGATTCGAGGCGATCATGAGTTGATTTAATTGATCTCGTTGAATTCGCCCAGATTCAACGGGTAATTTCCGTATTCCCGCACGAGCTTGACGATGTAGTCATAGGTGAACCCGGAGACATCGGTGGCCACGGAATGATCCGACTGGAAGATATAGCCTCCGCCGCGCGCGGCATTGAGCTTTCGCAGCACCTCCTTGCGAATGCGCTCGCGATCTCCGCTTTCCCAGGCGCGCATGTCGCTGTTGCCGCAGAATCCGATTTTGTGGCCATATTGCTTCCGCAATTCAACCACATCCATATCGGCTTTCGCTTCCAGCGGATTATAGGCATTCACCCCGATTTCGATGTAATCGGGAAAGATCGACTGCACATTGCCGCAGCCGTGGTAAATCACGGGCAGGTTGTGGCTGTGGCAGATTTCGACCATTTTTGCCACCGTTGGTTTGAAGTACTTGCGCCAGTAGTCGGGCGAAAAGAACATCCCGTTGCGGTAGGCGACGTCGCCCCAGATCACCATGCCGTCCAGCAACCCATCGGCTGCCTCGATTTGCGCCTGGCAGCATTTCACGTAAAATTCGCCAATACGCTGAATCTGCTCGCCTAAGCGCTCCGGTTCCTCTCCCATCCAGATCATCGCCTCCATCTGCCCGACGAGCCGGGTGAGGCACTCCGAGACTTCAATGATGCTTCCATAGACGGGGAAATCAGCCCAGAGGGACCGCACCGTCTCAATCCATGGCGGAGAGTTGCGCGAAAACCCGTCGCCCACACCGGCAATTTGGTTGTCTCCCGCGCAGAAGTAACGGCGGCGATCGAACGGGTCGTCAAATTCGAAAGCCTCGAGCTTTTCGAGGGTGTCCGTCTCCCAGCCAGCCATTTCCGGCATCGGGAGATCAAAGCGTTTGCGCATGATCGAACCAAACCCTGTGCGCACAACCACCTCCTCGGCATCTTCTTTGATGGTTTCAAAGCTCCTGATGTGCGGGTCCATGTTGGGAACCGTCGCAATCCAATCCAGATCGTAGTAGTAATAAGGATTGGCATCGTCCGGAAGTTGAAGATCTTTGCGCCAGCGCTCGATAAAGCTGCCCCAGAAAAAGTCGCTGATCGGAACGCGATCCGGCTCCTCATGCCGCAGAGCCTTGTTCATGCGTTCAAGTTTGCGCAGGGTATTTGGTTTGCGTTCGGTGGATTCGATGGATTTGCCAGCGTGGTCAAACATGCTCATTTTGAAAAGAAAAAGACCTCCCGTTCAGGAGGGGTTTTGGAATAATGTGGAGGGGTCGGGTTTCCAGGGGGTGGGGGTAATCGCCGATTGCGTTGAGTTAAATGGATCCCGCCTTTTCTGTAAATGTCAGTTTTGACATTTGTTGTGTCTTTTTCGACTATGTATCCCAAAGATTGACTTTATTCACAGGTTCTTATGAACTGGGTGCATGTCTCTTTCGAAAGATGACTGGGCCAAAATGGGCGCTTATTCCAGCCCCTTCTCATCCAATGGGATGGAGTTCTTTCCGCTCGGGGTATTACCGGATCATTCTGGGTTTGTGCTGCACGAATCCGGTTTTATGTCCAAAAGACCTCATTGGAATTACCCCAATGTAATGAGCCCTTTTTGGCGGCTCTATTATGATCCGCAACGCGGTCATAAAGTGGTATTCCCCGATAAAAAAGTGGCGCTCGGGCCCGATAAGATCGTGATCATTCCCGATAACTTGCTCTTCCACGCCGTCGGGACACGGCCGATTGCGAAATTCTGGCTCGCTTTTAATTGCAACCGCCGTCCCGCCCCATGCCAGCCAATCCCGATCCAGTTGGAGCCTTCCAGTATGGAACTCGGCATTATCCAGGAATTGCAGGCGCTTTTTTTGTCAGAGAATCCTGAAAAGCACCGGACGCGGATTTTCAACTACAGCATGGCACTGCTGAATGTGACATTCAGCCGGCCCGAAATCGAATGGCACTCCGGAAAGCCGGTCATGATTTCCCAGGCAATCGAGCACATCCAGACTCATTACGACAAGCCGCTCTACAATCGCGATCTCGCCCGCTTGAGTTCCTTGAGCGAAACAGCGTTTAACCGTCTTTTCCGCGCCTACCAGGGGATCTCTCCAGCGCAGTTCATCATGCAGATTCGTGTTCGCGAAGCGGCGATCCTGTTGCTCAATACGGGACTCTCTCTCGAAGAAATCGCCGAGAAATGCGGATTCCCCAACCGGGCCTATTTCAGCCGGGTTTTCAGGCAAATCACGGGAGAATCCCCCGCCAGGGTGCGCTGCCTTTTGGGGGGCAAATCGGCCAAGTTTTCCGGCGCGTCTTGACGCGTTTTCCGGGCATGGCCGAGTTTTTACCGGTGGTGGCCATCAATATTTTTTCGGCGGCTGGAGCGCGGGTTTTCCCCGTACGTCTCCACGTAGATTTTGTAAAACTGTGCGTAGCTGCCAAAGCCCGCCGAATACGCCGCCTCCATGATGGTGGGCCGGACGGGCTTGCGGCAGTATTCCCAAAACCGCGCAAGCCGCAGGGAATTGCGATAGCGGTTCAAAGGCACACCGACTTGCCGGGTAAAAATCCGGCTCAAATGCGCTTCGCTCAGCCCGCATTTAACGCCCAGCTCGCCGAGGGTGCCGTTCCATGCGCCGTCGCTCAGAAGCGCGAGGGCTTTGCAGACGGAGGGATGCAGGGGGACGGATGGATGTTGCGCTTGTCCACGCTGCTGGAGACGCCAGCAGAGAAGCAGCAGGTAATGCAGCCCCGCATTGAGACCACTGGGGTCGGCATGCCGGTAGCGGAAGTCGGAGTAGACACCAAAACCCGCTTCGCGGTTCAGGGTATCCGGGTCGAGCGAACCGTCCATCATCCGATCCATCATCTGGCGCAAAAAATCGAAACTCTCGGCGTCGAGCACCGTATGCAAAACCTGCCCTTTCCCGGCCCGTTTGCGTTTGAGTCCCTTGTAAGCGGCTCCCCGGCAAGAGCGTGCGATCAGTTCCGGCTTGAACACTGCCACATAATAACGGGCATCGTTGGTACGGTCCACCAGTTGGTGTTCCTGGGCCGGGAACATCCAGAATAACACGCGCGGCCCGAAGGTGAAGCGCTCACCGCCCACTACGTAGGTGACCGTTCCGTTGGCCACCAGGTTGAGTTCGAGTTCAATGTGATGATGGCTGTGGAGCAATGGCGGGTTGCGCGCGGATTCCGCCAGCAACAGAAATCCGTCGTAGATGGAGTCGATCTTTAAATTGTCCAGCACTCCGACAAACTACGATAACTTTTTGTCTCTTGCCGAGAAGAAATCTCCAGTGCGGTAAGGTAGATTGCAGCTTCCTTATTCCCCATCTTCACCTCCCAATCTTCTCTAGTGCCATGACTTCTAAAGAACGCATCCGCGCCGCCATTGAACACCGCCAGCCAGACCGCCTCCCCTTGGACTTTGGCGCTTCCTTCATCACCGGAATCCACTGTAGCGTGGTCGAAAACCTGCGCCGCCATTACGGGCTCGAACCCCGCCCCGTGAAGGTCTGCGATCCCTTCCAGATGCTCGGCCTGGTTGAAGACGATCTCAAAGAGGCAATGGGCGTGGACACGACGCCCATCTTCCCCAATCGGACGATCTTCGGCTTTGTCAACGAGAACTGGAAACCGTATCGGACGCACTGGGGGCAGGACTTGCTCGTCTCCGAGCATTTCGAGGTGGATGAGAAGCCGGACGGAACCTTTATTTATCCACAGGGAGACCGCTCCGTGCCTCCCAGCGGGCATATGCCAAAGACGGGCTACTTTTTCGACTCGATCATCCGGCAGGAGGAGATTGACGAGGACAATCTGATCGTGGAGGACAACATGGAGGAATTCGGGCCGATGAAGCCCGCCGAGGAGGCATATTGGCGTGAGCAGGCTGAGTTATTCCGCGGATCAGACCGCGCCATCGTCACCCACCTCAACGGCACCGCGCTGGGCGACATCGCCCTTGTGCCGGCCCCGTTCCTGAAAGCCCCCAAAGGCGTGCGCGATGTGGCCCAGTGGTATATGACCGTGGCGAGCGACCCGGATTTTGTGATGAATCTCTTTGACCGGCAGGTGGAGGTCGCCCTCGAGAACCTGCATCGACTCAACGCGATTGCCGGGGACGTGATTGATGTTGTGGTGGTCTGCGGGACCGATTTTGGCACTCAGGAGTCCACCTTCTGCTCGCGCGAAACCTTCGACATCGTCTGGAAGCCGCGTTACAAGCTTATCAACGATTGGATCCACGCGAACACCTCGTGGAAAACCTTCAAGCATTCCTGCGGAGCCATCGAAAGCTTCCTGCCCAACATCATTGAAGCCGGTTTCGACATCATCAACCCGGTGCAATGCTCTGCCAAGGGAATGGATGCCAAGCTGATCAAAGAACGCTATGGCGACCGCATCACCTTCTGGGGCGGCGGGGTCAACACGCAAAAGACCCTCCCCTTTGGCACGCCGGAGGAAGTCCGCGCCGAGGTTCTCGAGCGGTGCGAAACGTTTGCGCCGGCCGGCGGGTTTGTTTTCAATGCGATTCACAACGTTCAGGCCTGCACTCCCACAGAGAACGTTGTCGCCATGCTTGAAGCCGTCCGCACTTTTAACAGCCTCACACGATGCTGAAGATTAGTAATCGTTCTCGCCCGGTTCGGGAACGGCTTCCAGGAGTCTTTGCACGATTTGATCGGTGTTGATCCCCTCGGAATCGGCGGTGAAGTTGGTAAACATGCGGTGGCGCAGGACGGATCGGGCAGAGCCGCGTACATCGGCGGCGGTTTCGGTGGGCGCAATTCAGCGCAAGCGACGGAAACCAAAGCGATGACGGGAAGACTGACGTAAGAGAGGGAGAGCTAAATGAAGCTCGACTCATCAATTCAACCCCGGATTGCTCCGCAGGTTGCATAGAATAGCGCCCCTCTAATTTTTGGCTGGAGCAGGGGAACCGGATCCGCGGGGCGGGTCCAAGTGAATGATTGTCTCGCCCGGTTTCATTACGCTAAGTCGGTCCCGCGCGATGATTTCGAGGTAATTGGGGTCGTTTTTGAGCAATTGCTCTTCCCGGGTGCGGCGGGTGTGAATTGCTTTTTGCCGTGCAATCTCATTCTGCAACCGGTCGATGGTCTCGTTCTGCTCCCGATATTGCTTAAAAAGCGGGATGGACGTGATGATCCCTCCAATACAAAGCGCCAGGATAATGATGACAATCAGGAGCCGATTGAGAAAATGGAAACCGCTTTCGTTGCGCCTGCGATCGTAATCGCCATAAGAGGTTTCGTTCACGTTAAGGCTGGGCGGAAGTTAAAGAAAGGGCGCAAAATGAAGCGCCGCCGGGCCGCACTCTAAAGGCAGCGGCCGGGCCTTGCCAAGGGTAAAAAAACGGGCGGCACCCGTCGGATGCCGCCCGTTTGGAATCGTGGCTAATGCTTAGTGCATTTTGCCGCCGTAAACGGCGTTTTCGCCCAGCAACTGCTCAATGCGCAGGAGTTGGTTGTATTTGGCCACGCGATCGGTGCGGCAGAGCGAACCGGTCTTGATCTGGCCCGCGTTGGTCGCAACGGCGATGTCAGCGATGGTGGTGTCTTCAGTCTCGCCGGAGCGGTGACTGATGACGGCGGTGTAACCGGCTTCCTTGGCCATTTCGATGGCGTCGAGGGTCTCGGTGAGCGTGCCGATCTGGTTGACTTTGACCAGGATCGAGTTGGCAACGCCCTGCTCGATGCCTTTGCGGAGGAAGCTGACGTTGGTGACGAAGAGATCGTCGCCGACGAGCTGGACTTTGTCGCCCAACGCTTCGGTGAGGAGCTTCCAGGTCGCCCAGTCGTTTTCGGCGCAGCCGTCTTCGATGGAGATGATCGGATACTTGGCGCAGAGGCCTTTGTAGTATTCAACGAGTTCGGCGCCGGTGCGCTTGGAGCCGTCGGATTTTTTGAAGACGTAGAGATTGCTCTTGGCGTCGTAGAATTCGCTCGAAGCGGCGTCGAGGGCAATGAAGATGTCTTTGCCAAATTCGTACCCGGCGTTTTTGACGGCCAATGCAATGGAATCGAGGGCGTCTTCAGCACCGTCGAGCTTGGGAGCGAAGCCGCCTTCGTCGCCAATCGCTGTGGAGAGGCCGCGAGCTTTCAGTACGCTCTTCAAGGCATGGAAAACTTCGGTTCCCTGGCGAAGCGCTTCGGAGAAGCTCTTGGCGTTCTTGGGAACGATCATGAATTCCTGGAAATCGATCGGGGCGTCGGAGTGGGCGCCGCCGTTGAGGATGTTCATCATCGGGACGGGGAGCACCTTCGCGTTGGGTCCGCCGATGTATTTGAAGAGAGGCACTCCGAGTTCGGCGGCGGCGGCGTGGGCCACGGCCAGCGAAACGCCGAGGAGGGCGTTGGCGCCGAGCTTTGATTTATTGGGGGTGCCGTCGAGTTCGATCAAGGTCTTGTCGATGGTGATCTGGTCGAGCGCATCGAATCCTTCGAGAGCGGGAGCGATGACGTTGGTGATGCCGTCAACGGCTTTGCGAACGCCTTTGCCGCCGTAGCGGGCTTTATCGTCGTCGCGGAGTTCGTGGGCTTCGTGTTCGCCGGTGCTGGCGCCACTGGGGACCGCTGCACGGCCGATCGCGCCGCTGACAAGTTTCACATCGACCTCAACGGTCGGGTTTCCGCGCGAATCGAGAATTTCGCGCGCAATGATTTCAGAGATGTATGACATAAGGTTGAAAGAACGGGCAGTTTCGCGGGAGCGGGGAGGGAAGGTCAATTCTTTTTAAATGCCGAATCACATGCCAATCCACATCCCGTATCCCCGAATCCGCAATTTCTTCTTACTCCGCGGTCACTTCGCGGGCGAAAATATTGATCTGCCCATTGGGTTCTCGGCGCACGCCGGTGATTTCAAATGGGCGCATTTCATCGCGGGTAAACGTGGCGCTCTTTAACGGAGCTGCAGTCCCGTTGGGATACTCGACGATCACCCGGGGCGGCAGTGAACTGGTCATCGAGGCCAAAGCATTCCCCAGGGAACTGGCGGGACGGAGTACGGCCCGGTTGTCGCTGCTGAAGGAGACGACGAAATTGCCGCGCAAATAGAGCCGTTCGCCGCCGGTGCCGCGGTCGGCCAGTTCATTGGCATCAGAAAGGGTCACCAGCCGGCCCCGGGGCATTTTGCCTGGAGCGTAGGTCCGCCACGATCCGCCGCTGATCACGGTTCCCGGGGTGGGGGTGGGAGCCGAGACGAGGAACGGCTGGAGCGGCACTTTCGTAGCTGCCGCGACCGGGGGGACTGTGGCGCTTGGTTTGGGTGAAGGCGGGGCGACCGCAACGGCCGGGGCCGGTTTGGGCGTTTCGACCGGTTTGGCGGGCGAGGGGGATACGGAAGGGGAAGGGGCGCTTTGGGCAACCAGCGGAGTCGGCAAAGGCTGCGCTGGGGCTGGCGTTGGGCTTGCCGCCGCTGGGGTGGGCGACGGTTCGGGAGTGTCCACGCGCACGATGGTGGTCTGCGCAACCGGCTGGGCCACGGCGATGGCCGGAGTGGCTCCGGGGGTGCTGGGAGCGGGGGCTCCGGAGCGCCGCCGGGTGTAATCGGCGAACGCTTTCAGGGCGTCGCCGTAGAGTTGACCACGGATGATCGGCAAACCGGCTTCGGGGTTGAGTTGAGCCGGGGGTTCCAGGCTGAAGCTGCCGCTGCCTTGTTTAAGGGCGTAAGTGCCATACAAGAGCGGGACGACCGTCAGTTGAAGGCGTCCATCCGGGGTTCGGGCAACGTGGATCAGGGCGGAAAGATCGAGCGATTTTTCGAGCTTGAGATCGAGGCCGGTCCGGAGCATCTGCTCAAGGGAGGGCAATGTCTGCGGCGTGGCCGGGTAGACGTGTTCAATGATTACCTGCGGGTTTTCCTCGGCCTGGGCAAGGGCCACGAGCCCCACGCCAAAGAAGTCGCTCGGCTTGAGCTCATAGGAACTCATAATGCTGTAGCGGCCGGTGATGTAGGGGACCAGATTTTTCGTGTTCTGGTAATTCCGGATGTAGTCGCGCAGCAGTTCCTCGTTCTTGCGGTCCAGATCGTAACGCGAAAGGCTTCCATACCGCTCAAACACCTTCTGGGGGGTGAGAAAGTCGCCCGGAGGAGCCTGGGTCAGGACAAACCGCTTGGGAGCCTCGATCTTGTTGATTTTTTGAAGGAACCGGTAGCTTTCCGGCTTCTCGGGGTGACCGAAAATGTAATAGCTCCCGAGCCAGCACGCCAGGGCCAGCCCGATCAGCAAAATGATCACGACGGTCCAGACAAAGAGGTTGTCGTGCTTGGGCCCGTCGGGGACGGTGCGGAATTCCCGCCTGAAAAGATCTTCGTTCATAGCGTGCGAACGTGAAGTTGTTTGACGGCGCTGGCGGTGCGGTTAATCATTTCGGGCAGTTCCGCGAAAATAACGACTCGCGGGAGTGAAGTCAAACCAGCCTCCTCAATTCCATGAGTCGCATCCAACTTTTATCCGAAGAGGTGGCCAGCCAGGTGGCGGCCGGGGAAGTCGTCGAACGCCCTGCCTCTGTCGTCAAGGAATTGGTGGAAAACGCCCTGGATGCCGGGGCGCGGCGGATCGAAGTGATGGTGCGCCGGGGCGGGATTTCGCTGATCCGGGTGGTCGATGACGGTTGCGGAATGGACCGGGACGACGCCCTCCTTTGCCTGGAACGCCATGCGACCAGCAAGATCCGCACCGGGGCGGACCTGGCGGCGATCCGCACCCTCGGGTTTCGCGGCGAAGCGTTGCCGAGCATCGCAAGTGTATCGCGCTTCCGCCTCTCGACGCGTGAACGGGACGCGGTGGCCGGAACCGAGCTGATGGTCACGGGCGGCAAAATGGAATATGTGCGCGATGGCGGCGATGCTCCCGGAACCCAGATCGAGGTCCGTTCCTTATTCTTTAATTTACCGGCCCGGCGGAAATTTCTGCGCACCGAGAACACCGAGGGCAGCCATGTCGAGCAGCAGCTTCGGTTGCAGGCGTTGGGGCACCCGGAAGTCGGGTTCGTGCTGCTCACCGACGAGCGAACGGTTTTCCAGCTTCCTCCGGCCTCCGATTTGCGCGAGCGGATTTCCGGCCTGTGGGGCCATGCCCTCGCCAACGAGCTTTTGGAAATCCCTGCGATCGATTTTCACGGAATCTCGATTCGCGGTTACTTGGGCAAGCCGGGCCTGAGCCGCTCCACGCGGGCTCAACAGCTCGTTTTTGTCAACGGGCGCGCGGTTGAAAACTCAACGCTCAACCACGGGCTCCGGGAGGGGTATCACACGGCTCTGATGAAGGGGCAATACCCGGTCACCTTCCTGTTTTTGGAAATGGACCCGGCTGCCGTTGATGTGAATGTCCATCCCGCAAAACGGGAGGTCCGTTTCCGGGAGCCGTCCGCCGTTCGCGAGGCGTTGGTGGAAGCCGTCCAGCGCACGTTGGAGAGCGACCGCGTCCCGTGGACCCGCGAGTTTGCCGCCCCCATCGAACCGCTCCCGGAGCCGCCGCCCCATCCCAAGCCGTTGCCGCTCCCCGGCTTCACCGATTTTGAGCCTTCCCCGGCTCCGCGGTTGCCGATCACTCCTTTTGCGGAATCTTATCCCCCGGTGACTTTGCCGGAACGGAGGCCCGGAGGGTCCAGCCAATTTCCGGCGGTCATTGCGCCCCAACCCCCCGTGCCGCTGGGAGCGGTTCCGCCGGACCCCGCCGAGGCGCAGAAGCCGCGCTTCCGCCTGCTGGGGGTGCTGGGCAAGCTTTATATTGTGATGGAAAACGCCGGGGGATTGGTGCTTGTGGACCAGCATGCCGCCCACGAGCGGATCCTCTTTGAAGAACTGCGCCGCCGCATGGAGGAAGTTGGCGTCCCCAGCCAGCGACTCCTGATGCCCGTCACGCTTCAACTCGCGCCCCGAGACAGCGACTGGGTGGAACAAAATCTGCCGACGCTCCAGAAAATGGGGCTTGGCGTCGAGGGATTTGGTTCAGGGACTTGGAAGCTCGACAGCATCCCGCAATTCATGCGCTCCCAGGAACCCCAGCAACTGCTCCATGAGATCATTGATGAACTGCGCGAAGTCAGCTCGCAAAGCTCCAAGCTGCGCCTGGGCGAAGAGTTGATCGCGAAAACCGTCTGCCGTCACGCGGTCAAGGCCCACGATACCTTGCGTGAACCGGAGTTGATTCGCCTCATCGACGACCTGCTCGCGTGCGAACTGCCTTACTGCTGCCCCCATGGGCGGCCCACGATGATCCAAATCTCGTATTCGGAACTGGAAAAGAAATTCGGGCGCAAGGTGTAGAGCGATTCAGGGAAAGACTCACGTCTGCAACGTGCCGCGCCTGATTGTTCGAATCTTCCGGCGGGCTATTGTGGACTCCCATGAATTTCGAGAAAATTTTGATCGTTGACGATGATTTGGGCGGCCGCGCGGTGCTCGAGTCTTACCTCCTTTCGCAACAGTTCTCGGTAACCACGGCGGGGACGCTCGCCGAAGCCGATCTCCTGCTAAAGCAGAATTTTTTCGATCTGTTGTTGCTCGATATGGAACTGCCAGACGGCAACGGCGCCACGCTATTGCCCCGCCTTGCGGGGATGGAGCCGCAGCCGATCGTTTTGATGCAAAGCGGCAATGCGAACAGCGATGAAATGCTCCGATGCTTGCGCGCCGGAGCTTTTGATTTTTTGGCCAAACCGTTTTCCGTTGAAACTGTCCAGGCATCGATGAAACGGGCGGCGGATTTTCGCCACAATCAGCAGGTCCGGCGTTATTTGGAAGACCAGGGAGAGCAGGGGGGCAAGCTTGTCGGCGACTCCTCCGGCATCCGGCATTTGCGCTCTTTGGTGGAACGGGTCGCGCCGACGGAGACGCCGGTGCTGATCGCGGGGGAAAAAGGGACGAAAAAATATCGCCTCGCCTCAATGGTTCATCGCGCGAGCCTCCGGTCTGCCGGGCCATTGGTTGAGGTTTGCTGCGCGGGACTGGATGAATCCCACCTCGAAAACGATCTCTTTGGGCGTATCGGCGAAGCGTGCGAGGAGGGGAGTGGCCGACTGGTATTGCAGGGCGGGCGGCTCGAGTTGGCTGAGGGAGGCACGCTCTTGCTGGATGAAGTTTCGGAGCTTCCGATGTGTCTGCAATTAAAGCTTTGCGGCGTATTGCAAGCGCGGGAATGGGTGCGCCCGGGTGGGGAGCGCCCCATCAAGCTCGATATCCGTCTCATCGCCACCACCCAGCGCGATTTGGCCGGGTGCGTGGCCCGGGGAACGTTTTTGCCGGAACTTTACGAGCTTTTGAACGGCGCGGTCTTGCACCTGCCCCCCTTGCGCGAACGGATCGCCGATCTGCCCGCGCTGGTTTGCGATTGGGTGGACCGCAACCGCAGAACGGCCCGGATCGCCGGGATTTCCGATGAAGCCTTGCGGCATCTGATGGCCTACAGTTGGCCCGGCAACGTGCAGGAGCTGGAAAATGTGCTGGAGCGGGCGGCGCTTCTCGCGGAAGGAGGAGGCCGGATCGAAGCAGAAGCTTTCCAGGGCCTTAGCGAAAGCCGCGCCGGAGGTTTGCGGAACCCGGGGTTCCGGGGCGATTCCGAAGCGGCGCGCCTGCCGGAAGCCCGTTTCGGGAGCGATCCCCGCAATGAACCGCTCCTCACCCTCGAAGAATTGGAGAAACGGCAGGTCTTGCGCGCGCTGGAGATTACGAATCAAAACCGGACTCGCGCTGCAAGTCTGCTCAAAATCAGCGTTCGCACGCTCCGCAACAAACTCCATCAATACCGAAGCGAAGACCCAACGTTAGTCTTGACCTTAGCCCGGCAACGGCATCTCCCATTGGTCGCACCGATTGCAAAACCGCAAAGGAATATCAGCGGCCGTGCCTAATTCAGGACTAAAATAATATTACGGGTGTTAAACAATGGGTTAATGTGGCGATTGAGATCGTTCGCCAGAAGCACAGCAGACCTTTTCGAAAAGGCGTTATTTCCTACAAAAAAGGCGGATTGAGGGCTTGCGGGGTTTCGTTTTTCATCGGAGATTCTACCAACGGGAACTGCGGAGCTAAAAGCTTCGTTACGACGTTTAGAATCGAAACCAATGCTAGTCTTATCACGCAAAGTGGGGGAAACGATCATGATCGGAGATAATATCGAGATCATGGTAACACGAATTGAACGGGACACCGTGCGGATCCGGATTGCCGCGCCTCGGGAAATTCCAATTTTCAGGGGTGAGCTTTACCGCGAAATCAAGCGTGCCGCGGAGGGAGCCCAGCCCGAAAGCCTGGAAATTCCGCAGCCGCCTGTTTCAAGTTGAGCTTGGTTTTAGGCTGATTTTTCGTCAAAATCCGCCTTGTGACTTCCTTTCCTTTTTCAACCGACTCAACCGATCCGGTCAACGCTCAGATTCTCACGGTCTCAGAAGACCGGATTGCGGGGTTTGTCAGGGAACCGTTTGAAGCGGTTTCGGATCAGTCCGGCGTTCCGCTCGAGATGGTGATGGAACGTATCCGGGGAATGTTGCAAGCGGGGACAATCCGGCGAGTGCGTCAGACGTTGATTGCCACCAACCTCGCGGATGGGGCGCTGGTCGCTTGGCGTGTGCCCGAAGAAAAGCTTCATTCGGCTTTCGATTACATTCTTCAAAATGACCCGTTTACCGGGCACGTCGTGATCCGCTCTGCGGAACCGGGGGCCGCGGGAGCCGATTACCGCCTTTGGACGACGCTCAAAGTCCCGGCGGGCAGTTCGTTGGAGGCTCATTGCGAGTTGCTCCGATGCCGGATCGGCGCGGACCGGTTCAAGCTGATGCCGGCGCTGGGGGTTTTCGCGCTCGGAGTCGGCCATGTGCGACGGCTTAAAATCGAGCCCGGTGACAAGTCGGCGAAACGGGCCGCAATGGTGCGGCCGCGCATTGTGGAACTCGATCCGCTGGATTGGCGGGTGCTGATGGCGCTCAAACGGGAATTTACGCCCGAGGAAATCACCCGCAATCCGTGGAAAAGCCGTGCAGCGGAAGCCGGAGTCGATCTGGAGCAGTTTTGCGAGATCGCCAGATCACTCGCCGAACGCCAGGTGATCGGGCGTTTTTCCACCTTTCTGGAGCATGTGAAGCCGTCGAAAACCGGGCAAAGCGTGACCCAGCATAACGGGCTGTTTCATTGGGCGGTTCCGGCGGGCCGGGAAGAGGAGGCGGGCGGCGAGATTGGGCGTCACGAAATATTAACCCATTGTTATTGGCGCGATGGCGGCCCGGAATTTAACCACGTCAACATCATGGCCGTTGCCCATGGAACCGACAAGGCGCGGACCCTGGCCCACAAAGCGGCCATCGACGCGCATCTCGCGGCATGTGGCATCCCGGTCGCCTACAGCAGCGTGTTTTGGGGGTCGCGCAGCGAGATCAAGCCGTCGGAGGTCTCGCCGGTGCTTTACCGCGAGTGGCTGGCGCAGATGAGGTAGTCAGCGCAACCCATCGCGCCCGGTCGCGATCCACCCACCGAGCCTGCAGTTTTCTGTTGCGCAGGGTGGATCGGCCGCTCTGCGGACGATCTTGGGACGGCGTTTGGATGCCAATCTCCACGCCCGTTTTTAGTCTAAATACTTTATTTCTTCTGCGCCTCTTTGGCCCAGGTATCCTTGAGCGTGATCGTTCGGTTAAAGACCAGCTTTTCCGGCGCGCTCTCGGGGTCGAGCGAAAAATAGGCGAGCCGCTCAAATTGGTAGCGTTCGTCCGGGGAAGCGCTGGCCAGCGATGGCTCGCATTTGGCCGTGACCACCTCATAGCTGTGCGGGTTGAGGAATTTTTTGAAGTCACCGCCTTCGGCATCCGGTTCAGGGACGGTGAATAGCCGGTCGTAGAGTCGCACTTCGGCATCGACCGAATGCGAGGCGCTCACCCAATGGATCGTCCCCTTGACCTTGCGATCGCCGTTGGGACCGCCGCGCTTGGTGGTCAGATCGACCGTGCAGCGCAGTTCCACGATTTCGCCCGCTTCGTTTTTGACCACCTCGTCGCATTGGATGATGTAGCCGTATTTAAGCCGCACTTCGCCACCGGGCCGGAGCCGGAAATATTTCGGCGGCGGGATTTCCATAAAATCGTCCGCGTCGATGAATAGTTCCTTGGTGAACGGGACTCTGCGGGTGTCCTCCGGGGCATTCGGGAGGTTAAACGCGTCGAGTTCCTCAAAATGATTGTCCGGGAGATTTGTCAGGACGATCTTGATCGGGCGCAGCACCGCGAACCGCCTCAGCGCGTGTTCGTTCAAGTAACTACGAATGGCGTGATCGAGCGCGCCGATCTCGGTAAGACCGTCGTATTTGGTAATGCCAATGTTGTAGGCGAAGTCGCGGAGCGCAACAGCGGGGACCCCGCGCCGACGGATGCCGCTGATGGTGGGCATGCGGGGATCGTCCCAGCCGGTGACCAGGCCGTCATCGACCAGTTGCATCAGCTTGCGCTTGCTCATCACCATGTAGGTCAGGTTCAGGCGCGCAAATTCAAATTGATGGGGCAGGGGGCGGGGAAGGTTGAGCGCTTCGAGAATCCAGTCGTAAAGCGGCCGGTGAACCTCGAATTCCAGCGTGCAAATGGAGTGGGTCACGCCTTCGATGTAGTCGCTCAAACAATGGGCAAAATCGTACATCGGGTAAATGCGCCAGGCCGCGCCGGTGTGGTGATGCTCGACGTGGCGAATGCGGTAGAGCAGGGGATCGCGCAGCCAGATATTGGGGGCGGCCACGTCGATCTTGGCCCGGAGCGTGCGAGCGCCATCCGGGAACTCGCCCGCCTTCATTCGAGCAAATAAATCGAGATTTTCCTCGATGCTCCGGCCGCGGAACGGGCTTGGCTTGCCGTTGCGCCGTAATTCGTCGATTTCCTCCGCCGAGAGATCGCACACGAACGCCTTGCCAAGCTGGATGAGTTGCACGGCGTAAGCGTGGATTTGCTCAAAGTAATCGCTTGCGTAGAACGGCTCGACCCCGGGCGTTCCCACGGGAACCGCGCCGAGATGGAAATCGGGTTTGCCGTTGACCGTTTGAGTTGCCGGAGTCGCCCCCTTCGGCTTCAAACCGAGGCAATGGTCGGCCCAGCCGCCGATAAGCCATTGGACATCGGCGGTGATGGAATCGACGTATTCGACATCCTCCTTGGTGGGGTTGGTGTCGTCCATGCGCAGATGGCAAACGCCGCCAAACTCGCGGGCAATGCCGAAGTTAAGGCAAATCGATTTTGCATGGCCGATGTGCAAATAACCGTTGGGCTCCGGCGGAAAGCGGGTGACGATTTTGTCGTATTTACCGGCCTGAACGTCTCCGGCGACGACGTCGCGGATAAAGTCGGACGGGGCTGGAGCGGGCGTTTCGGCTGGATTACTCATGGCGTAAAGCGAACAGAATATCGGGCGGGCTGGGAAATTCAACCCTTCCGCAGAAAATTCAACCCTTCCGCAGGGGGAATCAAATGTCTTCTCCTTCTGCCACTTTCATACCGTGCTCTCGTTTTCAAATATTACGACAAGTCGATACCATCACAATCATCGGGTGATAACCCGAAGGGTTTAAAGCCGATAGCCAGTGGTTGAGCGCAGCGACACCACCGGATTCAAAAACAACACGGTTTCACCCCAACGGGGTGGCAGAAATATCACTCCAGATAACGCGGCTCAAAGGCGACCCCTGCTTTGGTGAGCATCTCTTGAACTTCTTCGCGATAGGAGCGCTTCCGGTGATGCTCCTCCTGTTTTCTGATGTATTGCCGCACGGCTTCGGATGATGTTGCGCTAATCGTGAACGCGGCATACCCCTCCTGCCAGGCAAAAGAGCGTGTGCCGATTTCGTGATGAATCCAAATGGAGGACGCTTTTTTCAATTCCCTGACCACATCGGCCAGGACGTGCGTGGCTTTCAAATTCACCAAAATATGGACATGATCCGCAATGCCGCCGATTTCCGTCGGGATTCCACCAAGACCATGCACCGTTCCGCCAAGATATTCATGAAGCCTGACCCGCCACTGGGCATCAATCATGGGTTCGCGGTTTTTCGTGCCGAATACCAAATGATAAGAAAGGCTAAGATAGGTTGATGCCATTTTGGGCATCATATCAAATATGCGGGAGTTCTGCCACCCCTTTGGGGTGAAGACGGCTGGGGTATGGTTTCCGGTGGTGTCGCTCCGCTCAACCACCGGCTAATCGCTGTAAACCCTTCGGGTTACAAGAGGCGCTCCTTCGGGTTACAAGAGGCGCTCCTTCGGGTTACAAGAGGCGCTCCTTCGGGTTACAAGATGTCCCCTTCGGATTACAACATGTGCTGCGCTTATCCTATGCAAATTTTTCCGCCGTTTTCCGCAGCCGCGCGACGGTCCGTTCTTTGCCCAGCACTTCCATCATATGATAGAGGCTCGGGCCGACGGAGCGGCCGCTCACGGCGATGCGCGTGGGGTGGATCAGCTCTTTATTTTTCCAGCCCATCTCGGCGGCGGTGGCTTTGAGGGTGGCTTCCACGCTTTCCGCCGTCCACGCTTCGCTCGCTTCGTAGCGGTCGGCGAGGATAGTCAATTTTTCGAGCGCGCCGGGGACTTTGAGCGCTTTCTCCACGGCTTCTTCTTCAAAAGCGTAATCTTCGGTGAAGAAAAAGCTGATCCGGTCGGGCACTTCGCTCAAGAGCTTCGTTTTTTCCTGAATAATGGCCAGGACCGGCTTGAGCGCGGCCTCGGTACCATAGGGGATGCCCGCTTTTTGGATAAACGGCAGGCTTAATTCAAAGAACCGCTCCGGGCTCATGTGGAGCAGGTATTGCGTGTTCATCCAGTTGCATTTGTCCAGGTCGAACGCGGCGTTGCTGTGGTTGATCTTCGGGAGGTCGAACAGCTCGATGATTTCTTTAATATCGATAATTTCGCGGTTGTCCTTGGGCGACCAGCCGAGCAGGCAGAGATAGTTGACGACGGCTTCCGGGGCGTAACCCAGCTCCATGTAACCGCCAATCGCCGCCCCCTGGTCGCGCTTGCTCATTTTCGAGCCGTCGCGGTTGAGGATCAGCGGGATATGAGCAAACTGCGGCGGCTTCGCGCCGAGCGCCTTGTAAAGCTCGATGTGCTTGGGGGTGTTGGAAAGGTGATCCTCCCCCCGGATGACGTGGGTCATCCCCATCTCGATGTCATCGACGACGTTGACAAAGTGGAAAATCCAGCCGCCATCGGGCCGCCGGATGGTGATGTCGGGATGCGTCTCCGGGTTGGTGAGGTCAAACTCGATGTGCCCACAAACGAGGTCGTCGAGCGCCACCATTTCGCGAGGGGAACGGAACCGCCACGCGCCGCCGTGTTCGTAAAGGTGTCCGGCGTCTTTGAGCTGGTTGAAATAGCGCAGGTAAATTTCCTCGCGCTCGCTTTGGAAATACGGACCGCAATCGCCGCCTTTGAACGGACCTTCGTCCCAGCCCAGCCCCAGCCATTTGAGGCCGTCGTAAATGGCTTGCGTGGCTTCGGCGGTGTTGCGGGCTTTATCGGTGTCTTCGATGCGCAGGATGAACGTGCCGCCGGTGTGCCGGGCGTAGAGCCAGTTGAAAAGCGCGGTGCGGGCGCCGCCGACGTGAAGGTAGCCGGTGGGCGAGGGAGCGAAGCGAACACGGACGTTGGAATTCATAGGAACCGCCAATTTTGCCTTACCCGCCGGGGAATTTCACCCCATTTCCTGCGAATTTTCAGGTTTCCACGCGAGGCGGGCCGCCGGAGGGGTGTTTGCGATTGTGTCCTCGGGCGGTTTTTGGGATGCTTTAAAGCTATGAAACGGATGTTCCTTGCGATGGCGGGCGTGGCGGCGCTTTTTGGCGGGGGCGGATGTGCCAGGAGGATCTGTGGCACTCCGTATTGGCAGGTGGTGACCACCGATGTTGAAGGGTGCTGGATCGCCCAGTGGATCGCCGAGGACGAGGTCAAAAATACAGGCGACGCTTATTGCTTTCGCGCTGTGCAGCGGCGGATTTTCAGGCCTTACATTCTGACCTTCAGATATCCGCTCGGGCGGCTCGTCAAAGTGAAGGCTCCCAACATTATCATTACGCCCGCAGAGAAACCGCTCTGGCTGGTGGAAACGGATCGCTACGCGCCCCCGCCGGATCAATGCAGGGTCCGGCGATGCGGGTTTTGGAAGAAATAGCCGCCCTTGCATGCGGGCAGGTTCCCAAAGTATGGTTGGACCACCTTTATGCAAACCACCCCATCCCGCGTCGTCATCGGCATGAGCGGCGGCGTCGATTCGTCCGTGGCCGCCTACCTGCTCAAGCAGGCCGGGTATGATGTCGTGGGGATCACGATGAAGGTGTGGCTCCAGGATTGCATTGCCCAGGCGCAGGACGCTTGCTGCGGCCCTTCGGCGATCACCGATGCCCGCGCGGTGGCGCACACGCTGGGCATCCCGCATTATGTCGTGGACGAATCGCTCGATTTTGAAAAAGAGGTGATTGGCTATTTCACCGCCGAATACCGGGCGGGCCGCACCCCCAATCCGTGCATCCTCTGCAACGAAAAGGTCAAATTTGGGAATCTCTGGACCAAGGCGCGCTCCTTGGGAGCGGAGTTTATCGCAACCGGGCATTACGCTCTTATCGACCGGAACGAGGACGGCCATTGTGTGTTGCGAAAAGGGGCGGATGCCCGCAAAGACCAGAGCTATTTCCTCTTTAGCCTGAGCCAGGAGCAGCTCCGGCGCTCGCTCATGCCGCTGGGGGGGATGTCCAAGCCGGAAATCCGGGAAATCGCCCGGCGGCTCGGCCTGAAGGTGGCCGACAAAGCCGATAGCCAGGAAATCTGTTTCGTTCCCGGTAACGATTACAAGGCGTTCCTGCGGGATCGATTGGGCGAGGCCGGGTTTCAACCGGGAGGCATTTACTCCAAAGAGGGAAAGCGGCTCGGGGATCACGATGGCGTCGAGCTTTTTACCATCGGCCAACGCAAAGGGCTTCCCGGGGGATCGCCCCGGCCTCTCTATGTGATCGATATCGATCCGGCAACCCGCCGCGTCATCGTGGGGGATGCCGACGATTTGACCCAGGCGGAGTTTGAAATCGAACGATGCAGTTGGCCTGGTGGCGAACCGTCTGCCCCGTTCGAGGCAAATATCAAAATTCGATCGACCCATCCCGGGGCCGACGCTACGGTTTACCCGCTGGGCGAGGGGAAGGCGCATGTCCGCCTGCATACGCCCCAACGAGCCGT
Source organism: uncultured Spartobacteria bacterium (assembly GCA_903933715.1). GTDB lineage: Bacteria > Verrucomicrobiota > Verrucomicrobiia > Chthoniobacterales > Chthoniobacteraceae > UBA695. The sequence continues at coordinate 74,689 of CAIZLD010000067.1, forward strand.
TACCCCGGGGCAGGCGGCAGTCTGTTATAATGGAGACCGGGTGTTGGGCGGTGGGTGGATTGCCCGCACGTTATAACGCTTTGGGGTTGCTGGGAAAAAGTCCCGGTCTATAGTCAACCTGATTTTATCCTCGGCGAGAGCCTGATGGTTGACCCCTAATGAGCCTCAGAAAACCCCACTCCACCTCCGCGTTTACCTACCGGGAAGCAATCCCGCTGCTCCTGGCGATCCTCTTTTTTTGCGCGATCGCGTGGGGCGAGGAAGGAGAGGGAGGCGGGTATGAACAGCGGTATTACAATATCAAGGCGGGCCCGGTGCTTTTCACCCTCAATTCCGGGCTATCATTGGAATACAACGATAACATTAACCTCTCCAACGGGATTACCTCGCCCAGGCAATCGGACATCATCGTCAGACCCCATTTCGGGATTGATGCGGTTTCCGAGCTCCAAATCCTCCCCAAAAGCCAGACCGATCGGACCACGTTGGGGGTGAGTTTTAACGTGGGCACCCGGCGCTACATGCAACACCCGGAACTGAACCGGAATGAGCTGGACCTGAATGTCTCCCCCGATTCGGAGCTCTCGTTCCTCATCCGCACCGGGCATTTCCATACAAGGCTCTATGAGCGGTTTGCTTTGGATGACGATCCGAGTGGCGACGGAACTCTCAGCAACGTGGCGGTTTTCCGCCGGATTAACAACCACGTCGGGGCGAGAACCACGTGGAATATGAACAGCAAGACCTCTTTTTCCCTTGGTTATGATCACGGGAACCTGATCGCTCTCGACTACGCAACATTGAGCGGAACCGCTCCGACCCTCGGTTCCCTCGACAACTCGACCGACCAACTCTCTTTCACCAGCTTTTCCCAAATCTTCTCGCTTCTCGGAGTCGGGTTCAACGCTTCGGCGATGTCCACCAACTTTCCGGGGAATCCGAACCAGAACATGACGACCTACAGTTACGGCCCGTTTCTGGATGCCCGCTTTACCCAATACACAACCCTCCACGCCTCCTACAGCATGACGGAAAGCCAGGAGGGGAGCCTCTTTTACGGGGGCGGGACGGGGGGAACCTCCATCGGCAACGGCGACAACAATTTCCAGGTATCGCTCACCAACCACTTGAACACTTATTATACCCAGACTTTCTCTGTTGGGCGCCAGACCGTGTTCAATCTATTGGGCAACCTTACCACCACCGATTCGATCTCCTACACCTCGGGTTGGCGGGTCAATTCAAAGATCACGTTGACCTCGTCAATCTTTGCCGAGGATTCCACCGACCAGAGCCGGTTTAATCGCAATCCGCATTACAAACGCTACGGATGCAGCTTTGGCACGGGGTATCAGCTTTCCAGGAAAATGTCGGCCACTCTCACCTATCAATATTCCAAAAAAATATCCGATTTCGCAGATCAGGATTATCAACAAAACACGATGATTCTTAATATTAAATATGCGTTTTAACGGAAAATGGTTTGAAAAAAATGAGAGCCCCGTTAATGGCCATTTTTACCTTGGATTCATCTTTTCCCTGAGGCACAATAAAGAGTCTATAAGAGGAGCTTTTGCCAATTGACGACCCAACTTAACCATGTTTTTGTTGCCAAACCCCGCACTTGAGAAAAACCGAGCCCTCCCCTTAATGAAAAAATACAGCCTCCCTCTTTTTCTTGGCGCTTGGATCTGCCTTTTTCTGACAGCCCCCGGCACGGCGCAAACGCCGGCTCCCAAACTTCCGAATGGAGCCGCCGGGATGCGGTTGCCCACGGTGGGAGGGCTCCCGGAGCCTGAATCCACCCCGGCTCCGCGGCCGCTCGCCACTCCGACTCCAAGCCCCACCCCGGGAGAAGCTTACGTCGATATCCTTAACGACAAGGTAAAGCTGGAGAAGGGGGATCGGCTCACTTATCGCGTTTCGGAAGATCGCAGCGAACCGGTCCACCTCACCGTGAACGACGCGGGCGATGTGGATATCCCGTTGATCGGCCACATGCGGGCGACCGGCAAGACTTGCAAACAGATTGCAAGCGAAGTCAAGCCGCTCCTGGAAAAGGAATATTATTATAAAGCTACCGTCATCATCGGCCTTGAAACCCATAGCGAGCGTTCCATCGGCAAAGTTTACGTGATGGGGCAGGTAAGGCTCCCCGGCGGGCTCGATATCCCGGCTGGAGAGACCTTGAGCGTCAGCAAGGCGATTGCGCGCGCCCAGGGGTTTGCGGATTACGCCGACAAGGAGAAGGTCAAACTGATCCGCAAAACCGAGCAAGGGGGGAACGAAATGATCGTCGTGGATGTCGGCTCGATCATTGAAAAAGGGCTCGTGGATAAAGATCCCGCCATCCAGCCCAACGACACCGTCATCGTGCCGGAGGTGAAGCGCTTCCACAGCAAAGTCTACGTCCTCGGGCGGGTGAACAACCCGTCGGGGCTCGACCTTCAGGAAAACGAGCAGATCACCGTCAGCAAAGCGATCGCGCGCTGCCTCGGTTTTGGAGAATACGCCGACAAGGAAAAAGTCAAACTGCTGCGTAAAAACGTCGTTTTGCCCTGGTTCACCGTCGAAGATGTGCTGAACCCGTTTGGACTGGCTAATAAAATCAGCTCCGGCAACCAGCCTCTTTGCAAATATCTCAAATCGATCTTTTCGCCTCAATCGCTTGCGGTCCTTGCCGACCCAAATTCCACGAAACAACAGCAAAAGTTTGTTTTGATCGAAGAGTTCAATAAAGCGATTCAGGGCGTCGCGCTGGATGAAGACCGCCGGATGGATACGATCAAGCTTTCTTCGGATGCGCTGCGCTTTAAGGCTCAAAACCCGAAAAACGAGGATCTCATCCGGTTTAACCGGATGCTCCTGGAAGATTACTTCACTCAGGAGTTGAAGCGCAACCGGCCTCCGGAATACCAGATGTTCCTGGTCAACGTCGGTGAAATCATGGACCAGGGGCGGGTGGACAAAGACCCGATCATGGAGCCGAACGACCTCGTTATCGTTCCCGAAAGCAAGCGGACCTACAGCAAAGTCTCCATTATGGGGCAGGTGCGCTATCCTCAAGCCGTCGAAATGCTCCCTGGCGGGAATCTCTCGGTCAGCCAGGTGATTGCCCGGGCGGGTGGTTTCCTGGAATTTGCCAACAAGCGCAAAATCAAGCTCCTGCGCCGGAACAGCCTCGAATCGTATCTGTTCGTTCCGGACGATTTCCAAAAATTGCGCGCTTTTGTCAAAAAATTGCGCGAACGCAAGGACCCGACCTCCGCATTTCTTTGGAATGAATTATCAGAACCGGCGCGCAAGGTTCTGTGCGATTCCCGGGCGACGCCGGCGATGCTGAGCAATGTGCTCGCCACCGAACTTAACCGGATTCTCAAAGGCGGCTCCATTTATGCACAGGAGCGGTTCTCGCAAGTCAAGTTGCCCCCGGAGATCATGCTCAACGTGACGGCTCAAACGAGCGCCTATCTTTTCGTCAAAGATGATATTTTAGATGTCTCCAGCCTTGCTTTGAAACTGAGCGTCCACACCGATCCGCTTGCGCAATTCCTCTGGAACCAGTTTTCGGATCAGGAACGCCGGGCGTTTGAGATTGCAAACGCAGCGACGCGCCAGCAGGAAAGCGCGTTGCTCGAAGCCGTGGTGGTCGGCTTCAATGACATCCTGAGCGGCGCCTCCATTTACACCCCGCGTTGTTTCGAACACGTGGAGATTTCTCCCGAAGCTCTCGAACTGATGACGGAAAACCCGAAAGGCGAAGACCTGGTCCGCCTCAACCGGTTGCTTCTCGAAGACGCCTTCCCGCAGGAGCTCAAAAAAAATCCCCACAACCCGCGCGACAAAAATCTGATCCGGGTCAACCGGCGTTTGCTGGAGGCGGTTTATCCGCGCGAACTCAAGCGGCACGACGAGTATGCCACCATCATGGTGGACATGGTCCGGATCATTGATCGGGCCGAAATGGATAAAGATCCGATTCTTGAACCCGACGACCTTATCGTCGTATCGGAACGCTGGATCAATTTCTAATTACCCATGAGCAGCGCACCCAATTCGAAGCCATCCATGGCCGACCTGTGGGCCAAAGTCCGCGTAATGGGGCGGCGTTACCTGGTGACGTTCCGCAGATACTGGTGGATCCCCGTGCTCACGTTGAGCCTTGGGTTCATCATTTCGCTTTGGAAGGCAGCCCATTCTTCCCCCTCGTACATTTCGTCGGCGCAGATGGTGATCACGGGGCAATTTCAGATCGAGGGAGCCGTCCGCAGCGAGGAAACAGCCGACTATCTAGGAACGCAATTCGCGTTGATGCAGAGTGATCAAGTGGCCCAGCGCGCCCGGAAAAAAGTTCTGACCGTTCATCCCGACTGGATGCCCGTGCCGGTCAGCCTGGGGATTTCCAAGCAGGGGGCCACCTCTTTTATTTTGATCCAGGCGACCGGCGCCGAACCGCTCTACACGCAAGCCTATCTTGACGCCGTCATGCAGGAATACATGGCGCTAAAAAAAGAGATGCGCGTGGAGAAGTCCGACAACATGACTTCCGCCATTCGCAACCAGTTGATCCTTCTGGAAAAGGAGACCGACGCCGACCAGCAGGAGCTGCTCCGTTTTCAAAAAGAAAACAATGTCGGCTTCCTAAAAGGGCAGGGGAACAGCGCCGGGACTTTCGTGGCTGAGAAGGAGGTGGAGCTTGCCAACCTGAAAGCCCGCTTAAACCTGCTCGACACGCTCAATCTGGATCAAAATATCGACCGGGATCAATTGACCGCCATGGAGAATGGTTCGGCAAAAAATGGCGGGGCGTCTTCTGGTTCGCAATCGCCAGGAGGCTCGATCAGTACGCTCGACCCGACACTGGCCAACAGCTACGGCCCGATAACGGAATATCTTAAAGCCAAACAGGATCTCACTTTGCTGAAGATCAAAAAGGAAGAGCAATTGCGCGTCAAACGAGCCTCCAACCCTGATATTATCAACCTCGACGATCAAATCGAAAAGCAGGTGAACTTGATGGAAGCTTATCGTGCTCAGAGCGTGGACGTTCTAAAATCCCGCCGCGATTCAATCTTGGTCCAGATCAAGAGTCTTCAAGCCGTCATCCGCGAATGGGAGATCAAGGCGATGGATCAGAGCCAAAAACTCGCCGAATATGATCGCATTCAATCGAAGCTCGACCGCAATCACACCCAATATAATCAACTGATTGCCACGATCCAAAGTGTGGGCGTTTTCAAAAACGTCGAGCAGGACCGCCTCTCGGTGCTCGAAAACGCTTCTCCTGCATTTGAAACCAAGGCGAGCTTTTCGAAAATCATTCTGGGTGGCGTTTTCAGCGGGCTGCTCGCCGGGCTCTCCATTGTGTTCGGCATCGACCGTCTCGACGATCGCCTTAGTTCATTGATTGAATGCAAGGGGAGCTTTAAAGAGCTTCCCATTCTGGGGCAGATCCCGGGCGACGGGATGGCTGATGAAATGACACTGCTCATCCCTTACGACCCTCGCACCGCATTGTGGGAAGCGTTCCGGGCGCTGCGCTCCTCGATCCTGTTTTTGCCCGTTGACGGAATAGCTCCCAAAACATTCATGATCATGAGCGCCTCAGCCGGGGAGGGGAAGACGGCTGTCTCTTACAATCTCGCGGCCACACTGGCTTATTCCGGCGCCAAGACACTCTTGGTTGATTGCAATCTTGCCAAGGGACGGTTGAATGAAATATTCGGGATATCGGCCGAAGACGGTTTCCTCAATGTGCTTCAGCAGCAAATCTTGTGGCAAAATGCGGTGAAGAAAACCTCGATTAATAATTTGTCGCTGCTTCCGCGAGGCAATGCCAATTCTTACCCGGCTGAACATTTCTTCGGGAACTTCCTCAAGGAAGTCTATGAGGAGTATGATTATATCATTTTTGATAGCGCCCCGATCCTTGAAAACGTCGAAGCGCTGAGCTTTGCGCCGCTGATTGACGGCATTCTCTTTGTGGTCCGGTTCGGGCAGACCTCCACGGGGCAGGCCCGTCGCGCGCTCGACTTCCTCAATGCGCGCCAGGTCAACGTCCTCGGCTTGGTCTGCAATCACGTCTAGTGGGCTGTCATGCGGGAAATAGATGGCAGAGCGAAGATTTGCTCTCTTGCTCTCGTTCCCAATCTCCTGATTGGGAACGCCCCTGTCTGTGAATCTCCGATTCAAAAACCGCGAGTTTACAGATCAAGCCTTCTGGA
>CAIZLD010000068.1 GCA_903933715.1 uncultured Spartobacteria bacterium
GGTTGAGCGTTAGCGACACCACCGGATGAGGTGTTGGAAGAATTCACCCCAAAGAGGTGGCAGAGCATCGCCTCGTTTTCTGCCACCCCTTTTGGGGTGAGACGCAGTTTTGCATTGAACCGGTGGTGTCGCTAACGCTCAACCACCGGCTATGGGCTTCAAATCCTTTGGGTTTGGCTCGATCTGAATGTCGATTCAGCTTAGCTCGCGCTCCGGCATTGCGATTTAGGGATCAAAACGTTAAACCAAAAGCGGGACACGAATTCGCAATTTGCAGCCGCTTTTGGTTATGATTACAAATGCCTCTCTATTTGATGCGATCACGGTAACGCTGAACCCGGCGATTGACCGCACCGCCACAATTCCCAGCCTCACTCCCGGCGCGGTGAACCGGGCCGAGGCGTTCCACGATACCCCGGGCGGCAAGGGCATCAACGTCGCTTCCGCGCTGGCCGACGCCGGGCACCGGGTCGCCGCGTCCGGATTTCTGGGCAACGCCAACGACAGCTTATTCGAGACCCTCTTCACGAAGAAAACAATCACGGACCGCCTGATCCGGACGGCCGGAGAGACCCGCGTCGGAATCAAAATCGTAGACCCGGTCCGGCAGGAAACGACTGATCTCAACTTTCCCGGACTCGCGCCCGGTTCCGAGGAAGTCGCCGCTTTTCACCAACAGCTAGCCGGGTTACAAGCCCCGTGGTTCGCGCTGGGTGGCAGCCTCCCTCCAGGTCTCGCCCCCTCGTTTTATCGGGAACTTATCGTCACCCTCAAAGAGCGCGGAATCAAAATTGCCCTCGATACGAGCGGCGAACCGCTGCGCCTCGCCCTGGAAGCCGTTCCGACCATCATCAAACCCAATCTGCACGAACTCGAAGCCGTGCTGGGCAAACGATTGGCGAGCGAAGAAGCGGTGATCCGGGCGGCGCGCGATCTCGTCGCGCTCGGGATTGAACTCGTCGTCGTTTCCATGGGTAAAGCGGGAGCGTGCTTCGTGGACCGCGAGCACGCCATCGTCGCGCGCCCCCCCGAAATCCCGATCCGAAGCACGGTCGGCGCAGGCGACGCGATGGTTGCGGGCATTCTCTCGGCCAAAATTCGCGGGTTGCCGTTGGAAGATTGCGCCCGATGGGCCACGGCGTTTTCCCTCAAACATTTAAGCCGCCACGAAGACAAAACCGAGCCGCCCGACTCCAGGGTTCAATGGAACGCGCATCTTTTGAATGCGCTTGTTCCCAAGGTTCAAATCGATATGAACTTTAACCCATCTTAAATATCATCAATGAACACCCGCATTTTCCTCGTTCGGCACGGCTCAACTCCTCTAACCGCAGAAGACCGCTTCGCCGGCGCAACCGACGTCCCCCTATCCGACGAAGGCCGCGCTCAGGTGGAGCATCTTGCAAAACGGCTGTGCGGGCAATCGATTGCCGCAGTTTACGCTTCCCCGCTGTTGCGCACAATGGAAACCGCCCGCATCCTGGCAAAACCCCATAATTTAGCCGTGCAGGCCCGCGATGGACTGCGCGAGATTTCGCATGGACGCTGGGAGCAATTAACCCGGCGTGAGGTGGAAAGAGAATATCCCGACGAAGCGGCCGCCTGGGAGGAAGACCCTTACACTTTCGCGCCCGAAGGCGGAGAGAGCGGCTTAAGCGTGACCGCCCGTTCGCTCCCCGTGCTCATGGAAATCGTGCGGGCTCATGAATCCCAAAACGTGTTGATTGTCTCTCACAAGGCGACCATTCGCCTTCTGTTGAGTTCCATCCTCGGGTTTGATCCGCGCCGCTACCGGGACAATCTCGACCAGAGCCCTGCCGCGCTCAACATCGTCGATTTCAAAGACTCGGTGCATTCGCGGCTCACGCTTTTCAACGACACCTCGCATTACACCGCAGCCGGGTTGGCGATTCCCGCAGTCCCGTCGTCGCGGCTGTCCAAATGGTGGGACGCTCGCTAAGAAGTAAGCCTCAAAAACAATCTCGCGATGGCAACCGTTTGCGGGGGCGATTTGCCCTCCGAATTGCATCTCATTCCTTTTGCGCTTCTTGCATCTTTTTGCGCCTTTTTGCGGATTATTTAAGAGCCTCTTCTGTTGTGGAGAAAGCCTGTTTTCCAGGCAGAACCGTTTTTGCTTGTTGTTCTACGCATTTTCGCTAATCTGATCGGGCTCAATATGCGCCGTTTTCCGCATAAGAGTCGCTCATCCCCTCAATGGTGGAACCTTCTCTTTGCGTATTGCCAAGCGGTAAGGAGGTGTATTGCAGCCCAACCCCCCGGAACCTACTGAGCCCTGCGGTTTCCAATTTGACCAAAATGAACATCATTGTTGCAGAAGACGATTCCGAATTTAATGGAATTATCACGCAATTCCTCAAAGATTTGGGGCATGAAGTGAGGGCTTTTTCGAGCGCGGACGATGCCTGGGTCGCCTTCGGAACGGAACCTGCGGACGTTATCTTTAGCGACTGGGCCATGCCGGGCATGGATGGACTGGAATTTTGCCGCCGAGTGCGCCAGCTCCACCGGAAAAACTATGTCTATTTCATTTTGGCAACGGGGAACAGAACCAACGTTGCCGACCACGACTCTGCCATGCGGGTCGGCGTGGACGATTTTCTGATCAAACCGATTCATCTCGATGAGATCTGGCGTCGGCTGGCCGTGGCGAAACGCATTCTCGATTTCACCCGGCGCATCCAGCAGCTCAAATCCCTCCTGCCTGCGTGCATGCGTTGCAAAACAGTTCGCGACGACAACCATTATTGGCAGGAATTCGAAATATTTATTGGGGAACAGCAAGACGAGGATCTCGCCTCCTACATCTGTCCAGATTGCCAGAACGCTGTGGAAGCCCGGGTTAAAACCGGCGCTTGATGCAAGATCGGGCTTCGATTTGCCGTATTCCCCTGAGAATAGGGAAAAAGTGCTCGGGGAGGGACTTGAACCCTCATGCCTTACGGCATACGCCCCTCAAACGTACGTGTCTGCCATTTCACCACCCGAGCTTTTGTTGCGGTGGGCCGTTATTCCTAACATGAGTTCGCTTCCGTGCAAGCCGTTTTTCATTTTTTTGCGCCCCTTTTTTCAGCTCTTGAGAAATGGACTGCCTTGGCGCAGAGTGGGGTCACATGGCTGCCCCCGGCAACTCGTTCCCCAATTTTGATCCCAAGCTCCCCGGTTGGCTGAAAATCGATTTTCACCTGCATTCCCGGGAAGACCCGAAGGATGATCTCGAACACTCGGCGATCGAGCTTCTTCACCGGGCTCGCGCCCTCGGGTTCAACGCCCTGGCGATCACCCTCCACAACAAAGTCTTGAACGATCCCGCCGTTTTCGAGACCGCGCGCGAACTCGGCCTGCTCCTGATCCCGGCGGTCGAACTGCGCCTCGAGGGAGCCGACGTCGTCGTGGTCAATCTCACGCCGGAAGAGGCGCGCGGATTACGGAAACTGAGCGATCTCGTGGAATTCCGGCAACGCCGGGGGCGGTCGGCGTTTATTTTTGCTCCTCACCCATTTTATAAGCTGGGAGGGTCTATGGGTGGGCGGCAGCTTTCCGAGCACATCGACCTCTTTGATGCTATCGAGATCTGCCATTTTCACACAAGCTGGTTTGATCCGAACCGGAATGCCATCCGGGCTGCGGAGCGGTTCCAGAAACCGCTCATCGCGACATCGGACACCCATCGGCTGGCCTATTTCGGCGATCACTATTCGCTCGTGCAAGCGCCGCCCGACGCCACGCCTGAAATGATCTTCGACGCCATCCGCGCCGGGTGCATCCGCCCCGTGAGCCCGGCATTGACCAACGCACAATTCGTCAACCACCTCTGGTGGGTTTTTGTCGAACACCGGCTGGGATGGCTATGGAAAGGCCGCGCCAAATAAGAAGCCGCTTCGGGCTGGACGGTGTGGGCCGCTTCGCTCTAAAGTTCGGCCTTGCTGTTTTTTATGGATCATCAACCTTGGATTTCACTTCAAACCTCGGGCATCGCCACACTCCTGGCTTTCGTTGTCGCCGTCCTGATCGCGCGCGTTCGGGGGGGCTTGGGGAAACCTGCGAGGTTCGTATTGGACGCTTTCTTCCTGCTGCTGCTCCTCCTACCATCGGGAGTTTCCATTTTCATCGTCCGCTCTCTGGGATTTTTCGTGGCTCGCGCGCTGGGCGGCGGAGCGTGGCTGAACAGTCTTATCGGCCTGAAGCTGCACGTCATCGCGGCGGTCTCCGTGATTTATTTCTGTGCACGGATGGGTTTTCGCAAAACCTCGCCGGCATTGGTGGAAGCGGCGCGAATGCAGGGATTTGGACCTTGCGGCACTTTCTGGAGGATTGAAATCCCGCTGGCTTGGCATTGGCTGCTTGCAGGATTGCTGATCGGCTTCCTGCGGGCCTTCGGCGAATCCGTCTTCACGCTCCTGCCCTGCGTGACCCGTTAGGCGTATATCGCCTCAACCAAATCCAGCGCCCGCTCGTTCGGCATGACTCCCGGCGCCATCTGGTTCATCACGTAGGCGAACGAGATGCGGTTCTCCGGGTCGGCAAAAGCCAGGCTCCCCCCGGACCCCGGCTGCCCAAAGGCTTGAACCGAAGGCCCAAATAAACGGCGCAGTTTTTTCCCCGATTCATCCACCGGATCGTGCATGAACCCGGCGGAAAAGGCCGTGGGACGGAGCAGGATGTGGTCGGGACCGTTAACGAGCGGCGTCGTCATCGGCGCGATGGAATCAAACAAGCGCATCCCATTGAGCGCCCCCCCTTCGGCGAGCATGGCATAAAATTTCGCCAGCGCGTGAGCCGTGCCGATCCCGCCAAACGCCGGAAACGAGAGATTGCGCGCTTCGGGGGTATTCATCGAGGTAATTGCCGTCAAGCCGTGCGGCGAATGAAAGGCCCGCGCCGTCAGGGAATCTCGTTTGTGGAGCGCCTTGTAAAAAAGCGGACTGCGTGGGGGCATTCCCGTCTTTGGCAAATAAACGGGCGAAACGGTTTCCGCAACCTCCCGGGGCAAGTCGCCGATCCAGAAATCAAGCCCCATCGGGACGCCAAAATAGGTTCGCCAATACCGGCCCAGCGTCATGCCGGGCGTGCCGTCCACGCGGCGGAGAATCTCATCCAGCAACCATCCGTAAGTCCGGGGGTGATATCCGTGTCCCGACTCCAACGGCCAGTTCGGAACCTGCGCCGCAAGCGCCGACACCACCGCGCCGTATTCCTGCACCGGCACGGAATGATCAAGCGCGGCAAGCCCGGCTTGATGCGAAAGCAGTTGTGCTACGGTCACCTGTTCCTTGCCGCCCTGCGCAAACTCCGGCCAGAGAACGCTCACCGGAGTCCCCAGCGACACGCCTTCTGTTTGAAGCGCGTGGATTACGCACGCCGCCGCCAACCCTTTCGTGCATGACCAAACGAGCACGGGGGTGCGGGCTGTCCACGGCCGGGCTGCATGGCGATCTACAAAACCGCCCGCCAACGAAACGAGTTCGCGGCCCTCATGCCAGATCGACAACGACGCGCCCAACTCTCCCCGACGCTCGAAATTTTCGCGGAAAATTTTCTCGATTTGGGAGATTTTGGACGGGGTGCAATTCATTCGCGGAGCGGCTGCAAATCGGGATCGGTTTGAGCGAACTCCCGGAGGTGTTTGTCCATTGAAAAACTGGCCGCGAGATAGGCGCGGGCCGTTTCGATATTGCCCAACGCGCATTCGTAACATGCCAGGTTGTAATGGTAGGTTGGATCGGTCGCAAGCGACGCCGGGCCTTCCAAAAGCAGCTCCTTGGCTTGCTGGGTCTTGCCCATTTCATGCAGGCAAAAGGCGGCATGGATGAACCCAATCGGGGCGTCCGGGGCGATCGCACAAAGTTTCTCGCTGGCATCCAACGCTTCGCGCCAGTGATGATGCTTCATCAGGATGAGCACGCGCATTTCCAGCACCTCGGGGCGGATCTGCTCGGTCAACGGCAGCTTGTCCAGCTCGGCGATAGCCTCCTTGTGCATCTCCAATTCGAAGTAGCCTTGGGCGGCCAGAATAATGGGATCGGATTCACTCATCCCAGCAGCTCCTCCAATTCCTTCACCCGTTGGGCAAAAAGCTGGAGCGTTTTTTCGATCGGGGCGGGCGACGACATATCGACGCCTGCCGCGGCGAGCGTCGGCAACGGGAACCGCGAACCGCCGCTCTTAAGGAATCCGAGGTACGGCTCGGTATTCCCGGTTGAAAGCACCTGCTGCGAGAGGCTGACGGCAGCCGAAATCCCGGTGGCGTATTTGTAAACGTAAAACGCACTGTAAAAATGCGGGATGCGCAGGCATTCGAGATCGAGCTCCGCATCCAGCGCGAACCGCGGCCCGAAATACGCCTCCAGCAATCCGCGATAAACGCTCTTGAACGTTTCCAGCGTGAGCGCTTCGCCCGCTTCCTCCATTTCGTGAATCAGCTTTTCAAACTCCGCAAACATCGTCTGCCGATAAACGGTTCCGCGAATATCATCGATTTGGCGGTTGATCAGGTAGGCCCGCATCTTCGGGTCCAAGGTGTTTTCGAGCAGATGATGCGTCAGCAATTCCTCGTTAAAAGTCGAAGCGACTTCGGCCAGGAAGATCGGATAATCGTAGTCCTGGAAAAGCTGATTAGCCTGCGAATACCAGGTATGCATCGAGTGCCCGCCCTCGTGGGCCAGCGTGTAGATATCCGAAAAAACGTCCGCCTTGTAGTTCATCAAAATGAACGGCGGATTCCCATAGCTGCTCGACGAGAACGCGCCCGAGCGTTTTCCCCTGCTCTCATACCGGTCGCTCCAACGCTGATGGCGCAGTCCGCGTTCCAATACAGTGCAATACTCCGTTCCCAATGGCGCGAGCGCGGCAATCACTTTATCGATCGCCTCGTCGTAGCTCACATGCGTCTCCATCTCTGAAACCATCGGCACGTAAGTGTCGTAATGATGGATCTCGTCCAGCCCGAGGGTCTTCCGGCGCAGCTCGTAATAGTCAAAGAGCGGCGTGAGATGGGCGCGAACGGTGGAAATCAGGTTATCATAGACGCTTACCGGGACATCGTCGCCAAACAGCGCGGCTTCTCGGGCAGAGCGGTGATTCCTCGCTCGCGCCGAGAAAACATCGGCCCGCACGGAATTGGCCAGCGTGGAAGCGAGCGTGTATTGGTGATCCGAGAACTCGCCGTAAAATTGATGAAACGCCGCTTTGCGAACCTCCGGGTCGCGTTGAACCAAAAACGACGAGAACGAACTCTGGCTTAATTCGCGCTCGCGCCCTTTTTCGTCGGTCAACAAACCGAACTTCATATCGACATTGGTCAACTGCTCAAACGTGTCGCGGTGCCCGTGCAATGCCGCCGAGCCGAGCGCGAGGAGCCGTTCCTCCGCGCCGGTGAGGGTGTGAGGCTTTAGCCGGCGGAGCTTACGCAGCGCGATCTGCCATTGCGCCAGCAGCGGATCGGCGTAATAGCGTTCGAAAGTCTCATCATCGAGCGCCTGGATTTCGGGCAAAATGAACGCGCTCGCCTCGCCCAGGTTGGTCAAGAGGTTTTGCAACACCCCTTCGCGATTCAGATTTTCCTCATTGGAGGCGTCCTCGGAAATGCGGAGCATTGCGAAATGAGAAAGTCGCTCGATTTTCAAATTGAGCGCCTTCTCGAACTCCAGCACCTCCCAAAGCGTCTGGGCCGACTCCCCCACCCGCCCCTTGAAACCGGTGACGGCGGGCCATTTCGCCTGGAGATCGGCGAAATCGGCGCGCCAGGCTTCATCATTGGGATAGAGCACCGAGAGATCCCACGTGTCCTCCGCCGCCACTTCGTCCCGCGTGGGAATCCGTCCGCCGCCCGCCTCGTCGCTATTGAAGAAAATGTTCATGAGTAAGAAAGAGTCTAGCGCGGAAGCCGGGCGGCGGCAAAGGTGGAAATCGAGTTTACGCGAGGAACAGGAAAAGCCTCACGCAGGGGTGTTCACGAATGAATTTGTTTCTCGCAAAGACGCAAAGGCGCAAAGAAAAGGCAAAGAGAGCCACGCATACACCTTCTTTGCGGCTTTGCGCCTTTGCGTGAGATTAAAAAGGCACGGTCGTTAATCGACGTATTCAATTGCCGCGATGGCCGCCATCACGCGATCGGCCAGACGCTGATAAACCTCGCGTCCCCCTTCCAGATCGGCTTTGGTAAAATAGATCGGTTCCCCCAGCACGATGGTGATCGGCGAAGCCTGAAACTTGCCGGTGCGTGGCAACGCTTCGTACGACCCAAAGATGCGCATCGGCACCACCGGCGCGAGCGTTTTGGAAATAATCAAGCCGATGCCCGGCTGCGCCGGTTGCAACTGACCATCGATCGAGCGGGTTCCTTCCGGAAAAATCAGCGTGGCGTAGCCTTGTCTGAGGATGCGCACCGAGAGCTTCAAGGCGGTTGAATCGCCGCCCTTGGGATCAATCGGCACGACGTTGATCCGGGGCAGCACCCATTGCATAAACCGCGTTTTGAAAAGGGTGTTCCGGGCCAGCGTGTACAGCTCCCGCTCACAGGTGATCCCGGCCATCGGCGGGTCCAGATAACTCTGGTGGTTCATCGCCAAAATCGCCGGCCCTTCTTCAATCATCCATTCCGGATTGACCACCCGGAACGAAAAGAAGGTGCTTCCAACGAATTTGAAGAGGCTATGCCCCAGTTGATAGAGCGGTTTGATTTCCACGGCTGGCCCTTAGAGTCCCAAACGCTGCACCACTTCGTCAACGACTTCTTCAACGCTCAGGCAGGTGCTGTCGATGACCTGAGCCCCCGGGGCGATGCGCAACGGGGCGGCGCTCCGTGAGGAGTCTTTCTTGTCGCGTGCGGCCAGGTTATCGACAATCCCCTGCGCCGCCCGGCGTTGGGCGCGGACTTCTTCGGAGGCGTCGATATAGGCTTTGAACGGAGTTTCGGGAAACACAACGCTGCCAATGTCGCGCCCTTCCATGACGAGCGGGTTGCCCCGGACGTATTCGCGCTGCCGGGCGACTAAAAATTCGCGAACCTTCGGGAGCGCGGCGATTGCGGAGACATTGGCGGTGACCTGCGGCTCGTCCAGATAAGGGGTGGGATCGACCCCTTCGATTCGGAGGGTGCTTTTCGACTCCTCGACGCCAAATTCGATCGGCGTGGCATTGAGCAGCGCATCGACGGCTGCCGGATCGGACGGGTCCACCCCGTGACGCATGACCAGCCACGTCACCGCGCGGTACATCGCACCGGTGTTCACGTAAACATAGCCAAGCCGTTGCGCCAGCAAGCGGGCCACGGTGCTTTTGCCCGATGCAGCCGGGCCATCAATGGCAACGACGCGGTGAGGAAGCGGGGACGAAGGCATGGCTTACTTTTCGCGGGCGGGAAGCGACGCGATGACCGGAATCTCCTGGGTGCGCTGGGTGACGAGCCGTTGGAGGGTTTCGTAAAAACCGGGATAGGAGGTGGCGACGCATTCCACTCCGTCGATGGTCGTAACCCCCTCGGCAAAGAGCCCGGCAATGGCAAACGCCATCGCGATCCGGTGATCGCCATAGCTCGAAAGCCGGGCTCCCTTGAGCGGCGTGCCGCCAAAGATCTCCAACCCATCCGGGTTTTCGTTCACGGTGACTCCCATGGCGCGAAGGTTGGTGGCAATGGCCGCGAGCCGGTCGGTTTCCTTGACGCGCAACTCGGCGGCATCGGCGATCACGGTCGCCCCTTGCGCAAGCGCTCCGGCGACGGCCAGAATGGGCAATTCGTCGATCACGTTGGGGATTTCCTTCCCGTGGATCGTTGTTCCCTTGAGTGTGCCGCCGTGGAGTTCGATTTCGCCGTAAGGCTCCCCTTCCTCGACCTTGATGATTTCCTTCACGTGCGCCCCCATCCGGACGAGGACTGCCAGAACCCCGGTGCGGGTTTCATTTAAACCGACGCTGGTGACCAGCAAACGGCTGCCGGGTTGAGCGGCGGCGGCGACCAGCCAGAAAGCCGCGCTCGAAATGTCGCCGGGCACATGGAAATCGCGCGATTCGGGCGTCTTTTCGCCCACCACGGAAACGGTCAACCCCTCGACGTGCGGCTCCACCAGGAACCATTCCAGCATCCGCTCGGTATGGTTGCGGCTCTGGACCGGCTCCGTGACGCTGGTGCGGCCGTGGACAGATAACCCGGCCAGCAGCACGGCGCTCTTCACCTGGGCGCTGGCCACCGGGGATTGATAATGCAACGGTTTTAATTTTGCCCCTTCCACCACCAGCGGCGGAGCGCCGTTGGCCCCTTCGGCATGGAGGGTGGCCCCCATCCGGGTCAGCGGCTCGATCACACGCTTCATCGGGCGGCGGGAAAGCGAGGCGTCTCCGATCAGCCGGGAACGGAACGGTTGCGACGCAAGCACGCCGGAAAGGAGGCGCAACGTCGTGCCGCTGTTGCCGCAATCGATATTGCCGGACGGTTCAAGCAACTGGCGGGAACGCCCTTTAACCACCAGCGTCGTCGGCTCCGGCTGATCGATCTCCACCCCCAGCGCCCGCATCGCATTGACGGTCGAAAGGCAGTCTTCGCTGGGCAAAAAGCCGGTAATTACGCAGGTGCCGTTGGAGAGCCCGGCCAGGATCGCCGCCCGGTGAGAGATACTCTTATCCCCGGGGACGGTGATCTCGGCATGAATGGCCGAGGGGGCTTTTTCGATTTTCCAGCTTTCCATGTTCAATTCTTTCGTTTGATGTGCCGGTCCCTGCGGATTTGGGCATTGGTGAGAAATTCTTTCAGTTTGGCATCGTCGCCGCCAGCAATATCTCGCGACACTTCCCGCAACCGGGCGATAAACGCCTCCAACTGGCCCCCCAACTCAGCCCGGTTGGAAGCCAGAATTTCCGTCCACATCCCCGGGAGCCCGGAAGCAATCCGCGTGGTATCGCGCAACCCGTTCCCACAGAAATCGACCGCCTCGGGATTTTGCGTGCAGACAAAATTAGTCAGCGCGGCGGCGATCAAGTGTGGCAAATGGCTTACGAGCCCGATGGCGGCATCGTGTTCGGCCGGGGCGAGCGTCCTCACTTGGCATCCCACAGAACGCCAGAACCCGGCGGCGGCTTCGACGGTTTCGGGGGCATCTCCCGGCCGGGGCGTCACGATGCAGACGGTCCCTTCAAAAAGATCGGCGCAAGCGGCGGAGAAGCCGGCTTGCTCGGACCCCGCCATCGGATGGCTGCCGATAAATCGACCCCGTCCAGCCCGTTCAAAAATGGGGGCGAGCGCCTCGACAACCGACGCCTTGACGCTCCCGACATCGGTCACCAAGGCATCCGGTTCAACACAATCGGCAATTCCGCGTGCCAGCTCCGGCATGGCCCCGATCGGGACGCACAAAACAACCCTATCGGCTCCTTCGAGCACCGGTCCAAGCTCTGTGGAAGCCAGTTCGCACACTCCCGAGGCACGGATTTCTTCGACCGCCTCTGCCCGCCGAGCCCAAACCGCCACACGGCATTGCGGCGCACGCGCCCGGAGTGCCAGCGCCAGCGAACCGCCCAGCAGACCTGGACCAAGGAGGGCAATTTTATTCATAATGGTGTGTGCTGAGGAAATGCGATGTCCGAGCGTATCGGCCCCCTAAACTAACAAGCCGCCCCGGATGAGGGCGGCTTGCCAGACAAATTCCGCTCCAATACTTAGGGGACCAAAATGATCTTGCCGGGAGTGTAGGGGTCTTTGACCTCCGTGCCGGAGGGCAACCCGCGATAATCGATCAAACCAGCTTCGGGATGGAAGGGGCTTTTCATAAACCCGAGTTTCCCGGGAACCGGGATGCCGTAAACGGCCTCGCGACGAGCGGGAAGCGGCGTAGCGGCGGGCGCGGGCTGCGGAGCCGGTGTTGGCGTCGCCTCGGGGATCGACGTGTCCGGCGCAACCGGCGGAACTCCTTCAGGGGCAACGTATTCCGAATAATTCCCGTTATATCCAAACGGGGCGGGCGCCGTCCGCCGATGCACCTTTGGGGAGGTGCAAGCCACAAGAAGAGTGCAGGAAAGCAGCGAGAAAACTAGGGTTCGCTTCATAAAAATCTGGCTAATTAAATACTGGATTCTCCATTACGTGACAACAGGAAACTGCCGGGATGGGAACATCCCAGGAAAAGGGAGCGGAGCCTCTTCTGCTCTGGGTAGTGTCATGGCGTGCATATCTCGTGACGACATTGCCTAAACAGCAACGTATTACGCCATAATGCTTTCGGCGACTTCCCGCTCTTTTTCCGCACCAAACAACCGCCGGACCAGCGTGAGCCCGAACTCAAGTGCCGTTCCAGCCCCCCGCGAAGTCACCAGTTCGCCGTCCTCGACCACCCGTTCATCGGCCAAGGCGGATTTTAGTTCGCCGAATACCGAAAAATGGGCCGTAAAACGCTTCTTTTCGAGCAATCCGGCATCGGCGAGTACCGTTGGGGCAGCGCAAATGGCTCCCACCGGCTTGCCCGCCTTCACAAATTCGGCGGCAATTTTGGCGGCGCGCCCATCGTAGCGAAGGGCATTGACTCCCGGCCCGCCGGGAATCAAGAGCAGATCGAACGCTTTGTGGATGATATTGGCAAGCTCGGAATCCGCTTGCACGACCACTCCACAGCGCCCTTTCACAAACCGGTCGCCCGTGACCGAAGCCATCGAGACTTCGGCCCCGGCCCGCCGCAAAAGATCGACCGGCGTGATCGTCTCGATTTCCTCAAATCCGTCCACCAGCAAACAAAGGACTCGTTTTGACATTTAAATTTTTTACCAAAAAAACGAGACCTCGCCCAACCCTAAATACAGCCCCGGTTTCGCCCCGATGCCCCCCCCCGAGGTTGACTGCTTTGACGCAAGAGCAATGATCCCGGGGCTACTCCAAATGCGCCCTGCGTCCCCTCGCCTCCCGTTCCTTGAAGTAGAATTTAAGCGGGAGGCCGGTCCACGGGACTTCTTCCCGAATCTTGGAATCCAGGAATTTGCGATAATGCGGCACCATCAAATCGGACTGGTTAACAAAGAGAAGCACACTCGGGATCGGGAGTGGCGTCCGGGCGACCTCATGCCGCTCGGGCTGGGTGGCGTAGACGATTTTGAGCCGCTTGTTGCCGCGCGCAGGTGGCGGATGCGCCGTGAGCGCGTCGGCGAGCAGGCGGTTGAGCGCGCCGGTGCCGATGCGCTGGGTCGATTGAACCCGAATCTGCTCAATCAGTTTGAATAACCGGGTCATCCCCTCACCTTTAAGGGCAGAGATGACGATGATCGGGGCGTAATCTACGAAAAACAGTTCGACCCGGATGCGCTCCAGCAACGCTTCGAGCTGCTCTTTGCGGGTGCCGAACCCGGCGGCTTCCTTGACCAAGTCCCATTTATTAACGGCCACGAGACACGGCTTTTCGGCTTCCTGGATCTGGCCCGCGATTTTTTTGTCCTGCGCGGTGACGCCCACCGTGGCATCGACCACGAGCACGCAGAGATCGGCGCGCCGGATGGACCGCTCCGAGCGCATGACGCTGAAGATTTCGACGGTCGAATCCTGCTTGCCGCGAGGCCGGATGCCCGCGGTGTCGATGAGAGTGTAATCGCGGTCATTACGCCGGTAAGGAACGTCCACGGCATCCCGGGTCGTGCCGGAGATGTTGGAGACCATGGTGCGGCTGTCTTGAAGGACGGCGTTGATCAACGACGATTTGCCGACGTTGGGACGCCCCACAATGGCGATTTCGACTGGCGGGTCCACCAACGGGGCTTGCGCGTCTACTTCCGGCCCTTTGGGCAGCAGCGCCTGGATTTGGGTGACCAGATCGGCGATCCCGCGGTTGTGCTCGGCGCTGATGCAAAGCATTTGCTTGAACCCGAGCCGCACGAAATCGAGATCAAGCTCCGCGTGCTTTGGATGATCGACTTTGTTGACGACGAGCAATATCGGTTTGTCAATCTTGCGCAACCGCTTGGCGAGAATTTCGTCCACCGGGTTGAGGCCCGCCTGGGCGTCCACCATGAAGAGGATCAGATCGGCGGTTTCCATCGCGATAGAGACCTCCGCTTCCACGGCTTCGGTAAAGCTCGAATCGACATCGGTGCCGATGCCGCCGGTATCGATCAATTGGAACGGCTCCCCTTCATCCCACCGGCATTCCACGGAGATGCGGTCCCGGGTCACGCCCGGCTGGTCGTGGACAATGGAAATGCGGCGGCGCGCGAGCCGGTTGAATAAAGCGGATTTGCCGACGTTCGGTCGGCCGACAATGGCGACGGTTCTCATGTGGTGTGGTCTCCGGCTTGGAGTTGCCGAATGCCGTCAATGACGTATCCGATTCCAGAAACTAAGGTGAAAAACCCGGCGATCCCAACCAAACCGTTCATCCAGGAGAAGGACGGTGTGAGTGGCAAACCGGGAAGGTTGAGTTGCAGCATGGCTGCGGCGATGGCAACCATCTGAAATGCGGTGGCGGCTTTGCCGCTCAGAGAAGGCCGCACTTGGACTTTGCCGTTGAAATAGTGAAGCAAAAGAGCCCCGAGGACGATCACGACATCCCGGCTGATGACCAGGATCGGAAACCAGAGCGGGAACTCGTAGTGCCAATTGGAAAAGCTCAAGGTCACAATGGCCGTCAGGAGCAGCCCTTTATCGGCGATCGGATCGAGAACTGAACCGAGCCGGGTGCGTTGGTTATAATGCCGGGCGATGTAGCCGTCGATACCGTCACTGGCTGCCGCGAGGACGAAAATGCCAATTGAAACCAGCCGTTGCCATTCTTTGGGCTCACCGTTCTGCACCCCCCGCCCATAATAGATCACCATCGCCACGAAAAGCGGGATGGCGAGAATGCGGACGATCGTGATTTTGTTGGCGGTGGTCATGGGCGCGGTGCTGGAACTCCAGCCATCGGTTTCTCTAATTAGCAGGGGAATCCGGATAAAAGCAACGCTTACCGCTGTCTCTCTTCCCTTTCTGATTGATACGACGCTCCCGCAACCTTACCAAAAGGCGGGCCGTGTCCCTGGTTTTATTCTCTCGCAACTGCGCAAAGTCGCAAACCAAAGGCAAAGCAACTCCTCTTCTTTGCGTTTTGAGGGAAACAAATTCCTCATTGACTATGCGGCAAGCCCTCAAGGCGGATTTCCAGACTAAACCGGCTCGCCGGTCACTCGCTTGATTGCCTGTAAAAGCTCGGCAATTTTTACCGGCTTGGTGAGATGTTCCTGGAATCCGGCTTCACGGCTCTTTTCGATATCCTCTTCCATACCATAACCGCTCAAGGCAATCCCCCGTAAACCATACTGATCCCGCAAGATCCTCATCAACTCCAGCCCATCGCCGTCCGGCAAACCCAGGTCGCTGACGATCAGGTCGAATCGCCCCGCTGTCTCCTGAACGCTCCGGATGGCGCTCAAAGCTTTTGCCATGCTCTGGACGGGCGTCACCTCGATTCCTTGCTTTTGCAAAAGTCGGCCCAAAATGCGCAAGGTGTCCAGATGATCCTCCACCAACAAGAGCTTGAGCTTGCGCGCGACTGGCCGCGTCGCTCTCTCCGCTTCGTCCGGAGCGACCGCCTCCTCCAATGGAATTTGGGATTGGGTAATTGGCAGTTCAACGATAAACGTGGTCCCTTTCCCCTCCCCCTCGCTCCGCGCCTCGATCCGCCCATTGTGCAGATCCAGGAGAGCCTTGCTGATCGCCAACCCCAACCCCATCCCGCCAAACTGCTGGGTAATACTGACATCTCCTTGTTCAAATGGGATAAAAAGGCGGGCAATCTTCTCCGGGGCGATTCCGATTCCTGTGTCGGTGATCTCCACGCGCACAATCCGGGGGTTGGGATTGTAGGATCGAATGATGATGGCGCCCCCTTTGGGCGTGAATTTGGCGGCGTTGCGCAGAATATTCCAGAAAACCTGGAGGAGGCGGCCCGCATCGGCATCAACGATCTGCTCTTGCGCGCGCAATTCCTGCTGAATGGAGAGCGATTTCACCTCGATATCCGCGTGACAAACCGCCAGAGCCCTTTGAAGCAGGGGATGAAGGCTCCGGGGTTGAAGGTGCAACTGGATTTTACCCCGGATCACCCGGTTCAGATCGAGAAGATCATCAATCAGCCCCACCTCCAATTCGAGGTTCCGGCGAGCCGTGGCCATGTCATCGCGCAGCTCTTGCGATAACGAGGGGTCCGATTCCCGGGCGGCGATGACCATCAAAGCCGGAGTTAACGGAGTGCGCAATTCGTGGGAAAGAGCGGCAAGGAATTGATCCTTGGAGGCATTGGCTTTCTTCAGCCCTTCCTCCATCTTCCTGCGTTCGCTGATGTCATGCACCTGCCCGGTAAAAATGCGCCGTTTTCCCAGCCAGACTTCACTGACCGCCAGGCGCATCGGAAACGTGCTGCCGTCCTTGCGCATCGCAAACACCTCGCGTCCAATACCGATAATCTTTTTAATGCCGGTGCGCCGGTAATTCTCCAGATATTGATCGTGTCGTTCGCGATCAGGCGAAGGCATGAGGCATTTGACATTCCGGCCCATCAGCTCCTCGGCCTGATAGCCAAAAAGTTTTTCCCCGGCAGGATTGATCGATTCGATGATTCCCATCTCGTTAATGGTGATGATGGCGTCCACCGCCGTTTCGCAAATGGCCCGGTATTTTTCCTCACTTTCCTTAACCGCTTGAGCTTGCTCATTTAGCCTGGCGGCAACACTCGCCGAGGCTTCAGCCTCTGCCGCACGGATGTTGGCCCGGATCATTTTATCGGAAATCCAAAGTATCAGAAAACCAGTAAGAACAAACATCCCATAGCCGACCATTTCGATAGGCGATTTTTGGTTGAATCCAACCGGTTCCAACCAATAAAAAGCGGAAACAGAAGAAAGAAAAGTGGCCAGCAATCCCGGATAAAGCCCTGCATAGAGCGTTACAAAAATAATTGCAGAATAAAATGCGAGATACCGGGGTGAACCGACCCCACCCCAGCCATACATTCCGCTCCGAATCAATACCGCCATCCCGGTGACGGCCACCGCAAGGCCATAACGAAACCAGATTTGCTTTGTTCTTCGGTCCATGAATTTTCAGGAAGGTGCCTGGGGCTCTGCATCCATGCGTTGCCCACTAATACGATTACCCCCTTTAATCGTGTGTTAGAGGGAGCCTCGTCGAAAAATTTATCAGCGCGGGAAAGGCGCCTCTGCTACAGTTTACGCTGGGCCGTTTGCTGCTCGGCGTTGTTACGGATCACATCCATGAGCCGCGATGCCGGGACCATCTTCGAAGTGGTGAAATCCAGGTTCCCGTCTTTGCCAACGACGCACAGGTTAAATTTGCCTTCAAAACCGTAATCGGCGGCGACTTTTACCCCCTCGCTGGCCAAGGTGAACGGAATATTGGAAGGAACCGTTTGCCCGGCAGCTTCCGGATCGGTAAAAACAGCGACAAAAACCGCGTTGCGAGCCGCGAATTCCTGATAAACTGCCTGGATGCGCTTGGCTTGTTTGCGGAACGCCCCCGACCGGGGCGATGGAGCGATTAAGAGGATTACCGGCTGTCCCTTGAAGCTCTTGAGCGATTTTCCGGCGGAGCAGCTAAAAGCCGGCGCTGGGCGGACCCCTTCGGCCCGGAGCATCGGAGTACAGAGTTGCGCAACCAGAAGAGCGACGAGGGAGAGCTTTTTCATGGCCGTTGAAATCAGACCTTGAGGATTTCAGCCTCTTTGTGACTCACCGCTTCGTCGATCGCTTTAACCGATTTATCCGTGAGATTTTGCACTTCTTTTTCAAAGGTGCGCAGGTCGTCTTCGGTGATGGCCCCCTCTTTTTCGAGCTTTTTGAGGCCATCCATGCCGTCCCTGCGGACGCTGCGGATGCGAACCCGCGCCTCCTCGGCCATCGTTTTGATCGTTTTGCAGAGGGTAATGCGGCGTTCTTCGCTCAACTCAGGGATGCGCAGGCGGATCAATTTGCCGTCCACGGTGGGGTTAATGCCGAGTTTGGATTCCTTGATTCCCCTTTCGACATCCTTCATCGTGCTCATGTCGAACGGCTGGATCACCAGCAAACGCGGCTCCGGGGCGGTGATGACGGCCACCTGCTTGAGACGCATGGAACTGCCGTAGGCTTCTACTTCGATGTTTTCAACCAATGCAGGGGAGGCTTTGCCGGTGCGGACGCTGGCAAACTCATGGTGCATGTATTCGACGGCCTTTTCCATCGCTTCTTCGGTTTCCAAAAGAATGTCGTCTGAGTTCATATAAGGTGCTCTTTTTAGGGGTTGTTAATCTCCGGAGGTCACGAGGGTTCCGACGGTTTCCCCCATGACGACGCGCTTGATGTTGTCGTCACGCATCATATCGAACACGATGATCGGCACGCGGTTATCCATGCAGAGGGAAAAAGCGGTTGAATCCATCACGGCAAGGCGCTGG
Source organism: uncultured Spartobacteria bacterium (assembly GCA_903933715.1). Lineage (GTDB taxonomy): Bacteria > Verrucomicrobiota > Verrucomicrobiia > Chthoniobacterales > Chthoniobacteraceae > UBA695. The sequence goes on from CAIZLD010000068.1 coordinate 18,411, forward strand.
GTGAGCGCCTCGGTGTAGGTCAGCTTGTCGTATTTGACGGCGTCCGGGTTTTTGGCCGGATCGGCGGTGTAGATGCCGTCCACCTTGGTGGCTTTGAGGATCACCTCGGCGCCGATCTCGCTGGCCCTCAATGCGGCGGCGGTGTCTGTGGAAAAGAACGGGTTCCCGGTCCCCGCGACGAAAATGACGACCCGCCCCAGTTCCATGTGCCGCATGGCGCGGCGGCGGATGAACGGCTCGGCGACGTTTTTCATTTCGATGGCCGTCTGGACGCGGGTGGCGACCCCCTGGGCTTCAAGGGCGCTCTGAAGCGCCATGCCGTTGATGACGGTGGCGAGCATTCCCATGTAATCGGCGGCCGTCCGCTCCATCCCTTTGTGACTCGCGGAAAGACCGCGCCAGATATTGCCGCCGCCAATGACGACGGCGATTTCCACGCCAAGATCGTGAACTTCACGGATCTGGCGGGCCATGTCGCTGACGATCCCGGGGGAGATCGTGTCGCTACTACCGGGTTCTTTTAAAGCTTCGCCGCTGACTTTGAGGATAATCCGCCGGTATTTTGGGCTCGGGGTGGAGTTTGACATCAAGTTCACAATGAACACGAAGACCCTCCCGCGCATCAAGCCTCATCTTTGATGAAGTGAGGGGGAAAGCCTGAATCCTCCTCTTTTTTTCAAGACGCGCTTGTCTGGACCGGCTTTCTAGGGCACGCTTCAAATCTCTTATGAGCAACAAAAGGTCGGGTTGTCTATGGGTGGCCCTGGTGATTGTCCTGGTCATCAGTTTGATGGTCAATGTCGCGTTGGTGGGAACCAAGGGGCAGGTAGGAGTCAAACCATGGCACTCGGCCCGCACCCCGGAGCATCTGGAAGAGCGGGTGATTCGCAGCGGAGCCGGAACGGACCGCATCGCCGTCATCCCGGTGCGCGGCCTCATCAGCTCCAGCGTTTCCGGCAAGATCGGCGCGTCGATGGTCGAGGATATCAAAATGCAGCTTCGGCAGGCGGAGGAAGATCCCAGAGTCAAAGCCGTCGTGCTCGCCGTGGATTCGCCCGGAGGGGAAGTGACCGCGTCCGATATTATTTACAACGCCGTGCGCCGGGTGAGAGTCCGCAAACCGGTGGTGGTTTCGATGGGATCGATGGCCACCTCGGGCGGCTATTATGTCTCGTGCGGGGGAAGTCATCTCATTGCCAATCCAACCACCTTCACCGGCTCCATTGGCGTGATTATTCAATCTTTCCGCTACAACGATCTGCTCAATAAAATCGGGCTTGTGCCGGTGACCTTCAAAAGCGGCGCGTTCAAGGATATGCTCAGCGGCAACCGGGAAATGACTCCCGAGGAAAAGGAATACGTCCAGGGGCTCGTGATGCAGACGTACGGCATTTTCGTCGGCATCGTCGCCAGGGAACGTCATCTCGACGAAGCCAAGCTCCGTTCCGGGATCGCCGACGGGCGCGTGGTGACCGGCAAGGATGCGCTCAATGCCAAACTGGTCGATCAGCTCGGAGAGATCGAGGACGCCTATGAAAAAGCGCGGGAACTCGGAAAATCCAAGGATGCGGCGGTGATCTCTTACCAGTCTCAGTTTAATTTAAGCCGCCTGTTTCAATATTTGGGAAGCGAGGAGAGTTCAGGCAAAGTGGAGATCAACGTGACCCAAAAACTGTTGCCCGCGCTGGAACCAGGCCGGGCCTACTGGCTCCCCGGCTTTTACGCCCCGTAGAAGTCTCCTCCATGGGTTCCTACCTCTCTCGCGTCGCCGATTTTTCCCAAAATTGGCTTTCCCTGTTCAGCTTCGCCCTCGCGCTGGCGATTGTGGCCATTTGCCTGCGGATTTATCAACGGCTCCTCACCCGCGTTCTGGCGGGACGCGGCAAAGTTTCGACCGATCGGCTCGGGCTCCCGGACTTGCTGATGTCCCTGGTGCTTATGACGTGGCTGGGCAACACGGCGGCGCGCGGTTTTGTCAAGACCAGCCCCACGCCCCCGTTGACCGATTCCTCCATCATCGCCAGCTCCGCATTATTCGTCATCATCGTGATCGCCGTAACGCTGTTTTTGCGAGCCCGGCAGATCGCCGTGGGGCGGTTGTTCGGGTTACATTCTTCCCGCCCATTTTTTATCGTCAAAACCGGGCTTTCGCTGATCTTGGCCGCCCTTCCGCTGGTTTTTGCGGCCAGCACGCTGGTGCAATGGATTGCCGGTGAAGAATTGGAACCTCAGGAAGTGGTCAGATACTTCAGCCACGCGGCAGAGCATGCACAATGGGGGCGCGTGATTTTGGCCGCTGTATTCGGCGTCATTGTCGCCCCGGCGACCGAGGAATTTCTTTTTCGCGGCTATTTTTACGGAGTGCTCCGCCGTTACCTGGGCGTCTTGCCCGCGCTGATTTTGATTTCCGCGCTCTTTGCGTCGATCCACCTCTCCCTGCCCTCGTTTTTACCGCTATTCCTGCTGGCGGGCTGCCTCACCCTGGCTTATGAAGCGACCGGCTCCCTCTGGACGCCGATCTTGATGCACGCCTGCTTTAACGCCATCATGCTGGGCGCAATGTATTTTAAAGCCGCCCACCCATGAAGCTCTCCGATCTTGGCGAAGACGCGCTGATCGCCCGCTGGACGCGCCATTTGCCGGGCAGTCCCTCGCTCCTCATTGGACCCGGCGACGACTGCGCGGTGACCGGGCGGCGCTCTGACCCGGTTTGGACTTTGCTAAAAACCGATTGCGTCCTCGAAGGGGTTCACTTCACCGGGGATGCCGATTTCGCCCGTGTCGGCTGGAAAGCGCTCGCACGAGCCGTGAGCGACATCGCGGCGATGGGCGGGGAACCCCGGCACGCGCTGATCACCGTCGCATTTCCCCCGACATTGGAAGTGGTCAAAGCCGATGCGCTCTATGCCGGGTTGCGCCGGTGCGCCCGCAAGTTCGGCATCGCCATCGCAGGCGGCGAAACGGCTCGCAGCCCCGGCCCCGTTTTTGTTTCCGTCGCCCTCACGGGGGAAGTGGAGCGGACGCGCTGCGTGACCCGTGCGGGCGGCAAACCGGGCGACGTTCTATTTGTCACCGGGCGGCTGGGCGGCTCGCGCTCCGGCAAGCACCTCGATTTCATGCCCCGCGTCCATGAAGCGCGTTGGCTTGCCGGGCACTTTCGCCTCCATGCGATGATGGACTTAAGCGACGGGCTCGGAGCCGATCTTCCCCGGCTGGCCCGGGCCAGCAAGTGCGGGTTCGAATTGGGCGATATCCCCTGCTCTCCCGGCGTTTCGCGGGACGAGGCGCTCAGTGATGGCGAAGATTTTGAACTCCTCTTTGCCGTATCCCCACGGCAGGCGGCGAAACTGGAGCGCGAATGGCCTTTTTCTAAATTGCCATTGACGCGGGTGGGGGTTTTAACCGCGAATAAGGCTTTGCAATCCACTCATGGCTTCGATCATTTCGCATAGTCCGCAAGAAACCCAGGAGCTGGGCCGCCAACTCGCCGCATCGTTGCGCCGGGGCGATGTCCTTGCGCTCGCGGGCGATCTCGGCGCGGGCAAAACGCAATTCACCAAGGGGCTCGCTGCCGGGCTGGGCGTGGAAAGCGACGTGACGAGCCCCACCTTCACGCTGGTCCATGAATACGATGGAGGGCGGCTCCCGCTAATCCACATCGATCTCTATCGGCTCGACGACGAACAGGAAGTCCTCGGCATCGGCCTGGACGACTACCTGGAGAGCGACGGGGTGACGCTGATTGAATGGGCCGACAAATTTGAAGCGCTGATGCCTCGCGGCGCACGCTGGGTCCGGTTCCAAATCCTCGACGGAGACGAAAGGGAGATCACGCTATGACGACGACCCTGGCCATCGAAACCTCCACCCACCAAGGCAGCCTTGCGCTTTTGCATCGGGGCGAGATGATCTTTTCAGAATCGTGCGGGGCGGGCCGCAGCCACAGCTCGTTGCTTTTTGCCGTGCTGGAACGGGCGCTCAAAGCCTTGCCGGAGGGATCGCGAATCGACCTGATCGCCGTGGGGCTCGGGCCCGGCTCGTATGCGGGGGTGCGGATCGCCATCGCCGCCGCGACCGGGTTTGCCATTGCCACCGGGGCGAAACTGGTCGGGTTGCCCAGCATCGTCGCGTTGAGCGAGGGGGATTACGTGGCGCTGGGGGATGCGCGGCGGCAAAGCTACTATTACGCCCGGGTGAGCGCGGGCGAATGCGTGGAAGGCCCGACCCTCTTCACCGCCGGGCAATTGTCGGAAAAACTGAGCGGTAACCCCCTCCCCATTCTCGCCTCCGAAGAAATCGCGGGGCTGGAGCCCGCCCCGGCAATCCAGTTGGCCTATCCCAGCGCGGAACGGCTGGCGCGATTGGCCGCACGCGGAAGTTCGATCGGGGCGCGTGGCAACCTGGAACCGATTTACCTGCGCGATCCGCACATCACCGTGTCCAAGAAAATCGCGGAATAAACTTAGTGCACCACTTCCACGGGCGTCCCGACTTTGACCTTTTGGTAGAAAATCGGCGCGATCTCCGCTGGCATGCGGATGCAGCCGTGCGAAGCCGGATAACCGGGGAGAATCCCCACATGCATCCCGACCCCTTCGGAGATCCTCATAAAATAATACATCGGGGCTCCTTCAAAATGCGTGCCGCTGGGGGCGGAGTCGATCCGGGCGCTCACGCCAGCCCGCACAATGCGCCCTTGGCGATCCACAAAATTGCCATACAAGTTGGAGCGGTGATCCGGGTCTTTTTCCTGAACGTGGAAACTGCCCGTCGGCGTCATTCCGGAAGCCTTGCCCGAAGAAATCGGCGTATCAATGGCCACCTCTCCCTCCAAAAGCAGGTAGGCGCGCTGTTTGCCCAACGAAACCACAACACGCGAGTTCCCGGGATTTACCCGATCCAACACCCGGGGCGAAACTTTGGGCGGGTCTTGGCGATGCAGCGATTCGCTCGCTTTTTTGACTCCAAAAAGTCCAAAAAAAGAACCACCAAAAGCAGAATTGCCGCATCCGATCAAAACGAAGCCGACTGCCAACGTGATCAAGAGGCTGAAGAATTGACGAGGGATTGGAAATCTCATTGCAGGCAAACGGTTGTTGTTTCTTAATGGCACCCGGTTTGACGATCAATCGAAAACTCCAAATGTTTGTAATCCGCACCCGGAATGGATACGGAACGGCGGCTTGTTTTGCCCTTTTTCTTTTTCTGACCCTGGCCGCCACCGCGTCCATCTCGATCCCGGAGCTTCCGAAGGAAAAACGGTCCGAAAAGAAAAAACAGATCGTTCCACCGCCCCAGCCGATCGCCGTTTCCGTGGAAGTCCCCAGCAGCGGCACGGTGCAAATCCCCCTTCGCATTTACGGGAAGCAGGAACAAACGACGAGCTTCCTCATCCGCAAGGGGCCGCAGTTGGGAAAAATCGTCGCCCTGGCCCCCATGGAACCCGAAGTCTGGCTCCTGACTTATCAGCACACCTCCGCCATGACCGGCGAAGCCCGGTTGAAAGATCGTATTCTTTTTGCCGCTCAGAACAAAAACGGCACCTCTGCCGCCGCCGAGATCGTCATTGATATTGTCGATGCTCCGCCAGAGTTGGCCGCGCCGGAATCGGTCGACTTTGGCAAAGTCCCCGCAGGCCTCCCTGCCACGCGTGGGGTCACTGTTTCCAATAATGGAGGCGGATTACTGGAAGGCAAAGCGTTGGCAGATGCCCCTTGGACCGTTGAACCGGCCTATTTCAAATTGCGACAGGGTGAAAAAGCACTCTTCCATGTCACTTTGGCCCCGGATGCCGAAGGGGAATACCAAAGCCACCTCCATTTTTTGGTCGGCGATACCCAGGCACAACCGGCCCTGCACGCCAGCGCCTATGCGCCATTTACCGTCGAGCCGTCCAAACAGGATTTGACCTCCGGGTTATCCCGCTCGGGGAGTTTGGCGCTCACAAACCAGACCGCAACGGAACTGACGTTGCAACTGGAAGCCAACGCCCGATTGCACCTTCCCGCTCAAATCGTTCTGCCGCCCCGGAAAACCGAGATCGTCCCGATCACTTTGGAAAAAGAAGATCCCGAGGGGATCGATACCACCGTTCGTTTGAGCTTCGGCTCCATTTTTAAGCAAGTGGCCGTCCACGCCCAGCCCGTCCGCAAAGAACTCCCCTCGCCCACGCCGGCCCCCGTCGCAATTGCCCAACCTTCGCCAACCCCCACCCCGGAACTCCGCAATCTTCCGCCCCCACCACCCACGGGAGATGTTCCCGGCCACCCTGCATCTCCCGAGCCGGATGCCCAAAGCATCGACAGCGCGATCCTTAACGCGTTGGGGCAACCCCAAATCCCGGTGATCGGGAATGTTTCCGTGGTGCGCACCACGGTGGCGGGAATCGCCGAACTCGCCTGGCCTGCGGTCCGGGACAGCTCCGATTACCAAATTGAAGCCCGGCAGATCTCGATCGGGGCCAAAGGGAACCCCGTCCAAAACTGGATTGCCGTGCCCAACGTAAAAATCACGAAAGCTCAGGACCGGGTCACAGCCGTCATCACCGGAATCCCGACGGGAGTCAGCGCCACGATTCACATTCTGGCGCTTGGTCCAGAGGGCAAGCCGTGCGCGGCGTCGCTGCCGGTCCACTTTAACATCCCGACTCCGCAACCGCTTTTCACCGCCCGGAACCTGTTGTTGGCCGGGTTTGGTCTCCTGCTGCTCGTCTCGCTAGCAATGATGGGCTTAAAAAAACTGCGAAGCGGCAATTAACAAACGCGACTTTTTCAATGGCGCTCGCCCCCAACCTGCGCTTTGATTTCTCTTCTCCATGAATCACGGCATCCAACACATTCATTTCCTGGGCATTTGCGGCACCGCGATGGGCTCCGTCGCCGCCGCCTTGCAGGAACGCGGCTTCACTGTCACCGGCTCCGATGAAAACGTCTACCCACCGATGTCCACTTTCCTGGAGCAAAAAGGGGTCAAAATCACCGCCGGCTATTGCCCCGAAAACCTCCCCGAAAAGGCGCAACTCATCGTCGTCGGCAACGCCATGAAGCGCGGGAACCCGGAGGTCGAGGCCGTCCTCAACCGCAAGCTCTACTATCTTTCCCTCCCTGAGACCCTCAAAGAATTTTTCCTTCGGGGCCGCCACAATCTGGTCGTCACCGGCACCCACGGCAAAACCACCACGACCTCGCTGCTGACCTGGATCTTTGAATCGGCGGGGCTGGAGCCAAGCTACTTGATTGGCGGGATTCCCAAGAATCTTGGCCAGGGAGCCCGGTTTCGCGATTCCAAATACGTGGTTCTGGAAGGCGACGAGTACGACACCGCCTTTTTTGACAAGCGGAGCAAGTTCGTCCATTACATGCCGGAGTTGGTCATCGTGAACAATATCGAGTTCGATCACGCCGATATTTTCAACAATCTCGACGAAATCAAACTGAGCTTCCGGCGCATGCTCAATATCGTCCCCGGCAACGGGATGGTTCTGCTCAACGCCGACGATCCCAACTGCCTGGAAGTCGGCTCCACCTGCCCCGCGCCGGTGCTGGAGGTCGGTTTTTCCGAGACCGCCGGTAACCGGATCGTTGACGTTCACTATCATCCGCACGGCTCCGAGTTCACCCTTTTCGGGACACGTTTTGCCCTTTCATTAGTCGGCGAATACAACGTTCGCAATGCCGCCATGGCCGTCAGCGCCGCCCATTTTTACGGCATCCCGCTCCCGGTGATCCAGCAAGCGCTCGCGAGCTTCGAAGGGGTATTGCGCCGGCAGGAAGTGCGCGGCGAAGTGCGCGGAATCAAGGTGATCGACGACTTTGGGCATCACCCCACCGCCATCCGCCAGACCTTAACGGGGCTGCGCCACCAATACCCCGGCGCACGACTCTGGGCGATTTTTGAGCCGCGCTCCAACACCACCCGTCGCGCGGTGTTTCAACACCAGCTCCCCGCCGCCTTCGAGCAGGCCGACGGCGTCATCTTTTCCAAAGTCGCGAGGCTCGACCAGATCGCCGAAGCCGAGCGGCTTAACCCCGAGCAGGTCATCTCCGACATCGCGGCGACCGGCAGACCGGCTTTTTACGAGCCCGGCGCAACCCAGATCATTGAGCGTTTAAAACCGCTGGTCCAAAGCGGCGACGTGATCGTTGTGTTCAGCAACGGCGGGTTTGACGGCATCCACGCGCGGCTGCTGGCGGAGTTGTAGCATTGACGCCTCTCGTAACCAAGTCGCACTGCCGCACGCACCGGAGCTGAAATCTACGTCTGCTATCCATGGCTCGTGTGCGAAGTGCAACTTCGCCAGAGAATGCGTTCCCAAGTAAAACTTGGGAACGAGAAAAAGGCGCAAAGAGCGCAAAATAAAAAAGAGGACCGAAAGATCACCCTTTGACCACGTGCAAATCCGGGTTGAGTTGCTCGTTCAAAACCGCCACCAGCGCATCGGGATCTTCCATCGGGGCCAGCGCCCCGACGCGCGGGATCACCACGAGATTCCCATGGGGCACGATCCCCAGCAGCCGCTCGCCCATTTCCAGCGACGGCTGACCCGGCTCGCTCCCCCAAAGGAGCGTCACCGGCAGCTTGAGCAGCCCCATGCGCGTTTCGAGATCGAAATTCAATCGCCCGCTATGGAAATTGCGAATCGCGTATTCCGCCCCGCTTTGCTGGGCACAGGTGGTATAAACCTCCACCGCCTCTTCGCTCAGGCGCGACGCGTCCACAAACCCGGCGGCCAGCCAGTTCCGGACAGCCTCACGGCTCGACTGATAGTTGCGATATAAAAACCGTTGGAGCGATTCCACATGGGCCGCAACCCGCGTGCTCCGGCGCAACCGACCAAAGCCAAATTCACGTTTGCCGGTGGGCATGTGCAAAATGAGCCGCCCGACCAATTCCGGATGCTGGCTGGCCAGATAAACGCAAAACCCGGCCCCCAGGCCGCTTCCCACCACGATCGGTTTCTGTTCTCCGCAAGTTTCGCGGATCAACTCGGCCAGCATCTGGGCGTAATCGGCGGCCGAAAACCGGGCCGAGGGGCGTTGGGATTCTCCAAACCCGATCAAGTCCGGCGCGACGACACGGAAGCGCCCGGCGAACTCGGGATACACTTTGGCCCATTCGAAAGAGGACCCCCCCAGACAAACGCTATGCACAAAAATCAACGGCTGGCCGGAACCGGATTCGTGATAAATAACATGCCCCAAGGTCGTGTGCTGGACTTTGGTGGCGAAGATTGCCGGTGAGATCGTTTCCGGCATCGGCGACTTCCCGGCAGGCCAAAACGCATATTTCAACGCCAGCACGAAGGCGCCAGCCAGCCCCGCACCGAGTCCGACACCCACGAGTTTTTTGTTTTCCTTGCGGAACATTCTCTTCATAGCATTTTCTCCCCCAGACAAATCTCCGGGGGGCGGTCCAGGAGAGAGTTTTCGATCACGCGGAAGATTATGCGCCACAGCCGTCCACCCTGCAAGAAGGGAGCGCAAGGTTACGCCTGTTTTTCTTGTGCGATGGCAAGCTTGACGGCTTCGAACTCAGTGACAAGCCGTTCCATCAATGCCGCCGCCTCATCGGCGATTTTTTCTCCCGACATATCCTGGAGGGTCCGGCAAATTTCACCCATTTCCCTCGCCCCGATATTCTGGCTGCCGCCTTTGAGCGAATGGGCTTCGTTTCTCAGTTTGGAACCATCCCCGCTGGCGAGCGCCTCTTGCATGCGGGCAATCCGGCTGCTGGCATCGTTCTCAAACATTTCAAACAGGCCGGCCAGAAACGATCCATCCATTTCGTTGGCGATTTCTCGGAGCCCTTCGACAATTTCCGGGTCCAAGGCGTTCTTGCGAACAGCGGAACCGTCCATGCTTCCCGTTTGGAGTTTCTCCGGGAACGCCACCGTCGCCGGAAGTCCCCGGGCCAACGCTTCGGCGAACGGTTGAAGCTGCACCGGTTTACTGATGTAATCATTCATCCCGCAAGCCAGGCATTTGCCGATCGCCCCCTGGGTGGCATGGGCCGTTAACGCGATGATGTAGGGCTGCCGGAGCGACTTGCCTTTGGATCGGATCTTCCGGGTTGCCTCGTAACCGTCCATTTTCGGCATCTGGCAATCCATCAGGACGATGTCGTAGTGGGCTTTTTCCAAAGCCTCAACCGCTGCGGTGCCGCTTTCGACAACATCTGCATCAAACCCAAGTTTCCGGAGCTGCCCCAAAGAGACCATCTGGTTGACTTGGTTGTCTTCGGCCAGAAGAATTCGCGCCGTTCGGAATTCCGGCGGCAGGGCGGGAGTCGGGGAACCCCCGGCCACCGGAGAAGTCGCAGCGGGATCGGCGACCGGTCTGGATGGGCTTTTCCCCATAATCCTGACAATGCTGGCAAAAAGGCGCGAGTGCTTGACCGGCTTGACCAAAGCCGCCTCGATTCCCGCAGCCGCGGTAACGTCATTGGGGAATTGCCCCATGGAAGTCAAAATCATCAGCCGGACCCCCGCAAACGCCGGATCGGCTTTGATCGCGTGGGCCAGCATCAGCCCGTCCATCTCCGGCATCTGCATGTCGAGAATCGCCAGATCGAAGGAGAATCCGGCAGGGGCGCACCGCAACACGGAGAGCGCCTCGCGCCCGCTGGCAACGCAGGTGGGCTCCATCTTCCACGAGGAAAGATGATGATGCAGGATTTGCCGGTTCGTCGCGTTGTCATCGACAACGAGTACGCGCAAGCCGGTCAGTTTGGCGGCGGCCGTTTCCTCCAATCGCGGTTCCGGGTTGAGCGGTTTCTCCAGCTTGGCTGTAAACCAGAAGGTCGAGCCGAGGCCGGGCGTGCTTTCGACCCCGATCTCTCCGTCCATCATCGAGACCAACTGCTTCGAAATGGCGAGCCCCAGACCGGTGCCGCCGTAACGCCGTGTCGAGGAGGTGTCGGCCTGATTGAATGGCAGGAACAGGTTGGCCTGCCCCTGCCGGGAGATCCCGATGCCGGTGTCTTTGACCTCAAAATGAACGGTGACGTGGGTTTCGTCCTCGTCCTGCTTTGAGACCAGGACAAAGACTTCGCCGTGGTCGGTAAATTTCACGGCATTGCCGACAAGATTGGTGAGAATCTGGCGGAGCCGTCCGGCGTCTCCGTGGAGGTAAACCGGCAGGTTCGGTTTGACAAAGTCAACCAGTTCGATCCCCTTCGCATGGGCCTCCTTGGCCCCCAGGTCAATGGCATCCTCCACCATCCTGCAAAGATCAAAATCAACCGGAGTGAGTGTCAGTTTGCGCGCTTCGATTTTTGAGATATCCAGGATGTCGTTGATAATTTTGAGCAGAGCGTCGGCGCTGCTGGCGATGGTATTGGCGTATTCGCGCTGCTCCGGGGTCAACGGAGTATCCATCAGCAGTCCGGTCAACCCGATCACCCCATTCATCGGGGTGCGGACTTCATGGCTCATGTTGGCGAGAAACTCGCTCTTGGCGAGGTTGGCCGCTTCAGCCACCGATTTGGCGGCTTGCAGCTCCAGCTCAATATCTTTGCGCTCCGTGATATCCTGCAAGGTTCCGGAAATATGGGCCGTGTTGTACCGGGAATCGATCAACGGCTCGCCTTTCATGAACAGGAACCGCTGGCTGCCATCAGAAAGCGGCACGCGAAATTCCACCTGGCAAAGCTCATTGTGTTCCAGGGAATGCTGCAATGTCTCGGCCACCATTTTCCGGTCCTCGGGATGAATGTGTTTAAGCAGCGCCTCGAACGAGGGAGTGCAGGTCTCTGTGGAGATCCCCATAATTTCAAAGGTCTCTTCCGACCAGATGAATTGATTTTTGGAAATATCCCAGTCCCAGCTCCCCAAGTGGGCGAGCCGCTGCGCCTCGGCCCGGCGTTTATTGCTCGATGCAATGGCTTCAGAGGCTTCCAGGATGCGTTGCCGCCCAATAAAGAAGACCACCAGGAGAATCGACGAGATCAACGTAATCAAAATGGGCGAAAGCCGGTGCCATGCGACGGACCGGAATAACATGGCGGCATCAATATCAATTCCAATTACCGCAAGCAGTTTGCCCGTTGCCGGGTCAACAACCGGGGTGAACCCGGAAAGGAACGTCCCCCATTCATCCGAGTAAGGACCGACCACGGCCGGTTGCCTGGTCTTGAATATTTCAATCAATTGCGGCGGCGGTTGTTGATAAACAGCCCCCGCATCGACATAGAGCGGATCGCTTTTCGGGATGGAATCGACCCCTAAAATGAGTTGTTCCCCTTGTTGGAACACCGTGTAGATCCAGCGGTTGGTGGGGTCTGCCGCCTTGATTTCCTGGAGGCGCTGGCGAACCAGGGCAAATTCCGGCTTTTTCATGTCGGCCGGATCCGCCGCCAGGCTCTGGAATGGCTCCGGCCCAATGCCTGCCGCACAAACCCGGACTTGGTTCAAAAGGGTCTGCCGGTACTCCCAATGCACTCGGGATCCAACCTGCTCGGTTGCGATCCAGCCGCAGATCAGGACTCCCAAAAGAAGGATCGGAAGGTAGATACCGCAAGCAGTTTCCAGTTCCCGCCCGGTCAGCAACGCGGCTTCACGGCGGCTTTGCTGATAAGTGGACCAAATGGAAAGCGAAAGCCCCATCGCCAGCAACCCACGGAAGATCTGGATCGGAATGCCGGTCCGTTGAAAGAACAGGTTTTCATTAAAAACCGTGGTGGGGTAGAACGAAGCGGGAACAGTGATCAGACCCGAGACAACACTGTACAACACCAAAATGGCCGCTGCCGCAAAGAGGCTTCGCGCATTTCCAATTTTCTTTCTGCCGGCCTGGAAAAAAATCAATGCCGCCCAAAGACTGCCAACCAATCCGAGCGCATAACGGCTGGTGGCAATGGCGCTCGACATCCCGAGATAACCGCCCGCGTTGGTCAGAATGAGCAGCGGTAAGAAAATCCATCGGCCCGGCCCCCTGCCGTGGACCCGCCACATTCCTTCCCGTGCAAACTCGATTAAAAATAAAAACGAAAAAGCCAGGCTCGCAATACGGGCAATAGAAAACGCCCGCGAATCGCCCATGTTGGTGGCGAACATTTCCATCCATTCGTGGAGCCCGTGAGTCGCCGCAAAGAGCCCCAGCCAACCCCAGGGAAGGTTTAACGTTTTGTGCTGCTGCAAGAGAAAGCAAACCGCCGCGAGTACGACGAACGCAAAGCCGTAAACGAAGAAGATGTAGTCCATTTGCCTTTCGAGGGAAGCGGGGGTTAGCATATGGCTAGGTAAATCTCAAACCAGCTGGATTCGGGTTTAGTCCTTCCGGTAAGTTTTTCAAGAGCAAACACCGGAATCTGCCCCTTTGCGCCGGATGGCACAAAGGTTTGAAAGATGGGGTTTTTGCAAGGGGTTGAAGGAATGTTTTTTGGGGCGGCTTATTCCCTGACCTGGCCGGTTCCCCTGATTTGATATTTGTAAGTGGTCAATTCTTCGAGCCCCATCGGGCCGCGAGCATGAAGTTTATCGGTGCTGATCCCGATCTCGGCGCCAAATCCAAATTCACCGCCGTCGGTGAACCGGGTGCTGGCATTCCAGTAAACCGTGGCGGAATCGACCTCGTTTAAGAACCGTTCGGCGATCTCCGGGTTCTTTGTCACAATGCAATCGCTGTGGTGGGAACCGTGGCTTTCAATATGGTCGATGGCTTCATCGACCGAATCGACCACCCGGGCCGCCAAAATCAGATCAAGGAACTCGGTGTTCCAATCGTCTTCTTTGGCCGGGAGCGCTTTTCCTTCCAGGATCGCGCAGACGGCCTCGTCGCCCCGGATTTGCACCCCGTTTTCCAGCAAAGCGCTGCCGCCATTCTTGAAAAAAGCCTCGGCGACGTCGCGGTGAACCAGGACGGTCTCAATGGCGTTGCAAACGCCGGGCCGCTGGGTTTTCGCGTTGATGACGATGTTTCGGGCTATGTCGAGGTCGGCCTCTTTATCGACGTAAACTGCGCAAATCCCGTTGTAATGCTTGATCACGGGCATGCGAGCGGCGGCGACCACCGCTTCAATGAGCGAGTGCCCGCCCCGGGGAACGATCATATCGATAAATCGATCCATCCCGGCCATCAGCTTGACGGCTTCGCGGTCGGTCGTGGGAACCAGCAGAATCGCGTCCGCGGGCAATCCGGCCCGTGCAGCCCCGCGGCTTAGGGCGGCGGCGATGGCCAGATTGGAATCGATCGCCTCGCTGCCTCCACGCAAAATCGTGGCGTTGCCCGTCTTGGTGCATAGAACGGCGGCATCGCTGGTGACGTTGGGGCGGGATTCAAAAATGATGCCGATCACGCCGATTGGGACGCGGATTTTGGAAATCAGGATGCCGTTGGGCCGGGTCCATTGGCTGATCGCCTGCCCCACCGGGTCGGGCAATGCCGCGACCTGCCGGACTCCCTCGGCCATTTTGACGACCCGCGCCGGAGTCAGGGTAAGCCGGTCGAGCATGGCGCTGGAGAGGCCGTTCGCTTTCGCGCGGGCGACGTCCCGGGCATTGGCGGCCAGGATCTCCGCCTGGGCATCGATTAACTCCTGCGCCATCGCCAGCAATCCCGCGTTCTTTTGCTCGCTGGAAAGCTGGGCCAGTTGCTTGGAAGCCGCCCGAGCCCGGCGTCCAAGGTCGTAAATGAGTTCTTTGAGGTCCATGAGAGGAGAGGATAGATTAGAGATGATAGAGGGGTGAGATGAAGAGAATTTATGCTTTGCGCTCTTTCACCAAAAACCGCGTGCCGACAGGTTCGCCCGCCAGGATGGAAGCGACGATTCCGGGGGCGCGTCCGCTGGCGATCACGGTCGGGATTCCCGCATCAACGGCTATTTTGACGGCCTGGAGCTTGGAAGCCATGCCGCCGACGCTCATTTTCCCCTTGGTCGGCTCAACGCAGCCCATCACGGCGTCAATATCGCTCACCTCGGGAATCACTTCGCCGCCGTCGAGGAGGCCGTCGGCGGAGGTCAGCAGGATGAGCAGGTCGGCCCTGGAAAGCATGGCGACTTCGGAGGAAAGCCGGTCATTGTCGCCAAAACGGAGTTCTTCCACGGCCACCGAGTCGTTCTCGTTGAGGATCGGGACGACGTTCCCTTCGCTCAAAAGGCGATTGAGGGTGTTGCCCGCGTTTTCGTAACTGGTGCGGCTGTCGAGATCGCCGTAGGTGAGCAGCATCTGGGCGACCAACAGGCCGTGCCCGGCAAACGCCTGTTCGTAAAGATTCATCAGCCGGGACTGCCCCAGGGCGGCGCACGCCTGGACGCCTGCGAGATCGCCCGGACGCTCCTGCAAACCGAGGATCAGCATCCCGGCCCCCACGGCTCCGCTGGAGACGACCAGGCACTCGTGCCCCGCGCGGACGGCGGCGGCGACTTCGGCCGAAAGACGTTGGATCTGGTCACGATCGAGCGTGTTCGCCTCCGGGTGGGTGAGGATGCCGGTGCCGAACTTCAAAACGATGCGCTTGGGTGTGAGTGCCATTGTAAAAAAGGAAAGGAGTTGGACGTTATCCCCTCCCGGTGCTCAGTTCAAGACGATTGCATTTCCGGTTCAAGCAGATATAAGCTCCCTGTTTTCACCGCACCATGAAACTCATCATCCAAATTCCATGCTTCAATGAAGAGGCAACCCTGGGAATCGCCCTCGCGGCGCTGCCCCGCACCTTGCCCGGCGTGGACAAGGTTGAATGGCTGATCATTAACGACGGCTCCTCCGATCGGACGACGGAAGTGGCCCGCCAACACGGCGTGGATCACATTGTGGAGCTGGGCTCCCATCTGGGGCTCGCCAAGGGGTTCATGGCCGGGCTCGATGCCTGCCTCAAGCTCGGGGCCGACATCATCGTCAATACCGATGCTGACAACCAGTATTGCGCGGACGACATTCCCAAATTGCTGGAGCCGATTTTTTGCGGCCAGGCGCAAATCGTCGTGGGCGAGCGGCCCATCGCCGAGGTGACTCATTTTTCGCCGCTGAAAAAAGCGCTCCAGAAGCTCGGCAGCCTGGCCGTTCGGCTGGCCAGCGGGACGGAAGTGGCCGATGCGCCAAGCGGTTTCCGCGCCATCAGCCGCGACGCCGCCATGCAGTTGAATGTTTTCAACAAATACACCTACACGCTCGAAACGATTATCCAGGCCGGGCGCAAAAATATCCCGATCCGGTCCGTGCCGATCCGCACCAACGGTTATCTGCGCCCCTCGCGTCTCATGAAGAGCATGCGGGCGTATGTGCAACGGTCGATCCTGACCATCCTGCGCATTTTCATGACCTACCGCCCCATGTGGTTCTTCAATGTGCTTGGGACGGTCCCCGCGACGCTGGGCGTGATCCTGGGCCTGCGCTGGTGCTACCTGTTTTTTGAAGACCCCACCCGCGGTCATGTGCCGAGCTTGATCCTCGCGGCCATCCTCACGCTCATTGGCGTGCAGCTCTGGGTTTTCGGGCTGATCGCCGACGTGATCGCCGTGAACCGGGCGCTGCTGGAAGATATCCAGCTCCGGGCGCGCCGGCAGGAATACGGCTCCTCCACTGAGAAAAAATAATGAAAGAGCTGTTTGCCCAAAACGCGCTGGCGCAGGTTCCAAAAATCCTGACGCTCCAGGATCGCAACCCCCACAGCGCGACCTACGGCTGTTTCGACCGGAACTTCTGGCATTACAAGATCATCGATTTCCCGAGCGGGATGTCGCAGGAATTCGTCTGGCCGTTGGCGCTGGCCTATACCCTGCCCATTGAAGGGAACCGGTATTTTCAGCAACCGGCCATCCGGGAATGGGTGGAAGCCGGAATTCTGTATGCCGCCCGCTCCGCGCACCCGGACGGCTCGTGCGACGATTATTTTCCGTTTGAAAAAGCGGCGGGGGCGGCGGCTTTCACGCTGCTGGCTTGCATGGAAAGCTATCGCATTCTCGGGCTCGAGAACGCCGAGATGCGCGCCTTCTTTGCCCGGCGCGCAAGCTGGCTGGCCGCCCACCACGAAAGCGGACGGCTCTCCAACCACGCCGCGCTCACGGTGCTTTGTCTGGAACTCGCGGGACGGCTCCTGAACACGACCCAGTTTGACGCGCTCAAAGAATCGCGCCTGGCCACGGTTCTCTCGTGGCAGAATGAGGAAGGGTGGTTTCAGGAATACGAAGGGGCCGACCCCGGCTATCACACACTCACCATCGGCCTGCTTGCGCAATTACTGGAGTTGACGGAACGCGCCGAAATCCGTTCAGCCCTCGAACGAGCCATCCAATTCGCCGCCGAGTTCATCCATCCCGACGGCTCCTTTGGCGGCGAATACACCAGCCGCAACACGTACAACTATTTTCCCCACGGGTTCGAGATCGCCGGAAAATGGTTTCCGCAAGCTCTGGAAATCAACGACCGCTTTCTCGGCGGGCTGCAAACGGGGCTCGCCCCATGTTACGCGGACGACCATATCATCGGCCACCACACCTGGAGCTATCTCCTGGCCTACCAGCATTTTGCAGCCGGGCGGCCCGTCCCGTCGCCCCGTCCCGATGGGCGCGTCCATTTCCCCAACGCCGGGATTCTCGTCGAGCGGCGTGCGGGAACCGTGCTTTACCTCGCGCTCAATAAAGGCGGCGTTTTCAAATTTTTCCGAGACGGCAAGCTCGTCGCCTCCGACACCCAGCTTTCGCTTCAAGTTCAGCAAAAGAAACTCCGCAACGCCGTCGCTCATCTGGTCGGCAATTATGCGTTCACGTTGGGCGAGGATGAAATCACCCTCTCGGGGCGCATGGGCTGGGCGAAAGCGAAGGGAATGACCACCTTCAACCTGCTGGTTTTGCGGGCCATCATGTTCTGCGGCGGGCGCTTCAACCCGGACCTCGTCCGCAAGCTCCTCCAAAAGCTGCTCATCACCGGCAAAAGCAACGCCCCGTTCACCTTTAGGCGCACGCTGAAATGGGAGGGAAACAAGCTAAACGTCAGCGATGAAGTGACCGGCGAATCGTGGGAACCAGTCCGCGCGGCGGGCATCGGCGCCTCGCAAACCTCCATCTACGTCGTCATGAGCCGCACCTACCAGCCGGGCCAGCTCCAGCCGTGGCTCGACCTGACTTCGCAAATCAAAGAGCTCGCCCCCGGAGCGGCATTGTGCGTCCAACGGGAACTATGAAAAAACTCGTCTCCCTGCTCGTCAGCCTCGGCATTCTGGCGGTCATGTATTGCAAAATCGATTTCGCCAAACTGCTCGCAGCCTTTGCCCATGCCGATCCGCTCTGGCTTGTCGCAAGCCTGGGCATGGTGATCCCGCTGACAATGTTCACCTCCTGGCGGCTCCAGCAGTTGATGCCCAAGCGCGGTCAGCTTGGCTTCGGCGAGGCCAATAAACTGATTCTCATGGCGAGCGTCTTGAATCTCGTCCTCCCATCCAAAATGGGCGATATTGCCAAGGCTTACTTCATGCGCGACAAGGGCCACCTCTCCGGCAGCCTCGCCCTTTCGCTCGTGGTCTTTGAAAAATCGTGCGACATGCTTTCACTCTTGGTCTGGTGCGTTTTTGGATTGATCCTGTATCCGCAAAAAGACCTCCTCTTCTGGTCGATGACGGCGGGCGTGGCCGGAACCCTCTTTTTTGGTTCGCTGCTGCTGGGCTCGACCGGATTCGCCAATTTTTTCTTTCACACGACATCGCGATTCGCCCCGGGCAAAATCGCCGGCAAGCTCGCAAAATTTCAGGGTTCCTGGAACGAAATGCACGGTTACTTCTGGGCCAGCAAACGGCAATTTTTCAAAGTCGTCGTGACCTCGGTCTTCATCTGGTTTCTCCATTTGCTGCAAATCTGGATGTTCATCCTCGCGCTGAAAGCCTGGACACCGTTCCTCTCAAACCTGGCCCTTTCGCCGCTGGCCATTCTGGCCGGGCTGCTTCCGCTGACGTTTGCGGGCGTGGGGACGCGCGATGCCGCCCTGGTGTTGTTTTACGCTCCGTTCTTTGACGCGCCCACCGCGGCTGCGCTCGGCATCCTCTGCACGGGCCGTTACCTGCTCCCGGCGTTGGGCGGCTTGCCGTTTGTCCCGCAATACCTCCAGAGTGCGGCACGTGAACGCGCCCGCAAGAAGGAAGAAACCCCCGTTTTGGCATAGCCGTTCCTTGCATGGTTTCAACAGTTCGAGAAATGGACAATGATTTCAGTTTACGACGTCTCGCGATTTTGACGTTCCCAGCAATGCTGATCGGGCTGCTCTTGAGGACGATGCTCATGATCGATCTCCCCTACGGCAACATTCACCCCGATTCGGCCGACCTGCTGATGACGCCCGATTACCTCATTCATAAAGGTCAACCCAGGCTAAACTCAAAAAAGACGTTTCTCGTTCCGGTGCTCTATACGGCCGCGTTCGCCGTTCCCAAAGCTCCGGCGCTGGTCGTCATCCCTTTGGCACAACACCTCCTCGGTTTGGCGACGGTCGCCATCGCCGCGCTTTTGTGCCGGTTGTGGCTGCGCCATTGGCAATGGATCGTTGTTCCGGTTACGCTGCTTCTCGCCGTGAATCCGGCATTGATCTGGTTTGAACACTCGCTCATGAGCGAAACGGCCTTTGTCTTTTGCACCGCCTTGCTCGCTCTGGCCGGAACTTTTTACGCCCTGAGACCCGAAAAACGAAACTTCGTGTTTCTCTGCGTTGCGCTGGTGTTGGAAGCCGGTGCGCGGCCGGAAGGCAAACTGCTTTTCGCCTTCGGATTTTTGCTGGTTTTGCTCGTCGCATGGCCGGAATGGAAAAAAGCGCTCCGCCCCTTGGGTATCCTGCTCGTTGTCGCGATTCCCACCCATTTCGCCACGCTCACCGGCCAGGCCGGGTTGCTCCTTTACACCTCGCTTCTGCGGATCGCACCCGATCACTCGAAAATAGCTCCCGGCGTGGAAGACTACACTGCGCCAATCCGTGCGAAATTCCAGGCCCAATGGGCGACTCACCCCAGTTATCCCCACGCCAGCGAACGCAAAGAACTCTCCGAAGCAATCGCCAGCTACCTTAAACAAAAAAATCTCCCTCACCGGAACAGGCAAATTGAGGAGCTATGCAAACGGCTTTCAATGGAAGTTTGTCTGAATGAGATCCCCCAAATTCCGAACCTGATATTTCATAAATGGCGTCACACCGCGTTGAGCTCGCCTTCAGAAGATTTCGACGAATTCGCTCTGGAAACCAAGCGGGATCGGGCGATTCAGAACGCCAACGAATTGATGATCCGTAACGCCCAGGCTCTCATTGGGCGGCCACTTGCCGATAGTGCCGCAGTGGAGGCCTTCTTCAAATCCACCGACGCGGCAGCCAAGACCTCCTGGCTCAATCAATGGACCGAAAGGTGGTTCCGGTTTTTCGGCGCATGGCGCATGCCCGATACAGCATTCCCTGACGGATTTGTGGAACACGGCCTTCCCTTTTACATGCTCCTGGCTTTCTGTGGCTTTGCGCTGCTGGCATTCCGTCCCCCGCGGGCTTTCCATGTGGCGTGGGGACTCTCGCTGGTGGGGCTGTTTTTCGTCGTGCTGCTCACGGCCAACGTCCGCCCCCGTTTCCGCCTTTTTTTCGAGCCCTATTGGCTGCTGGCCTGGGGAGCGATCTTCGACACCGCACTTGCGGCAATATTACGCTGCTTCAAACGCTCATGAGCCGATTTTTTAAAAACGACCGTCTCGCGGTGGGTCTGCTCGCCATGGCTGTGGTGTTGCTTTTCATTCATGGCCCCGGGCTGGGTGATGATTTCCAATACTGGTGGATCGCGGCCGACCTGCATTTAAAAGGCGCCTCCGCCTGGAATCCGACCGACTTTCATTCCCTGCGCTGGCCGCTTTGGGGGCTTTCATGGATTTTGCAGGGGATATTCGGCCCGGGGATGATTTCGTACTACGGAATCCCGATGTTCTACGTCACTTGTGGCGCGCTTATGGCTTATGCGTTGGGCGCACGCCTCTTCGAGAACCGCATCGCCGCCTGGGGTTGCGCCCTCGCCTACCTTTTCCATCCGCTGCTCGATGACGTGATCTACCGCCCCATGCCGGACCTCTCCGAAGGGGTATTCATCGCCGCCGCCGCCGTCTGCTGGCTGGCAATGGCAGAGCGGAACCGGGCGAGCGAACGCCTCCCCTGGGCTCTGGCCACCGGGGCGATCTGTTTTCTCCTCTACGCCAACCGGCTCACGGGCATTTTTGTTTTTGGCGTGTTGTTCACAATGAGCGCCGTCCTTGCATGGAAAAACCAACGCTTTTCGTATTCGCAAGCAATCCTCTGGCTGGGTGTGGCAGGGTTGACCTGGCTGGCGCTCGTCAGCCTGGAGGGGCTGGTTTATCATCACCTCACCGGCGACTTTTTTCACAGTCTGACCTCCAATCTGGGAGCCCGGGGCCGCAAGGGAACCGAATCGGTTTCCCTGCTCGCCATGCCGTTCCGGTTTTTCGGAAGCCTTTGGATCAACGGCGTGCTCGGCCCGATATTCACAATCCTCGCGTTTGTGGGCGGCTGGCGGATGTGGCGCACCGGCGAACGCCAGCAGCGGGCAATCGTTGCCTGGGCCGTCACCCTTTATCTCGCCTACAACTGCGCGATCCAGAGCCTGTTCCCGCTCCGGCCCCTCCTTCGTAATGCCGACCGTTTCCTCTGTTCCCTCGCGATTCCGATGGGAGTTCTCGGCTGGGCTGGCGTGCGCTGGTTATGGAATTTCTGGCCCGCCTGTTCCACCTGGACCCGGCTGCGCCCGATAGCCGCCGCATCGCTTTTTTTTACCATCCTGGCGATCGTCTGCAGCCGCGATTTTTTTGATCTCGGCTACTTGCCTGATCTCCGCGCCACCGTCCGGAACACACCGCCCGGAACGCGCGTTTTCACGCACGACACGATGCGATTTGCCGCGATGCTCGCCGACGCCGATGCCGCATCCCGGCTCCAATGGTCCACCGAGAAAAGAATTTTTTCCAAGCAGCCGGCCACCGAGCAAATGGCCGCCGAAGCTGATGAATTCTGGTATTGCCGCAAGCACCTTTGGCTCTCGGCCCGCAAACAACTGGAACGCGACGACGAGGCGGATACGAGCAACATGGCCCCCTATCTGGATAACCCCCATCCCATCTGGATTCTCCGGCGGGTTGTATTGCACGATAATGCCCCGGAGTTTGTTTTTTACAAGAAACGCCCCGCGAACGCCCCGAAACCGGAGCGACTTTCGCTTGGCTCCCTTTGCCCGCAAGCCCCGGCCTTTCCCATTTTATGGCACCCCGGCCAAACTCGTGAACTCCGTTACCGGGTGAATCTTCCCGACCGGCTGAAAGGCAAACCGCTGCGGCTGGAGATCGAGGGAAAATCCAACATCGTCGAAGCCATCGACCTGGACCTCCATTTCTTGCACGGCAAAAAGCGGCTCCAAACCTTGGAGCTGACCCCCTACCTTCAACACAAGCGGGGCATCGATTTTCATACTTTGGAAGTCCCAACGGATGCCGATGCGTGTGAAGCCTTGATCCTCCTCAATCCCAAAACCAAGTCGCTGGAAATCGACCAGGTCTGGCTAATCACCGAGCCGTAGAGCGCTTACCGGCGCTGCGTCCGCAACTGCCGCACCAGGCTCACGTAAAGGGCAAAAAGTGAACCGAACGCGAACCCCATCAACACCATCGTGTTCACCGTCAGGACGCTGAAATGCAAGCTGTGTTCCCGCCCGAAAATCGAAAAATTGTAAAATTTCTCGGGGCCAAAAAAGACGTTCATCCGATGAAGCGGCTGCCGGCGATAGTCGAGTTGTTCGCTTTCGGCCTTGGACACCAGATCCGAAATCTTCTGGTTCACGTAAAGCTGCTCGGCGGTGATGCCGTGTTTTTTGGGCTGAAGCGTTCGCGTTTGCAGCGGAGCGCCTTTAAGCACCTCATCGACCCGCTTGAACCGTTTCACCAAATCCTTTGGCGTGTTCGCCTCAAGGCCGGAAAGGAGCGCCAATGTTTCCTTGAGATCTTCGAGCCGCTCATTTTCGGCGGGCGTTAGCGGAGCGGTTTTGATCTTCTCCCTCAAATCCTCGATCTGCTCTTGCGCTTCATCCTGGCGGCTGCTCAACGGGTTTAATTTGTATTGGGCGACGATCAACGCTTCGTAGCTCCAGCGCATCGGGACGAATTCGCACACGAGCGGGACCGAAAGGACGCTGTCGTCCTTGTCCTTGGCGCGATCGGGATGGGCCACAAACCAGCGGCTGAAGGCGTAGGCGAGATCGAGATTGCGGTTCATCTCCTCGTATTTGATGAGCGCGCCGCTTAAAAGAATCTGCGGGATCAGGATCAACGGCACGACGATCAGCGCCGTTTTGCCATCAGCCACCACCGAGGAGATGAAAAGCCCGATCGCGATCCCGGTAAACGCGGTGATGAAATTAAAAAAAAAGTAAATCCAGAACATCCCGCGCACTTCGAGAATCGCATTGCCGATCAACGTAAACATGGCGCATTGCACCGCCGCGAAAAGCGCCAGCGTGAGCGCCTTGGCGGCAATGTAATACGGGAGCCGCACGTGCAGGTTGCGTTCGCGCTGGAGAACCGAGCGGTCGGAAACGATGTCGTCGGCGGAATTGGTCAGCCCCAGGAACATCGCCACCACCAGCGACAAAAAGAGATAGGTGGGAATGTGATAGGCGCTCGCAAAATCGTAGCTGCCGCTTTCGTTGTAATAGAGCACGCTGCCAATCAGAGCGGCGAGCACCGGGGCGATTACAATGGTGAAGAAGAGATTGCCCCGGTTGCGCATCTTGCTCAAGAAGGCGCGGCGCACCAGCGTCTGAAATTGAGTCCACTCGTCCCGCCACCGGATCGGCTCCTTCGCAGCGTACTGCGGCACCGCCGAGTCCGTCGCGGCAACGGTTGCGGGAGCCGGTTGCTTGCGCACCGCCACCTGCCGCACATCCTGGAGCAGCCGGAACGATTCGTATTTGTCGCGCCAGTAATCGGGCGAATACCGCCGGGCCGGAACGAGCTGCCCCTGGTTGTTCTCCTCGTAAATGATATCGCCGGAAAGATCGCGCAGCGGGGTTTCAAGCACGTCGAAGATGAACTCCGGCCGCGTGGTGCCACAGGCGGGGCACGCCCCCAGCTCGGTGCCAAAGTGCTGTTCGTGCTCGGCCTGGGCAAAGTAGGCGAGCATCTCGGGCGGGGTGCCGAAGAAAACGAGCTTGCCCCCCTTGTCGAGCAACATCGCCTTGCTGAACATCTGGAACAGCTTGGAGGCGGGCTGGTGGATCGTGACCAGCACGATCTTGTTGTGCGCCATTGCCCGGATGATCTCGATCACATGCTCCGCGTCTTTGGAAGAAAGCCCGCTGGTCGGTTCGTCGAAAAGGAACACATCGGCGCCGCCAATCATGTCCAACCCGATATTGAGCCGCTTGCGTTCGCCGCCGGAGAGAATTTTTTTAATAGGCGAGCCGACGACTGAATCGCGCCGTTCGCTCAACCCGAGTTCCGCCAATTTGTTTTCGATACGCCGGTCGCGGTCGCGCGCGGAGAGATGCGGAGAACGGATCGCGGCGGCAAAATTCAGATTTTCGGCGATGGTGAGGTGTTCGTCGAACGCGTCATCCTGCGGGATGTAAGCGACGTGCGCCTTCAACTGCTCGACATTTTCATACAACGGGGCGCTGTTGAGGAGCACCTCCCCGTGCATCGGCTGGAGCTGTCCCGCAATGACGCGAAGGAGGGTTGATTTCCCCGAGCCGCTCGCCCCCATGACGCAGACCACCTCGCCCCGCTTCACGCTAAAGGAGATGCCGTCGAGGCTGGTTTCGTGAGGGGCAAAGCGGTGGCTTAAATCCCGCACTTCCAATAGGGAAATGACGTTGCGCTCCTCCTCGATGATCCGCTCGGAAAAGTCGCACCGCAAAACCTGTCCCGTATCGATGCGGATTGTGTCGCCATCCACCAGTGGCGCGCTGTTGCGCACGGGGGTTTCGCCGACGAGAATGGGGCGGTCGGATTGGAGCACTTCGAGCCGCCCCACGCGGTTTTCGTAATCGCACTGAATTCTTAACAAGACGTCGCCCGCCGTTCCCGGTGAAAGCAGAATGTCGTCTTCTTCAAGAAGGCTCGAGTTATTGGAAACGAGGTATTCGCTTTTGTGTGCCTTGAGCTGGAACCGGCCGCCCAACGCCCGGGCGTTGCGGCGCAGATCGTCAAGCGGCAACTCGGACCCGTTCTTGAACCGGATGATGTCGTCGAGCGTCCCTTCCGCCATCGCTCCGGCCTTAAGCTGGGTTCCGTTGAGAACCGCCTCCACATTTTTGAGCGCCTTGACCTGGATTTTGAGCCCAAACTTGATCTCCAAGCGCGAGTCGCGGCTGCGCGTTTTTTCCAACTCCACCTCCCCATCGTGACCGATCGAGAGATAGGCGTTGGTCACCACGACGTTCTTTTTGGCGTCAAAATACCAGACAAGATCCTGGTAAGTGAGCACTTGTTCGCCCAAGACGATCCGCTGGCCCGAGTAGACCCGGCAAAATTCTCCCGGTTGCAACGGGCGGCTGCGCACAAAGACGGGCCGCTGCGTCTGATTTTTAAAAAGAATCAGCTCGTGATAGCGGTACGCCATCAAATGCTCCCCTGGCTCCAGCCCCCGCAACCCCACCTCGCACGCAGGCCCGCCGCCAAAACAGATCGATT
This sequence comes from uncultured Spartobacteria bacterium, assembly GCA_903933715.1. Lineage (GTDB taxonomy): Bacteria > Verrucomicrobiota > Verrucomicrobiia > Chthoniobacterales > Chthoniobacteraceae > UBA695. The sequence goes on from CAIZLD010000068.1 coordinate 44,046, forward strand.
CCAGCGGCGACGCCCCTTTTTGGTAGATGGACGGATCGGAATCGGTGGAAGCGTTGAGCTGGTAGACGATATCGATGGCCTGGGCCGCCATCCCCAACTGCGACATGAAAGCGTAGAAATCGACCAACTGCTCGCTTTTGTTCATGTCCGCCTTGGCAATCAGATCGTAAAGCTGCACGCCGAGCATGATCTTGCGGTCGTCGCTCAACTGCGTGGAAAGCTTCTGGGCCATCCCTGCCAAATCCTGCTGCTCGTTGAGCGCCTGGCGGAAAAGTTTGCGCAGTTCGGAATAGACCGCTTCCGGGTAATCGTAGCGCAGAAAGCCGAGCGAGGAGTCGATTTCCTCCTCCAACACCTCGCCGTTGACCTTGGAAAACGCGGCAAGCACCTGAATGAGCAGCGGGAGCAAATTGGGGCTCTCCGTCACCGTGCGGGGGCGGCGCAAGGCGCGGCGCAACATCGTATGCCCCGTGCTGTTCATCCGGTGCAGGATGGGCGTCACGGCGCGGATCTGCGCGGCTATTTTTTCCACAAACTCAGTCATTTTTTACAAAGTAGGTCTCATTCTCTCACGAAAACGCCTTGTGGAAAAGGGCAACTTCCCACTGTTCAAAGCCGTAAAAACAGGGCATGTTTTTCCGTCTCGCCCCATGAAGATCATTGCCATTGCGAATCAAAAGGGCGGCGTCGGGAAAACCACGACCGCCGTTAACCTCGCCGCCTGCCTCGCCTCCAAGCGCAAGCGGGTTCTTCTCATCGATCTCGACCCCCAGGCCAACGCCACGAGCGCCCTGGGCATGAGCGGCGAGGAAGAGGGCAAAAGCATGTATCAGCCGCTCATCAGCGAGGCGACCGCGGCGGATCAAATCGTCGCCACCCGGTTCGACAATCTATGGATTATCCCGGGCGACATCAACCTGGCCGGGGCCGAAATCGAAGTGGCGCGCCAGGAGGAACACCTCACCCGGTTGCGCACCGCCCTCGAACCGCTCCGCCAGGGCGCCCCGCTGGATTTCGTCCTGTTGGATTGCCCCCCTTCCCTCGGCATCCTCATGACCAATGCCCTTGCGGCAGCAGACGAAATCCTGGTCCCGATCCAGTGCGAATATTTTGCCTTGGAGGGGTTGAGCAAAATCGACCACGTCATTCATCAAATCGCCGATTCCGGCGCGAACCCCGGGTTAAGGCTTGCGGGGATCATCATGACGATGTTCGACGTTCGCACCAATCTCAGTTCGCAAGTCGTCGAGGAAGTCCGCAAACATTTCGGCGACACCGTTTACAAGACGATGGTCCCGCGCACCGTGCGCCTGGGGGAAGCCCCGAGCTTTGGCAAACCGATCATCGAATACGAGCCGGTCGGGGCGGGAGCCATCGCCTACAATGCCCTGGCCAAGGAGTTTATCGCCCGTCACAGGGAAGGGTAAGCCCAATCAACGAAGCCCCAGGGAAGAGGTATTCAGCACTCCCACGACCGGCAGGTTGCGGTAATGGCCATCGAAATCAAGGCCGTAGCCGACCACAAACTCATCCTCAATCTCGAACCCGGCATAATCCGCGACCAGCGTTTCGGCGCGCGGTTTTTTCTTTTGGAGCAAAACGGCTGCGCGAATGCTCAACGGCGCGGCTTCCGCCAAAATCCGTTGGCGGACGGCGTTCAACGTGCATCCAGTGTCCAAAATATCGTCCAGCAGCAGGACGTGCCGCCCGGAAACGGCGGGCAGATTGCTTTGGCGAAACGAGACGATGCCGCTGCTCTCGGTGCCTTGATAACTGGCCACCGCGAGGCTTTCAAACCGCAGCGGCAACGGGATGCGGCGCAATAAATCGGCGGCGAAAACGAGGCTGCCGTTGAGGATAGCCAATACCGTAAGCGGCTTTTTTTGATAAAACTCGGTGATTTCCGCGGCCATTTCGTCGAGGCGGGCGGCGATGTCCCGTTCGTGGAAAAGGACGCGTTGGAGGCCGGGATGCATTATCGTTTTTTGAGAACTCCGATGACCGCGCCCGGGCGGAGGGGTGTGCCAGCTTCAATCTTAGTTTCGGGATGGACGGGGTCGCCCACGATGAACTGACCGGCGGCCGGCGCATAGAGAACCGTGCTTTTAAGGAGTTGTTTCAAGCGCTCACATTCCGCTTCGATCCATTTCAGCTTTTGCCGGGCCGCTTCAACGGCTGCTTTCGCCGCCTCCACATTTTTCACTCCCTGGGCTTGCGTATTGGAGAGAGCCTGCTTTTTGGTTTCGAGAATGCGGGCCAATTGCTCGCTCGTCTGGTCCCGCTCGTATTTGACAAAGGAGTCGAGCTTGAGCTTGGCGGCTTCCAGCGCGTATTGGGCCTTGGTAAGCAATACGGCTTCCTTTTCATAATCATTTTTTTGAATATACCCGTCGGCGAGGAGTTTGTCGCGGGCATTGAACCGCTCCTGTTGACGATCCAAAACGGATTGCGCTTCCACAAGCGCGAGCTTGAGCATCAGTTCTCCGGCCGGAGCCTCTCCTTCCTTGTACCGATTGAAGGCGCGCTCTGCCTGGGTCGCGTCGTATGCGGCGGCAGCGGCAGCGGCGGCGGCGGCAGCCTCGGCTGGCGCGACTTGATCCTCTCTGGATTTGAGTTCACCTGCGGCGGCTTTGCGGAAGCCCTCAGTTTCCCGCAGCTCGTCCAGGATCGTCCCCGTATCGAGAACGAGCAGCGCCTCGCCGGGTTGCACGGCCCGGTTGGAAGCGGCGATAAACTCGACGACGCTTTCATTTTTCATGGGGCTGACAAGCGTGAGGGTGGCCGGTTCCGCGAAGGCAGCGCTGGCAGCCAGGGTTACGGATACAAGAGCTAGTTTGGTTTTCATTGGTTCTCGGCAAAAAGAATTTCAGGATGAAGGTCGAGCACACCCATGTCCCGCTTTAAACGGAGAATGGCGAGATAATGGGCCAATTGCAGGTCGAGACGGTTGTTGGTGGCGTTCACCAAGGCGTTCTTGGCTTCGATCAGTTCGCGGTTGGAGGCCCGTTGCTGGGCAATCAGGATTTTGGCGACTTCCACTCGTTTGGCTCCGCTTTCCACAATCATGCCTTGAATGGCAATGGCGTTTTCGCTGGCCTGGATGGTGTTGATGCTGTTGTGGATGGAGGCGGTGACGGTGTTTTTGAGCCATTCGAGCGTCCGCTCGGCCTGGCGCAACGAGATCGAAGCCTGATAAAGCGCCAGCCGCTCGCTGGTTTGCTCCAAAGGAAGCGAGAGGACAAACCCGGCGCTGTAATCATCGTTAATCACACCCGCGCTGGATCGGGAATTGCTGTTGGCAAGATTGGCTCTGAGATTAAGGTCGAGATCCGGGAGCAAATTGCGTTTCGCAAATTTCAATGTGCGCCGGGCGTCCTCCACCGCGTCGGTTGCGGTGCGAATATCGACCCTCTTTTCCAACGCGGTGCGGACGGCTTCCGCCCGATCGATGTCCAGCTTTTTGCCCGGGATGACCGCTTTGGCCAACACCAGGGAATCCGTTGGAGGTAGCCCCAGGTTGATCTCGAACAGAGCCCGGCGATTGCGGCATTCGAGATCCTGATTCAGGATATCTTGTTGAACAAGAAATCCTTCCTGCGTGACGCGCAACACCTCCAGCCGGGTCTCCTCGCCCAGGTCATAAAAGGCTTTGGAGCGTTTGAGCAGTTTCTCGTAGGCGTCGCTCTTTTCCTTGAGGTTGCCGATTTTCTGCTCAAGGAGCTGGATGCCGAGAAAATCGCCAATAATGCTGATGGCAAACGTCTCGCTCTGGGTCCGGTAATTGCGCAATGAATAAAGCAATTTGCGCTTGGCTTGCGTGAGCGGCTCTTGCTGCAAATCACGCCCGGCACCCCGCAGAAGCGGTTGGGCCAGCGAAATCGAAAGGCGCGGCGCGAAAATTCCATCCACGTCATTGTTCTGGTTGTATCCCCCGGTGAGCCCGAGGGAAAGATCGCCGCCAAACGGGAGGATCTGGGAAACGCCCAACGTTTGGGTGATTGAGGTGTTTTGGTTGGTCGTACGGAAATCATCGAGGGTGATCCCGCTTTCCCGCTGAACCGCCGCCATGCTCGCCATCCATTGCGGGCCGTAACCCCGGCGCACCGCTTCGAGGCTCAATGCCGTGGTGCGGACGCTTTCCCGGTAAGTCTGCATGGTGTTGTTGTTGGCGAGAGCCGTTTCCAGCGCCCGGGGGAGAGTCAGCGTCTCCGATACCGCTGGAAAAGGGACGTGATCGGGGCGCAGCAAGTCGGGTTCCAGCTTGATCGTTTCGTCGATGATGGCCAGGGCCGCGGCATCGGCATTCTTTGGCATCGGAATCCCTCCCCTGCCCGAAACAGCGAGGCCAATCGCCAAATAAAACAAGGCGGCGCGAACGAAGGGTTGGCAAATGGACCTGGTGGGAAGCATGGCTAGGGAATTGGCGCGATCGGGTTGACCTGCGGTCGGCGTTTTTCGATTAACCAGGCGATCCAGATGCAGCCTTCATAGAGCAGGCACATCGGCACGCCCAACGACAGGAACGAGATGAGGTCCGGGGTGGGCGCGATCACAGCGGCAAGCGCCAACACGGCAAGGTACGCATAGGGCCGGGTATTGTGGAGCAGGTGAAAGGAAACAATGTTCAAATAGACCAGCACGACCACCGCCACCGGCAATTCAAACGCCGCGCCAAAGGCAATCATCATCTGGGTCACGAAGGAAAAGTATTCGCGCACGGTCCAATTGGGGGTCCAGTTAAGCGACTGGGTATCGTGCAAGAAAAACTGGAGCGCCTGGGGCAGGATCGCAAAATAACAAAACGAAACCCCTCCCAAGAACAAAAACGTGCCGACCGCGATGGAGGGGAGGACGACCTTTTTTTCCCGCCGCGTCAGCCCCGGCACGACAAATTGGGCAAGGAATAGCAGCAGCATCGGGAAGCTGACCACCAGCCCGGCATAAAAGGCGAGCGTGAAGGAAATCGTGATCGAATCGGCCACGCCGAAGGTCTGCAATTTCGCAACCGCTGAAGGATCGACAAGCACCAGGGGGCGCTGAATGATTTTCACCAGTTCGTGCCGGAAGAAAAAGCTGCCAAACATGCACGACACCAGCACCGCAGCCATTTTGATGAGCATAAACCGCAAATCCTCCAGATGGTGAAGGAACGGTTTTGCCTGATCCGGTTCTTCCCGGAGTTTAAATAGACGTTCGAGCATGGTGCTTTGATTAGTTAACAACGAAAACCCGAAGAGGTTTCATACAAATTTTCCAAATATCGGAAAACAGCCTGCATTCCGGCAAGAGCTTACAACATACCCCGCGCCGTCATCCGGGCAAATACCGAGAGGGTGTTGGCATCGCGAATTTCTCCGCTGGCGATCATTTCGCGCAACTCGTCCGGGGTAAACGCCCGGCATTCGCCGATGGCTTCAGAGGCTTCGTGTTCGGTGCCGTTGGGGCTGGGAACAACAGGCCGCGCGACGAAAAGGTAATTGTGCTCGTCCATGATCCCCGGGGAAGAGAAAAACAGCCCCAGCGGAATCAATTCGCCACCGGGAGCCAATTCGAAGCCGCTCTCTTCGCGCAATTCGCGCAAGGCGGTTTGCTGAATGACCTCGTCATCCGCTTCGCCGACCTCGTCGATTTGCCCGGCGGGAAACTCCCAGATGGCGGCGCGAACCGGAATGCGTTCCTGCCGAATGAGGAGCAGCTTCCCCTCCCCTGTAATCGGCGCGACGACACACGCTCCCTTGCGATGGACGATCGTCCAGTTGGCCCCCTCGGGACGCATCGGCGTGCTTACTTTGACCAGATGAAGCTCGGCAAACGGGTTCGCAAAGGCGGTTTCGTCCGAAAGCGTCTGCCAGCCCGGGGCGTCGTGGTTGAAATTATGAAATCGCATGGGGAGGAATCTCACGCAAAGACGCAAAGAGAGAGGAAGCCAGGAATGATCACCTCGTTCCCAAACTCTATTTGGGAACGCACTTGAAGCCGCAACTCCATTGCGGCAACTGGCTCTTTGCGCGACTCGCTCCCGGCAATCGAGTTGCCGGAACAATGGCGTTCCCAAATGGAGTCTGGGAACGAGGAAAACGAGGAAAAATGGGGAAATCGCATGGCTTCCCTATTCCAACGCCGCCTTCCACCGCGCCAACTGTGCTTGGACATTGGCTGAACTCGGCGCGCCCGGATTGGTTCGCGCGTCAATCGAACGCCGGACGTTGAGGAGGTCGAACACGTCGGCCTCGAATGCGGGGGAAAGCGCTTTGTAATCTTCCAAGCTCAAATCGGCCAGCGCAACCCCCTGCTCCACACAAAGGGCAACGGTTTTGCCGACGATCTCGTGGGCTTTGCGGAACGGGACACCGTGGAGCACGAGGTAATCGGCCACATCGGTGGCGAGCAGGTTCCAGTCAGCAACAGCTTCGGCGCACGGCGCGGGGTTGACCTGGATTTCCCGCAACATGGCGGCATAGATTTGCAGCGACGCTTTCACGGTATCCACAGAGTCGAAGAGCGGCTCTTTGTCTTCCTGCATGTCCCGGTTGTAAGTCATCGGAAGCCCTTTGAGTGTCGTGAGCAGCGAGACCAAATTTCCCACCACGCGCCCGGTTTTTCCACGGGTCAGTTCGCAGACATCCGGGTTTTTCTTCTGCGGCATGAGGCTCGACCCGGTGGTGTAGGCGTCGGAGATGGTGACGAATTTAAATTCTGCGCTCGCCCACAGGATGAGGTCTTCGCTCAGGCGCGAGAGATGGATGCCGATCAACGCCATGGCCGAGAGGAGTTCCACGGCGAAATCGCGGTCGCTCACGGCATCCATGCTGTTTTGGGTGATTGCCGGGAAATCGAGCAACCGGGCGATCAATTCGCGGTCGAGATTAATGGTGGACCCGGCGATGGCGCCCGAACCGAGCGGCATCACGTTAAGCCGCCCCCGGGCATCCGCCACTCGGCCCGCATCACGCGAGAACATTTCGACATACGCAAGCAGATGGTGCGCAAAGAGGACGGGTTGGGCGCGTTGGAGGTGGGTATAGCCCGGAATCACCACTTCGGCGTTCTTTTCACCCAATTCCACCAGGCTTTTTTGGACCTCCGCGAGCAATTGACCGATTTCATCCGCCTGATCGCGCAAGTAAAGGCGGATGTCCAGGGCGACCTGGTCGTTACGGCTGCGGGCGGTGTGGAGTTTCGCGCCGGGATCGCCGATGCGCCGCGTCAGTTCGGCCTCGATGTTCATGTGAACGTCTTCGAGGTCCGGTTTCCAGACGAACTCCCCCCGGTCGATCTCATCCCGGATGCTTGCAAGCCCGCTGCGGATGGCTTCCAGTTCGGTTTGATTGATCAATCCCGCCGCTTCCAGCGCGGTGGCATGGGCGATTGAACCGGCGATATCGTGCCGGTACAGTCGCCAATCAAAGGAGATCGATTCGCTGTAATCTTTAAGAAGTTGCGCGGTGTCGGTTTTGAAACGGCCTTTCCACATGGGCCGATCATGCCAGAGCGCGAGAGAGATTCAAACCAGAGAATCCGCAGATTTCGCAGATTTTCGCAGATGAGGCGATTTGGGACAGGGCTGGATGTGCAGATGGCACGCTCTTATCGCGCCCGGAGCAAGGTCGCGATCCACCTCGCGATCCACCTCGAGCGCTTTTTTGCTATCCGTGGATGATAAGCTGAATGTCCTCCGGCAGTCCGGCGGCGACTTCGGCGATCACGTTCCCCTTGAGAATCTTGGTCAGGCTCATCCGATGGGAAGATCCGAGCATGAGATAGTCGATCCCGAGCGTGGCAGCGAGGTCCAGAATGGTCCCCGCGGGATTTTCACTGACCGCGTAGATCGGCATCACATCGACGCACCGTTGCTCGGCGGATTTCATCACCAGCGACATGATCGCGGCGGCCTGCGGATCGTCCTGCCATTTGGGACGGCCTCGGCCGCTGGTCGCAGCCTGAGGTATGAACACGGCCAATTCTTTGACGTAAAGAACACACAAGGTCGCCTTGCGCAGCTGTGCCTCGTCGAGCGCATACTGGAGCACCGGCGTCAGACCGCGGGCGGCGACCATGATCTTCTGGCCTTCAGCCAAACGGGGGCGGAGTTTCTGGATCGACTCCGGCGCGACGATATCCGCAAGCTCCTGGGTCACTGTGACGCTGGTAAGCCCGGCTCGTTTCAACGCAAAGGCGCGCAGGGCCAATCCCAGCAATAGCACGCAGGTGACGAAGAAAAGCGCGTCGGGCTTGGTTTTGGCCAGGGTGAATTCCACCGCGAAAAGAATCAGGAAAGTGAGCCCAAAAAGAACCCGGTCATACCAGGCAAAACCGATGTGCCGATTGGACGCGCAGGAGCCGAGATTCACCGTAATCGCCCCGACCACCCCGATGGCGTAGAGCCCGGCGAGAGCGGCGAAATTGGTCGCCGTCAAGAGCACCAGCATCGGCAACCCGACGGCAATCAGCAGCGGGGCCAGCGGCACGCCGTGACGGTTGAGCTTGGTAAACTCGGCGGGCATCTCCCCATCGCGCGCCATCATGAACATCAGGCCGACCAGGGCGACAATGGCCGTGTTCGCGGCGCTCAAAAGCAGCAGGGCCACGAGAATCCCGATCACCCATCCAAAAACGGTTCCAAACCACGGGGCGACCGTGAGGGTGCCGAACTGTTCGGCCATAAAGCGCAACATATCTTCGTTGCGTTTGTCCATCACGGCGATCCAGCTCGGCTTATCATGAAGCCCGAGCGTCGATTCCAGTGCACCCGGCAGCGAAACCATGGCCCAGCCAAGCAATGCCGTGCCGAACACCACCTCGATCGCGATGGGCCAAATGGCCTTGCCGGATTCCCGGGCAACCTTCGGGGCTTCGAGCGTTGAACCCGGATCAAGCTTCATCACGCCCGTCATATTCGCAATCGCCTCCACCCCGCTCAACGCAAGGATGACGCCGACGAACTGCACCCAGACTTTGCTGGCGCTCTCATGCGGCGGTTCCACATATTGAAGGGTCAAATGCGGCGCGCTGATGGCTATCAGCGCCAGAATGGCCACGATCACCGGCATTGAAAGCATCACGGCAAAGCTTCCGCTGTGCTTGGGTCCATACCAATTTAGCCATCCGATAAAGGCCAGCACGCCAATGGTCGTGAAAGCGATGTGCTCTTTAAGGAACCCAATCCACGCAATGTGTTCCGCCCCCGAAGTGAGATAGGCCAGCGCAGACCACCCGCTCAAGGCGGCGGTCACGGTCAAATCGGCGATCAAAAGGAGCGCGCCGACGACCGCCAGCAAGCGTCCCTGCGAGCGTGCGGCGGAATAAACGCCGCCCCCGTCGGGAAAATACCGGCAAATCACCGAATAATTGACCGCCACCAACCCCGTCAGGGCACAGACGGCGAGAATCAGCCAAAGCGAGGAAAAACCGGCTGCCAGGAATGCAAGCCCCGCGACATAGGCCTTGCTGGTGCCCCAATCTCCGTAAAGCAGGGCTGCGGCGCGTTTCCAATCGACATTTCTGGGGCGGTGCCCCTCAAGATTTAGTTCCACAATTTGAATATTCGTCCCCGGCGACAAAGGCATGATGGGGATGTCCGTCCATTTCTTAGGGCAAATGCCGCAGAGGGTCAATCCTGCATAAAAAATCGTATAAAGGCGGCAAAAGGCAAATGGATGGGGCAATCTCGTGACGACAGTACCTAAACCCGGTTTTTTTCTTCTCGCGATTGATCCCAAGGCTTGCTCCTATTATAGACATCCATCTTATGCAGACTGCCATTACCTCGCTCGGACCGTGCCTTTTCCCTTCGCCGCTGACCCGCAACGGTCTATGCGGCACTTATTTCCGCAGCGATGACGAACGCGTTCTTTGCGATCACACCCTGGAGTTTTTTAACCAGGCACGCACTCAAAAGGAACCGCCCCCCTCTTTTGAAATCGCCGGACCGCGCGCCAAAATCTTTTTCGATCCGCGCCGGACCAAGGCGGGGATTGTCACCTGCGGAGGGCTCTGTCCCGGGCTCAATGACGTGATTCGCAGCCTCGTAATGGTGCTTCACCACACCTACGGGATCGAAACCATTTTTGGCTTTCGCTATGGATACGAGGGGCTCGTGCCCAGCTTTGGCCGGGTTCCCTTGCAACTGCGCCCGGAGAATGTCGTGGCCATTCACAAAATGGGCGGGACGATCCTGGGCACCTCGCGCGGACCGCAGGATGTCGGCGTAATGGTCGATACGCTCGACGAGATGGGGATCGATATGCTCTTTGTGATCGGCGGTGACGGCAGCATCCGTGGCGCGGGCGAGATCACCGAGGAAATCCAGCGGCGCGGCCTTCACAAAGCAGTCGTCTGCATCCCCAAAACGATCGATAACGACATCATGTATGTCGACAAATGTTTCGGTTTTGAAACCGCCGTCGCCGAAGCGGGCAAAGTCATTTCCTGCGCCCACGCCGAGGCGATGGGGGCGATCAATGGCATCGGGCTCGTTAAATTGATGGGCCGCGACTCGGGGTTCATTGCCTCCCTGGCCACCCTCGCCTGCTCGGAAGTCAATTTTGTGCTGATCCCGGAGGTTCCGTTCAAGCTCGAAGGGTCCGGCGGAATGCTTGAACACTTGCGCAAGCGGCTTAACAACCGCAAGCACGCTGTCATCGTCGTGGCCGAGGGAGCCGGCAAAGATCTCGTAGCCGAAGAAGGCACCGATGCTTCGGGCAACCAAAAGCTCGGCGATATCGGGATCTATTTGCGGGACAAAATCACCGCTTATTTCAAAGAGCTTAACATCGAGACGACCCTCAAATACATCGACCCGAGTTACACGATCCGCAGTGTTCCCGCCTCCACACAAGACAACGTCTACTGCTCGCGCCTGGCACAGCACGCGGTCCACGCCGCAATGGCCGGGAAAACCGCGATGGTAATCGGGCGCTGGCACGGCAGCTACGTCAACATGCCCACCGACCTCGTTGTCCACGGCCGCCGCAAGGTCGACCCGGAAGGCGAACTTTGGCAGGCCGTCATAGAAACCACCGGCCAGCCGGCCCGCTTCGAGTAACCCCTGAAGCAGCGCGGTGGCAAAGACGCTTGTTTTTGCCGGGCGCGGCGCACATAGTAGCTCGCTTTTTTTAATGGACTCCCACCGTCACATCGCCCAACACGTCCGGCCCATCCCAAAATCCGGGATCCGCGACTTCTTTGAAGTCGTACAGAGCATGACCGACGTCATTTCGCTCGGCATCGGCGAACCCGACTTCGACACCCCGTGGCATATCCGCGAAGCCGCCATCTACTCACTTGAGCAAGGGCATACCGGTTACACCTCCAACCTCGGCCAGCCCAGCCTGCGCAACGCCATCGCCAAATACGTCGAGGGCCGTTTCGAGATCGGTTACGATCCCCAACAAGAGATCATCGTCACCGTCGGCGTTTCCGAAGCGATCGACCTCGCCCTGCGCGCCTTGCTCAACCCCGGTGATGAAGTCATTTATCACGAGCCGTGCTACGTCAGTTACAACCCGAGCGTTGTCCTCGCCCACGGCGTCCCGGTGGCCGTTGCCACCCGCCCGGAAGACGGGTTCCGCGTCACCGCCGAGGCGATCGCCGCCAAAATCACGCCGCGTTCCCGCGTCCTGATGCTCAATTTCCCCACCAACCCGACCGGCGGCACGCAAACCCGTGAGGAGTTGGAAAAAATCGCGCAACTCTGCATCCGGCACGACTTGGTCGTTCTCTCGGACGAAATTTACAGCGAGCTGACCTACGACGGGCAGACCCACGTCTCGATTGCCTCCCTCCCCGGCATGCAGGAACGCACCATCTTCCTCCACGGCTTTTCCAAGGCTTTCGCCATGACGGGATTCCGAATCGGCTACGCCTGCGGTCCGGTTCCCCTCATCGATGCGATGATGAAAATTCATCAATACGGGATTCTCTGCGCCGGAACCACCGCCCAGGATGCCGCGCTTGAGGCGCTTGAAAACGGCGCGCCCGCCGTGGAAACCATGCGCGCCAAATACGAAGCGCGACGCAATTACATCGTGCGCAGCCTGAACGAAATCGGGCTCGACTGCATCAACCCGCACGGCGCGTTCTACGCTTTCCCGAGCATCCAAAACACCGGGTTGAGCAGCAAAGAGTTCTCGCTGGGGTTGCTCAAGGAGAAGAAAGTCGCAGTCGTCCCCGGCACCGCCTTCGGAGCCAGCGGCGAAGGATTTGTGCGTTGCAGCTATTCCACCAGCCTGGACGAGATCAAGACCGCCATGAAGCGCATCGACGAGTTCTGCCGGGAACTGCGCGGAAAACATATGTCGTAACGCCGGGGAATTATTCTCTCGCAAAGACGCAAAGCCGCAAAGAAAGGCAAAGAGTTTTTTTGCCTCTCGTGCCCAAGTTGAACTTGGGCACGCACTCCCAGGCGAAGTTGCACTTCGCAAGCGTTGATTTCAGCCCCCGCCTTGAACCAAGAGGAGTTCACAATTCCGAAAATCCCTTTGCGCCTTTGCGTCTTTGCGAGAGA
>CAIZLD010000069.1 GCA_903933715.1 uncultured Spartobacteria bacterium
TCACGAGATTTGCACGCCATCCACTTCGGCTTTTTGCGCCATTTTGCGTCAATTTTTGGGTCAATATTCACCAATATTGCCCAAAAAATTGGCGAAAAATGGCATCAAAAATCCTTTGTGCCTGTCATGCGACTCTCGTGAACACTACCTAAGCTGAATCGACATTCAGATCGAGCCAAACCCAAAGGGTTTGAAGCCCATAGCCGGTGGTTGAGCGAAGCGATACCACCGGTTCAATGTAAAACCGCGCCTCACCCCAAAGGGGTGGCAGAGAGCATTGCCTTGTTTTCTGCCACCCCTTTGGGGTGAATTCTTCCAATGCCTCATCCGGTGGTGTCGCTAACGCTCAACCACCGGCTATTCGCTGACAACCCTCCGGGTTGCGGCGGCTTTTGAATGTCGATTCAGCCTGAAGGGGCGCTATTTAAAGGGGCGCTATTTAAAAGGGGCGCTATTTAAAAGGGGCGCTATTTAAAAGGCTGCTTGGATTCCAACTCCTGCCGGAGCTTCCGCAATTCCTGGGTCACTTGCTTCAAACGCGAATCGTTTTGGAGTATCTGCAGGATGAGCAGAAGAATAATGATTCCAAGCGCTGCGTTCATAAAGTCGAACGCAATTGTCGCCTATTACGGGCATACGTAAAGCCTTTTCCGCGTTCACGGGTTTGCGGAAAGCACGTCCAGAAGCAATTCGTCGATCATGGCAAGGCTCATTCCCCAAATGGCCCGGTCCTCCAACGGATAACATGAAACCGTTTGGGTGGGATCGCCCGGGTGGGACATTGTTGCGCGGTTGGCCCTGTTGAGGAAATACCGGAGCGGAATCCAGCGTGTTTTGACCACTTCGCCATTGAGTCGTTGCGTTGCCGGGTTCACCAATTCGCAAACAAACGGGATGATGCTCATCGGGAGCATCCGGGAAAGGGAGCGGGCCCGGATTTCTGAAAGCCGTCCCAGGAAACGGGCACAGGAATCGAGACAGATCCCCAGTTCCTCCCTCGTTTCACGAACCGCCGTGCGGTCCAGGGAGACGTCACCGGGTTCCACCCGTCCGCCGGGAAATCCAAGATGCCCGGACCACGGATCGCCCGGCTGTTCGGCCCTCCAAATGACGAGCACCTCCGCTTCCCCCGAAGTTTCCCGCAAGATCAGCGCGACCGCCGCATGGGCCAGTTCGACCGATTCGGCAAGTACCCGTGGAGAATACCGGGCGAGTTGATGGCGGATGCGCGTGAGAGCCAAACGCTCTTCGGTCTGGGCAGGGGATGGCTCTTGAGGCAAACGGGTCGGCATTTTCTTAGGCTTCCATGAATTATATCGGATTTCCAATCCAAGGAGGCGGGGCAGGTTGGCAGGGGTCCACTATTGAAGCGCTTGATCCAGGGCGGCCCGGTCAAACCCTTCGATGCGCCGGTCGCCCACGAGGATCAGCGGTACGCCGCTGCCTCCCAAACGCTGGAATTCTTCCCTGGCGGTATTGGAATTTTCCACGTCAAATTCCTGATAGGAAATTCCTTTTTGCGCGAAGTATTGTTTGGCTTTCACACAATACCCGCAATGGGAGGTGGTATAGATGACCACCCGCCGGGCGCCGTTTGTTTTAGGGACGCTATCGGCTGCGGGTTTAGACTCAGCCGAGGTTGGAAGAGAGCCCGCCGCTTGCTTTTTGGACCGCTCATTGAGCAGATTCTCCAGCTCCTGCTTGGCTGTGTCCAGATTCTGGGTCAGCGTTTTGATTTGGTTGTTGAGTTGATGATACGCGGCCGCGTCCTGATTGAATTGGTTGACGGCGGCGGGATCTTTCAAATCGAGCGCCTGCCGTTTGGCGGTGATTTCGTTGTAGCTGCCGGGCAGAGCTGCGGTGGCTTGGGAGAGCTCGCTTTCAAGTTTGGAAATGCCGTCGCGCTTGAGCTGGATTTGGCCGGTTAATTCTTTGATCTGGTTTTGGGTGGGGGCGGAGCCGTTTAAGGAACCTGACAAAACATTTTTCCAGCCGCCTTCCAGGCATTCCGCGCCGTTGGGAAGGGAGACAATGGTTCCCATCAGAATCAACCCGCCGAGCAATCCAACATAAAATCCTTTTTTGGCCTGATCCCAATGCCGGATCAGGAAGAAGAGCTGAACAAAAGGTATAAATAAAGACCCCAAGCCCCAAAGGATGCTCTGGCGAAAAGCGGCCACGAGGAGCATCAAATTGCCGATCACCACCGCCAATGCCGAGAGGATAAACAGAATGAGCAGGAGCGGATTCATAAAATAAATCAATATAGAAGGAGAGGTAAAATCAATGTCCCTTCATGCTCCAGAGATCAAGCTTGAACCGACCCGTGATAATCTTCTTGCTTGCCGCCGCCGGTTTCGTTTACGAATAGGCATTCGATCGGGATCGTAAAAAAATCCCGGGCGTGCAAGTGCGGGAATGCCGTGAAAATCGGCAACAGTGTCGCTGCTGTAACTGGATACGAAACCTCGGGACCACTCGGCTTAAGAGCCGGGGAAGGCGGGGCGGTAGGCTCGAAGCCAGAAGTCAGAACACCGGCTTGGTGCGCTTCCAATTCGTGAACCCTTCGTAACAAAGGAGAACTTAATCATGCCCCACTGCCGTCCACCGTTTAGCCGCCGCCTGGAATTTTCGTTCCCGCCGGTTTCGCAAAAGACGCTCTGAAGCACAAGCGCTTCGCAAAAAGCTCTCTGCCAATGAGCAAATTGATCTTGGTGACCGGCGGAAGCCGGGGGGGGAAAAGCGCCTATGCCCAAAGCGTTGCCGAAGCGCTCCCGGGCCCGCGCGCATTTGTGGCGACCTGCCCGGTCATTGACCCGGAAATGCAGGAGCGCGTGCGTCGTCATCAGCTAGCCCGGAGTTCCCGCGATTGGCGGACGATTGAGGAACCGCTCGATCTCGCCGCCGCCTTTCAGGACGCGAAAGAGCAGCCGGTGGTGCTCATCGATTGCCTCACGCTCTGGGTCAATAACGTGATGTATGAGGCCGAGCAGCAAAAAAAAGCCGTCTCTGAAGCGGAGATCGCGCGCCGCTGCAAACCGGTGATTGCCGCCGCCCGCGAACATGGCGGAACGGTGCTCTTTGTCACCAACGAAGTCGGAATGGGCCTCGTGCCTGAAAACCGTGTCGGACGCCGGTTCCGCGATCTGGCGGGCCGGGTCAACCAAATCATCGCGGCTGCTTGCGACGAGGTCTTTCTCGTCATTTGCGGGCAGCCGCTCAAAATCAAATAACCAACCACCCAGTAAATGAATCTGCTTAACAAAACCCTGCAACAAATTGAACCCCAGGACGCAGCTTGCCGCGCCGCTGCTCGCGCCCGCCTCGAACAATTAACGATGCCCCATTGGGCGCTGGGCCGTTTGATGGATCTGGCCGAAGACCTCGCCGGAATGACGCGCTCGGTGTGTCCGGCGGTTGCCCGCAAAGCGGTGGTGGTCATGGCGGGAGATCACGGCGTGGCCGCTTCCGGGGTCAGCCAATATCCGCAGGAAGTGACGGTGCAAATGATTCATAATTTTGTCAATGGCGGCGCGGGCTGCAATGCGCTGGCACGTCTGGCCGGGGCGAAGGTCGTCGTGGTGGATGCCGGGGTCGCCGGAGACCTGGACGGGCTTGTCAATGAAGGCAAAGTTATTTCCAAACGGGTCGCGCCCGGCACCGCCAATCTGCATACCGGCCCGGCAATGACGCGCGAGCAGGCCGTCGCTTCCATTGAGGCAGGGATCGAAGTCGCTTTTGCATTGAATGGCGAAATCGACCTCTTCGCCACGGGGGAGATGGGGATTGCGAATACTACGCCGAGCAGCGCGATCGTCGCCGCCCTGACGTGCTGCCCGGTTGAAGAAATCACGGGACGCGGCACGGGCCTGAACGATGCGGCGTT
Source organism: uncultured Spartobacteria bacterium (assembly GCA_903933715.1). Lineage (GTDB taxonomy): Bacteria > Verrucomicrobiota > Verrucomicrobiia > Chthoniobacterales > Chthoniobacteraceae > UBA695. Next base: position 3,887 of record CAIZLD010000069.1, read on the forward strand.
GCTTAACAAGATCGCCGTCATCAAAGAAGCGTTACGGATCAATCAGCCTGATCCTGCCGATCCGCTCGACGTGCTTGCGAAAGTGGGCGGATTCGAGATTGGCGCGATAGCCGGGTTGATTCTCGGAGCGGCCGCGCTGAAAAAGCCCGTGCTCGTGGATGGATTTATCACCACGGCGGGCGCGTTGATTGCCCAGGGGCTGTCGCCGATTGCCACGCAATACATGATCGCCGCGCACCGGAGCGTGGAGCCGGGTCACCGCATCTCACAGGAACGCCTGGGCAAAGAACCGCTCTTAAACTTGAACTTGAGACTGGGCGAAGGAACCGGCGCGGTACTCGCCATGAATCTGGTGGAAGCCGCCGTGCGGGTGCTTACTGAGGTGGCAACTTTTGAAGAAGCGTCGGTTTCAGCCGGTCACTAACAGCCTGTTGAAAAATGAAGCACGTCGATTTTGCGCATCTTTTTGTCTTGGGCGGCGTCGCTCGCTTGGCCTGTATTCATCGAATACAGGCGCTGCGCTCGGCTCCTTGCCCAAGCCAAAAATCTGCTACAAACTCTCCATTCTTGATTACAGGCTGCTAAATGAAACGCCTCATCGCCGCCCTGCAATTCCTGACCGTTTGTCCGTTCGTCTCACGCGTGGCGTGTGATGAGCGCGATATCGGCCGCAGCACGCCATGGTTTCCGCTGGTCGGGCTGATTATCGGGGCGGGGGTGGGATGGCTGGATCGCGGTTTGAGCGCGTTTTTTCCACCGCTGTTGGCCAGCGTGATTACCGTGATCGTATTGATTTCGGTATCCGGCGGATTGCACATTGATGGCCTCGCCGATACCGCCGATGGGTTCTTCAGCTCCCGCCCCCGCGAGCGGATGCTGGAGATTATGCGCGACAGCCGGACGGGCGCAATGGGGGTTGCGGCGATTGTTTGCGTTTTTGCGCTGAAGGTCGCGGCGCTTGCGGCAGTACCGGTATCGCTGCGGTTTGGCACGCTGGTTTTGATGCCGCTCGCGGGCCGCTGCTCGATGCTGATCCAGTTCGGGATGCTCGACTACGCCCGGAGTGGCGGGCTTTGCTCGCTCTTTGTGGCAAACCTGCGGCGCACCGATATGATTCTGGCGCTGACGGTTTTGGCGGGAGTGGGTTGGCTCGCGGGACGGTCGTTCGGGCTTTGCGCTGTCGGAATATCGGTAGCCGCCATTGCGATGTTCGCGCGGTGGTGCCGGAGCAAAATCGGCGGATTCACGGGCGATACGCTGGGGGCCGGTTGCGAGTTGATTGAACTCGTTCCCGCGCTGGTTGCGGTGGCATGGCTTCCAAGATAATGAAAACGAACCCTCACGGCGGGAATTTGCGACAACTGGCGCTCGCTTCGGGCAAGCCGGAGAGCGAACTGGTCGATTTTTCGGCAAACCTCAACCCGCTTGGGCCTCCCGAATGGCTGAGGCCGGTTCTCGCGGCGCATGTCAGCGCGCTCACACATTATCCGGACCCGGATTGCACCGCCTTCTTGGAAGCCGCCGCACGGCGTTACGGGGTGCCAGCGGACGAGGTGATCGCCGGGAACGGTTCTGCGGAAATCCTCGCGCTGCTGCCCCGCGTTCTTGGTAAATCGCGAGCTGTTATTCCAGTCCCTGCTTATGTCGATTATGCCCGCTCGGCGGCTTTGGGCGGCATGCGGGTTGAGCCGCTTTTGTTAAATGAAAGCGCGGATTTCCGGCTCGATTTTGAGGCGCTGGAATCGATGCTGCGTGGCGATGAAGCCGTTTTTATCGGACGCCCCAACAACCCCACGGGCCACGTTTGTGATGCGGGGGCTTTGAGGGGTCTCGCAAATCGCAACCCCGGAACCGTCTTTGTAGTGGACGAGGCGTTTGGCGATTTCGTCGAAAATTTTGAGAGCCTGACGCGGCAGCGCCCAGCCAACGTCGTCGTGCTGCTTTCGTTGACCAAGGCGTTTGCCATCCCCGGGCTGCGTTTGGGATGTGCCGTTGCCGCCGTTGAGATCGCCCGCCGCATGCGCGAACTGCTGCCGCCGTGGAGCGTTAACACCCTGGCGCAAGCCGTCGGCGTGGAGGCATTGAGGGATGCCGATTACTTGAACCGCACGCGGGTCTATGTCTCCGGGCAACGGGCCGAACTCGCGACGATGTTGGCGGCGATCCCCGGTTTGCGAGTCTACCCCGGGGAGGCTGATTTCCTGCTGGTTCGTTCGGCAATCGATGCGCCCGAGTTGGCAAATCGATTGCTTAAGGAAGGCATCGCCATTCGCGTCTGCACAAACTTCGAAGGGCTCAATGCCCATTTTTTTCGCGTCGCCGTGCGCACCGCAAGCGAGAATGCGCGGCTATGCGAAGCGCTCCGGGGCGTTCTCGGGTTTCCCTCTGTGGCTGCATCCAGGCGTCGCGCCGCCACGCTGATGTTCCAGGGAACCAGTTCCAATGCGGGCAAGAGCGTCCTGACCGCCGCGCTCTGCCGGATCTTGCATCAGGACGGGGTGAGCGTCGCCCCGTTCAAATCGCAGAACATGTCGCTCAACTCCTTTGTCACCCGCGACGGTCTGGAAATGGGACGCGCGCAAGTGGTGCAGGCGCAGGCGTGCCGGATCGAGCCCGAAGCGCGGATGAATCCGATTTTGCTTAAGCCCAATTCCGACACCGGCTCGCAAGTCATCGTGATGGGCAAGCCCGTCGGCAACATGAATGTCGGCGAATATATCAAATTTAAGCCCCGCGCATTTGAAGCGGCGAAAGCGGCATTTGATACGCTCGCTGCCGAGCACGATGTCGTCATTTTGGAAGGCGCAGGCAGCCCTGCCGAAGTTAATTTGAAGCGGCACGATATTGTGAACATGCCGATGGCGGTTTACGCGAATGCTCCGGTCCTGTTGGTCGGTGATATTGATCGCGGCGGCGTCTACGCGTCGTTTGTCGGGACCATGGAAGTGCTCAACGAATGGGAGCGGGCCTGCGTTGCGGGGTTTGTGGTGAACCGGTTTCGCGGGGACGCTTCGTTGCTCGCCGATGCGCATGATTACGTTCTGCGCCATACCGGGCGGCCCGTGGTCGGGGTCGTGCCGTATCTCCAAAAATTGGGATTGCCGGAGGAAGATTCCGTGACGTTTAAGGCCGAGAAATCGGGCGGGATGCGCGCCGGGTCCGAAGTCGTGGACGTCGCGTTGCTTGACCTGCCTCATCTTTCCAACTTCACCGATTTCGACGCGCTGCGGATTGAACCGGATGTCAATTTGCGCATCGTCCGTTCGCTGGAAGAGTTGGGAAAACCGGATGCCGTGATCCTGCCGGGCAGTAAACATGTGGTGGCTGATCTCGCGTATTTGCGCCAAAGCGGTCTCGCTGCCGCGGTGGTTGATCTCGCTCGCGCCGGGCGCACGGAAATTGTCGGAATCTGCGGCGGATACCAGATGCTTGGGAGGCGCATTGAAGACCCGCATCGCATCGAGTCCCATGGGGAGCCGATGGAAGCTCTTGGGTTGCTGGCGCTCTCGACGGTGATGGCTTCGGAAAAAACGCTGCGCCGAATCTCCGGCCGGCATGTGGAGTCCGGGACCGTCGTAAACGGATACGAAATCCACCACGGCCAGAGCGCGTCGGACGGCTCGTTGCAGCCGGCGGTCACGCGTGATGACGGGGAAATCATCGGCGTGGGATGCGGGCTCGTATGGGGTAGTTATCTTCACGGCATCTTTGACGCGGACCCATTCCGGCGCTGGTTTATCGACCGGCTGCGCATTCGGCGCGGCTTGGCTGTAACCGGGGAAATCGTCGCGGTCTACGATATTGAAGCCTCGTTCGATCGGCTTGCCGCCGTCGTGCGGGAACAGCTCGACATGAAACAGATTTACCGGCTCCTGAATCTCTGATGCGTATCGAATATCAAGTTATGGCAGCATTTGGCATTGATCTCCTCATTGGAGACCCGCGCTGGATGCCGCATCCGGTCAAATTCATCGGACGGCTTGCGGCCGCGCTCGAATCTCCCCTGCGCCGCGCCATTCCAAACGCCTGGGTCGCGGGAATCTTCGCCGTACTCGCGGTATTGGGCGTTACGGGGGGAACGGCTTTCTTGCTGATTGCTGGAGCGGGTTGGCTGCATCCGATCGCAGGGGAGGCGATTTCGATTGCCCTGCTTTATACCTGCTTTGCCGGTCGCGATCTGGCTCGGCACAGCGGGCGCGTTTATCAGGCGCTCCATGCGGGCGATCTGCCGGAAGCGCGTCGCCGCGTCGCGATGCTGGTGGGGCGCGATACGGATTCGCTCGATGAGCCTGAAGTGGTGCGCGCCACCGTGGAAAGCGTTGCGGAAAACATGGTGGATGGTGTCACGGCCCCGCTGCTGTTTGCCGTAGTGGGCGGGCCGATTGGTGCGATACTTTACAAAGCCGTAAATACGCTCGACTCGACGTTCGGCTACAAAAACGAGCGGTATTTGCAATTTGGCTGGGCTTCGGCGCGGCTCGATGACGTGGTGAATTTCATCCCGGCCAGGATCACCGCGCCGCTCACGGCTGTGACTGCGGGATTGGTCGGATTACGGCCGCTGGGCGCGTGGCGGATGTTCCGCCGCGATGGACGCAAGCATCCGAGCCCCAATTCCGGCCTGACGGAAGCCGCCGTCGCGGGGGCGCTTGGGGTGCAACTGGGCGGTGTGAACCGCTATTTCGGCATTGCTTCGGAGCGGCCTCGCATGGGCGATCCGCTTCAACCTTTGTCCCGTGCGCATATCCTGAAAACCAATCGGCTGATGCTGGTGACTTCCGCGCTGGCGTTGGCGGCCTTTGTCGCGATCCGATTTGCTATTTTTCCATGAGCGCGCGCACCTTGATTTTCACTGGTGAGGGGAAGGGGAAGACGACCGCTGCATTCGGCATGGTGTTGCGGGCGGCGGGACATCGGCAACGCGTGCTTGTGGTGCAGTTTCTCAAGTCGAACGCCGCGACCGGTGAATTGCGGGCGTGCGCTTATTTGCCAAACGTCGAAGTGGTTCAAATCGGATGCGGATTTGTCCCCGCACCTGAACATCCGGCGTTTGCAGCGCATCAAAGCAAGGCCGGGGAAGCATTGGCTTTTGCCCGGCGAGCTGTCGCAAACGGGAACTACGATCTGATTGTGCTCGATGAAATCTGCGGAGCCATTGCGCGCGAGTTGGTTGATGAGGAGTCGGTGATTGCGCTGCTCTCCATGCCGGAACGAAAAGCGTGCCTGGTGCTCACGGGACGCCATGCCAGCAAAATGCTCATGGACCATGCGGACACGGTTACCGAGATGAAATGTGTGTGCCACGGATACACCCGGGGGATTGCTGCCCAGGAAGGAGTGGAGTTTTGATGATTCCGCGCCTTGTTATCGCGGGGACGCAAAGCGGTGTGGGAAAGACTTCCATTACGCTTGGGTTGGTCGCAGCCCTGAAGCGGCGGGGCTTGAGCGTGCAGACGTTCAAAGTAGGGCCGGATTATCTGGACCCCACTTATCTTGCGCTGGCGTCGGGCCGCCCCTGCTATAACCTCGACGGCTGGATGACCAGCCAACGGTATATTAACGAGCTTTTCGCCCGGACGAGCGCCGATGCCGATATCGCCATCATTGAAGGGGTCATGGGGCTCTTTGACGGAGCCGATCCGGCGGGTTTATCCGGGAGTACCGCGGAGATTGCGCAATGGCTCGATGCCCCGGTGTTGCTCGTGGCCAATGCCCATGGCGCGGGGCGGAGTTTCGCGGCGACCGTTCACGGATTTGCGACGTTCGCGCCGGAGATCCACGTCGCTGGGGTGATTGCCAACCGGTGCGGATCGGAGCGCCACGCCGAAGGTCTTAATCTATCCCTCTCGGGGGCATCGCTGCCGCCGTTGGTGGGTGCGGTAAAACGCGGCGCGTTGCCGGAGTTGCCCAGTCGCCACCTCGGCTTGGTGAGCGCCGATGCCCGGGAATTTTCAAGCGCCGTATTGGGTCAACTCGCCGATGCCACAGAAGCTGCCATTTCGCTGGATCGCGTGCTGCAACTGGCTCGTGATGTAACGCCGTTTTCGCCAGAAATTAGACCTTCCATTCCGCTCGATAATGACGGAAATCGGGCGAGACTGGGAATCGCACGGGACGAGGCATTTCATTTTTATTATCCTGATAACCTGGAAGCCTTGGAACGAGCGGGATGCGAGTTGGTTCCGTTCTCGCCCTTGCACGATAAGGCACTCCCGGAGAACCTCGATGGAATCTACCTCGGCGGCGGTTATCCCGAAGAACACGCTGCGGCGCTTTCGGCGAACCACCCGATGCTCGATTCGATCCGCCGGTTTGCGCAGAGCAATCGCGTGATTTATGCCGAGTGCGGCGGATTGATGTTTGTAACTGAAGGGATCGAAACGCTCGATGGCGTGCGCCATCCGATGCTGGGGCTTTTGCCCGCGTGGACCCGGATGTGCCCAAGCCGCAAATCGCTTGGTTATGTGGAGGTCACTTTTTCCGCCGATAACTTATGGGGAAAAGCAGGTGACGTCTTGCGAGGCCACGAGTTTCATTACTCCGAGTTAAAAAGCATTCCTTCCGGTTGCGAAACCACCTACGAATTGCGCTATCGCCGTTGCGACCGGCCCGCAGCGGAGGGGTTCCAGCGCGGCTTGATCTTGGCCAGTTACGCTCATCTCCATTTTGCATCTCATCCCGAGGCTCTCCATCATTTCGTCCAATTCCTGAAATCCAGCACTCCATGACCAATCTGCCCTTCATCCATCAATTATTGAAACACCCCATGAGTGGACCGGAAATCGAGCGACGCTCGTTCGAGCTGATTGATCAAGAGGCTCCTGACCGGCGTGGTTTTTCCAGCGATCAATGGGAGGTCGTGCGCCGGATGATTCATACGACGGGCGACATGAATCTGGCGGAATCAGTCCGGTTTTCGCTCGATGCCATTGAGTCGGGAATCGCGGCGCTCCGGCGCGGCGCGGCGATTTACACCGATTCCAATATGATCCGCAGCGGGCTTTCGTTGGCGCGCCTGCGCAACGTTAATGGCGATTATTCGGTGGAGCGAATCGCCTGCCACGTTGCCGACGCCGATATCGCCCGGGAGGCATCAGACAAAGGTTTGCCCCGTTCCCTTTTTGCCATTCGCAAAGCGCAAGCGCAACTCGATGGCGGGATTGCGGTATTTGGCAACGCGCCGGTGGCCTTGCTGGAACTCAACCGCATGATTGTGGAGGATGGAATCCGGCCTGCATTGGTGATTGCAATGCCCGTCGGGTTTGTTCACGTGATCGAGAGCAAGGAAGAAGTCGCATCCCTTGGCGTACCGTTTATCGGAATTGAAGGACGGCGCGGCGGCAGCCCGCTGGCAGTGGCCACGCTGCATGCTCTTTGCACCCTCGCGATGCGAAAATAAATGAATATAAAGAAGTCCATTTTTATTTTCTTGCTGATGCCGTTGGCGCTCCCGTCCACGGCCCAGGCGATGCATATTTCGGAGGGAATCCTTCCCACGCAATGGGCGCTCTTATGGTATGCGGTGGCCATTCCGTTTGTGGCATGGGGACTTCGCGACCTGCGCATCAAGAGCGCGCGCGAACCGTTTTTTAAACCGATGGTCGGATTGATCGGGGCGGCGGTATTTGTCATTTCATGCATGCCGATCCCCGTACCGATGGCGGGGAGTTGTTCCCATCCGTGCGGCACGGGGATGGCATCGATCTTGATAGGACCGGCAATGACGGTTCTCGTGAGCAGCATCGCGCTTTTGTTGCAGGCCTTGTTCCTTTCCCATGGCGGATTGACCACGTTGGGCGGAAATATCGTTTCCATGGGGATTGTGGGATCGTTGGCAGGCTGGAGCATCTTCCGGCTGACGCGGCGCCTTGGCTTGCCCGCGTGGGGCTCGGCCTTTCTCGCGGGAATGCTGTCGGACTGGGCGACCTACGCCGCGACCTCATTGGAGCTGGCCAGCGCGCTTCACGGGACCGGTTCCATGCCCAAGCTCCTCACCGCCATCGGGATTTCATTTCTTCCGACGCAACTGCCACTCGGGATTTTCGAGGGGATTGTGACCGCCGGGGTTTATTGTTTTATCGCAGCGCGGCGGCCCTCGCTGCTGGAATGCCTCGGGGTGGAGCGGAAGCGGTGTGCGTGCGAACTTTGCGAATGCGAGCCAAAGACGGGAGGCGTCCAATGAGAAACATCATCCTCGCGGTGGCGCTCGTGGTGGTGATCACGGCGGGAGCGACCTTCTGGCTTGCTCGCCAACCCTGTTCGTGGTCCGGCGTGGACGAGACCGTTGTGGAAAAATACGCGGAAGCCGCCGGACGCCCCGCCCGCAAGCCATACATCAACACCGATCAAGGCGATTTGCTGCTCTTTTGCTTTTTAATTGCGGGAGCCGCAGGCGGATTTGTTTCCGGCTATTGCTTTCGCGAGCTATTTCCGCCAAAAAAGGGAGATAACCCATGAGCCTTTTGTCGGAACTTTTTTCGGACCTCTTCGCCCGCCAGGATAACGCCTTGGCGCGAATCGATCCGCGTACGAAATTGATCGTTGCGCTTTCGATCCTTGCGGCCGTGATTTATTCTCCGACTCCCGTGTTCCCGCTGGCCATTGTGATTGCGTGCGTTGCCGTGACCGTGGCAATCGGGCTTCCTTGCCGGCTCATCGCCTTGAGATTAATCGCGCCGATGGGCATTGCCGGTGTGCTTCTTGTTCTCCAGAGCATGTTTTCAGGATCAACGCCCCTTTGGAAATTCCCGGCGTTTGGATTTGACCTGACCTTCACCCGGGAAGGTTGGCATACGGGGTGTTTGATGGCTGCGCGAGTGGTGGGCGGGGTGAGCGTGATGCTGCTGCTCAGCTCCGTAACGCCAGCGCACCGGGTTTTCCTTGCGTTGCGTTCTCTGGGTATTTCCAAGACGTGGGTGGAGATCGCGATGCTCATGTACCGCTATACTTTTGTGTTGCTGGACCTCACCGCCGATGTGACCGAAGCTCAGCGCGTCCGCCTCGGGTATTCCAATTTGCGGCGCGGCATCTCGTCGGCAGGAGTGGTCGGCGGGGTGGTCGTTTTGCGGGCCATTGATCAGGCGGTTCGCACCAACGAGGCGATGCGGGTGCGCGGTTACAAGGGAGAGATCCCGCTGGGACTCCTTCCGCCGCTTGCATGGCGCGATGCCTGGATCATAACCGGTTCCGCATTTGTGTTGAGCGGCATTTTGATTTCCCTGGAGGTGTTATTCCGATGAGCGACGCCCCATTTGCTTTGGAAACCGATGCCCTGTCGTTTGCCTATCCTGATGGATTTGTGGCATTGAGCGATATCGCGTTCCGGGTCCGTAGCGGTGAATTTGTGGCGATGCTCGCCTCCAACGGTTCGGGAAAAACCACCCTTATCAAAGTGCTCGCCGGGCTGCTTTCGGCTCAAAAAGGGTCAACCCGGATCAACGGTCGCGAGTTGCGAGACTATCCTCAAACAGAGCTTTATCAACTCGTTGGCCTTGTATTTCAGAATCCCAATGACCAGCTTTTTGGCGCGACGGTAGCTGAAGACGTGGCGTTTGGACCGCGCAACCTCGGGCTGCCGGAAACCGAAGTCCGGCGGCGCGTGGCCGAAGCGTTGCGGGCCGTGGGGGCGGAGGAACTCGGTGAGCGCGCAATCCATCACCTGAGCTTTGGTCAACAAAAGCGGGTTGCCATCGCGGGGGTGCTTGCGATGCAACCGCCCATCCTGATTTTGGACGAGCCGACCGCCGGGCTCGATCCCGCCGGTGAGCATAGCATGCTGCACCTGCTCGGCACCTTGAACCGAAAGATGGGGATCACCATTGTGCTGGCGACGCATTCGGTCGATACGCTGCCGCTTTTTGCGGATCGCATTTATCTGCTCAATCAAGGCCGGGTATTAAAGGAAGGATCGCCGGAGGAGGTGTTCCGCGACCAGGAGTTGATCGAGCGCGCCAGCTTGCGGCTTCCTCATGTCTCGCGGCTTTTAAGCGAACTCAAGCGGCTTGATGGCGTGCCGATCAATGGGCTTCCGCTGACGTTGCGGGAAGCGCGCGAGCAGTTGCTTTCGCTCATCCCGGATGAATTGATTGTGGAGGTCAAAGCGTCATGATTCTGCGGACCGGATATACGACCGGCGCTTGCGCGGCGGCAGCGGCCAAGGCGGCGGCAATCTTGCTATGCGAAGGGACCGCGCCCGAGAGCATCGAGATCGAATTGCCCGGGGGCCAGCGCGTCCGGTTCCCGGTTTTAGATTGCGGATGGAAAGGGGAATCCGCGCGAGCCGCCGTCCGTAAAGATGCGGGCGACGATCCTGATATCACCCATCAAGCCAGCATCGTTGCCGAAATCGCGTTTGCCGAGGGCGACGATGTCTCGTTCGCCGCGGGCGAAGGGGTTGGGACAGTGACCAAACCGGGGCTGTCGCTTGCCCCCGGAGAACCGGCGATCAATCCCGCGCCTCGGCGGTTGATCGAGCAATCAGTGCGTGAAGTGACCCGGCGCGGCTTGCAAATCACCGTGTCGATCCCGGGCGGCCGCGAGCTTGCATCACGCACTTTCAACCCGCGCCTCGGCATTGAAGGCGGGCTTTCGATCATCGGCACCACGGGCATTGTCAAACCGTTTAGCGCACCCGCGCTCACCGCATCGCTGCAATGTGCGCTCGATGTGGCGGCGGCGTGCGGCGTGCGCGCCCCCGTGCTGGTTCCCGGCAATATTGGCGAGCGTGCCGCGCTCAAAAATCTGCGCGTCGATGCGGGCCAGATTGTCCAAGTCAGCAATCATTGGGGATTCATGCTCGACCAGGCGGCGCGGCAACCGGAATTTAAACGCATCCTCGTCCTCGGGCATCCGGGAAAGCTGGCGAAACTTGTCGATGGCGAATGGGATACCCATTCGTCCAATTCAGCAAGCGCCGTCGGAATTGTTGTGCGGATTGGGGAGAGGCTTTTTGGCGAGCCGATGGCGGACAGCGCCACGGTAGAGGGGATTTTCGAGGCGTGCTCCCCCGAGCAATCCGCCCGGCTCGGGGATGCGCTGGCGGCGGCGGTCGGCGAAGCCATCACGGCGCGGATCGGCTCCGAAGTCAGTGTTTCGTTGATCAACCTGGCGGGAGACATTCTCGGCAGCAATGGAGATTTATCGCCATGGAAATGAAATCGATCACCATCGCAGGTTGTGGTCCCGGATCACTCGATTACGTAACTCCGGCGGCGCGCCATGCCATTGAAACGGCGCAACTGCTGGTCGGCGCAAAGCGGCTCCTTGATCTGTTCCCGGAGGTTGCGGCGGAACGGATCGTTGTCGGCGCGGATGTGGCAAAAGCGCTCGATGCGATGGCCGCCCGTTTGGGTCAACGCACCGTGGTTCTGGTGACCGGCGATCCGGGGTTATGCAGCCTCGCGCGGCCGGTGATCCGCCGGTTCGGACGCGATGCCTGCCGCGTGATCCCCGGCATCAGCTCCGTTCACGCCGCGTTTGCAAGCCTTGGAATCGACTGGCTCGGAGCGCGGATTCTCTCGGCCCACGACACCGCTCCACGGCTCGACCCGGCATCGTTTTGCGGAGAAGAGAAACTCGCCGTACTGGCGGGCAATCCCGCCCATGCTGCATGGACCGGCGCGCTCGTTTCCGCATTGTTGCCGACGCATGAGATCCATCTTTGCGAAAACCTGACGTTGGCCGAAGAGTCGGTCCGCCGCCTTGAAGCCGCCCCCTCAAACCTTGCATCCCGCAGCATCCTGATTTTGATTCGAAAAGATACAATATTATGAGCCTTGGAACTTTTTATGGAATGGGAGTCGGCCCCGGCGATCCCGAATTATTGACCGTCAAAGCCGCATCGGTTTTGGGACGCTGCCCGCACGTCGTGGTCCCGAAAGCCAAGGCCGAAGGCGGCAGCGTGGCGTTGGAAATCGCGGGCCGCTATGTAAACGACAGCGCGACCGTTCACGAGCTGGTGTTCCCGATGACCACCGATAAAGCCGAGCTTTCGCGGAGCTGGAAGCAATCGGCGCAAACCATTGCCGCCCTATTGGAAACCGGCGCGGATGTTTGCTTTCTCACCCTGGGCGATGCGCTGGTCTATTCCACCTACATCTACTTGCTTCGCGAGTTGAAACAAATCCTGCCCGCGCTCAAAGTCATCACCGTTCCCGGCATCACCTCGTTTTCCGCCGTTGCGGCGTTGACCGATTTCCCGCTGGGCGAAGGCAAAGAGCCAATCACGATCATCCCCACGGCGGACGATCTGAGCGCTGTGCGCCACGCGATTCAAACCGGCGGAACTGTCGTGCTGATGAAGATCGGCAAACGGCTTGGTGACATTCTCGACATTCTCGAAGAGACCGGCGTAATCGGTGATGCTGTGTTTGTGCAAAGAGCCGGGCAACCGACGCAGCGCGTCGAACTCGACCTCCGCAAATTGCGCGGCGCAGAAGCCGAGGCCGGTTATCTCTCCGTCATTTTAATCCACGTAAAATTATGAAAGTTATCTTTGTGGGAGCGGGTCCGGGCGACCCCGAATTGTTGACTCGGAAAGCCGCGAGATTATTGGAATCGTGCCAATGCTGCGTTTACGCCGGTTCGCTGGTCAGTCCCGAAGTGGTGGCACTGGTGCCAGCCGATGCGGAGAAATACGATTCCGCCGGGATGACCCTCGAAGAAACCACGGCCGTTTGTATCAAGGCGCGGGAGCGCGGGATCGACGTCATCCGGCTTCACACGGGCGATCCGTCGATTTATGGAGCGATTCGCGAGCAAATGGTTGAGCTCGACCGGCTCGGCATCGCGTATGAAGTCGTGCCGGGCGTCAGTTCTTTCCAAGCCGCCGCCGCCGCGCTGAAAACCGAACTCACCGCACCGGAAGTCTCGCAGACGATCATCCTCACGCGCACTGCCGGTCGCACGCCGATGCCCGCGGGGCAGGAATTGGAGCGGATGGCGCAAACGCAGGCAACCTTGTGCATTTTTCTCTCGGTCCACAACATGGCGGAGGTGGCGCAAACGTTGTCGGCGCATTATGGCGCGGATTGCCCCATCGCGGTGGTCTATCGCGCCTCATGGCCCGACCAAATCATCGCGGAGGGAACTCTCGCGGATATCGCCGGGAAAGTGGCGAAAGCGGGAATTGGCAAAACGGCGATGATCGTTGTGGGCCGCGCGCTGGAACGGAGCGGAGCGGTTTCGCGGCTCTATAGCGGTGAATTCACGCACGGCTACCGCAAAGCGAAACACGAATGAGCGCGGCCATCATCACTCTTTGCGACCAGGGCGCGCGCATTGCCATCGCCCTTGCCGGAAAGCTCCCCGGCGCAAAGCTCTTTGTGCATGAATGCGTCACCGAGCCGGTCGAAGCCCAGCGTTTCCCGGCCATTGTAAACCTCACCGAACAGATTTTTGGCCAATACAAGCGGCTCGTCTACATCGCCCCGTGCGGCGTTGTCGTGCGCGCCATTGCGCCTCTGATCCGGCATAAATTGAGCGATCCGGCGGTGGTCGTCGTCGATGTCGGCGCACGGCACGCGGTAAGCCTTTTAAGCGGACACGAAGGCGGCGCAAACCAGCTAGCCCTGGAAGTTGCCAATGCCATCGGAGCCGAGCCGGTCATTTCCACAACCACCGAAGCGGTCAAAAATTTGACAATCGGCATCGGCTGCCGTCGTGGGGCCAAGGCCGGGAACATTGCCGGAGCGATCCGGGAGGCGCTGGCCCACGTTGGCGCAAACTTGGAACAGGTGCGCTTTGTCGCTTCGGCCGATTTGAAATCGGACGAGGCCGGGCTCTTGCAAGCAGCGAGCGAACTGGGCTTGAGCCTGCGATTCATCCGCGCGGATGAAATTCGTTCGACAGTAAAACAGTTTCGTCACTCGCAATTCGTGGCGGACAAAGTGAAATTGCCCGCGGTCGCCGAACCCTCGGCGCTGCTGGCTGGAAGGAGGACCCAATTAATACTACCCAAAACAATCATCAACGGGGTGACCGTAGCCATCGCCCGGGAAAACTTTTTGTAATCGGCATCGGCCCCGGAAGCATTCAAGACCGGACCCATCGCGCGGAAGCGGCCATTGCCGCCAGCAACGTCGTCGTTGGTTACAAACATTACCTCAACCACATCACCGATCTCATCGAAGGCAAGGAATTGCTTTCGACCGGAATGCGGCAGGAGGTGGACCGCTGTAGGGCCGCGCTTGACCGCGCATGCCAAGGGGACACCGTCGCGTTCATCTCTTCGGGCGATGCGGGAGTCTACGGGATGGCGGGGCTGGCCATTGAAATGGCGGCGGCGCACGGGATGCACGTCCCCATTGAAATCGTCCCCGGCGTCTCCGCTGCGAACTCCGCCGCAGCCCGGTTTGGCGCGCCGCTCATGCTCGATTACGCCTGTGTGAGCCTGAGCGATTTGTTGATGCCTTGGGAAACGATCCGGCAACGCATTGAAGCATTGGCGGGCGCGGATATGGTCGTGGCGCTCTACAATCCAAAAAGCACCAAGCGCATCACGCAAATTGGCGAGGTCGCCGAAATCTTCCGCCAGCATCGCCCCGGCGCCACGCCGGTCGGCATTGCGACGGCAGTCGGTGCGCCGGACGAACATTACGTCCTCTCCGACCTGGAACATTTCCTGGACGAAGAGATCACCATGAAGAGCATTGTGATCGTCGGGAACCGTTCCAGTAAAATCCTCGACGGCTGGTTTGTGACTCCGAGAGGCTACAAAATTTAGCCATGATTCTCCTGCTTGGCGGCACCAGCGATTGCGCATCCGTGGCCGAGGCTCTCGGCCGGGCCGGATACCGCGTCCTGGTTTCAAGCGCGACTGAGGTCGAGCTCTTCACCGGTTCGCATCCGCGAATCGAGCGTCGGTGCGGACGCCTTGATCCCGTGCAAATGGCCACGCTGATTTCCGAACGGGAGATTCAGGCGATTGTGGACGCCGCCCATCCTTACGCGACGGCGTTGCATGTCGCGGCAGAGCAAGCCGCGCGGGAATCCGGCGTCCCGTATTTACGCTATCAACGCCCCGGCAGCGTGCGGGAAGGGGATGGCGTTTGCGTGGTCCCGGATCACGAAAGAGCGGCCCGGCGGGCGTTCCAATCAGGCAAGCCGGTTTTGCTCACCATCGGTTCGCGCCACGTCGCCGCGTATGGAGCGCAAGCCCGGCGAACCGGCGTTGATCTCATCGCCCGGGTGCTTGATCACCCCGATTCGCACCAAGCCTGCCGCGAAGCGGGAATTGCTCGCGTGATCACCGGGCGCGGACCGTTCAGCGTCGATGAAAATCGACAATTGATCCGCGACTTTAATGCGGGCGTGCTGGTCACAAAAGACAGCGGCGATGCGGGCGGCGTGAGGGAAAAGCTCGAAGCGGCGCGGCTGGAAAACTGCGAGGTGATCGTGGTCAGCCGTCCTGCAGCAACGGGCTCCGGTTTTGATTCGATTACGGAGCTGGTGCATAATCTAAAAAGATTAGTGCCGCCGTCGTCGGATAAAGTTCTGGCACTGGACCTTGAAAGCGTGCTTGTTCCTGAAATCTGGGAAACCGTCGCGCAGGTTGCAGGCGTTCCCGCACTGGCGCTCACCACGCGCGATCTTCCCGATTACGGCGAATTGATGCGCCAGCGCCTTTTGCTTTGCCGGGAGCACGGGCTGACCCTCTCTCGGCTGAACGCGATGGTCGAGACAATGAAACCGCTTCCCGGCGCACTCGAATTTCTGGCCTGGGCGCGGCAGCACGCGCAAATTGCGATCCTTTCGGACACGTTCCACGAATTGGCCGGGCCGCTCTTGCCGAAGCTCGGGTGCCCGCTGCTCATCTGCCATCATTTGACCGTCGATGCAGCGGGATACATCAACGGTTACACGCTTCGCGATGATGCGGGGAAAGCCGGGGCGGTCGCGCAATTCCAATGCGCCGGCTCTCGCGTCGTGGCGGTCGGAGATTCTTTTAACGATCTGGAGATGCTCCGGGCCGCCGATGCCGCATTCCTCTTCCGGCCTCCGCCCCGCGTGCTCGAAGCCGGGGTTGCATTTCCGGCGTTTCAGATGTTTGATGAACTGAAAGCTGCCTTAACAGCCTGTTGAAAAATGAAGCACGTCGATTTTGCGCATCTTTTTGTCCTGGGCGGCGTCGCTCGCTTGGCCTGTATTCATCGAATACAGGCGCTGCGCTCGGCTCCTTGCCCAAGCCAAAAATCTGCTACAAACTCTCCATTCTTGATTATTTCAACAGGCTGTTAATCCCCGTTTTATTATGAATAAGAGCTGTTTCATCCTGATTGCGCACGGAAGCAAAAAGCCGGAATGGGCGGTCCCGTTCCAAAAGCTGACCGACGACCTCCGCAAAGAATTGGGGGCGGAAGCGGTCCATCTCTGTTTCATGGAAAACATGCATCCGACACTGTTGGAGGTCGCTCCCGAAATCATGAAAACCAGCGTGCGCAAATGTCGATTGGTGCCGCTATTCATGGCGAAGGGGAATCATTTCCGGCAGGATATCCCGGCATTGATCGAGGAAATGAAACGGAGTTATCCGGAGTTGGAAACCGAGCTTTTGGAGCCGATCGGCCTTCATCCTTTGTTCTTCGAGCTGATGGGCACAGTGATTAAGAGTTTGTGAAATAGTTGGACCCGTGCGCGGGATGCGTTATTTTCAACGCACTTTTCACAAGATGCCAAAATTGGAAATTCCACGCAAAGCCGTCTACCGGCTGTCGCTTTATTACCGTGCCCTCCAGCGGTTGAAAGGGAACGCGGTTGAAACCGTCTCCTCGGCGGCCTTGGCCAAAGTCGCGGGCGTGAAGCCGACCCAACTTCGCAAAGACCTCGCCTATTTCGGGCAGCTTGGAACGCGCGGTTTGGGGTATAGCGTCGCGCACCTTGCGCAGACCTTGCGCGAAGCGCTTGGAACGGCCCGGTTGCAACCGGTCATCCTGATCGGCGTGGGGCATCTCGGTTCGGCGCTCGTGCGTTATCGCGGGTTCGAAAAAGAAGGTTTCGAGATCGTGGCGGGGTTTGACGCGGATGCAGAGTCGATCCGGCGCGACGAACTCGGATTGCCCGTCTTGCCGATGACTCAATTGCGCAGCTTCATTCAGGACCGGCAGGTGAAACTCGCTATTTTGACCTTGCCGGTGACGGTTGCCCAGGAAGTCACCAACAGCTTGGTCGAAAACGGCATCCAGGCGATCCTCAATTTTGCCCCGACGGTGTTGCAGGTGCCCGACGGGGTGGTCGTCAACAATGTCGATCTGGCGATCGAACTCGAAAATCTGAGCTACTTTATCCGATGAACGGATGGGCGCAAATCGCTGCGCCGCAGTTCAATTTGCGGCTGACGCTGGAGAGCGGGCAGGTGTTCCATTGGTGGCCGGAGGAAGGCGGCGGCTATCGCGGGTTGATCGGAGCAATACCGGTGAGGGTCCGGCAAGTCTGCGACCGACTTTGCGTTACGCCCGGTACCGAAGCATTGGTGGCTTATTATTTCGCGCTCGATCACGATCTCGAAGCGATTTGCTCCACTTTCCCAAAGAACGATCCGGCGCTAACTCTCGCGGCGACTTACTGCCGGGGCATTCGCATGATTCGCCAGCCGCTTTGGGAATGCCTGGCCACATTTTTGACCTCGTCGATGAAACAGGTCGCCCATATCCGGCAGATGTCGCATGCGATCCGGCATCAGTTCGGGAACCCGATCGAAGGATGGGAACCGCTGGCGGTCTATCCCGAACCGGAGCGTCTGGCGCAAGCGACCGAGGAGCAGCTACGTGCCTGCGGACTGGGATACCGGGCCCGGCATCTGCTTGGGACCGCCCAAGCCGTGGCCCAGGGAGTTGTCGATCTCGAAGCCGTTCGCGCGATGGATGATGAAGCTGCATTGGCGGAACTGTGCCGTTTGCCAGGGGTCGGCCCGAAGATTGCGAATTGCGTTTTGCTTTTTGCTTACGAACGAACCCGCGCCTTCCCCATCGACGTCTGGATTGAACGCGTTTTGCGGGAGACTTATTTTAAGCGGAAACGCAATACCACCGTCCGTCAGTTGAAGGAGTTTGCCGCCGGATATTTCGGCCCCTATGGCGGCTACGCCCAGCAATACCTTTTTCACCACGCCCGCAGCCAGGGGAGGAGCCGAAATTTGAGGGCTGAGGATTGAGCGATTTTTTTTGCGCCTTTTGCGCCTTTTCGCGGCTAATCTCCTTTCACCATGATTATTGATGCCGTTCTGAGTCCCGCCGAAATTGATTTGCTCCCGCAACAAGACCTGACGAAAGCGGTTTGCATCGTCTTCGACGTCCTGCGCGCCACCTCGTCCATTCTGACCGGCCTGGCTCACGGCGCGGAGGAGATCCGCCCGGTGGTGAGCATCGACGAAGCGTTTGCGGCCCGCGTGCAATGGCCCGATGCCGTGCTGGGCGGGGAACGCTTTGGCGACCGAATCGATGGGTTCGACCTCGGCAACTCGCCGCAGGAATATTGCCGCGACGGATTGCGCCGCATCGTCACCACGACGACCAATGGAACCGTGGCATTGCGGGCGTGCGAAGCGGCGCGTGAAGTCTGGGTGGGGGCGCTCCTTAACATGCAAGCGTTGGTGGGCCGACTCCGGCAAACCGCTCCCGAGAGAGTCTTGCTGGTTTGCGCGGGAACCTTTCGCGAACTGGCCCTGGAAGATGTGTTGGCTGCCGGAATGCTGGCCTGTGCTTGTCCCGAAGCGACCTTGACCGATGCCGCGCACGTGGCTCGCGCTCTTTATCTTCAGTATCAAGGCCGTGAGTTAACGGGCCTGGAGCAATCCAAAAACGGCGGCGTCTTGCGGGCCAGCGGGCGAGGGGGCGACGTACTATGGTGCGCCCAGATTTCACGTTTCCCGGTGATTGGCATCTTGCGGGATGGGGTGATCAAAAAAGGGTAGCCGCAGCACTCAAAGAAGCGGGCGTAAGCCGTTGGTTGTCGCGCGGAAGCGCGTATGGGTGCTGCGCTTAAAACACCAGTGGTTGCCCCTCGATCATCACCGAGATGCAATTTTCAATGCCGCGCTTTTTGGCTGCGGCAAGCAGCCGTTCGAGCGGTTCATCGGGGGGCTCAAAACTGAGCCGGAACGATCCGTAGTGCATCGGCACCATCTGCTTCGCCCCCAGATCCTGAAACGCTTGCAACGCTTCTTCCGGGTTCATGTGAACATCGCGGCCGCTGGGCGGGTCGTAGGCGCCGATCGGGAGCAGCGCGATATCAATGGCAAAACGTTTTCCAATTTCCTTGAAGCCGTCGAAATAAGCCGTATCGCCGCAATGATAAATCGTCCGGCCATTCATCTCGATGATGTAACCGCCAAACCCGCGATGGGAATCGTGCAACATGCGGGCGCCCCAATGATGGCAGGGGGTCAGCGTAATCCGCACCGGCCCGCTGGAAAACTGGTTCCAGTAATCCAGCTCGTGAACACTGTGAAACCCGAGTCCTTGAACGAGATTGCCGACTTCAAAAGGGACGATGATCGGTTGGCCCTCCGCCACTTTGCGCAAGGTGCGCCGGTCGAGGTGATCGAAATGGGCGTGCGTCACAAGCACTATGTCGATGGAAGGCAAATCGTTGATCTCCAACCCCGGCTTGCGGATGCGCTTGATCACCTTGAGCCACTTGGCCCAGTTTGGGTCCACCAGCAGATTCGTCCCCTGGCTCTGGACCAAAAACGAGGCGTGGCCGATCCAGGTGAGCCCGATTTGCGCTTCGCCCAGCGTGGGAAAAAGCGGAGCCGTTGGCTCCCCGGAGCGCCGGGTAAAGAGAGAGGGGATCAATACCTCGGTGACGAAATTGCGCTTGTGCCATCCTTGGACCGGTTTTAATCCCACTTTTTTCCCGGCACCCGCCGTTTTTCTCGGAGTCGCTTCCTTGCGAGCCGCCTTGCTTCGATCTTTGGCAGGTTTTGTTTTTTTAGAGGAAAGGTGGTCCACAAGAACCCCAGTGTAGCTCGAAACGTGCCGGAATCAAAGATTCGGTGGGATAATTCAAGGCCCAAGGGGGAAATCCTTTGCCCTTCCGGACCGATGGCGTTCTAATCCCTTTGTGACAAAATCCGACTTGCGAAAAGCGATCCGCATCCGGCTCGAAGCGCTCAATCCCGAGGTGAAAGCCCGCAAATCCGCCGCGATCTGCCGATCCGTGGCGCATACGCCGGAGTGGCAAACCTCCCGCGTGATCGGCTTTTTTTCTCCACTTCCTAACGAACCGGATATCGACCTTCTCTGGGCGGTGCTGGGGGAACGGACCGTCTGTTATCCCCGCGTCCAGGGGGACAACCTGATTTTTATCTCCGTTCCCGACCGGGAGGCGCTGCTGGAATCGGAGCGTTGGAACCTGATGGAACCGCCCCATTCCGACGAACGGGTGATGCCGGTGGAAGCCCTTGATTTTCTTTTCGTGCCGGGGATCGCCTTCACCGCCGAGGGGCATCGGATGGGCCGCGGTAAGGGCTATTATGACCGGTTTCTGGTGCAACCGGGGTTTCGGGCGACCGCCAACGGCGTCTGTTTTGCCGAACAGATCGTGCCGCATCTGCCGATGGAAGATCACGACCGGCCTGTGGATCGGGTTTTCTCGGCATAGACGGAAATCAGGGATGGCAGAGAGGTCTGGAGCAAGATCAAGAGCGTAATCTCTGCGCTTTTCGTTCTTTCCTGTCGCGCGATTTCGCCGCATCTTAGGTTCATGGTCGCGAATATCTCGAACCCCACTTTCAACGGAGGCATTAATATCTCCATCAAGGTGCCATTGCACCAGTATGATGCCACGATTGCATTCTACCGGGACACGCTCAACCTCCCGTTGGTGGAAGAGGAAGCCGAAGGGTGCATTTTCCAGTTTGGCCCCTCGCGGCTATGGGTGGATAAAGCGCCCCAGCTCGCCCAGGCCGATGTTTCATTGGAACTGGAGACCAACGACACGCTCGCCGCCGCCCGCTATCTCAAAAACCACGGCGTTCCCCGCCGGGACGAACTGGAAGAGTTGCCGGAAGATTTTGACGGCTTTTTTATCACCGATCCCGCCGGGATTATCCACCTCGTCGTGGGCGAATCGAATTATTAGGCCGAATCAACATTCAATCGCGCCGACGAGAGTTTTTTGTTTTCACACGAACGCACGAAGAGGAAAAAATTAGGAAGCCAGAAAGCCAGGAAAGAAAATAGAAGGGGTTGGCGGGCTCGAATGTTCCACCCTCCAAGCCGCCTTTTTTCCTGGATTCCTGGCTTCTTAATTCATTTTCAAATCGTGAACACAGCCTAGTGGGCTGTCATGCGGGAAATAGATGGCAGAGCGAAGATTTGCTCTCTTGCTCTCGTTCCCAATCTCCTGATTGGGAACGCCCCTGTCTGTGAATCTCCGATTCGAAAACCGCGAGTTTACAGATCAAGCCTTCTGGATCGATTCTTTACGCAATCCACGATTGTCGAA
>CAIZLD010000070.1 GCA_903933715.1 uncultured Spartobacteria bacterium
GACACCACCGGATGAGGTGTTGAAAAGAATTCACCTCAAAGGGGTGGCAGAACCATCGCCTCGTTTTCTGCCACCCCTTTTGGGGTGAGGCGCGGTTTTGCATTGAACCGGTGGTGTCGCTAACGCTCAACCACCGGCTATTCGCTGGCAACCCTCCCGGGTTGCGGCGGCTTTTGAATGTCGATTCAGCCTAGATTTCCTATCTCTTCTTTGCGGCTTCGCATCCCTTGCGAGAGGCTAAATTCCTATTCTTGCGCTCTGGCTTTTTCCAATTTTCAGGATTTGCATTTCCAATCGATTGCGGGCAACATCCCGCCCCATGCCTCGCAAACTTCCCCAACTTGTTCTGGATCAATTATCGGGAGCCCGCAACAAACTCGCCAAAGCCAAAGCGCTCGTCGGGCTTGATGGGTTTATTGACACGATCATTCACGTCGTTTCCCAGCGTGAATCGGCCACGAAATACACCCGGATGGCCACGATCAGCGAGTTTTCCAGGCGGGTTGGCGCGGCGGCGGGATTAAGCGCCAATTTTGAATTTGTGACCCAGATGGTGAAACTCGGCGGGAATGGCCCGATCATGGCCAACGCCCTGGGCAGCTATGGCGCCCCGGTCACTTACGTCGGGAATCTGGGTTCGCCCAATCTCCATCCGGTCTTTGCCGAGTTCGCCAAGCGCGCCAAAGTCGTCTCGATCGCCGAACCCGGGTACACCGACGCCATCGAGTTTGAGGACGGCAAGCTCATGTGCGGCAAACATGACAGCCTGAAGGCCGTCAACTGGGCCAACCTCATCAAAGCGATCCCGGAAGCAGATTTGATCGCGATTTTTGAAGAATCGTCCCTCATTTCAATGGTCAACTGGACCATGCTCCCGGCCATGGGGGCCATCTGGTCGAAAATCCAGAGCCGCATCGCCCCCAAACTGACCGGCGAAAAGCGGTGGTTCTTTATCGACCTCGCCGATCCCGCCAAGCGGACCCGCGAAGATATCGCCGAAGCGCTGAAATCGATTTCCAAGTTCCAGAAGCATTTCCGCGTCATTCTGGGGCTTAATCTCCAGGAAAGCCGGCAAATCGGCGAAGTGCTCGGCCTGCCCGCGCCGGACGACACTCCCGAACAAGTCACCGCGCATGCGGCTCAGATTCTGGAAAGGCTCAAGATCGAAACGGTCGTGATCCATCCCACCGCGTTCGCCGCCGCCGCCGACTCCACCGGGGCGACCCACGTCTCCGGGCCGTTTACCGCAAAACCGAAGATCACCACCGGAGCAGGGGACCACTTCAATGCCGGATTCTGCGTCGGACGCCTGCTCGGACTGGACCTCGCCGCGAGCCTGCAAATCGGCGTTGCGACCTCAGGTTACTACGTCCGCCAGGCCAAGAGCCCGCGATTGGATGATTTGAAGAAGTTTCTCCAAACGCTTTAGGTAGTGTCGTCAAGAGATTTGCACGCCATCCACTTCGGCTTTTTGCGCCATTTTGCGTCAATTTTTGCGGTCAATATTCACCAATATTGCCCAAAAAATTGGCGAAAAATGGCATTCAAAAATCCTTTATGCCTGTCATGCGACTCTCGTGACGACACTACCTAGTGGGCTGTCACACGGGAAATAGATGGTAGAGCGAAGATTTGCTCTCTTGCTCTCGTTCCCAATCTCCTGATTGGGAACGCCCCTGTCTGTGAATCTCCGATTCGAAAACCGCGAGTTTACAGATCAAGCCTTCTGGATCGATTCTTTACGCAATCCACGATTGTCGAA
>CAIZLD010000071.1 GCA_903933715.1 uncultured Spartobacteria bacterium
AGGCACAAAGGATTTTTGATGCCATTTTTCGCCAATTTTTTGGGCAATATTGGTGAATATTGACCCAAAAATTGACGCAAAATGGCGCAAAAAGCCGAAGTGGATGGCGTGCAAATCTCGTGACGACACTACCTAGGCCGTGTTCACGAATTGAAGAGAAAATTCAAAGATTCGTCAGCAACTCCCGGCACTTCTACCGCTGCTGTTTGACCAGCCGTTTCAACCGCCCGGCGAGACTGGCTTTCGTGGCCGAATTCATCCGGTCGATAAAGAGGATTCCGTTCAGGTGATCCACTTCATGTTGCAGCGCCCGCGCGAGGAATCCGTGAGCTTCAAACTCGATATCGCGCCCGTCAATCAAGCGGGCCTTGGCCTTCACGCTTGATGAACGCTGAATATCGCCGCTTAACTCCGGGAAGCTGAGACACCCCTCGGCGCCGCATTCTTTTTCTTTGCCCAGCTCCAAAACAGGGTTCACCAACACCATCGGCATCCAATCCTCAATGGCAACCTCCTTGCCGTCGATGAGAAGAACGCTGGGGCGATCTTCCACGCCCGCCACATCCACGACGGCGAGTTGCAGCGCATAACCGACTTGCTGCGCGGCCAGGCCGACGCCATTCGAGGCGTTCATCGATTCGATCATCGCGTTGGCTAACGCACGAATCTCGTCGGTGATCGTTTCGATACGCGCTCCCTTGGTCCGGAGCACCGGATTTCCATATTTTACAATTTCCACAAATCTATTTTCCCTTCACGGTTTGAGTGAACGCAGGCAAGTTACCGGTAACCCCGGCCTCTTTCAAGGCATCAAGCACTTTAACCACAACGCCGAAGGGAGCTTGCGTATCCGCTTTAAGCGCCAGGGCGCGGTGAGCCTCGGTGAGCTTCCTGATTTCGCCGGAAAGCTGCTCCAGCTTCACCTCAACCCCTTCCAAAATCACGATCCCCTGCGGCGAAATGGCCAACTCGGCCAGATTGGGAGCCTGCGTGCCCGGCTTGGCGGTTGACGATTCCGGGAGCTTGATCATCACCGCCGGGATCTGCCGTTTGAAGGTGGAAGTCACGATCACGAAAATGAGCAGGATGGCGAAAATATCGATCAACGAGACGATGATGACGGCCGGCATCCGGCGTTTGCGCTGGTAGAATTTCATGGCGTTACGCCTCAGTGTCCTTGAGCGTCCGGGGAGTATGCACGGCTTCCCGGCGTTTTTTGCGCGAGTAACATTTTGCGAGAAGTTCGCCAACGATCGACTCCATCTCGATGCTCAGCGTCTCCACTTTTTTGGAAAAATAGGAATAGGCGATCAGGCTCGGAATGGCGATCCCGAGGCCGGCGATCGTCGTATTGAGCGCTTCTGCGATCCCCTTGGCAATTCCGCGCGGATCGGAAACCGTCTCGCTTGCCCCGAGATTCCCGAACACCGTGACCAGGCCGGAGACCGCGCCCAGCAATCCCAGCAGCGGGGCGATGCCGACGATGACTTCGATTACCACCAGCCCCGTTTCCATGCGGATCACCTCATGCCGGGCCCGGGTTTGCACCGCCTCCATATTCTCGGAACGCGGCCATTCGAGATGCGCAATCGCCACTTCGGAAACCCGCGCCAGCGGTGAGGGGTCGCCCTCCACGGCTTTTCCCAACCGCTCCAGCGAATGGCCGGTTTCGCCCGGCGCAAGCGCTTCGATCCGATCCCAGAGCCAGGGAGGAATCACCTGGTCCCGGCGCAACGCCCAACCGCGCAGGATCATGGTGGCCACCGAAACCACCGAGCAGATGAGGAGCAGATACATGAAGAATCCGCCGTGAACAATGAATTGGGTGATGGAAAATGCGACGATCATGGGGTGGGATAAATAGTAAAGGTATACACGATCTCAATGCGACCGCCAGAAACTTGGGCAAGCCGCTCGGGAGGGATCGGTGGAATTTTGGCCTCCTTCACCGCTCGCAGCGCATACACGGCATTGGCAGGCTGGGCCGAGTTGGAAAGAATCCGCAGATCGGAAACCTGTCCCCGGGCATCAATGGAAAATTTGAGGCGAACCTCTCCCACCGCCAATTGCTTTTGGGTTTCGCTATAAAATTTCGCCCTTACCCCAATCGCGTTCCCGACGGCTTTGCTGTAATTGCCGAGCGCATCAATCCCCGGCGCGTCGTTGTCGTCCGAGGGCGGCGCAACGGGTTGAACCGCGAGGCCCGGCTCTTGAGGCCCGGGGGTTGCGACGGGGGCGGCGGGCGAACTCTTTGCGAAGGTGGCTTGGGAATCATGCGCCGCGATGGCGGTCGCGTGCTCCGGGGGTTTGTCAGTTTTTTTGAGATTTTCCGGGTCGATTTGAGTTGCGATCCCACGCGGTTCGGCCGGATCAGGCAAGACCGGGTTAAGGGGGACCGGGGTCAATGCTTCGGCCGAATGGATCGTCACCTCCAGAGGCGGATCGTCCGGGCTCGATGCCGCCTGTACGGGCGCAGCCTCGGGCATCAGCGCCAGCACCGTGAACAGGGTCACGTGAACCAACACCGAAATCGCGGTAGCCGTCACAATTTTGCCAAAATCGGTCATCAGGGAGGAGTCAAGCATGCTAACGGCGCAACGCCCTGGACGCAAACGCCTTTTCACGATCTCCTACTTGGCGTGCGGCTCACCGCGGCCATTATTTCACCTTGTATTTAACCTGCCGCGAGAGCAGCCAACGGACGCCAAACATATCGACCGTCGCCTTGATGGCCCGGTTGCCCAGGCCGTATTTGCTCACCCCCGCGGTGCGAGGCCGGTGGTTGACGGGGATTTCCACAATCTTGTATCCGGCTCCCTTCACCAGTGCCGGGATAAACCGGTGCATACCGTAAAACAGCACCAGGGCGTCGCGGCAGTCGCGGCGCATGGCTTTGAGGGTGCAACCGGTGTCGCGAATGCCGTCCTTCGTGAAGCGGCTCCTCACAAAATTGGCCACCCGGCTGGTGATTTGTTTGACCACGGTGTCTTTGCGCTTGGCCCGGTAGCCACAAACGAGGTCCGCCCCTTTTTCGATTTCGCAAAGCAAAAGAGGGATGTCCGCCGGATCGTTCTGGAGATCGCCATCAAGCAACGCAATCACCTCGCCCCGTGCAGCGTGAATCCCGGCATACATCGCGGCGCTTTGGCCCGCGTTCTTCTCGAACACCAGCAATTTCACGTCGGCACGCGTTTCGACCCGCTGCACCGTCTCGTCTTTCGAACCGTCGTCCACAAACACAATCTCGTAATCGAGCCCCTTCAAGGCGGCGTGCAATTCGCTCTGGAGCGTCGCGATGTTATCCTGTTCATTGAATAGCGGAATGACGACAGACAGGGCGGGCGAAGATGGGTTCATAAAGGCAAACTCCGATAATTATGGCAGGCAAATACCCGAATCAAGCGCAATGGCATGCCGCGCCGCGTCTCCTCCCATTGGGCGATGAGTTCCACTTTTTCAAACCCAGCGGTGATGGCTCTTGGAGGCCGCCGGGACAGGTCGGAGATAAAGAGCGCATCCCGGCCGTGAAACAGGCTGACGTTGAGTTCCTCGCTGGCGTATTCGTCCAGAGGCAATGCCGGGTTGATCGCCAGGAGCGCCCGGATGAGCCCGCGCCGCGCCTCGGTTCCCTTTGGATCGCCGGGCTTGAATGCTTCCAATCCCTTGAGCGCCGCAATCAATGCCTCGCGCTGGACGGGGTCTGTTACTTTGGGCAACATCAATCGCGCCAGTTCCGCCGGTTCAACCATCTCGTCGTAGCGTCCCCATAGGGAATACTGGTTTTCAATGGCTTGCGATTCCGGGTAATAGACCGGCGGATGCCCCGGGCTATCGACCCGTTTTTCAGGAAGATAAAACGAGAGGCTCGAAGCGGTTTGATATTTGTTTGCAATGAGGAAGAGCGGTTTCCCGGTTTCCTTCTCGATCTTGTGCCGAAGATCGTCCACCGCGATGGCCACCGTTTGCCAACCCCGTAGCCGTGCGCCGGGGTCCGCCTCATAGGACCACGGGATACCCAACCGCCGCGCCACGTCGGTGTTGACCAGCAACAAGCTAAGCGTCAGCCCCAAAGCCAGGGCTGTAACGGCAAAGCGGCGCGCCGCCACGTTGCGTTTCGCCAGACCGTGCCAGAACGCCACCGTCAATATCCCAAGGCTCACAAACGCCGGGGAAGTCCAGTTCGCCTCGCCCGCCTGCTTGATCGAGAGGGCGCAATACATTACCAGGAGCGGCAGCGCGAACAGCAACAAATACCTGGCGCGGAAATCCGTTTTGGCTTCGCGCCACCCCCACCAAAGGCCGCCGAGCATCCCCGCGAAAATCAACGGCGAATAGACTCCAAAATGAATCCCGATAAAAACGAGCAATTCTTCGGGATGAAAACCAAACTTGCTATTAAGCCCGCCCCTTGCGCGCAGATGCTCCACGGTGATCCAATCGTGCGTGGCATTCCAAACCAGCGGCGGGATCATCGCCAGCGCAAAGACTCCCAGCATCACCCAAAACCCGGGGCGCGCAAATTCGCGGCGCAACTTGGGGGTCAACCCCATCACCAGCGCCACCGAGAGAAGCTCGATTGCATTGGTGTATTTCGCCAGGAAGCCCAGCCCGATCAACGCACCCGCCAACGGCCAGAAACCCGAAAACCGGGGGGAACGCTCCAGCGCCATCCAGACCGACCAAAGCGCGGCCGCCCAAAAGAAAATCGAGAGGGCATCAATCGTCATCACCAACCCGCCGACGTTAAAGATCGGGGTCAAGTTCATCATGAGCACCGCCCAAGTCGCCACCGATTCCCCATAGAGCCGCCGCGCCATTCCAAAAATCAGCAAGCTCGACCCCAACGCCAGCCACGGGCTCAAAAACCGGACACCCAGTTCGCTTGGACCAAACAGCGCTGTGCCCGCCCGGATCGCCGTCGCCACCCCCGGCCCCTTGGAATAATAGGCCCAGTCGAGCCGCTGCGACCATTGGTAATAATACGCTTCATCCGGCAACACCTCCATCTGGCTGCCCAGAAAAAGCCGCAGCCCGGTGATTAACAGTAAAAAGATGATCAGTCCGCGATTCATAGAGTTTCTCCAGGTATTTTTGCGAGCAGGCTCGGATGACGCTCGCTCCATTGCGGGGCCAGTCGCCCGCCCCAGCGTTTCCAGGCAAGTTGCGCCGTCGCCACCCCCAGCCCGCCAAGCGCAGTTCCCAAAAACGCCGAAAACAGCACGTCACTGGGCCAATGCGCGCCGGTGTAGAGGCGCGAATAGCCGATTGCCGCCGCAACCAAAAAATAAATCCATCCGAACCGCCGGTAAAACAGTGCCAAAACCGCCGCCGCGGCAAAGTTGTCCGACGTATGCCCTGAAGGAAAGGAACGGCCTTCGATCAGCCCGTGTTCCGGCGTGGAAATTTTGACTGCCGGGGGGGCGAAAACTGCCAGAAAGCGCGGTTTTGTTTTTTTTAGATCAATCACGCGCACCGCTGCGACCTGCTTGGGCCGGGGGCGGTTCACCGCATGTTTGAGCCCGTTAACCACCACGCCATCGGTGATCCCTACAACGACAAGCAGAACGACCAGCATCATCCGCGCCTTGAAGCATCCGGCAATCGTGACAGCCACGATGCCCACCAGCAGCAACGGCGTCCAGAAATCGAAACTGGATAGGGTCGCCATGAGCCGGTCGAGCCCCGGAGAGGTCCACGTTTGATTAACTAAAAAAAATAAGGATTGATCCATGCCGGGCACAGAGGAAACTTGCAAACATTATGGCCTGTCCAAAACAAGTAAAGACGCGAATCGCAACCTTGCTTTTCCTGGCGCTGCTCCTGCCGTGCGCCCTGCCCGCCGCCGATCCAGAATCGCCAACCGCCCGCCAGCTTCTCGCCATGGTCCGGGCCAATCAAGCGGGCCAAAACCGCGATTTGACCGGGCAGTTGAAGATGTCCAGTTCTGAGGAAAAGAGCGTCATTCCGTTTCGGCTTTTGCTTCGAGGGAACACGATCACTTATCAGTTCACCGACCGGCCCGAAGCGCTCGTCCTTCACCTCGATGAAAACGGCTCCCGCCTTGAACGGGTCACCGGCAATGGAAAAGCCCAGAAGATCACCGGGGCCAAACTCGACGAATTGGTCCGGGGAAGCGACATTAGTTATGAAGATCTGTCGTTGAAATTCCTCTACTGGACCAATGCGATCGTCGGAAAAAAGCAAGAGTCCCTCATGCACCGCGATTGTTGGATCGTCCAGGCGGTCCCGCCCCGCAAAGATGAATCGCAATATGACATGGCTCGCATGTGGATCGAGCCGACGGGCGGGCTCCTCCAGGCCGACTGTTACTCCAAGGGCAAACTCGTTCGCCGTTTCTCGGTCCGGAGCGTCCAAAGGGCTCATGAAACCGGCGGCTACATTCTCAAAACCATGACCATCCAGCGCATGGATGAAGAGAGCAAGGATCGCTACCCCACCGAATTGAGAATCCAGCAGTAGCCAGAATTCTGGAATCCAGAAGAGCCCGCGTATCGAAAAAATCTGCGTTCATCTGCGCAATCTGCGGATAAACCCTCTCTAGACTTTGGGCCCATACAGAGCCTCCGCCACCTTGGACTGGATGATCGCGGCATTGAACGGCTTTTTCATGAACCCCGCGACGCCCAATTCGTTGAGCTCGTTCATGCTTGTTTCATGCCCATATCCGCTCGCCACCAAAATCGGCAAATGCGGATCGAGCTTGCGAATGGCCCGGATCAAGCTCAACCCGTCCATATTGGGCATGATCATGTCGGTCAGAACGGCCTTGATCGTGTCGGAACTGTTCAGGTAGGCAGCGAGACCTTCCACGCCATCGGTCGCGCAGATGACATTCCATTGGTTCTGCTCCAGGACCATTTTGAGAATCCCGAGGATATCCACTTCGTCATCCACGATAAGAAGCGTTTCGCCGCGCCCTTTCGTAACAGCCGAATCCGCCCGTTCCACCGTCAAGTCCACCTCCTCGTGGGTTGCGGGTAAAAAGATATTGAAAACGGAGCCGCAACCCAATTCGGAGTGGACCGTCACAAATCCGCCGTGGCTGCGGAGAATCCCAATCACCGTCGAAAGCCCCAGCCCGGTTCCCTTGCCCGGCTCCTTCGTGGTAAAGAACGGCTCGAAAATGCGATCCATGATCTCCTTGCCGATTCCCAAACCGGTGTCCGATACGGAGATTTTGACATAGGAGCCCGGCTTGGCCTCGGCAAGCAGCGGGTCATCTTTTTGAATTTCGTGGTTTTCGGCATCGATCCGCAAACAACCGCCATCGGGCATGGCGTCCCGGGCGTTAACGCACAAATTGAGCAGGACTTGGTGGAGTTGGGTGAGATCGCCGGCGACATTCCACAGCCCCTCGGGGAAATTCAGGGAAAAGGCGATCGATTTCGGGAAGGTCTCCCTGACAAACTGCCCGACTTGTTTGGCGAGCGCATGCACGCTAAGGGCGATGTGTTTACCCCTGGCTCCGCGCGCAAAAGTGAGCACCTGATTGACAATATCGGCCCCGCGATGCACGGCCTCTTCGATCCCGGCGATCAAATGCGCCCGGACTTCACTGGCGAGAGTCTCCTCCCGGAGCATCGAGGCCGACATCATGATCGGCGCGAGAATATTGTTCAAATCGTGAGCCATCCCCCCGGCAAGCGATCCGATGCTTTCCATCCGCTGCGTGCGCAGAATATTTTCCTCCATCTGCTTGCGCTCAGTAATATCTTCTTTCACCGCGAGGAAATGGGTGATCACGCCGCTTTCGTTGGTGATGGGGGAGATTGAAGCAGATTCCCAAAAGAGTTCTCCGTTCTTTTTCTTGTTGTGAAAAATCCCACGCCATTCGTGGCCGGACGCAATCGTGTCCCATAATTCCTTGTATTCTTCAGGGCCGGACTCGCCCGATTTGAGAACCCGCGGATTTTGTCCCGCTACTTCTTCCAAAGTATAACCGGTGACTGCGGTAAACTTCGGATTGACGTATTGAATATTGCCCAGGGTATCGGTGATCACCACCGAGCTGGGGCTTTGCTCCACCGCTCGGGATAGCTGACGCAGATGCTGTTCGGTCTGCTTGCGCCAGGAAACATCCCGGATCACCGACTGAATAAAACAGCTCCCTTTGAATTCGAAAGGACTCAGCAAGACCTCAGCGAGAAATTGAGTCCCATCGGAGCGTTTCATCAGCCACTCGAAAGGGCTCGATTCCCCTGCGAATGCTTTCTCAATATGTGCAAAAAGGCCCGGGCCTGATGCTTTGCCATCAGGTTGAAAGGGTGCGCAAAGGCTCCCCAGCTTCGTGTTGCAAAGTTCCTGTTTACCGGAATAGCCGAATAGCTCAATGGCGGCCAGGTTGGCGTCGAGATGTTTTTCCCGATCCACGAGCAAAATCGCATCCCTTGAGCCATCAAAAAGGAGCCTGAATTTTTCTTCGCTTTCGGTGAGCGCCTCAATCATTTGCTTGCGCTCGGTCACGTCCACAAAGGTCACCACCACCTGCCGCAACTCCTTGTCGCCACCAAACTCGGGATACGCGTTGACCAACACCCATGTCTTACCGGCTCCTGTCCCGTGCTCAATCCCCATGATGCACTCCTCCATCGGCTGCCCGGAAGCGATCACCTGGGCTACAGGATATTTTTCGATCGGCAACGGTGCGCCAAATTCATCGATAAAATGCCACCCCGAATCGGTGGCAGGCTTGCCTCTCAACTGCTCTTGGGGGATTCCCAATAAATGCGCGGCTTCCGGGTTGGCCATTACGATCGAGCCATCCGGGGCATGCACCACCACCCCGGCTTGCAGGTGATCCACCAACAGGCGCAATTTTTCCTCGCTCTTTTGAAACGCCAACTGGGCCTCACGCCGGAGCGTTTCCTTATCCATGTGATCCAGGACAAAAGAAATATCCAGTGAGACTTCTTCCAAAAGGCTGATTTCCTGCCTCTGAAAAGAATCTTTTTCGCTCGAAAAGACGACCAATACCGCACGGATCTCCCCCGCGTTGCGGATCGGCAGCGAAATGGCGGATTTTATTCCCAATTTTGCCGCAACATCCCGCCAAGGACCGGAACGCGCATCAAACGCATAATCATTGGCAGCGATGGCTTTGCCCTGCCGGATCGAACACGCTACAATGCCCGAGCTTTCGGGGTGATCCTGGGATAAATTGATCCTTCTGTTTTTCAACAGTTCGCTCCCGTCTCCGGCTACAGCAACCGATACGACCTGCTGTTTTTCCATCTCAACCTGCCCCACCCATCCGGCTTTGAATTCGCCAACCTCGATCACAATGCGGCAAACTTCCTTAAAAAGTTCCAGCGGATTGTTCACTCGAATGGTCGCCTGGTTGATGTCGCTCAACAGGGAATAAATACGGGTGAGGCGGCGGATTTCAGATTCCTGCCGAATGCGTTCTGTAATATCTCTTAAAATAATTGCGGAAGCGGGCCCCTCATCATCGACAAACCAAACCGCCGCCACCTCCACATCCAGAGTCGTCCCGTCAAAGCGCACGATTTTTTGGGAAGCAAGCGGCACCGGATGCCCCTCCCGGATCATTTTCAGCCGATGCGCCACCAGCGGGTGACTGCGGGGATCATAAAGTTCCCATGGGGTTTTGCCGAGAATCTGCCGTTCATCCTCGGCACCGAAAATCCGCAGGGCCGTGGGATTAACAAAAACCACTTTGTCCCCGCGACTGATATAAATTGCGTCGGGAGAATGATCGACCAGATCGCGGTATTTCTTTTCGCTCACCCGCAAAGAGTCACTCACGCGCTTGAATTCTGAAGTAACACGGCGGGCAAAAAAATAAAACAGCACCCCCGTAAAGAAGATAAAGAGATATCCTTTATAAATCGACCAGTCCTCACGCTCCTGGACCGTCAAAGCAAAAAACGGAAGAATCCGGTCCGTAAACAACACCCACCAGCCGGCGAAAAAAAAGTAAAGCAGCACGATGAACCGGACATTACGGCCGGCCTGTACCGCCTGCTTTTTCCGATCCGGCTTGATAACGATATGGTCAAACTTAATCCCCCCGTTTTTTTGGCCTTTGAAATCAGATTCGAAGTTCATCACGGATAAAAGGGCTGGCGTTATGGGACACCCGGGGAATCAAATGAGATCAATGAAACATCTGATTTGATAACGGAAACAGTAACAAAATCCACCTGTCCGTCAAAACATCTTAACTCAATGAGCTATTATTGTTTTTTAAATACCTTGAAGGCTTGGAACGAAGCCTCGGGAGCCAAATGGTGGCCTGTGATATAACGCCCAATCGCCCCGTTCGGATCGTAAATTTCGCCTTTGGAAAGGACGATGCAATCCGGCTCGGGGGTTGCGTTCAACTCATCTTCCCGCGCGTTGATCCAACAGGTCAGCGTGCCGCCTTTAACCCCGCCAAGCCCGTAATAACCCCCCGTTCTTTGATCGGCCACCCACCAGACACGCTTGCCTGCGGCCAATTTTCCGACCGCCAGTGCGGCCGCCGAACGGTAATCGTCCCGATGATGCATCTTGGCAAACCGGAGCATCCCGGACGAAGCGGCCCAGACGGTCAAAAACAGCATCGGCAAGACCTTCCAGCGCGTTTTCCAAAGAGCATATTGCGCCAGCGCGATCCCAAAAAGCAGCAACGGATAAACCGCCATGAGATGTCTGCCCAACACCCGAAAGTGAGCCGTGACACCCGTGCCCAGGACGAATCCCAGGGGCAGGATCACCAGCAAGCCCAAAACCCATCGGCGCGATTTCGGTAAGGGGTTGCGGCGAATCGAGCTGAAAATTCCTGAAGCAAGAGTTCCGCCAATAGCCACCCCCCCCAGCAACAACGGCCACGCGTACGGTTTCAAAACGGCGATCCCCCCGGCTCGGAGATCATTGCGGGCCGGCCCCAACCCGGCGAACCCGATCATTTCATAAAGGCAATAGAACACCGTCCCAATACTAGTCACCCCGCCGGTTGCCCTAACGCCTCGGAACAATGTCCCCAAATAATAAAGCCCCAGAACGGAAAGCCCAATGGCCAGGAGTCCCAATAAAAGCGCCGCCTTGGGGGAAATCCGGGGAACTTCCGGGCTCTTCCAAATCATCCACCCTGCCGCGAGAAAAGCCGATCCGGCCCATACCACCCCGAGCAGGCTCGTGCCACAAAGGAAAAGCGCACCGCTCGCACCGGTCAGCAAAGGCAACCTGTCCAATGCTCTCGCCGGGTTTGCCGAGACTTCCAGCAAATAGCCAAAAACCATGCAGGCGGTGGCATATTGCATCGCATAACAACGGGCTTGGTTGAGGTAAAAAGTCAAAAACGGGGATAATGCTGCCGCCAAAAAATAAAAAATCGCCACGCCCCGGGCCGTCCCCGCCCGGCGAAACGAAAAAAGCAGGGCGGCATGGCCCAACAAAATCCACGGCAGATTCGCCGCGCGAAGCGTCCATTCGCCGTGCCCAAATGCTTTCTCCCAAACCCACAAATAACCGATATAAAAAGGGACTTGGGCATCGGAACCGCCCTCGTTCTTCATGGCCGCCGCCAGAGTTCCGAAAGTCGGTTGCGTTGCAAAAAATGCCGAACACCCCTCGTCAATCCAGAGGCTATCCTCACTGATTGCAAACAGAGCCGCAAAAAGCGAGATTCCCAACAGCAACGCAATCCATCGCGTTGAAAGGGAAAGCCGGTGCGGAGAGGCAGCCTGGAACCGGGGAAGTGTGCATTGATCGGCCATCAGTTGCCTCTCAGCGGAATCCCGTTTTCATCCGGTCATGAATCACATGCACCGCGCACAGCATTCGCCATGCGTCCCGGATCAGTGAAATCTTGCTCCCGGCAATGTCGGACCAATCCACGGGCACCTCCAATACCGGAATTTGAAAATGGTTCAGCAGCGCCAGCAATTCCACGTCATAAGCGAAACCTTTTTCCCGCAAATAAGGCTTAATTTTTTGATAAGCTGCGTTGGGGATGAGTTTGAACCCGCACTGGCTGTCGTAGATGCGCGAATCAATTTTTGCGCCAATGAGCGAAGCAAAAACGCGCCCGGTCAAATGGCGCTTGAAGCTGCGCTCCACCGTCCGGCCTCGCATGCGAATGCGGGATGCAAACAACGCCTTCTCCGGTCCGATCAAACCGAGAACCCTCAAAACTTCCCCGGCACCAACGGCTCCATCGGCGTCAAGAAACCCAAACCAGTCCGCCGCCCCTGCTGCCCAGCCGTGTAAAATGGCAGCCCCTTTCCCTTCATTGCGCTCCATTAAAAGAGCGGGGCGCAAAAAATCATACCGTGCCTGTGTCTCGCGGATTAGCTCCGACACGGCGGCCCGGTTTTCCGGAGTCGAGCCGTCGTCGACGACCTGCACGAACACCCGGAATGGGGCGTGCTCCAAAGTGGCGCATAAATCGGGCAAAAACCGGGCCAGCCGGGCAGCATCGTTGTAACAGGGAATCACCAACCATACCGAACTGGCAGCCGTCGTCTTTTCGGGGGTCATAAGTGGGGCAACGGACGGGGGAACATAACGGGAGGCTTTGCCTCAATAAGGAAGCATACCCACTTCCAAAAGCCAGCCGAAAACTCTCACTGCCTCCACCAAACCCGGATAAGATAAACCGCCGGGATTACAAACAGAACCACCAAAACCGGCAGCGCGGGAGCAAATACGCCCGGCCAAACCGCCCCGAGAAGAATTCCCAGCGCGAGCACTGAAAACTTTAAAAGACCTACTTGCCACCATTTCAGTGTGATCGGTTTGAAAATATTCATGTTGATAATATAGCGCGCCTGCCATTCCGGAGCTGGATTCTTTAAAGACTCTGCGAAATCCCGTTCCAAAACCTGTTCATTTTCTGCGGGAATTGGGTTAAGAAGAAGTCCGCCTCATGACGTTTCATCTCTTTCACTCCCCTCGCCCGCTCCTGATCCTCTGTCTGGCAAACGCGCTGCTTGGCCCGGTGCGGGGCAGTTCTGCCGGGCTCGACGAATCGCTCAAAGCGCTCCAGGAAGGGGTGCCGGAGGTGGCTCTGGTGAAGCTGGAAGCGCAGCTTGCCGGAGCCTTGGACCCCTCATTGCGCCGGGAAGCGAAAGCCCGGCGCGCCGAAGCGCTTTTGGCGGCGGGACGCATCCCGGAGGCGCTCCAGCAGATTCACGACCCGGAAGTGCAGTCGCCGCTGCTGGAAGCCCGGATCGAAGCGGCATCCGGGAACTGGAGCCGGGCGTTGTCGCTTTATGAAGCGGCTCCGGGCGACTCCAAGGCGGTGATGGGGAAAGCCGAATGCCTTCGGGCGTTGGGACGGCTCCCTGAAGCCGTCGCTTCACTGGAAGCGATCGCCCCCCGGTCGCACCCCCGTGTTTCTCTGCGTCTGGGCGAATTTTACCTGGAATCGAGGCAACTGGAAAAATGTTCCCGGCTCCTCGTCGGCATCCGCCTGGCATTGAGCGAACCGGACCGGAAATGGAAACAATACGTGGAGGCACGGCTGCTTCTGGCGCAAAACAATCCCGCCCCCGCTTATGAGCGTTTTGAAGCGCTTCAAAACGATCCCCGGCATCTGACTGAAGAGATGATGGTCGGCGCAACGCTCGGCATGGCCCAGGCGCGAACGGAATTGAGCGGACCGACCGTCGCCGACGATGTTCTGGAGCAGTTCATCTGGAAACACCCGGAAAATCCTTATCTCGCCGACCTTTTCCTGAAGCTTGACGAAATTTACTGCGGGGAGGAAAACCCGTCGCTGGGCGAATTGCAAAAATGGGCGCAGCGCGAACCGGCCTTGCGCGCCGGTTATGCCAACTTTTACCTCGCCAAACGCCAGGCGTGGGACGGCAAGTTCGATGTCGCCCTGGCTTTATTGGAAAATTTCTCCAGCCGCTTCCCCAATCATCCTCTGCTCGCCAATGCCCTTTTATTACAGGCGCAATTCCTGAGCGGAGCAGGGAAATTCGCAGCAGCCCAAAAAGCGCTGGGAGAAGCGCTCCAATGCAGCCACGGCGTCGCGCAGATTGCACAAATTGAAATCGCCATGGCCGCAGCGCATTTTAAAGCAGGCGAGTTCGTCCCGGCAGCCACGATGTTTCGCAGCGCCGCCGACCGCTACCCCGAATTTGCCGAAACGGCACGCTTCAACGCGGCGCTCGCCTGGCTTCATCAAGGCGACGATTCCCGCTTCAAGGCGGAATCAAAAGGATTCTGCGAATTGTATCCGAAAAGCATGCGCCGGAGCGATTTGATGCTGGAAGAAGGTCTCTTAAAAGCGCGCCAGAGCGATCCGCGGGCGGAAGCCGCTCTGGACCAGTTTTTGCACGAGTTCCCATCCAGCTCGCGCGCCCCTGAAGCCCGCCTCGCCCTGGCCGAGCTGCGCTATGCGAACGGCGATCCCGCCGGAGCGAGTCAATATTTGCGGGTCGTTAATGAATCGCCCGCCCCGGCTCAAACCGTCGAGCAATCCGATTACCTCGCGATTTTCGTCGCCGATACCGGCACTCCGGCTGCCGACGATCAAATCGTTGTACTGTGCCTGACCTTTGTGGAGCATTACCCGGCTTCATCCAAGCTGGATGAAGTGCGTATGAAGCTGGGCCAGGTCTATTTCCGCAAAGGCGATTTCGCAAGCGCCCAGACCCAGTTGGAAACGTTGGCGCGGGAAACGCCGGCATCGCCCTTGGTCGAGACAGCGCTTTTTATCGCCGGACAAGCTTCGATGAAGCGGATCGATGACGGGGGGACCGACCGGGCGATCGACCTATTCAGCCAGGTTGCCGCCCTCAACGGCCCGCTCAAGTTCCATGCCCGGCTGGAACTGGCCCTGCTGCAAAACCGGCTAGGCAAAGAAGCCGACGCCGTCAAACTCTACGATGACATTCTGCGGGGAAATCCGCCCGCTGAAATTAAATCGGCAGCCATGGCGGGAAAAGCGGACAACCTTTTTACGCTGGGCGGGAAAGACAAAGCCCAATATGCATCGGCGCTGGAGGTTT
This sequence comes from uncultured Spartobacteria bacterium, assembly GCA_903933715.1. Taxonomy (GTDB): domain Bacteria; phylum Verrucomicrobiota; class Verrucomicrobiia; order Chthoniobacterales; family Chthoniobacteraceae; genus UBA695. The sequence continues at coordinate 14,988 of CAIZLD010000071.1, forward strand.
ACGAAGCACTGGCCCAGGAGCCGGGCTTAAGCGCCACGCTCCAGCACCGGGCTCTCTACAACAAGGGACGCTGCCTGGAAAAACTGGGCCGCCCCGAGGAAGCGCTTGCGGCTTATTACGAGGTGGTCGAATCGGGTCTGGCAAAGCCGGAGGAATACTTCTGGTTTTACAAAGCGGGCTTTGACGCCTGCCGCTTGAGCGAAAGCCGAGAGCAATGGAAAAGCGCCATCGCCATTTACCAAAAAATGGGCAACGTCGAAGGGCCGCGAGCCGAAGAAGCCAAAGCGCGGATGAACCGGCTCCGGCTGGAACATTTCATTTGGGAGTAGCCCAGGTTAACCGTAACGCAATGCCTCAATCGGATCGAGCCTCGAAGCTTTCCACGCCGGGTAGATCCCGGAAATCACCCCAATCGCCAAGGCGAAGCTGAATGAAATCAGTACCGCCGAAATTGTGGCAACGGGGGCGTTTTCGGTCGGTGAAAGCAGCACGAGCAGCCGCATCACCCCAAAGGCAGCGATCAGCCCCAGGATGCCGCCGATGAAACCGATCACGCCGCTTTCCACAATAATCTGGATAAAAATGTCGCGCTGACGTGCGCCGATGGCCCGCCGCACCCCGATCTCCCGGATGCGCTCGGTGATGCTCGCCAGCATGATGTTGGTGATCCCAATCCCGCCGACCAGCAAGCTGATCCCGGCGATGATGCTGCCGCTCGTGCGAGTGGCCCGGACACCGCTTTCAATGCTGTCGGACCATTCCTCGCGGGTGTCAAAGGCAAAGTCGTCAATGCCCCGGTGAGTCCGATCGAGCACGGCGCGAACTTGATTGAGAGCTTCCTCAAAAAGCGATGTATCGACGACTCGGATTGAAAACCGGTCGAGTCTGCGGTTCGCGCTGCCGTCGGCATTGGTCGCGGTTCTAAAATCATAGAACATCGTCGAAAGCGGAATCGCCACGACATGGTTCTTTTGCCAATAGGTGTCCCATTTTTTTTGCTGGGGTTTCCCGTGTCCGCCGCGGCGGACACGTCTTTCGTCCTCGGCGGCGCCATTCCCTGCAACCCGCTTGCGCTTGGCCGATTCACTTTCGCAAAAAGCGGTCACACCGACCACCTGATACGGCTTTCCATTGATGCGAATGGTTTCCCCCAGCGGAATGAAATTTGGATTTTCGGGCCAAAGCTCCTCGACCACACCCGGACCGATCACCGCCACCCGGCTCACGCTGTCATTGTCAGCCAGGGCGATCGTGCGGCCGTGTTCGATTTCCAATTTGTTCATTTCGAAGAAATCAGGATACACCCCTGACGCGTTCAGGCGCAGGGTGAGGTTGGAACGGCTGACTGCCGTATTGCCGAGCGATAATTCGGGGGAAATGAGGTCAATCAGCGGCGCCCCCTTGAACAGGGCATCGACATCTTCCATGGTGCGGCCGGGAGAAAGGAAAGCGAGGTCTTGCAGCGCTTCCGACGGGTCTTTGGGATTGATCTCCACCCGTTCCACACCGCCGGTCGCAGCGAGCCGTTCCCGCATCCCCCGGGCGATCCCTTCGGTCAGCGCAAACATCGAGAGCAGGCTGGCCACGCCCAGGATAATGCCGAGCATCGTGAGAAAACTCCGGAATTTGTGGGCGGAGATTTCCTTAAAGCCGATCATCAATCCAAACCAGAAGTTCATATGGCCCGATCCTCCGGTATTCCGGCGATGAGCGGGGCAGTGTTGGAAACTTCTGCCTCCACCCCGATCCGGATGCGACCGTCGCGCATCTCGATCCGCCTCGGCAGGCGGGCCGCGATATTGTTGTCGTGGGTGACGATGATGATGGTGCGCCCGCTCTGGGCCAATTCGCGAAAAAGCGTCAATATGGCCTCGCCGGTATGGGAATCGAGGTTCCCGGTCGGCTCGTCGGCAAACACAATTTTCGGGTCGTTCACAATGGCCCGCGCTATAGCCACCCGCTGGCATTGACCGCCGCTCAACTGGAGCGGTGTATTGTGAATGCGGTTGAGAAGCCCGACGCGTTCGATGGCTTCCATGGCCCGCTCGCGCCGTACCTTGGCGGAAACCCCGGCGTAAACCATTGGCAGTTCCACATTCCGAAACACATCGAACTTGGGCAGCAGATTGAATGATTGAAAGACAAAGCCGATCTTGGCGTTTCGCATCCGGGCCAGCTCATCGTTGCTGGCTCTGGAGACATCGACGGAATCAATGACCAACCGCCCGCTGGTAGGGGTGTCGAGGCATCCCAGCAAATGCATCAGGGTCGATTTCCCCGAGCCGCTCGGCCCGATGATCGCCAAAAACTCCCCCGATTCGACCGACAGCGTCACCCCGTCAAGGGCGGCGATTTCCTGGTCGCCGATGCGGTAAATTTTACGAATGTCGGTGAGTTCGACGAGCGCCATCTGAATTACGATTTTTTGTCCAATACGCGCGGTTCGACCGTCAGGATGCGCTCGCCCGGTTTCAGACCGGTTTTGATTTCGGAAAATTCGAGACTGTCCACCCCGAGGGTGACTTCGCGCGCCACGGGCCGATTCCCTTCCAGCACATAGACGACCCGTTTGTCCTCCTTGTTCCGGAAAACGGAGGCGATGGGGACCGCCACGGCCTGATCGGCATGCGCCACCGGCACGGTGAGATTGACCATCATCCCCGGCCGCAGTCTCGGGCTTGGCTTTGAAATCGTCGCCATGATTTGGAATCCTTTGACGCCGTTTTTAATGACGGCCACCGGGGCGATAAACGTGATGCGGCCTTCCATGCTCTCGGATTTAACCGATTCCATCATGATTTTGACGATCTGCTTGAGTTCCAACCGGGCGACATCGACCTGGTTGACGTAGGTGTTGACGAGCAGTTTGGAAAGATCGGCGATCGTCATCAGAGTCGTGCCGGAGTTGACGCTTGCGGCAGGCACAACGACTTGCCCCTCGATGACCTGCACTTGCAGCACGGTTCCATCCGAGGGAGCAACGATCCGCGCTTTATTGATCAGGTCGTTAACCGTTTTCAGTTTGCGTTGCGATTTGGCCAGTTCGTTTTTGGAAATTTCATAATCGCTTTCCAGATTATCGTAAGCCTCTTTGGTGATCAGCTTCGCTTTAAAAAGCTCTTTCCCCCGGTTGAAATGGCGCGCCGCCCGGTCCACCCCAAGTTGGCCGCCCGCGATTTCGGTCATCACGCTCGCCTTTTGGTTCTGCAAATCGGTGTCGTCGATCTCGCACAACGGATCACCCGCCTTGACGGTCTGGCCAGGTTCCACATGGAGCGCCTTGACCTTGCCGCCCACCTCGGATTTGACTTCGAGCTGAAATTCCGGCGCGACATCCCCGGCCACGCTGATCGAATAATCGACATCCCGCAATTCGGCCTGCGTGACGTATTTCTCGGGAATCTCTTCCGCGCCCGGCTTGGTCAAGCGGCTCCAATAATCCACGATCGGCTTACGCCCCCCGTAAAACCACAGAGTGACGAGAGCCGAAGCCAGGATCAATAAAATCGCAAAAACTTTTTTCATTAGGGGAACAGGAGTCTGGCCAATTTTAACCCCACTCCCAAGAAAAAGTTACGCTATTTTTTTGAATCCAAAAAGCCAAGCGGGGCCCGGCCGGCCTCCCTGCTCCCTCTTCCGGCCAAGCCCCGCACCCTCATATCGGCAAAGAATAAAAACGTGGTCTTGGAAGAAAATGCCGGAGTGGCCCGGGCGGAATTCAGGACCGCTTTCATTTTTTCTTTGCCAGCCCACCCGCTTTGGCCCGAACCTTGGGGCTTCCATGGCGATCCATTACCAATGCCAGCGTTGCACGGCTTGTTGCCGCATGCCCGGTTTTGTAAAGATCACGGAAGCGGAGATCACCGCGATTTCCGCCCACCTTAAATTGAGCGAAGCCGATTTTATCAAAGAATTTACCCGGCTTACCCCGCAGCGGACCGGGCTCGCCCTGATCGACAAGCCCGACGGCGAATGCTTCTATCTTGAAAACGGCGGATGCCTTCTGCAAGACGCCAAACCGGCCCAATGCGTCGGGTTCCCGAATACTTGGAACTACCCCGGCTGGCAAAAAACCTGCCGGGCCATTCCCATTGAAATCCCATGAAATTGATCGTCCCCGAAGGCGACTTCGACGGCTACCTCTTCGCGATTGCGACGGCACGCCCCGCCTCGCCCCGGGGATGAAAACGGTGCTTGTGCCCGCTTTTCGCTAGCCCAAAAGCCCCGAAATCGCTACTCGATTAAAGCGCGATGGTTCAACTCAACGACAACTACCTCAAATTAAAGGCCGGCTATCTCTTCCCTGAAATTGGTCGGCGCGTGAAAGCTTTTTGTGACGCCAACCCGCAAGCGGCGGTGATCCGCTGCGGCATCGGCGACGTGACCGAGCCGCTCCCGGCCGCCGTTCGTGACGCGATGCACAAGGCGGTGGACGAAATGGGCTGCCGAGACACTTTCCGGGGCTACGGTCCCGAGCAGGGGCACGAATTCCTGCGGCACGCCATTGCCCAGAACGATTATCGCGACCGAGGCATGGAGATCGCCGACGACGAAATCTTCGTCTCCGACGGCTCCAAATGCGACTGCGGCAACATTCTCGATATTCTCGGACACAAAAACCGGCTCGGCATCACCGACCCGGTTTACCCGGTTTATGTCGATACCAATGTAATGGCAGGGCATACCGGGGACTCTGATGAAAATGGGGCTTACGCCGGAATCCATTACCTCCCTTGCGACGCTTCCAACGGGTTTGTCCCTGCAGTTCCCTCGGAAAAGCTCGATGTCGTCTATCTCTGCTTCCCCAATAACCCGACCGGTGCGACCGCTACCCGCGAGCAGCTCGCCGCCTGGGTGGAATACGCCCGAGCCAACCGGACATTGATTCTCTTCGACGCCGCTTACGAAGCCTACATTTCTGATCCGGCGGTCCCCCACTCCATCTACGAAATCCCGGGAGCCCGGGAATGCGCCATTGAGTTCCGGAGCTTCTCCAAAAACGGCGGCTTCACCGGCACGCGCTGCGCGTTCACTGTCGTCCCGAAGAATCTGCTCGCCGCCACCGCCACGGGCGAAATGCTCCCCCTCCATCCGCTCTGGAATCGCCGCATGTCAACGAAGTTCAACGGCGTCAGTTACATCGTCCAGCGCGGTGCGGAAGCTCTCTACAGCGCCGAAGGCAAGGCGCAAATCCGCGCCTTGATCGAGCTTTACATGGGCAACGCCGCGATCCTTCGCGCCGCGGCTCAAGATGCCGGGTTGCCGGTGTTCGGCGGCGTCAACGCCCCCTATATTTGGGTCGGCACTCCCGACGGGCTGAGCAGTTGGGACATGTTTGACCGGATGCTCACGCAAGCCCACGTCGTCATTACGCCCGGAAGCGGGTTTGGCTCGCATGGCGAAGGCTATTTCCGCATCTCGGCCTTCAACAGCCGGGCCAATGCCGAGGAAGTCGCGCGGCGCATCCGGGCACTGTAGGTAGCTTCACGAATTCAGAGGTTTTATCCGCAGATTACGCAGATGAACGCAGATTTTTTAAATCCTGATCCAATTTCTGAAATCTGTGAATCTTCGGACTGCTTTGATTTTTAGAATTCGTGAACACGCTCTAACCGATGACCAAGCACTACGAGGAACTGGATTCGCTGCGTGGGCTGTGCGCTTTAACAGTGATCTGGTGTCATTTTCTGGGCAGCTACCCGCCCGATACCTCATGGCTCTGGATTTTTATGAATACCCCGCTGGCGGTGTTGCGGGGCGGCAATGAGGGGGTGATCTTCTTCTTTCTTCTGAGCGGCTTTGTCCTCTCGTTCTCGTTTTTGAGCGAAAAGAAGAAGCCCCTTTATTTTCCTTATCTGGTCAAACGCATCTTCAGGCTCTACCCCGCCTACCTGGTTGCGGTTTTTGCGGCTTTTTTAGTTAAAATGGCCTTCCTCAACGGTCCCATTCCCGGGTACAGCGACAACTGGATCAACGCCCAATGGACCCATCCCGCAACGTGGAAAATTCTTGCGGATCATCTGCCGCTCGTCACCCGGTTTAGAACCAGCTACCTCAACCCACCCGTCTGGTCGCTGGTGGTGGAAATGCGGATTTCCCTGGTCTTTCCGGTCCTGATATTTCTGTTTCTGCGATTCCGAAGCCGCGCACTCTGGGCTTTCGCGGTGATTTCGATCCTGAGCGGTTATGCTTCCTATTATTTGAAAGACAACAGCGGCAACAAGGATTTGCAATCGCTGCTAAGCACCAGCTCGTTTCTTTGTTTTTTTATACTGGGCGCTTACCTGGCCCACGCCCGCAAAAATTTGACGCAACGCCTCCTCTCGCTAGGTGCTTTCCAGCGACACGCCCTCGTGGCTGCCGGGTTGCTGCTGTACACCAATGATCTCTGGATTTCGTGCCGGTGGATTGCCGCCGTGATCCCGCAAACCGTGCTGCTTAATAAACCGCCGTTGACGAATTTCATCACCGGCATCGGGGCGTCGATCATCCTGGTTTGGGCTATCTCGGTTTCCTCATTTCTCTCCCACAAGCTGGTTCATTTTTTTGGAAAAATCTCCTACAGCATGTATCTGTGGCACATGGTGGCGCTCTATGGCTGCATTGCCACGCTGCACGCGCGGCTTCCCATCTGGCAGGTGTTGCTGCTTGCCCTCGCGGGGACGATCGTGCTTTCGACTTTGAGCTTTTATTATATCGAACTGCCGACGATGCGCCTGGGCCGCAAGCTCTCGGATCGATTGACGCTTTGGCTGGGACGACGCCGCGTCCAAGCGAACGCAGTTGAAGTCGCCCTGAAGCCATGAACGAGGCAATCGACCGGTTCCTGCTTTATCTGGCCACCGAACGGGGGCTTTCGGACAATTATCAGGTTTCCACCCGGCACTCGCTCGAAACGTTCGCCCGCTGGCTCGCCGAAGCCAGGCAGATCGAAACGCCGGGCAAAGTCACTCCCGCCCATATCACCGAATACCTTGGCGCCTGCAAAAGCAGCGGACTCGCCGCCGCCTCGATCAAACTGATCGTGGTCGCCATCAAAATTTTCTTCCGGTTTCTGCATGCGCGGAAGTTCGTTTCCAAGGACGTCGCCGAGTTGCTCCCGCTCCCGCGCCTGGAACGGTATCTCCCCGAGACCCTCAACGAATCGGAAGTCGAACGCCTCATCGAAAGCATCCCGGCCGATCAGCCACTCGGCCTGCGCGACCGGGCGATCATTGAACTCCTCTACGCGAGCGGGCTGCGCATTTCCGAACTGGTCAATGCCCGGCTGGAACATTTATCCCTTGAAGAAAAAGTCATCCGCGTGACCGGCAAAGGGAACAAAACGCGGCTGGTTCCCGTCGGGGGGAAGGCGTGCGCGGCCGTCACGGCCTACCTGGAACGCGAACGCCCCCACTACGTCAAGCGGCGGACCGGGAGCGAACTTTTCCTCTCGGTACGCGGCGGCAAACTGACTTCCGTGCGCTGCTGGCAAATCGTGAAAGCGCGAGCCCAGTTTGCCGGGCTGGAGGAAAACGTTTACCCTCATTTATTGCGACACTCGTTCGCTACTCACCTGCTCAACAACGGAGCCGATTTGCGCGTGATCCAGGAAATGCTGGGCCACGCCGATATTTCAACCACCCAAATCTACACCCACGTCGATCAGAACCGGCTCAAGGCCGTCCACCACAAATTCCATCCTCGGGGGTAGGAGAACAAGACCGACTTGGGATTGGAAAACCTGAAAAAAAGAAGCGAATTATTGACGTTATGTTGAGCCAATCACCCGAATAATTCCATCGACACAATGGCTCTTTTTGCTTTGCTCTTGCCATTTCCGGGCCATTCCCGGATGGTCGCGCATATTTTTCCGGATGACCCAGGTTTTTCTTTCCAGATTATTTAGCACTGTCGTTCTTTGGACCGCCGTTTTGTGGACGATTTTCTCCAATTACGAGTTGGGCTTTTTCGCCATGCTTTCCGCCGTCGGGCTGGCCGCGCTTTGGGAGTTTTACCGGATGCTCGACCACAAAGGGCTTCCGAATTTCAAAGTGGTCGGGATGATCTGCGGGGCCGTCATGCTGGGCGGATCGTTTCATTACTACCGCTCGGTCGGCCCGTCCCAATCGTACGACTGGGAAATGCTTTCCCTTTTGCTTTTCCTGCTGACGGTGTTTACCCGGCAAATGTTCAAGCGGACTCAGGACATTGCACCGCTGCCGACGATGGCTTTCACGCTTTTTGGACTCCTGTACGTCATTTGGATGTTCAATTTCGTCAATAAAATCGTCTACCTCCTGCCGCGCGAGAACGGTCATGTGACCGGCCAATATTACGTCCTTTATCTGATCGTCGTGACGAAGTTTAGCGACATGGGGGCTTACCTTACCGGGACCGTGATCGGCAAACACAAGATGGTCCCCCACATCAGCCCTAAAAAGACCTGGGAAGGGTTCGTAGGCGCGCTGGTATTCTCGACCCTGGGGAGCTGCGGGATGCTTTCGCTGATGCAGCATGATCTTTCCCGGCTTAATTGGGTTCACGCCGGGTTCCTGGGGATCGCTCTCGGTTTTGCGGCCGTAGTGGGCGATCTGGCCGAGTCGATTCTCAAACGGAGTACGGATACCAAAGACTCCGGTGGTTTTCTGCCGGGCATCGGCGGTGCGTTGGACCTCATCGACAGCCTTTTATTTACCGCGCCTTTACTATTCCTGTATTTAAGAGTCATTATCCGAGTGGGATGAAAAACGTTGTTGTTTTAGGAGCCACGGGGTCCATCGGGCAAAGTGCGGCCAAGGTCGCCCGCGATATTCCGCACCAGATGCGGATCGTCGGCATGTCCGCCCATCGCAATCTGGCGAAATTCCAAGAACTCGCCGCGCAATTCCCCGATGCCGCCCTGTGCGTCACCGGAGAAGACGCCCCCGCCTCCATCGGTTGCCGCAAGGTGCTCCGGGGCGAAGAAGGGTTGATCGAACTGGCCACTCTCCCCGAAGCCGATATGGTTCTCATCGCCATTGTCGGGACGGGCGGGCTCAGGCCTGCGCTGGCAGCCATTGAAGCGGGCAAGGATTTGGCGATCGCGAGCAAGGAAATCCTCGTCATGGCGGGAGAAGTCGTCATGGAAGCCGCCCGGCGCAAAGGGGTCAAAATCCTGCCCGTCGATAGCGAACACAACGCCATTTTCCAATGCCTCGAAGGGCGGGGTGCGGCCCACGTCCGCCGTCTCATCCTCACCGCGAGCGGCGGCCCATTCCGCAAACTACCGGCGGAAAAACTCGTCGATGTCACCCCGGCCCAGGCGCTTAAACATCCTACTTGGGAAATGGGAGCCAAAGTCACCCTCGATTCGGCCACGCTTTTCAATAAAGGGCTTGAAATGATCGAAGCCCGCTGGCTCTTTGATGTCGGAATGGACCGGATCGATGTCGTGGTCCACCCGCAAAGCGTGGTGCATTCGATGGTCGAGTTTGTCGACAGCTCCGTGCTCGCCCAGTTGAGCCACTCGGACATGTGTTTTCCGATCCAATACGCCGTCACATGGCCGCAGCGCGTCCCCAACAGCCTCCCGCCGCTCGATTTTGCAAAGCTCGCCCGGCTCGAATTTGAGGCGCCGCGCTGGGACGATTTCCCTGCGCTCCGGCTCGCCCAACGCGCGGGAACCGTCGGGGGCACCCTCCCGGCCGTGCTCAATGCGGCCAACGAAATGGCCGTCGCAGCCTTCCTCAATCGCCAAATCCCGTTCCCTGGCATCTGGGAAACCGTTGCCGCCACCATGGACGCCCACCGGTCCATTGCACACGCCACGCTCGATGATATAGTCGGAGCAGACCAATGGGCGCGCGCGTACGCGCTGGAACGCATCACCGCCTAGCCAGAACCTTTTTTATGTCGCACTTGCTTCAAATTCTCAATTTCATCTTCGTCCTTTTGGAGGTCGTTGTTCTTTTTAACCTGATCATTATTGCCCACGAATGGGGCCATTTCCTTGCGGCACGTTGGCGCGGGCTCAAAATCGAGGAATTCGGCGTCTGGTTTGGCAAGCCGATCTGGAAAAAAGAGATCAACGGCGTTGTCTACTCGCTGGGAAGCATCCCGGCGGGCGGCTTTGTCAAGCTGCCCCAGCTCGCCCCGATGGACATCATTGAAGGGGAAGCCGATGTGCCGCGCGAAACATTACCAGCCATTTCACCCATCGACAAAAGCATCGTTGCCTTTGCCGGACCGCTCTTCAGTTTCCTTTTGGCCGTCGTTATGGCCTACATGGTCTATTTTGTCGGCAAACCGGTTTCCGATCAGGAAAAAACGACCACCATCGGCTACGTCGAGCCGGGATCGCCCGCCGAAAAAGCGGGGCTCCGGCCCGGCGACCGCATCCTGGAAGTGGACGGCCACCCGGTCAAACGCTTCAACGGGATGATCAACAGCGTGGTCTGGTTTATTGTCCGCAGCGAAGGGGAAAAAATCCCGTTCAAGATTGAGCGCGACGGCAAAATCAGCACCGTCGAATCGGGCTGGGTGAAACAGACCCATAAAGGCTGGGAACGCTCGGGCCTTCGCAAAGTGCAAATCCTGCCCGCGCTCTCCACCAAAATCGGCGCCGTAGAGCCCAATTCGCCTGCTGCCGGTGCCGGACTGCAACCGGGCGACACGATCACCCACGTCAACGGACAAGCGATCTTCACTCCTGAACCGCTGGTCGAGGCGATTGAGAAAAACCCGCTCGCTCCCGTGGCCATCACCATCGAAAGGGCCGGGGAATGGCGCAATGTTGCCATCCAGCCGAAACCGCTCCCGTCCGAGGAAGGCAAAACCCGCCCGCGCATCGGGATCGCGTGGGATCGCAAAATCACCCTCGATTACCCCACCCCCAAACAGCAGATCGTCGATAGCGTCAGCTCCATCGGCAACATGCTCGGGGCGCTCTTCTCGCCCAAGAGCGACGTCAAAGCCCAGCATTTCAGTGGGCCCGTGGGGATTGGGCGCATCTATTATGCCATGTTCGAGAATGAACAAGGGTGGCGCCTGGCGCTGGCCTTCAGCGTCTTTTTCAACGTCAACCTGGCTTTGTTAAACCTGCTCCCGCTACCGGTGTTGGACGGCGGGCACATCGTATTGGCGTTCATTGAATCGATCCGCCGCAAGCCGGTGAATATCAAAGTACTGGAAATGGTCCAGAGCGCCTGCGCCCTGGTGTTGATCGGGTTCATCATCTACGTCACTTTCTTTGACATCCAAGACCTGCCCTGGCGCAATCTGGGCGGCGGGAAAGAGGTTCCGGCGGCAAGCCCGGCGGGGAAGTAGACGCCTCTTTCTGCTGCTCAAATTCATCTCGTCTTTCCTCAAGACTTTGATATCTTTTTTCCATGAACTATCTGGATCGAATTACATTCAATCCCGAGCAATGCAGTGGGCGGCCCTGCATCCGAGGCATGCGCATCCGCGTTAAAGACGTGCTTGATCTTCTCGCCTCCGAAGTCTCCGAAAAAGAAATCCTCGAAGATTACCCCGACCTGCAAGCCGAAGACATCAAGGCCTGCCTGCGCTACGCGGCAGCCCAAGCCGACCACACCGTGCTCAAAGTGGCGTGAAAATCCTCATCGACGCCCAATTGCCGCCAGCCTTGGCAAAAATGCTGTGTGAGCAGGGAGCCGATGCCGTAGCCGTCCGCGACATCGGGCTGCGAGACGCCAGTGACTCCGAAATATGGCACTATGCCCTGCAAAACCAAGCGGCCATCGTCACCAAGGACGAGGAGTTCATTGAACGGAGCCTGACCAGCCAACAAGCCCCCGTCATCATCTGGTTACGCATCGGCAAAAGCACCAACCGCATGCTGCAACAATGGGTCCTCCCCCTCTGGCCCGAAGTTGTTCGACGGATCAACGCTGGCGACCGAGTCATCGAGGTGCGCTGAGAAGATCGACAATTTTTCATCACCCTAAATGCGATTTTAAACACAATGATTCCTTCCTTGTCTTTCCAGCGCCGTGTGACCCGCGAAGTCAAAGTGGGCGACGTCGGCATCGGCGGCAGTAACCCGGTGCGCGTCCAGTCGATGATCACTAGCGACACGATGGACACCGAGGCGTGCATCGCGCAGACGCTCGACCTCGCCGAAGCCGGATGCGAGATCGTCCGCATCACTGCCCCGACCGTCAAGGACGCCGCGAATCTGGAAGCGATCGTGAGCGGTTTGCGTCAGCGCGGCTGTTGCGTGCCGATCGTCGCCGATATCCATTTCAAGCCGGAAGCCGCCTTGGAAGCCGCCCGGTGGGTCGAGAAAATCCGGATCAATCCGGGCAACTACGCCGACACCAAAAAATTCAAAATCGTCGATTACACCGACACCCAATATGCCGAGGAACTTGAGCGCATCCGGGAACGCTTCACCCCGCTCGTCCGGCTCTGCAAAGAACGCGGCGTGGCGATGCGCATCGGCACCAACCACGGCTCGTTGAGTGACCGGATCATGAACCGCTATGGCGATTCACCGCTCGGCATGGTCGAGAGCGCGCTGGAGTTTGCCCAAATCGCCCGGGATCTCGATTATCACGAGTTGGTGTTCTCGATGAAGTCGAGCAACGTCAAGGTGATGATCGAGGCTTATCGGTTGCTGGCCGCCCGGCTCGACGCTAAGGGGCCGGACTGGAATTATCCGTTGCATCTCGGCGTCACCGAAGCGGGCGACGGCGAAGATGGGCGAATCAAGAGCGCGATCGGCATCGGCTCGCTGCTGTGCGACGGCTTGGGCGACACCATCCGCGTCTCACTCACCGAAGATAGCGTCCACGAAATCCCGGTCGCCTATGCGATCCTGCAAGCCGCCGGATGCCGCATCACCAAAACCGAATACGTCGCCTGCCCTTCCTGCGGGCGGACCCTGTTCAATCTTCAGGAAACCACCGCGCGCATCAAGGCGGCGACCGGTCATCTCAAAGGGGTGAAAATCGCGATCATGGGATGTATCGTCAACGGCCCCGGAGAAATGGCCGATGCCGATTTTGGCTACGTAGGCGGCGCGCCGGACAAAGTGAACCTTTACGTCGGCAAAACCGCCGTGAAATTCAACATTCCGCAGGAAGAAGCTGTGGATCGCCTCCTGGACCTCATCCGCGAACACGGCAAATGGGTCGAGCCCGGAGTTTAGCCGCAAAAAGGCGCAAAAAGGAGAAGATTTACACGTGAAGCTCAACTCATGGCTTTTCCAATCCTGCGCCGCGCGATGCCGCTGGTTTGACGTGCTGTTGATTCGCGCTTTGGCGGCCTCATTGGGACTGCTTGGGATTTTTTATAGTTACTTCTGGGTGCGCTGGTTGATTCTCCCGTTCGTTCCACATCCCCGCGCATGGCTGGACCCCTATTTGGTCATTGGAATACCTCTGGGCATTTTCGCCGCGGGGCTTTTCCGGCTTTTGCGCGTTTTCGTGCTCACCACGACGGTTCTGGCGCTCTTGGCTGCGTTGTTCTTCAGCTTCGGGTTGATCCGGCGTGGATACGCAACGATCCCGGCCCAGTTTGCACTCTTGTCTTTGCTGATGGCTGCCCGATTCGGCTTCGTTTCCCTCCCCAAATAGAAAACAGGGTAGACTACTTTACGTCCCCTTTTTGCGGCTAAAAAACTAGTGGGCTGTCACACGTTAAGCGATGGGTAAAGAAACAAGCCCAGCCTCGTTCCCAATCTCCGATTGGGAACGCAAGTGTCCGCGAAACTCTGTTTCGACAATCGCGGATGCGTAAAAAATTGATCCAGAAGGCTTGATCTGTAAACTCGCGGTTTTCGAATCGGAGATTCACAGACAGGGGCGTTCCCAATCAGGAGATTGGGAACGAGAGCAAGAGAGCAATCTTCGCTCGACCATCTATTTCCCGCGTGACAACCCACTAGGCTGACTCGACATTCAGATTCCGAGCCAAACCCAAAGGGATTGAAGCCCATCGCCGGTGGTTGAGCGTTAGCGACACCACCGGACGAGGCAT
>CAIZLD010000072.1 GCA_903933715.1 uncultured Spartobacteria bacterium
CCACCGCTTCCGGCGCTTCCTTTACAAGCAGGGTTACTTGCTCACGGCTTAATGGGACAAGCGAATTCAATACCCTACTTTTTCACCTCATCCCTCTATGTACAAGCTTTTTCTCTCCTTCGGGCTAAACAGGAACAAAGCTGGTGGCAAAGGAGACCGTCGGCTGAAGCCCGGCGTAATGATATCTTCGCCTCTTGCGCTTTTTTGCGGCTAAAATTCCCCTTTTTCTCCGGGCCGGGTTGCTGTTAGGCTTCCCAGCCTAAGTGAAAATCCTTCGCTCGCCTTCTTCGGCTGCGCGTGCCTGCCGCAGTGTTCCTCGACCGCTCGTGTTCGTTCCCACGATGGGGGCTCTTCATCTGGGGCATCTCTCGCTGATCCACCGCGCCCGGGCGCTGGCGGGTCCAAAAGGAACCGTGGCGGTCAGCATTTTTGTCAACCCGACGCAGTTTGGCCCGGGCGAAGACCTCTCGCGCTATCCGCGCCCGATCTCCCGCGATATCGCCCTTTGCAAGGAAGCCGGAGTGGACCTCCTCTATTTGCCCGAGGCCGAGGCGTTCTACGCGCCCGATCACTCCGTATGGGTCAATGAAGAGGCGCTTTCCGCGGGGCTTTGTGGCGCGTCGCGCCCGGGTCATTTCCGGGGCGTTTGCACGGTGGTGGCGAAACTTTTCAACCTGCTCGGGCCGGAGATCGCGGTGTTTGGAAAAAAAGACGCCCAGCAGCTCGCCATCCTGCGCCGGATGGTGCGGGATCTCAATTTTCAGATCAAGATCGTCGGCGTCGAAACCTACCGGGAACGCGACGGCCTGGCTCTAAGCTCCCGCAACCAATACCTCACGAGCGATCAGCGGGCCCAGGCGCCGGTGCTGCGCCGGGGGTTGCTCTCCGCACGGGCTGCCGCCAAGGGAGGCGTTCACAGCCCCGCCAAGCTCCGCGCGCTGGTTGTGAAAACCATCGGGACGGCTCCGCTCTCCAAAATCGATTATGTGGAAATCGTCGATGCCGAAACCCTTGCTAAACCGGGTCCGAAATCCCGCAAACTTCTAATCGCCGTGGCCGTCCACTTCGGCAACACCCGGCTCATCGACAACCTCGAGCTTTCCGTTTCATGAAGAATTACGATTTCGTTGTGCTGGGCACCGGTATCGCCGGGTTGAGTTTTGCGCTCAAGGCGGCCCGGCACGGCAGTGTCGCCCTGATCACCAAACGCCTCCGTGATGACGCCAATACAAGCTACGCGCAGGGAGGCGTGGCGTGCGTGACCAGCGGGGAAGACTCGTTTGACCTCCACGTCCGCGATACGCTGACCGCCGGGGCCGGGCTCTGTAATGAAGCGGTCGTCCGCACGATTGTCACCGAGGGACCGGCCCGCATCCAGGAGTTGATGCAACTGGGGGTTCACTTTGACGAGCGCGATTTGAAGAGCGGCGAGAGTGAACTGGACCTCGGACGCGAGGGAGGCCACTCCAAGCGCCGCATTCTGCACGCCCGCGACGCCACGGGGCGGGAGATCGAGCAATCGCTCATCCAGGCGGCGCAGGCGGCCCCCAATATCGAGCTTTTGGAGAACCACATGGCCGTGGACCTCATCACCACCGGGAAACTCGGGTTCGCCAGCGAAGACCGTTGCGTGGGCGTCTACGTCCTCAACGAATCGACCGGCGCGGTCGAAACCTTCCGCACCGACCGTCTCATTTTGGCGACCGGCGGCTGCGGCAAAG
The DNA here is from genome assembly GCA_903933715.1 of uncultured Spartobacteria bacterium. Classification (GTDB taxonomy): domain Bacteria; phylum Verrucomicrobiota; class Verrucomicrobiia; order Chthoniobacterales; family Chthoniobacteraceae; genus UBA695. The sequence goes on from CAIZLD010000072.1 coordinate 1,722, forward strand.
TCTATCTTTACACCACCAACCCCAACGTGGCCACCGGCGACGGCGTGGCAATGGCTTGGCGGGCCGGAGTGACGATTGCGAACATGGAGTTCATCCAGTTCCACCCAACCTGCCTCTTTCACCCGGCGCGGCCTTCCTTCCTCATCAGCGAGGCGGTCCGCGGCGAAGGGGGGCGGCTCGTGGACGAGAAGGGGCGCGAGTTTATGGGCAAATACCATCCGCTCGGAGCCCTTGCGCCGCGCGACATCGTGGCCCGGGCCATTGACGCCGAGATGAAACGGACCGGCGCCCCGTGCGTTTATCTCGATATCAGCCATAAACCGGCGGAATTCGTGCGCGACCGTTTCCCAATGATCCACGAAAGCTGTCTTGAACTCGGCATCGATATTACCCGGCAGCCGATCCCGGTCGTTCCCGCGGCCCATTACCAATGCGGCGGCGTGCTCACCGATGCGAATGGCGCGACCAGCCTGCGCGGGCTTTACGCCATCGGCGAAGTCGCCTGCACCGGGCTTCATGGAGCCAACCGTCTTGCCAGCAACTCGCTTTTGGAAGCGGTCGTCGTGGCGCACCGGGCTATCGAGCATGTACTCGTCGATATCCCGTTCAACGGCCATCCGCCGCACGAGCTGGCCCTGCCCGAATGGGTGAGCGGCGATGCTCACGATGTGGACGAAATGGTGGTCATTTATCATAATTGGGACGAAATCCGGCGGCTCATGTGGGACTACGTCGCCATCGTGCGCACCGACAAGCGGCTCCAGCGGGCCAGCACCCGGCTGCGCAACCTTTTACGAGAAATCCAGGAGTTTTACTGGAATTTCAAACTGACCACCGAAATTCTGGAATTGCGAAATCTCGCCACGACGGCGGCGCTGATTGTCGATTGCGCCCTGCTTCGCAAAGAGAGCAGGGGGCTCCATTACACGCTCGATTACCCGGAAACCGACGACCGGCATTGGGCGCGCAATACCGAAATCCACTGGCTTTAGACCAAGCAGAATCGACCTTCAGAAAAAGAGCAGCCCGATGGGAGTGGAACCGTGTGAAAAAGAAACCCAAAGGGTTTCAAGCCGATAGCCGGTGGTTGAGGCGCGGTCGCGCGCCGACACCACCGGACTCTTTGACAACACGGATCACCCCGAAGGGGTGGCAGAAACCTTGGTTCTACCACCCCTTCGGGGTGAATGATCGATTCCATTATCCGGGGGTATCGCTTCGCTCAACCCCCGGCTATCCGCTATGAATCCTTTGGATTCAGTGACCCACTCAGCGGGTTGAATGTCGTCAGCCTAAGAAGGGCGGGGTGGGGCGGCGCAAATTGGCACGGCCCCTGCTAAAAAACAGGTGTTCCTGAGTTTTCCATGGACGGGGCTCGCCGGGAAACGACTTTACCGTGCCTTTTTTTTGTGTTATAAGAGACAACTTGCGCCCCATGAGAGTATTGAAACTGCCCCCAATCCTGATTGGCGTCCTTGCGCTATTGCTTTTGTTTGCCCCCGCGTCAAATGCCGAGTCGCCCTACCAGAGCAGTTCCGACTTCGCCAAATACGCCCAAAAACTGCGTGAAAGCGCCCTTTTGAAGATGGAGCCGACCGTGCAGGTCCAGACTTCGGGCCGTTCCTCATCGCTCTCGATGTTTGGGAGCCGCTATCCCTGGAGGGAAAACATCGTCACCACCGTCTTCTGGATCGGCGAGGGGACGACTGCCCGCAATCCGACCCACAACCGGTCCAGCTCCTGGGATCCTGATTGGGTTGGAAAATACGGCGGCGTGGACCATCCCGACCGTCGCAACGGCTTTGTCCCGGTCTCGTTTGTTCCCGGTCAGAACCCTTTCTACTGCGCTCTGCCCTACAACGACGTGACCCGGGGAACGACCAAACCGGAGGCTTCCTTTGTGATTCCGTGGTTCAAAAAAGCGTTCGAGAAGGTGGGTCATTCCGTTTGCAAAGGGCGCTGGATCGCCATCCGCTACAAGAGCCGGGTGTGCTATGCCCAATGGGAAGATTGCGGCCCGTTCCGCACCGATCATTGGCAATACGTGTTCGGCAATGAACGTCCCAAATCGAACATTAACGGCGGCGCGGGGCTCGATGTCTCCCCGGCGGTGCGCGATTATCTTGGCATGAACAAGAGCCAGGACGTTTGCGACTGGAAATTCGTCGACTTTAACGAAATCCCCCATGGCCCGTGGGCGAAATACGGAGAGAACAACGATTTCGTTCTCAATGCCCGGGGCGGCACGGCACGGGTCGCCAGCGGCAAGCGGTAAGCTGTGGTTTTTTCTGAGATGGCCTTTTCGCCCCAAGACGCTTTTGATTTTCTGCGCCGCGCCCATGAAGGCGGTCGGCTGGCTCATGCCTACCTGATCACCGGGGAAAACGGCAGCGGCAAACGCGAGCTGGCGTTGCGGCTGGCGTCGCTGGTGGCCGGGTCCGGGGGAGGCTCCCACGATCCGCTCAAAAACCCGGATGTTCACGTTGTCGAGCCGGAATCAAAATCGCGCATCATCAAAGTCGAGCAGACTCGCGAACTTGAGAAAGAGCTGCAAATGCGCGCCTCCCTGGGAGGTCGCAAAGTGTCGATCATTTTCGACGCCGACCGGATGAACGCGGCGGCCTCCAATTCGTTTTTGAAAACGCTGGAGGAACCTCCGGCCAACTCGCTATTGCTGCTGGTGACGGCTCATCCGGAGATGCTCCTGGAAACCGTGCTTTCGCGCTGCATCCTGGTCCAGTTAATCGCCGCGCCACGTCGCGAACCAACCGAGGGGCAGCGCCGTTTGCTCGATCTCGTGGCGCGGTTCCTGGCAAAAAGCAAGCCGGGCGAGACCGATCTGGGCGGCGTGTTTGGACTGGTGCGGGAGTTCACCCGTCTTTTGGCCGAAGCGAAAGCCTCCATTCAGGACGAAGGCGCCGCCGGGCTCAAGCGGGAGGAAGGGCTCTACAAACAGACCACCGACGGCAAATGGCTGGCCGAGCGGGAAGATTATTTCAAGGCGCTGGCGGAATCCCGTTATCTCCAGGCGCGCGGATTTTTTGTGGAAACGCTTTTGCAATGGTGGGGCGATGTACTGCGCCAACAGCACGGAGCGGCGGAACCCGGCTCCCTCGATTTTCCCTCTTACTCGGGCCAAAGCGCGGCTCAAGCCCGGCGGTTTTCCACGCCCGACGTGTTGCGGCGTGTCAGTGCGCTGGAGAATCTGCGCGAAAATTTCGGCCGCAACGTGCAAGAGCAGCTTGCGGTGGAAGTGGCGTTTTTGAAGGCGTTCGGCGGATAGATTTTTGCCGGATCGATCGGGAAGTTGAGAAAACGCCCGAGAAATAAGGGGCGCGCTGGCAAAACCCCTTCCGCCAACGCGCCCACCCCCTAACGCAAACCATCGTAGGGGATCGCCTTAGGAACGCAATCCGCACAAATGCGCAAATATTGCCCCAAAACACGCGAAAACTGGCTTCACAGGCTGTTTTGCGGGCGATTCTCGACGCGCGAACCGGTTTTTGGAAAGCCTAACAAGAATGGGATTGGCCGCAAAAACGCGCAAAAATCGCAAAATGAAAAAGGCTATTTATACCAATTCCAGTAGGCAATGAGGCCCGCTGATTGAAACTCGAAATCTTGCAGTTTTTAACAGGATTCTCAGGATTAAGGAGATTGCCAGGATCGGG
>CAIZLD010000073.1 GCA_903933715.1 uncultured Spartobacteria bacterium
CCACCGCTTCCGGCGCTTCCTTTACAAGCAGGGTTACTTGCTCACGGCTTAATGGGACAAGCGAATTCAATACCCTACTTTTTCACCTCATCCCTCTATGTACAAGCTTTTTCTCTCCTTCGGGCTAAACAGGAACAAAGCCGGTGGCAAAGGAGAACGCCGGCTGAAGCCCGGCGGCCCCGAAGCTTTATCGACTCCGCTGCCATTCCGCGATCCGCGATCTCCATTCCGCGATCTCCATTCCGCAATCCGCAATCTCTTCACATTCCTCTGGGGTGCCGGACGACGCATCCTCTGGTGGGGCGATCCATCATGGTCCATTGCGGCCCTTTGGCTCCGTTGCCATAGCCGGTGTCGAAGCGCAATCCCGCAACGACCAGGAAAACATGCCCCTTGCGGGCGTAAATGCTGATCCAATCCCCCTCGCCTCTCGCACCATAATTGCGGAACGAGGTGGATGGGATCGCGTTTTCAAGCAAGCCCGCCTGCCGTAGCACAAAGGAGGTCGCGCCCGAGCAATCGTAAGCCGTGTCATGAAGCCGGGCATGGCCGCCACCACGACGGTAAGGCAACCCGGCGATCTGGTTTCCCGCCTCAATGGCCGCCTTGACGCGTGCCGGAGCCGCTTCGGGAATCAGCGCTTGCCCGCCTTTCACGACCGCCGCCTTTCCGGGCACGTAGGTATAATGGTATGGAGCGGGGCTGCTGCAACCGGTCAAAAGCAACGCCGCAGTCAAAACGGAAAACCAAAAAAATCGGGGAAAAAGCATCCACTGATCATAGGAGCAACGAACGCGCCAAAACAAGCCGCGAGCGAAAACTTTCGATCATTTTGCCAATATCTGTGGAAATGAATTAAGAAGCCAGGAATCCAGGCAAAAAGGGGCAGGAGGAAGTTTGTCGCATCCGCCTCGGTGTACGTTCTTTCTTTGAATTCTCCTCTTTTGCTGGCGTTTTGCCGTTGGAGAGACTATCGAAACGGCCCGCTATTTCATTTTTTCATGCTCAACATTCGCAATCTCAAAGTCACCATCGGAGGCCGCACGCTGTTTGAAAACGCTTCGATGCAGGTCAATTACGGCGAACGCGTCGCCCTCGTTGGCCCCAACGGGGCGGGCAAATCGACCCTCTTCGGGATCATTCTGCGAAAGGACGAACCGGACGCCGGGACGATGGAGCGGGACGAATGGACGATGGTCGGCTACCTGCCACAGGAAAGCGAAGCGGTCGGCGAGGAGACCGTCCTCGATGTGGCCACAGGTCGCGTGGGAGAATTAATCGCCTTGGAAAAACGCCTCCACGAGCTTGAAAAAGAGGGGATCGTTGACAGCCCGGAATACCTGGAAACCCACGCCAAGCACGACGCCCTCAACGATCCGCAGGTCGAAGCCAAGGCCAAGAAAATCTTGCGCGGGTTGGGCTATCGAGAAGACCAGTTTGACCGCCGCGCTTGCGAAATGAGCGGCGGCTGGGTGATGCGCGCGCATCTGGCCCGTCTGCTGGTGATGGAGCCCGATCTCCTGCTCCTTGACGAGCCGACCAATCACCTCGACCTCCTTTCGCTGCTCTGGCTTCAGGATTATTTAAAAACCTATTCCGGCGCGATCCTTCTCATTTCGCATGATCGTCAATTCATGGATGAGATCATCGAGACGGTTTACGAGATCCACGACCAGACCTTGTCCTCCTATAGCGGCAACTACAGCGATTACCTGTGCCAGAGGGAGGCCCATTACGAACAGCAGCTCGCCGCCTACAACAACCAGCAAAAGGAAATCCGCGCGTTGCAGGAGTTCTACGAACGGTTCCGGCAAGTCGCGTCCAAGGCTTCGCAGGCGATGAGCAAGCTCAAGCAGATTGAGCGGATGGAGAAAATCGAGAAACCGCTCCCGCCCCGCAAACCGTTCCGCTTCATCATCCCCCAACCGCCCCGGGGCGGCCAGCGCGCCATCACGCTGGAAGGGGTTCACATGGCCTACGGCGATCTCAAAGTTTACAACGGGGTCGATCTGACGATCGAACGCGGCGAACGCACCGTGCTGGTCGGACCCAACGGGGCAGGCAAATCGACTTTGCTCAAAATTCTCGCCGGGGTTATCGAGTTCCAGCAAGGGGAGCGCAAGCTGGGCCACAACGCGAAGATCGGCTACTTCAGCCAGCACCGCGCCGACACGCTGGACGCCAGCAAAACCGTGCTCGAAGAGGTGATGGACAGCGCCCCGGAGATTCGCGAGGACGAGGCGCGCGGCATTCTCGGCTCATTTCTCTTCCGCAAAGACGAGATTTACAAAAAAACGGCGGTGTTGAGCGGCGGTGAAAAAAGTCGGCTCAATCTGATCAAATTTCTGGTCGATCCGCCCAACCTCCTCTTGATGGACGAGCCGACGACCCACCTCGACATCGACAGCGTCGAGGCGCTCATTCTCGCGCTCGAACGGTATGAGGGGACGCTCGTTTTCATCTCTCACGATGTCCATTTCATCCGAAAATTGGCAACCAAAGTGCTCCATGTTCACTCGGGCCAGCTCTATCCCTACCCGGGCGGCTACGACTACTACCTGGAAAAGTCCGGCGCGGCCAACGAACGGGCCGCTTTGACCGCCCATTAAAAACCTGAACTTTTGCATTGCCATCCGGCCGGGGGCCAACTAGGTTTTGCGCTCCCATTCGTCTGGGAATACCGCAACTTTTTAAAAACCTTTCATCATGTCACAACATCGCAGCCTCAAAGGTGCCAGCACCATTACGGTGAAACGCAACGTCCTCAAGCGCTTCGAGCGCGTCGAACTTTTAAAAAAGCGCGGCGCCTGGAAAGCCGATCAACGCGTGATGGGTCTCCCCAAGACCGCGCCCGAGGCGTAAGCCGTTTCGTAGTCCAATTCTTAAAAAGAAGGCTCTCCAAACCGGAGAGCCTTCTTTTTTACGGCCGGGAACAAACCCTCAAACTGCTGCGGTTCGCCCCGGCCGATCTCGCTGGTTATTTCCGCATCAACGGAAATGCCGTTCAGGCCCGCTGCGAGAGGACCGTTTTTTCGTAGGTTTTAATCCCGGCCAGAGCGCCTGCGTCGTCCGGGACGTTGTTGCGGCGGCAATACTCGCTCCACACCAAACCCCACGGCAGCGCCTTGGCTTGCTCGAGCAACGCGAGGCGCGAGGTGAAGTCGCCCGCAGCCTCGACGCTCTGGAGCTTGGCATACGGTTCGAGAAGCGCGATGAGAAGAGCCTTCTGGGCGCTGCGCATCCCGATGGTCCAGGCGGCGATGCGGTTGATGCTGGCGTCGAAAAAGTCGAGCCCGATGTGAGCGCGTCCGAGGAAGTCGCCCCGCACCAATTCCTCCATGATGGAGCGGGTCGGGTCGTCCAGAATGACGACGTGATCGCTATCCCAGCGGACACCCCGGCTCACATGCAAGAGCAGTTCAGGGGCAAATTGCAGCGTGGACGAGATTTTGTCGGCAATGCTTTCGGTCGGGTGAAAATGTCCGGCATCCAGGCAGACCAGCTTTTGATTTTTGACGGCGTAGCCGAGGTAGAACTCGTGCGATCCCACGACGTAAGATTCCGATCCGATGCCGAAGAGTTTGCTCTCGACCGCGTCGAGATTGTGCGCCGGGTCAATCGGCTCGGCGAAAATGCGATCCAGCGATTCTTCGAGCCGGAGCCGGGGCGCTTTGCGGTCGGCGGGCACATCTTTGCTGCCATCGGGAATCCAGAAATTGGTGACGCACGTTTTGCCGAGTTGACGCCCCATTTCAGCGGCGATTTTGCGGCACGCAATACCGTGCTCCACCCAATAGCCGCGCACCCCGGCGTCCGCGTTGGAAAGGGTGAACCCGCTCTCGGCCAACGGATGTGAAAAGTAGGTCGGATTGAAATCGAGGCCCAGGCCGCGCTCACCGCTCCAATCGATCCAGCTTTGGAATTGCGCCGTGGAGTATTCGTTGCGCTCCACTTTTTTGCCGTCCAGATCGGCATAACAGGCGTGCAAATTGAGCCGTTGTTTTCCGGGAATCAACGAGAGCGCCTGGTCGATGTCCGCTCGCAATTGCTCCAAAGTGCGCGCCTTGCCGGGATAGTTTCCCGTGGCCTGGATGCCGCCGCCGCTCAGGCCGACATCGGGATGCTCAAATCCGCCCACGTCGTCACCCTGCCAACATTGTAGCGAAATGGGAGTGGCGGCCATTTTTTGGAGGGCCGCTTCGGTATCGATACCGAGATCGGCATAGATTTGCTGGGCGATGGAATAAGATTGAGAATTCATATGGGTGGAGAGGATGAATGGAGGTTTTTTGTCTGGGAAATGTGAAATTTACGCGGCGCTCGTCTCGTTGTGAATAGAGAGAATGGCCATAAACATACAAAAATTGGCCAGCCATGTCTCCCCGGTTTCAATTGCCATGCGTGAATGGGGTGGATTTGTGGTGCGCACCGGGGGCGGGCCGACGGTTGGATTGAGGGCGGAACTCATTTTCGAGCAGTTCTTCGAGTTCCTCCATCGCCGCTTCAAGCTGTTGGCGCAGTTGGACGGTTGCGGGATCGGAAAAGGGGCCGACCGGTTCTGCCGTGATCTTTTCGTAGCGTTTGGTCAGCGGTCTTTTGGGATCGGTTTTCCCGGCTTGATTAAGGAGTTCGTTGAGCCGGGCCGCTTGAGCCATGGCGGCCTGGATTTTCTCCATTGCCTCGGCTTCGGTGATTTCACCCGACGCCACCTTTAAAATCTGGCGGCACTTGAAAAGCTGGCAGCGCTCCGGGCGTTGAGCGTAAATGGCGCATTGCGAATCCCGATGTGCCGAGCAGGGCTGAAAAAAAAGAAGCTCCCCGTGTTTGCGATGCAATTTGAACCCCAGGTTAATGAGTTCCCGGGGCGAATCGCTGGATCGAATCTGGACTTTGTGAAACATCACGCCGTTGCAACAAATTCCACATGCCAGGCAGAGGCGGGACTCGGCGGTTTCGTGGGGGTGACTCATGGAAAAGCCGGAGTCTGCAAAATCCCTGAGCGCAAAGCGAGCCTTGTTGAGGGGCCGATTGGCATGGGATCTAAAAAAGCCTGATTCTAAGATTCTCTTTTTGCCGGTTTACGCGTATTCCATCGCAATGAAAACCGTCCTGGAGGTGCTTCGTGCGACGACGGAGTATTTTACGCGGCATGAGGTGGAAAACCCACGTCTTAATGCCGAGCACCTTGTTGCCCATGTGCTGGGGAAAAAGCGGATTGAGCTCTATATGGAGTTTGATCGTCCCCTGGGGGAGCGCGAACTCGCTCCCTTGCGCGAATTCATCCGTAAGCGGGCCACCGGCACTCCATTGCAGCATTTATTGGGAACCGTGGAGTTCCATGGGCGGATCTTCGCGACCGATGCGCGTGCGCTGATTCCGAGACCCGAAACTGAATTGTTGATGGAGGTCATTTTGAAGGAACCGTTACCGGCTTCCCCCCGCGTGCTGGATGTGGGAACCGGCAGTGGCGTGATTGCGCTCACCCTCGCCGCCGAACTCCCCCAAGCCGACGTGAGCGCCGTCGATATTTCCCCCGATGCCCTGGCGTTGGCACGAGAAAACGCCGAACGGCTCGGGCTCACTGAACGGGTCCGTTTTTCCCAAAGCGACCTGCTGGGGTCGGTGGAAGGGGCTTTCGACCTGATCGTCGCCAACTTGCCCTACATCCCGGCAGGCGAAATCGCGGGGCTGGCGCGCGAAGTGCAGCATGATCCGGTGTTGGCGCTTGATGGCGGGCCGGTCGGCTCTGAAATCGTCGCCAAATTGATCGATCAGGCCCGTGCCCACCTCAAGCCGGGAGGACGACTGGCGTTGGAAATCGGCCACGATCAGGCTCACGCGCTGGCTGCAGAGCTCGAGCGGCAAAAATATCGGGACATCCGCCCCGTTGCCGACTATCAAGGGATATTACGTTTTTTGTTTGCGATCTATGGATAAAATTTTAGTGCACGGCGGTCATAATTTGAACGGTTCAATCCGGGTGAGCGGTTCCAAAAACTCCGCTTTGCCGATCCTGGCGGCGTGCCTGCTCACCAAGGAGCAATGCATTATCCGGCATGTGCCGGACTTGAGCGACGTGCATTACATGCTCCAAATCCTCAGCCACATGGGGGCTGAAGTGGAGCGGGCCAGCGGCACCGTGACGGTCCGCGCCGAAAAGATCAAATCGATCGCCCCTTACGAGATTGTCCGCAAAATGCGCGCCTCGGTTTGCGTGCTCGGGCCGCTTTTGGGGCGCGAAAAAGAGGCGACCGTCTCTCTGCCGGGCGGATGCGTCATCGGCGATCGCCCGATTGATCTCCATCTCAAAGGCTTTGAAGCCCTCGGAGCGGCGGTGCGCGTGGAGTGCGGCAATGTCAAAGTTTTCGCGGCGAAGCTGACCGGCACGACGATCAATTTGCACGGCAAGTTTGGCTCCACCGTGCTCGGAACCGACAACATCATGATGGCGGCGGTGTTGGCCGACGGAATCACGGTGATTGAAGGGGCCGCCGCCGAGCCGGAGGTCGTCGATCTCGCCAATTTCCTCATCGCAATGGGGGCAAAAATCGAAGGAGCAGGCACGCGCCGCATCGTGATTGAAGGGGTGGAAGAGTTGCATGGCGCGGAACACGCCGTCATCCCCGACCGCATCGAAGCCGGCACATTCATGGTGGCCGCAGCCATCGCGGGAAGCCGGGTGACGCTGCGCCGGGTGATGCCCGATCACCTTAAAGCCGTGAGCGACGCACTCATTCTGGCAGGGTATGGGATCGAAACCACGCGGGACAGCCTGACGGTGGTGGGCAATGGCAAACCGAAGCCGCTCGAACTGATCACCGAGCCTTATCCCGGCTTTCCCACTGACATGCAGGCGCAGATGTGCGCTTTGTTGAGCGAAGGCCAGGGAATCGGTGTCATTACGGAAGCCATTTTCCCCCAACGCTTCATGCACGTCTCCGAACTCAAGCGGATGGGGGCGCAAATCACGCTCGAAGGGTCCAGTGCCGTGATCAAGGGGATTGAACGGCTCAGCGGCGCACCGGTCATGGCCAGCGATTTACGGGCCTCCGCCGCGCTGGTGCTGGCGGGCTTGAACGCCAGCGGCGTGACGGAAGTCAACCGTGTCTACCACATCGACCGGGGCTACGAATCAATTGACGACAAGCTCAACGGCTTGGGGGCGCAAATCGAGCGAGTGAAGGTTTAAGGCGTTTTCCTCAGGAAGAGAATCCGCAGATTGCGCAGATGAACGCAGATTGATATTAATAATCGGCCGAAAATCTGCGCAATTTTGTGCTGCGGATAACTCCCGTTTAATGATGCGGGCGTACTAATTCCGCGACAAATAAACCGCGACCCCCTCAAAGGTCGGCTTCATCCCTTCCTGGCCCGCAGACCAGTTGGCGGGGCAGACTTCGCCGTGCTGCTCAAAAAACTGGAGCGCATCAATTACGCGCAACGTCTCGTCCACCGAACGGCCCAGCGGAAGATCGTTGACGAGTTGATGACGCACGATCCCCTGCAAATCGATCAGGAACAGCCCGCGGTAAGCAATCATCTCGCTGGGGGCATTGAGCGACCCCTCTTCGTCCACGCCATACTCGCCGTTGAGCACGCCATAAGCGGAAGCGATCGTCTTGTTGGCATCGGCAAGGATCGGGTATTGCACGCCTTGAATGCCGCCGTGTGATTTGGGAATCTGTTGCCATCCCCAATGCGACTCCGCAGTGTCGGTGGACGCGCCAATCACCTCCACGTTGCGCGATTTGAATTCCCCCAGCTTGGCCTGAAAGGCATGCAGCTCTGTCGGACAAACGAACGTAAAGTCCTTGGGATAGAAAAACAAAACGACATATTTTTTCCCTAGGAATTCGTTTAGGGAAAAGCTTTCTTCAATCCTGCCGTTCACCACGGCGCGGGTATTAAACTTCGGGGCCGGTTTTCCAACTAGAATAGACATAATTTATTGAATCGTTCCCCACCAAGAAAGCACGAGAACGAAACAGCGCAATAGAATTCCATGGCCGCCTCCCCTGTTTTTTCAAATGGCTGAAATTGCCCAGCATGCGGATCGCTGTTGTCTAAAATTGCACACCGAAGACTCTTTCAAGGCCATTCTGCTTCTGCTTAAAAAAGTAACAATAAAACACAACTCCCTAAAAACAAATAACTTGCAATTAATATTTAATAACAATTAATCGAATGGCAAGGAACCTGCTTAGGGGTGCCCTGCCAACAAAACGGCACCTCATAAATAGATCCAGTCAAACAACAACCTATCTACTCAATATGGCCAAACTCAAAAACCTTACCCTCAGCGCCGGGATCGCTGTCGCCGCAATCGTGCTTCCCTCCTCGCTTTACGCGGGCACGGAATCAAAAGCAGTGGTTGAAACGCCCGCGAAATCGGCCCTCTCCGGCGACCTGGGAGTGAACTTCGTCTCCGAATACATCACGCACGGCGTAATGCAGGAAAACCAGGGGGTGATTGCTCAGCCGTATGCTGATCTTTATTACGCCCTTTATGAAGGCGACGGCGCCGTCAACAAAGTCAGTCTGAACCTCGGGGTCTGGAGCAGTCTTCATTCCCGTCACCCGGGCAATGAAAGCAACACTCCCGGCTGGTATGAATTCGACTACACCATCGGCGTGGCCGTGACATTCTGCAAAGACTTCACTCTCACCACCAGCTACCTCGAATTCGATAGCCCGAGCTCCTCGTTCGACTTGTCCCGCAACCTGAACTTCAACCTTGCTTACGACGACACCAGCCTGCTCGGCGCATTCGCCCTGCACCCGCACGTCGCCTACCTGCGTGAGTTGGGTTACGGCGCTGCCGGGACTGGCAACGGCCAGGGGAACTATTACGAAATCGGGATCGCTCCCGTGATCCCCACCGGCTGCTGCGTGACCCTGACCGTCCCCGTGACCGCCGGATTCGGTTCCAACCGCTTCTATGCACAGAACAAAACGTTCGGATACGCTTCCGCCGGTTTGAACGCTGCCGTGCCGATCGCGTGCATTCCCGCAAAATACGGGACATGGACCTTCAATGCCGGCGCGACTTACGTTTACCTGGCCGATCAGAATGCTGACTACAGCGGCGTTGATAACAATCGCTTCGTCTTCAACGGCGGCGTTGGAGTCGCTTTTTAGTTAATAACTAAACGCAAAAAGTGAAACCGCCGTTCCTTTCCGGGAACGGCGGTTTTTTTGTCCACTCCAAACCGCCAACCTCAACACAACCCTGCTAACTTTGAAGGTGAGCTTGTAAAAACCAGAGCGCTTTATCGAGAACCCGCGATTGGGACGTAAAGAGGTCGGCCGTATCGGCATCGCCCCATTCGGCTGCGGTCTTGATCGCTTCCCTCGTGGACGCGGCAAGATCGGCATAGCGCTCCGTCAGTTCATTGACCATCGCAATCCCGTCCACCTCTTTCAGCGGCAACTCGGGGAGACGAGAGCCCTCGCCCGCCATCCGCACCGTCCCCATAGCCAAGCCGCCAAGTGCTGTCGCTCTCTCGGCGATGGTGTCGATAAAGCCGAATACCTCTTCCGCCAGGTTGTCGAAGAGGAGGTGAAGCTGCATAAAATGCGGCCCTTTGACGTTCCAATGGGCTTGTTTGGTCTGGCCGTACAGGTCGAACGTGTCCGCAAGTTGCTGGTTCAAAAGCTCAATTACCTTTTGCCGGATCGATTCAGGAAGGTCGACGCTCGTGACGAAGGTGGCGGGTGTTTTCATAGCTTTCCCTCTTGCTTCGAATTTGCGAAGAGAGACGCGTGGGTCGCAAACCGCAGCCCTGTCCACCAGCGCATCCGCTCCAAACGGGCCTGTTCACGAATAACTCTGAAAATGGCCGCAGGAGAGGATTTGTTTCTCGCAAAGACGCAAAGGCGCAAAGAAGAGACACGGAAATTGTCCGCGAACAACCCCTTAAACGGTTCACTTTTGTCTCGTTCCCAAGTTTCACTTGGGAATGCCCCCTCCCGCGAAGTTGCACTTCGCAAGCGAGCCACCAGCAATAGACCTGATCGGGCCCCTGGTACTGGACAGAATTGAATGAGAGTCTGCGGGGTGTGTTTTACTGGTTTGGGTTGATTTGGAAAGCGTGAACTGGAGCGGAGGGCGTAGCCCGGAGCGGAAGTTCACGCTTGCGCGCGACCATGG
>CAIZLD010000074.1 GCA_903933715.1 uncultured Spartobacteria bacterium
CCCAGCCTCGTTCCCAATCTCCGATTGGGAATGCAAGTGTCCGCGAAACTCTGTTTCGACAATCGTGGATTGCGTAAAGAATCGATCCAGAAGGCTTGATCTGTAAACTCGCGGTTTTCGAATCGGAGATTCACAGACAGGTGCGTTCCCAATCAGGAGATTGGGAACGAGAGCAAGAGAGCAAATCTTCGCTCTACCATCTATTTCCCGCGTGACAACCCACTAGCCTAACCGTGGCCGTTGATGCCGTGGGGCTGGCGGCTGGTGGGGCCATCGCAGCAAGCGCCGACATGGGTCCGGCCATTGAGTTCCTGCTTGTGATAAACGGTCACGAACATCGGCGGCAGATTGCGCAGGAAAAACTCCGATTCCACACGGACAAACATCGTCGCGTGGCGGCGCAATTCGTGCGTGCATTGATAAACCACAAATGACGCGTGGGGCAGCGGTGCGAGCGCTTCATAAACGGCCCGCAGGAGGCGCTGTTTGGTCGGAATGTCGAACAAAGAAAACGGAATCCCTGAAATGACGTAATCGCAATGCTCGAGGCCGCGGGCCGCGAGTTCTTCGGAAATCCGCGCGGCATCGGTGGTGATCACTTCCACCCGGGGATCGTGGGCGAATTGCTTGCGAAGATGCTCGGCCAACACCTGGTCGATCTCAAAAAGAAGCAGGCGCGAATCGGGGTGCATCCGGGTCACGATTTCCCTCGTGTGGCACCCTTCACCGGGCCCGAGCTCGACGATGACGCGCGGCTTCGAGAGATCGCATTTGGAGACCACTTTGCGGGTCAATGCTTTGAAACTCGGGACAACATAAGCAACCTGAAAGGGACGGGCCAAAAACCGCTTGAATAAGAGAAAGCTCATAACCGGGGTGAAAAGGGAGAGTTCATAAATGATAAAAAAGATTCGGTCAACCGATGACCGGGCGGGCTTTGTGCCAGTTCGTGCTTTGCTCGTAAGCATGCGCGATCTGAAGCAGCTCGGCTTCCGCGAAAGGCTTGCCGATCAACTGAAGCCCGACGGGGAGCGGCTTGCCTTCCACCTGCGCGAATCCACACGGAAGGCTGATCCCGCAGATGCCCGCCAGGTTGACCGCGATGGTGAAAATGTCCGCCAGATACATTCGCAACGGGTCCTCGGAACGGTCGCCCACTTTGAACGCCGCCTCGGGCGAGGTGGGGCAGATAATGGCATCGACTTTCTCGAAAGCCCGGGCGAAATCCTGCCGGATCAGCGTGCGAACTTTCTGCGCCCGCAAATAGTAGGCGTCGTAGTAGCCGCTGCTCAAGACATAGGTGCCCAGGATGATGCGGCGTTTGACTTCGGGCCCAAACCCTTCTTCGCGGGTCCGCCCATAATGTTCCAGGATATTGGAGGCTTCGGCTGTGCGATGGCCATAGCGAACGCCGTCGAAGCGGGCGAGATTGGCCGAGGCTTCCGCCGTGGCGATAATATAATAAACGGCCACCGCGTGTTGGGTGTGCGGGAGCGAGATTTCCACGATCTCCGCCCCGAGCGATTCGTATTGCTTGATGGCGGCGCGCACGGCCTGGTCAACTTGTGGATCGGTGCCGCTCACGAAATATTCCTTGGGCATCCCGAGCCGGACCCCTTTCAAATCGCGCCCGAGCTTGGCGGTGAAATCCGGCACCGGCTCGTTCAAACAGGTGGAGTCCATCGGATCGTGGCCGGAGATGGCGTTGAGGATCAGGGCGGAATCGCGAACGGTTTTGCTAAAAGGCCCGATCTGGTCGAGCGAGGAGGCAAAGGCGACCAATCCGAACCGGGAGACGCGGCCGTAGCTCGGCTTGAGCCCCACACAGCCGCACAGCGCGGCCGGTTGGCGGATGGAGCCGCCGGTATCGGAACCAAGCGAGGCAAACGCCTCGTCCGCGGCGACCACCGCCGCCGAGCCGCCGCTCGAACCGCCGGGGATGCGGTCGGTGTCCCACGGGTTGCGGGTGATGGCGAAGGCGGAATTCTCCGTGGAGGAACCCATCGCAAATTCGTCCATGTTCGTCCGGCCAAACGGGATGGCCCCGGCCGCCTTGAGCCGGGTAATCACCGTGGCGTCGTAGGGAGCCCGGTAGCCTTGCAGAATCTTGGAAGCGCAGGTGCACGACTCCCCCTTGACGTTGATCAGGTCTTTAATGGCAATCGGCACGCCGCCCAAGGGCAGATTGACGTCGGCATTTTGTGCGGCTTTCAACGCGGCGGCGTAATCCCGGTTCAAATAACCGGCGATCTCGCCATCCACGGCCTGAATGCGGGCTTCGAGAGCCTCCAGCGCCTCCACCGGGGAGACCGCTTTGGAACGAAATTGCGCCTGGAGTTCGGAAATACTGAGAGAAATCAGAGACATGGGGTAAAATTATTCAATCACTTTTGGAACGGCAAAAAGCCCGTTAGCCTGACGCGGGGCGTTGGCGAGGGCTTCCTGCGGAGTGAACCCGTCGCGCGGCTCGTCTTCGCGCACCACGTTAAAGACCGGATTAGCGTGGGCCGTCGGTTCCACCTGGGAAACATCAACCCCTTTCAGCTCCTCGACGTATTCGAGCACCTGCGAGAGCTGCGACTGAAATTTGGCGATTTCCGCTTCGCTCAAATTCAACCGGGCCAGACCCGCCGTGTAACGCACATCAAATTCGGCTTTCATAGAAAGAACCCAGCAAATCAGGAACTCGCCCGGGCCGAAAGAATATTTTCCGCGAAAAATACGGATTGGGCTCCGGTTTTCCCGGGCTTTCTGATACCGTTCGCCGCCATGAACCGAGTTGTCATCGCGGGCGGCGGCGCGGCGGGATTTTTCGCCGCCATCGCCTGTGCCCAGGCTTGCGCCCAAAACGGCACGAAAAAAGAGATCGTCCTGCTGGAGCGCGGAGCCGCTTTTTTAACCAAAGTCCGCATTTCGGGAGGCGGCCGCTGCAACGTCACCCATGGCTGCGATGATTTTCGCGAGCTGGCCACTTATTATCCCCGAGGCGGCCGGGCGCTCCTGGGTGCCTTCCGGCAGTTTGGTCCCGCTGAAACGGAGGCGTGGTTCCGCGAACGCGGCGTGAGGCTCAAAACCGAGCCGGATGGACGCATGTTCCCGGTCACCGACTCTTCGGAAACCATCATCGACTGCTTTCTGCGCGAGGCCCGCGCGGCGGGCGTGAGGCTCAATCTGCATTGCGGGCTCAACGCCGCCAACCCCAGGCCCGGCGGCGGATTCGACTTGTTGCTCTCCGATGGCCGCCGGATGGAATGCTCGGAGCTGTTGCTCGCTTTGGGCGGGTGCCGCCCGGAGGCGGTCGCCTTGGTGAAGTCGCTAGGTCACACCATCGAGCCGCCGGTCCCCTCCCTTTTCACCTTCCGCATCGAAACGCCATGGCTGCGGCATTTGGCCGGGGTCTCGGTGGAAAAGGTGGAGGTCACGGTGCCTGACCTGAAGCGGCGTGAACGCGGGGCTCTCCTGGCGACTCATTGGGGGGTCAGCGGCCCGGCGATTTTGAAAATCTCTGCCTGGGGCGCCCGGAAGTTGCACGATCTCGATTACCGGTTCCCTCTCCAGGTCAACTGGCTGCCCGACCGGACCCGGGAATCGATTGAAGCCGAGTTGCAGGATCGCGCCGCCACCCAACCGGCCGGCCTGGTCGTCAAAACCCCGGTGCGTCCCCTTCCCTCGCGTCTTTGGGAACAGCTCGTGCTTGCGGCGGGAGTCGCGCCGGAAACCCGCTGGGGCGCTTTCCCCCGGACCGCTTTGCGCAAGCTGGTGGAAACGCTCGTTTGCACGCAATGGACGGTCAGCGGAAAAAGCTCCCACAAAGCCGAGTTTGTCACCTGCGGCGGCGTGCGCCTGAAGGAGGTCGATCTGAAAACGATGCAAAGCCGGAGGGTTCCAGGACTTTTTTTTGCGGGGGAACTCCTCGATATTGACGGGCTCACCGGCGGGTTTAATTTTCAGGCGGCCTGGACCACCGGGTGGCTCGCGGGGCACTCCATGTCCCTTTGAAGAGGCAAAATCGGCACACCCTTGGGCAAGGCCGGGCGTGATGATCGTCGATTCCATCGGCTAGATTCCTGCATTCGACGACCGGGGAAAACCACTCCCGCGGTGTTCTGCTTCCAAAAATTCCGGTTTTTCCGTAATCTATTTCCCTATGAAGATCGATTTGACCCATATGCCCCGCGGTTTGCGTCTGCTGCAAGACCCCAGTTTGAACAAAGGGACCGCTTTCACGGAAGCGGAGCGGGACGCCCTGGGGCTGCGCGGGTTGCTCCCGCCGCATGTCCAAACCCTAGATGAACAAGTGCAGCGTTTCCTCGTCAACCAGCGCAAGCGCTCGACCACCCTGGAGCGTTATATCGATCTCGCCTCTTTGCAGGACCGCAATGAGACGATCTATTACCGGGTGGTGACAGAGTATATCGAAGAGATGATGCCGCTCATCTACACCCCGACGGTCGGGCAGGCATGCCAGCAATTTGGGCAGATCTTCCGGCGCTCCCACGGCATGTATCTTTCGGAAAAGGACCGGGGCAACATCGCCAATGTCTTGAATAACTGGCCCCGTCGCGACATCCGCGTCATCGTCATCACCGATGGAGAACGCATCCTCGGCCTGGGCGACCTCGGAGCCAACGGCATGGGCATCCCGATCGGCAAACTCGCCCTTTACACAGCTTGCGCGGGCATCCACCCGACCCAATGTCTGCCGATCATGCTTGATGTCGGCACCAACAATAAAACGCTGCTCGCAGACCCGCTTTATCTCGGCCTTCACCAGCCCCGGATCACCGGCGAAAGATACGACGCGCTGGTCGAAGAATTCATCACGGCCGTAACGCAAGCGTTCCCCAAAGCGCTCATTCAGTTTGAGGATTTCGCCAATCACAACGCTTTCCGTTATCTTTACAAATACCGGGACAACGTGCGGATGTTTAACGATGACATCCAGGGCACCGCATCGGTGGCCCTGGCGGGCATTTACTCCGCCTTGCGCATCACCGGCGGCCAACTCCGCGACCAGCGTTTCCTGTTCTTCGGGGCGGGCGAAGCGGGAACCGGCGTTGGCGAACTGATGGTCAGCGCGTTGACCGCGGAAGGGCTAAGCGAAGCCGACGCCCGCAAGGCGTGCTGGTTCATCGACTCCAAAGGCCTGGTCGTCACGAGCCGCACCGATCTGAACGAACAAAAGCGGAACTTTGCGCAAGACCAGCCGCAGATGAAAGAGACCCTGGAAATTATCCAAGCCTTCAAACCGACCGCGCTCATCGGCGCTTCCGGCCAGCCCGGGACATTCACTCCGCAAATCCTCGAAGCGACCGCCCGCTGCGCCGAACGGCCGATCGTCTTTGCTCTTTCCAACCCGACCTCCAAGGCGGAATGCACCGCCGAGCAAGCCTATTGCTGCACGGGGGGCAAAGCGGTGTTTGCCAGCGGCAGCCCGTTCGACCCGGTGGAGTTCGGCGGCCAGCGGTTTGTCCCAGGCCAAGGCAACAACGCTTACATCTTCCCCGGCGTGGGATTGGGGATTCTCGCCACCGGCAGCCGCCTGGTACCGGAGGAAATGTTCCTCACCGCCGCGCGCACGCTGGCCGATTGCGTGACGGAATACGACCTGGAACAAGGGCGCATCTACCCATCGCTGACCCGAATCCGGGAAGTCTCGCGGACCATCGCGGTTGCGGTCGCGCGCGTGGCGCTCGAGCGCGGATTGGCGACCGAACCTGTCGCCGACGACCTTGAAGCCGGTATTGAAGAGTTGATGTACAAGCCTCGCTACATTTCCTACGTTTAGAAAGCGGGAACGTTTTCACCGAGTCGGAAACACGGCACGCAAGAAAGAAGCATTTGTTTCTTGCAACACGCAAAGGCGCAAAGCTGTTAATTCGTAAATGCGCCCTAGTGGGTTGTCACGCGGGAAATAGATGGTAGAGCGAAGATTTGCTCTCTTGCTCTCGTTCCCAATCTCCTGATTGGGAACGCCGCTGTCTGTGAATCTCCGATTCGAAAACCGCGAGTTTACAGATCAAGCCTTCTGGATCATTTTCGATTTTTTACGCAATCCACGATTCTCGAAACAGAGTTTCGCAGGCACTTGCGTTCCCAATCGGAGATTGGGTTCCTGTTTAGCCCGAAGGAGAGAAAAAGCTTGTACATAGAGGGATGAGGTGAAAAAGTAGGGTATTGAATTCGCTTGTCCCATTAAGCCGTGAGCAAGTAACCCTGCTTGTAAAGGAAGCGCCGGAAGCGGTGGTCA
>CAIZLD010000075.1 GCA_903933715.1 uncultured Spartobacteria bacterium
GCTCACTTTCAGGACGTTGGACATGTCCCATTCAAACCGCCCTCAAGCGATTAAATGGAACTGTTTTCGCGTCCTACAAGTGGTGCACTTTGAAGCCTTCTATTCCGCCCTCAGGTGGTGCACTTTGACTGCCCGGCAACAAAATATGGCTGGAGAAACCAAGAATGCTGTTTTTGCCGGAATCATCTGGTCAAAAAAGGACCGGATCGTTGGATTCTGGCGTGTCGAGGCGCGTGAGATTTTTGGATCGGAAATTGAACCATTACCTTTGGAAGATAAAATCCCGGAGCTTCTGGAAGTGCTTGCGGAAGCATTGGGGGGCTCCGAGCCATCCAATCAGGCGGCGCGGCAGGAGATTTCCAGAGCAAGCGAACACGGAGTGCTTCGTGCGGAGCAAGGTTTTGACAGCGCACAGGTTTCACGCGAGTTTCAGGTTCTGCGGCGAGTCATTCGTAAGGTCTGCGCAGAAGAGGGCAGTCCTTTGACTGAAGCGGCTCGGAATATTGTGGCCAAAGTCATTGATGCCGCCGCCGCACTCGGGGTGGAGTGGTGTGGCCGGAAAAGGGAAGAGATCATCAGGCGAGAAGGTGCCCGGGAAATTGCATTCGCAGTCCATGATTTTAGAGCCCCGCTTGGGGCCGTTGCCCTTGCAGCCGCTGAACTCGCTGAAGCCATTCCCCAAAACGCCCAAATACCTGCCGTGAAAGAGTCTCTTTCCCTGCTGGAACGAAATGTCGAACAACTCTCTGTCGAAATGGAGAAAACCATGCGGGAATTTGGCCGCGCGTTTTCTGGCCCCAGTGAATTGAACATTGTCAAAGTGCGAATACACGATATTGCGGCCAGTGCGGTCGATCTGTTCGCGTCTCAAGCTCGCGCACAAAATGTAACCCTGCTCAATCAAGTGGAGGCCGACTCTGAGGCAATGGCAGCGCCGGATGCCCTTCACCGTGTGTTGGCAAATCTAGTCGGTAATGCACTGCGCTATACTCGAAACGGACGGGTGACCATTTACGGTTTCCAAAAGAATGCCGAAGTAGAGGTGGTTGTAGAAGACACCGGCATCGGCATAGTGACTGAAAAGCTCAGCAGCATTTTTGAACCAGGAATAAAGGAAGCTAATAGCCCGGGGTTGGGATTTGGCCTCGCGATTGCAAAGTATTTGATGAATGCACAGCGCGGGCGCATCAAGATAGAAAGCACTCTTGGAAAAGGCAGCACCATCACCCTCACGCTTCCGAAACCGACGCTTTAACCCTGCCATCGGCACCCAGTCGCAATTCGATGATATTGGGAAATCTGGAGCAGGAGAGAAAATGGTGGAGGTTAGGGGAGAAACACTAAACCAACGTAAGTTGTTGATAATCAGCAGTCGTTCCCGCTTGGGGTGATGCTTGGTGTATCACCTAAGTGTCTCACCAGTTCAAGCAGTTTCTTCATACAGCAGCATTCTTTTTGAGGCCAGCCCAGAAAGGCGTTCCAAATTAGGGGTTAACGGCCTTAGTGTCCTCTTTGAATATCTTATCGAAGCTTTGTCGCTTCACCTCTTTAGCAATGAACGGATAGAGGTGCTCTAAATCGGCGAAAGACATTCGTTCGTGGGCGTAGTCTCCTATCACGGACGTTCGCTCATCAATAAAAGGGGACTCATTCAGACGGAGAACTTGAATTGTATACTTAATTCGCCTCTGCAAGATTGCGTGTGTTTGCGCCGATGCTTTGATGCGATACGAATAAAAATCCAATTCAAACCACGTATCTTGAATTTGAAACGGGTCTATGATTTCGCAATCCTCGCCTTTGTTTTCGTTGATGTCTTTTCGAGCGAGACGAAAATTCGTCCAATCATACGCAAGTTTGGGGAATTGGCTTTTCGGTAAAAAATGATCTACCGAGCTGTGATAATTGGCCGCTGGATTTGTGGCACGCGGAATCCAAGAGGCGCAATAGGCGCAAATACCTGAATGCGCGGCATACAAATCCGTATGAACTCGGCTCCAGTAGTTATACTGACGAAACTGAGTATTCGACGGGGCGGGAACTTGCGCGAGAAATTGTTCGCCGGGTTGCCTCACACGATATTCGTAGTTTGGTGGAGGCGGGGCTGCCGTGACGGGTATCATATCTGGACCCCGTGCTTCTTTGCGAAAAGAAGCCACCTTGGCCAAAAACGGTCTCCCGTAGGAAGCAGCTTCGTGAGTTCTTCGTGCGCATGCCTTACGGCTTTTTGGTCGGGTTCAGCTTCGTCTTGGAGTGCGGTAGCTCTCCGAATTGCCGCTGCCGCCTCAACCGAACGAGCATCTTTAAGCCCGAACGCAGGAGATATAAGCCACGAGTCAACCGCCCCCCTTGGGCGATACTCCAACTCGTGGAACATTGCTAGGCCATTGTTTTGAATGTCCAGTGTGAAAAACTTATCTGATTCGTGCCGAAAATCGTTCTCCATCGATGCAGTCACAAAAGGGGAATGCGTTGCTACAAAGATTTGGCTGTCCAACTCAGAACTCAAATCGCTCAGAACGCCTAATAAAGCCGGTAAAACAGTTCGTTGCCATTTCGGGTGCAAATGCGCCTCTAACTCATCAACGAGCAGGACCAGTTTACTGGCAGTTCTTTGCTCCAAAGCGGCAGCAAGAGTTTTATGTTCAGTCCAAGCCCATATTACCAAATAGGCCATAGCAACCATTCGCTTGATTCCCGCAGATTCAAAAATCAACGGGATTTCCCCATAAGGATGCCGAAGAGTTGGTATTTGCTGACTATATCCTGGGATGCGCACTGGCTCTCCAAGAGAGAGAATCTGCATCTCTGGAGGTGAGAGGCGCGCAAGCGTTCTGGAAAAAAGTTCCATTACCTGTCCATCAGATTCTGTTCCCCAAGTTACTAGGTCACGTAGTAATCCTTCGATCAACCGGTCTTTCCCTCCCCAAACGCTATCGCGCTCAAAGTGAAGTTTTTCTGGAAATTGAGCATTTTGGTATCGGATTGGGTCCCAAACAGCAAATGCACCATCCGACCGAGAATAGAGCACCAAACTGCGGCTAACATCACGATTTGTCGGCGTAATCCATCCACGTTTCCCGTCAAATAAGGCCGTTTGAGGACGGTGCGCTATCATCCCCGCCAATTGATACGTGATGCTGGGAGTAGCACTGAAAAATGTTGTATTCCGCGGGGCCACCGGATAGTCGACCCATTCGTTTGTCAATACCCACCAAATCGTATCTAATAGAAAGGTCTTTCCAACCCCATTATCTCCAGTGATCAAATTAAGCCGTGGCGCGGGGTTAAACTCCAAATGTGCAATTGGCCCGAGTGATTGCATTCCGATGAATGCAAGAAGGGCTTCTGCTTCTGGGCCAACATCAGGAGGCATTGGAAAACGAGAGATGATGTCATTCCAAGCTGCCGGCACTTCCTGAAATGCGTTTCTCTCATCAAGTGCGCTGGCGATAGATGTATCAAATAGAGCCGATACTTCCGAATCGGTTAATTTGAAATCAGCCCGGAATTTCAGTAGAACATCTTGGCGAGTCGAAGAGTCAGGAAAAGTCGTGTTTCGGAAAATCCATGAAGCGAGGTGGAAAAGGGGAATGCGCTTTCTACCAAGGCGACTTTGCAAAACAGACAAATAATTTGGCGACCAGCCCCAAAAGGCTGTGCCTGACGAATGATCGAACGCGTCTCGGAAAGTCTGAGTATTAATAGATTGCAGACCTGTAGAGGCATAGTTGGGTTTCACCCATGTCTTCTCACGATTCGCGCCTTTGTATGGCTGAAAAAACCAATCTGATTTCGGATGGAGCTTGTAAAAGGCTCGCAAGAACTGCTCCGTGGCATTATCCAACTGAATCGAGATTTTGCTACCAATGGGCAATTCCATTTTCTTCGCCACGAGAAACGTAATGAGAAAAAAAGGGTGAACCGGTGCGAGGTTCTCAACCGATTCATTGATTTGAGCCAAAGATAAGTATTTCACAGTAGTCTGCCTGAAAGGCGTTGAATTGTGTAACTGCAAAGCTCAAGGTTCAAATCAATGCCAATTGCTGGAAATCCATTGTCAAGAGCCGTGACTAAAGTCGTGCCGGAACCCGCAAATGGATCAAGGACAGTTCCTTTGGGCGAGCAACCGATACTCAAACACCGGTCAACCAACTCATCAGGAAATGGCGCGGTGTCCAGTTTTCCATTTTCGCGCGTTTGGGGGGGGATTGTCCACACATCCTCATCAATATTCTGTTCTACTAATGGTTTCCGATTGAAGTAGTAATATCTACTTTTCACGAGCATGAAAACATATTCATAGCTGCGCCGTGGACGGTCTTTCACTGCTTCGGGCAAACATTTGTCTCTATGCCAAATTATTGGTGATCTTAGAACCCATTTCCGTTGACAAAGCTCAATTGCCACACGCCAAGGTATGCCAATGATGGATTTGCGCTGGAGTCCAATACTCAATCCGCCGCTACGATCTACGGCGCGCAATCCAAACCGACGTTTTTTGCTTTTGGAATCTTTGCCTTGTGACTCGCCTTTCCCCGAATAGTAGGTATCTCCCAGATTTAGGAAGACGGTTCCGTTGGGCGAAAGGACACGATACACCTCATCGAAAACCTTGGCGATGGCATCAACATACCCTTGCACCGTGTCTTCGAGGCCGATTTGTCCGTCAATTCCATAATCCCTGAGCCAAAAATAGGGAGGTGACGTAACGACACAATCAATGGATTCATCGGCGATTAAAGACAACCCCGCAATCACATCGCCATGAATGACGTTCCACCCAACCCCGGAGGAAGTCTCCCCGGAGTAAATCTGTGGTGATGTCATCTGCTTTGGCATAGGCTACTACAACCTTAGATGGATGGGGAAGTCCAGCATTTGCTTCGGGGATTCCACCATTCTCAACCTGCCTTGATTTTCCCGTCGCTTGTGCTGCGCCGTTTGAGAATATTCTGCACCGTCGTCGTCTGCCACGGTGCGCCGGTGCGAGTAGGGGCGCCTTGCCGGTTCAGTTCTTCCGCTATTTTGGCGAAGCTCATTTGCTTACCGGAGCGTTTACGGCGCAGGGAGCGCATGAGGGCGATAATCTCCTGTTCCCCCTCTTTTTCTCCAAAGGCTTTGCGCCCCTCGCATTTGCCGGTTTGCGCCTTCTTCGCTTCGCGGGCGCGGCGCAACTTGCCGACAAGGCGAGACTTCTCCAATTCGCTGAAAACGCTCTGAATCTGGATAAGCGCCTTTCGCATCGGGTCTTCGCTCATGGAAGCGGTGACATCCTCCCCGGTCACACAGTTAATGAGCGTAACGCCGTGCTGGGCGAGTTTGGCCAATAGGAGGGACTGAACCATCACGTCACGCGCCAAACGGTCAAGGGATTCCACAAGGATCGTCCGCACGCCATTGCCAAGGATCATTCCCACCATGCGGTTGAACTCCGGCCTGTCAGCTTCCGTTCCGGTGAAAGCGTCTCGGAACGTCTCTTTCACGTAGTAGCCGTTTTCCGCTGCAAACTGAGCGATTGTCTCTCCCTGCCGGTCGAAACCATGCCCTTTGACTTGTCCTTTGCTTGAAACCCGCAAATAGGCGAAAGCCGGAATCTGATTTTTCGGTTACACAGCCTGATATTCTCAGGATAACCGATTCATTGCAAACAATAATTCTTTAGATTTATTGTTTGTTTCTAAAGGGGAGAGATTCGCCGCCGCTTACGAACCACTCGATGCCGCACGCGGACCTTATTTCCCTCTGAGTTCAATCCCCCGTTCGCTTGCGGTGGGGCTGGCTTATTTTCCAAGACTGGAAAGCACCCCAGCTTCTTCAACTGCGCTACGGCGGAACGATACCGGTCGGCAATACGGTAAACCTTCTGATCTTCTACCATCCTAATGATCCCCTTTTCGCGCAGCGAATCGATGGCCCGTTGCCACGCATCCGGCCATTGCGCCATCGAAATGCACTGATTGTTAATGAGGAGAGAGGTGATCGGACGAGCTGCGTTCCGATAATTCTGGAGCGCCCATGCGATGTCTAGTAAGGCTTGATCGCTTGATACTGGGGAGGAAATAACCCGCGATTGCTCTGCAACATGGCGCAAAAATTTATCCACCACCTTCGCAGCCCGCTCTCTCAACCGGTCAAGGAACGAAAGGACGCCGGCCTTTGAACTAAATGTGTGTTGGTTGCTCCGATGCGCCTCCCCAATGCTGGCGTATTCTCGTGGAAATTGGAAACGTTCATCCCCTGTCAGGAGGTGGGTGACTTCAATCCGAATCCGGCGTTTGGTCTTGGCATAGATTTTCAGCCACTCGCCTATGGCTGTTTGGATTTCAAGGATCGGCATATCCCCGTCTATGCCGCTATTCACTGTGTCGTAAGTGCGCATTCCACGGTAGTTCCTTGAGAACGTCCGTATGTGCATTTCCAAATCCCGAACCAATCCGGTAGAATCTTCCGAAGCAAACTCCCAATAAGTCTCGACCTTTTTTACGTTGAATTTGAGCGCGTCGATTTTGCAATCGTTCCCTACTTGGCTACAAGCGCGCTTGAGTTCATTCCCCACGCTTTGCACGATCTTTTTCAGGTATCGGGAAAGGCCTTCCTGCCATTCCTCAGGCGTTGGAGTCACGCGATAAGTGCCGGATATTGGCAACCAGTTATCTTCTTTGTCATAAGAAGCCTCGTCAATGGAATGCGGACGGGCGTTTCGCTTCAAGATTCCCTTTGGCAAATTTTCGTCCTTCGGACGATGAAGCAAGAAGCGAGTTGGATTTATCGATAGGACCAATTTGCCGGTTAACTTCAAAGGCGTTAGCGGTTTGTCAGCATCTTCCTCTACCGTCCATTTACAAAACCCACTAAAGAGCGGGGGAGGAATAAGGGAGGGCGTTTCCTTGCCAGATTGCTCTATTTTAAGCGGTGTTTTGCGGATTTGGACAGTTCTCTCTGCATTCCATTTCCGGGTATCAATCGTGTTGAAAATCCACCCGTAATTAATGCCATGATTTTGACGGGTTCGAGTGCGCTTATTCCCCTGATAGACCGGGGGAGGAGCCCCAAGATAATTTAGGATAGCATCGATTTCATCTGTGTTCGCTCCCCATGCCTGGAATCCTTCGATTTCAATTTCTATCTTGTCCTGCTTCCCCTTTTCCTCAGTGATTCCACTCTGCGGTATAAATTCTGGTAGATAGGGGGGAGGTAATTGCATTCTTCCTTTTTGCATTACCCTGCCTCACCTCTACAAGAACGTATTGCCGTCCATTGCTTCTCTGTCTTTTTGCACCCGGTTGCAAAAAAAGTCCCGGGGGGGGAGGGTATTACAAACGGTGGAGTCCTATTCAAGCACTCGCAGCCCGATCCCTGTCAGCTTCCACTACTTCTCGAAAAATCGTTTCGATGTCGCCGGGAGCAAACTCCGCTCTCAACTGGTCTAACGCATCACACCGTGGACAAACGGGGGTATCCAGTTCTCTCCCTTTCCGGCTCTGGACGCAACCAACCGCAATTTCGTATGCAGACTTTTGCCGAAGAATATCAGCGGCAAGCCTCAGAGCCCCCGTCCGCGCATACCCGGAGGACGCAAAGGCGGTATTTAGCGTCTCGGCATAGAGGCTTTGAAAATTTGCGAGATTCTCGGCAACGAGCCGGGATTCGTTGGGCGTGGAAAAGACCGTGGAAAAATCGGCGTGAATCTCCTTTATTGCACGACATACCCATGCAGGATCACGCCCCATGATTTGCGCTATCTCTGCTTGCGTTTTGTTCCTGCAAACTAAATCCCAGAGGCGGCACAAATCCAACCTCTTTTGATATTGCCGTGGAGTTATAGAGCGGGGGCGTTTGCTTGGCGTAACATGCGCCATCCCTTGCGTTGTGCAGTTACAGTTAGTGCCATGTGTAGACATTTGAAAACCTTGATTTAAATTGCCTAATAATATAATGCAATCCCTTCCTCGTCAATGCCTTACATGCTTGATTCAGATGACATATTGGGTTTTATTCAAAAATCACCAAAGTCAATCTGCTATAAAAACAGTTTCAAATACAGGCATTCTCTTAACTAGCCCGGATACCGTTGTAAACTGCTGAAATCCAGTCAACACAATCGCCCGCTTTTCATCAAAAGCATTGGCATATACTTCCTTTAGTTCATCTTCCTCGCTATCATTGCCTTCCAATTTCTTATCTCTCGGCACAGCAAAATCCCAAAAAGCTCCTCGGAATTCCAATCTGTAATTCCGAACTGAATAAATAACGAAAGCCTCAGTAATTTGAACAACATTTGCATCCACCGCTTCACCCCTAAAAGCAAAACGCTTGCCGTCTTCTAGAGCGATCTCTCCCAAGTAGAGCCCCTCAACAAATTCGTTTAGGCTGGCAACTGGAGCATCAGCCCCAATGTCATCACGACACGAAAACACATATTTGAAATCGGATGTCTTGCGCATCACCGAAGCTGCAAGGCTTTTGGAATGTTTATTATTGGAATCCACTTGCTTGTTCCCTGTCGTTCTCGCATCAAGGACAAGCACCGCAAGAACGAGTAGCACCACACCTGCTATTGCAATCCTTTTCTTGCGCTCCTCCAATTTACATTTCCAAAAAAGCCATGAGGCAACCGGCGCGCCGAAAATAAAGGCAAGGCTTAGTGGCCTACCGTCGAAAGCCCAAACAACGAAAATGGTCAGAATTGCGGCAGTAATTGCTTTCTTTAGCTTTTTAGGAAAAGCATTGCTTTGCCATAGGAGATAGAGGCCTAACGGCCAGATGAAAATAAGAGCTATAACTATTGGCCAGCGCCTATGCCGTTCGGGAACTTGAGGTTGTTCGGCGGGAGATGTGTTTTCAGTAGCATTCATTTAATCTCCTAATTCGTCTTTAGAAACCGATTTTCCCGAATGATAATTCGCTTTTTGCAGGCTGGGCAATTTACGCCGGGCTCGTTGTGGCTAGCTTTAACTTCGGGATATGTGCAGTAGGGGCAACTTCCTGACAACCATGTTGGAGGCTTCACACAATAACCCAGTATTGGTGCCCCAAAGAACATAGCCACTGAGACCAGCATTAGTGGAATTCCGAGAATTGCTCCAATCCCAGTGAGCGAAAGAAGCAAACCTATAAAAAACGGCATAGAAGCCCCTGTTGATAGCAAACACCCAAAATTTAAGGCATTGGCTGCTCTGCTATCTGTATTCTGCGTTGCGGAGACTGATGATGCCAGTTCGACCACTCCTCGCCTTTTGACATGATGATCGTATCGTTCAGATATTTCGGCAGATTGCCTCAATTCGGTTCCGCCCGCTTCGGATATCCGGTTTGCCGCTGACGATGGAGACGAGGAAAATGGTTCCGGGACGACTTCGGAAAAGGGCTTCCAAAGGGTTTTCGCTTCTGGTGTCACGAGCGTTCCCTGTTTAATCGTTCCCGCCACCGCAAGGCTTTTTAGTGTGTCAAAGGAAACCGGCCCAAATGGTTTTCCTTGTGCATTGGCGTAATACCAACGATTCGGGGATGGCTCTTTTGGAGAAGAGGGAAATGTGCTCATGTCTGTCTTTGGCTTCCTTGGTCAACTCAGCCCCCTTGCGATTTCCACAAGGAGGCCGGGAGTTAAGAAGCTGCAACAAGACAGCCGCGACGGCCTTTAACCGTGAGGTCTGGACATAACGCCGCCGCCCCCCGGCCATTTTTGATGGCTAGGAAGCGGCGTATTTGCTGCGGCATACGCCTGCCGCTTGTTGCGGGGTTCTTACGTCCCGGCTAGCTCTCGCCAGCTAAGGAAAACAGTCGCTATTTTGCACCCGATTGTAAAGGCGAATAAGGGGGGGAGGTGTGTAGGTCAAGTTTTTGCACCCAGTTGCAAAAATGACCTTGGAGAGGCGTTTTTCAGCCTCCCCTGAATGAATCTGAAAATGCGTTTTATTTATCCCACTCTATGAGCCGCCGCACAGGCCGGTGCGCTTTGGTATAAAGGTGAGACAGGTTCAAGCCGGGGTATTGCGCCTTGCTGATTTCTTGCTTGAGAATTTGCACGTGTTTCGCCCGGCCATATTTGGCGCTCTGCCCCTGCCGGGCCCACCCTCCCATCATTTTTACCCACTCTTCGTTTGCTCCAGCATCGCGGAGAGCGGAGCGCCAACCATGCCGGAAGCTGTGAAATGTGGCTTCGGGTTTCGTTCCCAAGGTATGAACCAGAAAGTTGCTGAACCATTTACTGAAAACGTCGGAGTAGGAACCTGTTTTCTTGGCGGCTGGCAGTTCGGGAAAAAGTCGCGGCGAATTGGTATCCTGTCGCCGTTGCTCAAGGTATTCGGCAAATCCCATCTTCAAAAGTTCTGGGTGAACAGGGACGGTTCGCTTGCTTGCCGGTCGCTTAATCCGTTTATCGGATGCCCGTTCCCGCGTCTCCAGCGTGACCCTCACTTCAAACACAATTTCCCCTTCTTCCGTTTTTACATCTTGGGTGTAAAGCTGGCATATCTCGTTCAAGCGGAGCCCTTGATACAATCCAATAAGCGGCACCCAAAATCTGCCGCGACGGATGATGTTTGGCCCAGGTATACGGTATCCTCGTTCATCGTTTTGGCAGCCAGTGTAAAGGGGGGCGCTGAATATTTGGGTTAATTCCTCTGCCGTGAATTCCACCGTGTTTTCGTCTTCGTCGCCCTGCTCCTCTTTTGGTGTAAAGCGTTGCTTGAGCCAGTAATCATCAAACGGATTTTCAAGAAGCAGCTTGGTTTGAACTGCATAGTCGAAAATCGAGAACATGTTGAAGAAGTAGTTCCGAAGTGTATTTGGAGCGAGCCGGTTGCTGTCTCCCTTTTTGTCGGCGTCCTCGATTGCTTGGAGCAATGATTTGCCTCGATAACGCTTCGTGGCATTGGATGGCAGCCGTTCAAGAAGATCACAAAGCCGCTCTACCTCAGGACGACGAATTTCATCGAGCGGCGTGTCTTTCCCGAAAATGTCACAGAGCAATCGAGTATGCACTTGGTAAGCAAAAAGGGTTTTGGGGGCCAGCTTCGCTTTCTCTTGGTCTAGCAGGAATTGCTTGCAGAGCATTTCGACCGTCTTCACCATTATTTTAGATTTAACGGGAGTATGGGGAAAAATGTCTCTGAGCAGTGGATCGTAGCAACAGAAAGATTTGCCCTCCAATCGGTCACGTGTGCGCCGCAGATGTTCAACGGCTACCCGGCAAAGCAAGCCTTGCAATAGAGAGTATTCAGGGCTTTCTGCATCCAGCGTGAGGTGATTTTCGGAAAGAAAGCGTTTGATATGAAGATGCCCGTCATCTTTCTCCTCCATGTTGTCCGTATCGTCGCCGGTCAAGGCTGCCTCCTGAATCCAGAGGTCCGCGATAACGTCTCGCTGCTCGTTGCGATCCTTTTCCCCCCAGGTGTTTTGATACCGCTCCAGCGATTCCCGTTCTAACCGTATGAACCACATACGAGCGAGTTCTTGCGCGTGCGCTTCTGAGCGGATTTTCAGGAGGTGCGAACGGTGGCGAATTCGGCACGGAGTTACTGGGGCGGGGGGATTGATGCGGTTCCGCTCTGCTTCAAAAATGGCATTCGCCTTCTGGCTCTCTGCATTAATCATCCCGGCAGCTACTTTGGGATCAGATGTCTTGAGGGACCATTTGAGTTCCTTTTTGCCATCCAGTGCTTTTACCTTCCGCAGGTCTGCCGGAACCTTGGCACGCAAATAATAAACGGAGCCTCTGCGTTCGAGACGGGTGTGTCGGGTCACTTCGGAATTCTCTGGTGTATCAGTTTGGTGTCCCATAACGGTTTGCAACCGACTGATTACCAGAGTGTTTCCTGAACCTCAACGACTTATATTGAAGTGGTGGAGGTTAGGGGATTCGAACCCCTGACCTTCTCATTGCGAACGAGACGCTCTACCAACTGAGCTAAACCCCCACAAATTCAGAGTGCCAGGCTTGCACCGATGGCATCAAGGCTCGAAAATTTCGTTGAAAATGCCGCACTGGGCAAGCAAAAAGAATCCCTTGTTACCATCTCTTTGAGATAGCTGGATTTTTAGACGGCCGGGATTTTGGGCCGGGCAAGGAGCCGAGCGCTGCGCCTGTATTCATGAATACAGGCCAAGCGAGCGACGCCGCCCAGCACAAAAAGACCAAGTATAAAAGTCCAGATAGTGAGAAGAGATGGTATTACTCCCACTTGTTTTTCGCTTTGACTGTGGACGGGTTCGCGTAATCCGCCACTTCGGTTTCTCCAGCGAATAACTTGACCCAGACGCCCGTGACGGCATCTTCGGCTTTCCTCTTTCCTTCCTCTTTCCCGTTGTTGTCCACGAGAATCCAATTCCCCTTGACGGCTTGTTGACGCAAGGTCACTTCGGAAGTCAGGAAACTCGCTTTTTCCCGCCCTTGCAAAGATCCCACCTTAACGGTTCCCTTTACTTGCTCAATTTGATCCATCCCCGCGCTCTGCCGCAGTTCCTGGCGCTTCACAAAAATGATATACCGCAATTCGATCTCAGCCGAAGGTTTGAAAGTCCGGTTCTCGATCTTGATTTCTCCAACCCACTGTTGCGAGGTTGCCACCTGACTGCGGGTTCCAGCCCCCCGCGCGGCTGCGTCTTTCTTTCGGTCGATGGTGATCGTAAAGTCCTCTGCCTGGACCCACATCGGAATCATGAGCAGCAACGTCAAAAATCCTTTTTTTCTCATGGATCCGGTTTTCCGATATTCGGTTCGTATTGTCAATCCTCCAACCAAAAAGCTGGGGTGTGGGAGGCAACAGCCGCTTACTCCAGGGTGTGAATAAACAGCCCGGAGCGCAGCTTCGGCTCGAACCAGGTGCTCTTGGGTGGCATGATCTGGTTGGCGTCGGCGATGTCCATCAATTGCTCGACCGTCGTCGGATACATTGAGAACGCGACCGCTCCGCGCCGTTCGTTCACCCGCGCCACGAGTTCCCCGGTGCCGCGAATCCCGCCAATGAAATCGATATCGTGGCTGGTGCGCGGATCGTCGATGCCAAGAATCGGCGCCAGGATTCGATCCTGAAGCACGGTGACGTCCAGGCGCTCAATCGGGTTGGCATTCGGCTGGGCGGGCCAGGTCAGCCCATACCAGCTTTCGCCCAGGTACATGTGGATTTCGCCCGGTTTTTCCGGCGTGTCGTTCGTGTTGGCGGTGATCGTGAACCCGGCTTGGCGCACCGCTTCCAGGAACGCTTCGGGGGTGCGGCCGTTGAGATGGTGAACGCAACGATTGTAAGGGAGAATCCGCAATTGGCTGGCCGGGAAAAGGACGCACAGGAACCAGTTATAAGGCTCGTCGCCGGTGTGGTTCGGGTTTTTCTCGCGGCGCTCTTTGCCGACGCGAACGGCGCTGGCGGTGCGGTGGTGACCGTCGGCGACGTAGGAGACCGGCACTTGCGCGAAGGCTTTCACAAAAAAGTCGCACAGCTTCTCGCCGCCAACGCGCCAGACGGTGTGGCCGATGCCGTCCGGTGCGACGAAATCATAGAGCGGCGGTGTTTTGAGCACTTCGGCGGTGAGGGCGTTGAG
The DNA here is from genome assembly GCA_903933715.1 of uncultured Spartobacteria bacterium. Classification (GTDB taxonomy): domain Bacteria; phylum Verrucomicrobiota; class Verrucomicrobiia; order Chthoniobacterales; family Chthoniobacteraceae; genus UBA695. Next base: position 13,543 of record CAIZLD010000075.1, read on the forward strand.
GTCGGGCGTGTCCCGGTAGGTCAGGAATACGGGGCCGGTATTGGCGCTGATGGTGTCGATGAGCCGGGTGCGGTCGTCCTCCTTATCGCGCCGCGTTTTTTCGTGTTTTTTGATGATGTCGTTTTCGTAATCTTCGATATGGCAGGTCAGCGCGATCCCGGTCTGCACATGCTCCCCCATTTTTTGCTGGTAGAGATAGAGGCATGGTTCGGTCTCGCGGATGAGCACCTCGTGCTTCTGAAGCGTCTGGAAGCTCTCGCGGGCCTTCTCGTAGACGGCGGCGGAATAAGGATCGGTCCCGGCGGGCAGGTCGATCTCGGCGCGATCGACGTGCATCAAGCTGTACGGATTATCTTGCGTCAGTGCGGCGGCTTCCCTGGCGTCCACGACGTCGTAGGGAACGCAGGCCACTTGGGAAACGAGATCATCGGCGGGCCGGAGCCCTTGGAACGGTTTTACACGGAGCATAATAAAAAAGAAGGCGAACAGGAGAACCCGGCGCGGCCGAAATTTCGAGGAAAAAACGTTTTGGAATTCAAAGGAGTGATCCGCAGATTTCGCAGATGGCGCAGATTAAATAAAAATTATCTGCGAGAATCTGTGAAATCTCTCTTCTGGATTTCAAAATTCTGAAGACGGTCTATTTCACCCCGATTTCTCCGGCGGCTTCCATTAACTTTGAATAAAGGGCGTCGAGCGATTCGGCCATCACGCGGATGTTTGCGAGCACCGGCATGAAATTGTTGTCTCCCTGCCAGCGCGGGACGATGTGCAAATGGAGGTGATCGGCGACCCCGGCTCCGGCGGCGGTTCCGAGGTTCAATCCCACGTTAAATCCTTCAGCTCGCACGACGTCGCGCAACAGCTTTTGTCCGTAGGCGGCTTGATCCCATAACTCCGATTGCTCCCCCTGGGTCAGGTCGGCAATATCGGCGACTTTTCGATAGGGCACCGCCATCAAGTGTCCCACCGCGTAAGGATAACGGTTCATGATGAGAAAAGTGTCTTTCAACCGGCGCACGACGAGGTGGGCGCGGTCGTCGGACGATTGCGCGGCTTGCGTGAGAAAATCGTTGGTTTTGTCGATGGAAAAATATTCCACGCGCCAAGGAGCCCAGAGCGCTTGCAGGGATTCGGGAAATGCCATGTCGTGATTACAGCCTGTTACTGACTTCATTTCCAGCAGAACTGTTTTTCAAATGGCCAGCGCAGCCCGATCGCGCCCGGAGGTCGCGATCCACCTCTATGCCCGTCCGCTCGCTTCGATCAATTCGGCAATCCGCTGCATCTTTGCGGCGCGGGTTTTGTCTTTGCCCCATTGGGCCGGGGTGGCATTGACCCGCTCGCTCCAGTTGGAATCGGCCACCGCGCCGGGAACGTTGAACCGGGTCTTTTCGCAAAAGACATCCGTAATCATCACAATGGCGAGCCAGGAATTGCTTTGGAATAACGCGGAAAGCAATGCTTCGTGGATCGGATGGGTAATCGGCTTGATCCGGTCGATTCCAAACCCGCCGTAGTCGCAGAACTGGTCGAGATCCCATTTTGCCTGTTTGTCCCCTTTCTGTGCGGCGGCCGCCAGATCGTCCCAGATCGTGGCGAGCGGCACATGATCGTGGGTGGCATAGGTGACTACCGAGAGCCGGGTGTAATCCTCGCCGGGGACGATCCGCTGGTCGGGCTGATGTTCCCATTGAGGGATTTTAAACCCGGCGATCCCGAGCGAACCCAGGCTGGGGCGCACGTAATCGGGCACGACCCCGAGATCTTCGCCAACGAGCCGGTACTCTCCGGCTTCCTCCAACAACGCCCGCAAATATTCCTCGCCATCGCGCCGGTTGGCATCCCGGTGCTCCTGAGTGGTGTCGTCACGCGGCGTAAAGTGAGGCAGATCGCCCCCCGTGATCGCCTGGGCTTGCTCTTGGGTCAGATACGTGAATTCCGCGTTGCGCTTGGGCCGCCACGGAAAGCTGTACATCCGGTAAAACCCGAGGATGTGGTCGATGCGGAAGAGATGAAAGATTTCCCGGACGGCCCGGACCCGCTGCCGCCACCAGGCAAAGTTGGTCTGGCGCAAAACGTCCCAGCGATAGAGCGGAACGCCCCAATTCTGGCCCCATTTTTCAGTAAACGGATCGGTTTTGAAAAAGGTCTCCGGCGGTGCTCCGCCCGACCAGCGCAAGTTGAAAATCTCCGGGTTGCAAAAGACATCCGAGCTGTAATAGCTCACGCCAATCGGAACATCCCCCATGAGGGCCACCCCCTTGGAGTCGCAATAGACCTTGACCTCTCTCCATTGCTCGAATGCGATCCACTGGACGTATTGGAAAAACCGCATCTTCAATTCCAAGCGTTTCTGCACCTCCTCCTTTTGGACGGTAAGCCATTCCTGGGCGTTTTGAAGGGTCTGTTGCGACTCGGGCCAGGTATCCCACATCTCGGTCCCCCCGTTTTCGTCCATCAAGGCCCGGAACAGGGAATAGCCTTCGATCCAAGCCGAATGCTCTTTGAGCCACGCCCGGAACTTCCGGGGGCGCACGGTGTTTTTTGGCCCTTCCATGAACTTCGCAAAAGCCACTTCCAATAAACGGCGCTTGAGCGGTTTGACCAGCCGGTATTTCACCGGCCCATCGCGCAATTCCGAAAGCGGAAAACCATTGAGAACCTCTCGATAGGCTTCTTCGCTCAGGTCGGGGATGGTTTCCGGCGAGATCGCCAGCGAGCACGGGTCAATCGCCACCGAGGAGATCGCGTTGTAGGGAGAGTTGTCGTTGCCGGTTTCGTTGATCGGCAGAAGCTGGACGAGCCGGAAATTGTTTTCCGCAGCCCAGTCCACAAACTCGCGAAGGGCGGCGGTGTCGCCAATCCCCAGGTCATCTTCAGAGCGGAGCGCGAAGAGCGGAGCAAGAATACCGGCAAGAGGTTGATCAGGCGAAAGGTACATGGTGTGTTAAGCATCGCCGTTCCCGCACCGTTCCGCAAGCCCGCAAGCGCCGGAAACAACGGGCTCGACGCATCAAAAAAGAGGGAAGGGAGATTTAACGGGCCGGGGCGTGCGTGTGAGCTTCGATCGGGAGCGGCTTCAAGGTTTCAAGCCGGGAACGCTGTGCCCGGTCCGCGGCTCCCAGGAGAGCGAAAAGGGCGTAGAGGGCCACGAAAACCGCTCCCAGAATGGCGGCGGCTTTCGTTCCAAAAATCGGAACAGGAGAACGGGAATCAGTCATGCTTATTCGGGATCGGGAAGGTTTTCACGGATACAGGCGATCAAGGCGTCCAGGCTGACCGGCTTGGAAAGGAACGGGAATCCACCGATCAGCCCACCGGGAATCGGATCTTTTTCCGAAACAATCGCACTCAGGAAGATAATTGGAATGTGGGCCAAAGCGGAGTCCTTGCGGATGCAAGCGGCAATGTCTCCGCCGTCCATCTTCGGCATTACGACGTCCAGGAGGATCAAATCAGGGCGCACCCGGCGCACGCTTTCCATGGCGCGGGTGGCATCGTTTTCCTCAAAGACTTCGTATCCCCCGGCCTGCTGCAACGTAAGCTTCATCAGCCGGGTGAAGCCGGCTTCGTCGTCGATGATGAGGATTTTGTTCATTCTAATCGGTTTCCGCTTTGAAAAGGACGCTAGCACAGGCGCCCCCTTCAGGGCGATTTCTAATTTCAATGGAGCCGCCGTGGAGGTCGATAATGGTTTTGGTGACGGTTAACCCGAGACCGGTCCCCTGCCCTGTCGGTTTGGTGGTGAAAAACGGCTCAAAGATTTTGCCCAGCATCGATTCGGGAATGCCAGGGCCGGTATCACAAACGTCCACGGCGACCAGATGCGCTCCCAGGCGGAAGTTGTCGTTGGGGTTGATGTTTTCCCCCATCCCGGTCACCTGCCGCAGGGAGGTCCGCACGGTCAGCGTCCCGCCGTTCTCCATTGCGTAGGCGGCATTGGTAAAAAGGTTCACCAGCACTTGCTCGATTTTTGTGGCATCGAGCCGCACCGGGGGGAGGCGCTCGTCGAGTTCCTCGACCAGTTTGATGTGATGCCCTCCCAATTCGCCGCGCACCAACACGAGCGCATGGCGGATCAACCGATTGATCTCCTGCGGTTCCAGGTTGAGCTTCTTGGGTGCCGAAAAGTCGAGCAATTCCCGGATCACACCATCGGCTCGCTCCACGGCCGAGCCGATTTCGGAGAGGATCGTCCGGATATTGGGATCTTCAAAAGTGCGGCTGTTGAGGTATTCGAGTCCCATGGTGATGATGGCCAGCGGGTTTTTGACTTCGTGGGCAACTCCCGCCGCAAGCCGTCCCACCAACTTCATCTTCTCGGCTTCGACGAGTTGAAGCTGGACGGAACGCAATTCTTCCAGTGCTTGAACCAACTCGCCGCGGCTGCGCAAAAGGTCCGCATTGACGGTTTGCAGCGCCTGCTGGGCTCGCTTTTCCCCGGTGATATCGCGCGACATGCCGAACGTCCCCACGACCCGCCCCTCCCGGTCGCAAAGCACCGCTTTGGAACTCAAGAGCCAGACAACCCCGCCCGGGCGCACATGCCGCTCGAGTTTGTCGGTTACCGGGCGCCCGGTTTGCATGATGCAAAGCTCATCTTGCCATTGTTCCCGCGCCTTCGCCTCGGGGTAAAAGTCAAAATCGGTCTTGCCGATCGCCTCTGCCGGATCGTTCAACCCGAAATAGGCCGCCAGCGCGCGGTTGATCCGCAGGAACCGGCCCTCGGTATCCTTGAAATAGAGGTAGTCCGGGCTCGATTCGAGCATCGCGTGCAAGAAGAGCCGCTCGGTCTCGATCTGAGTCGGGGAGGACATGGCGCCACCTTACCCCCGCTTCGCCGATTCCGCGAGTCACAAAAAAAGCCCGGCGCTTTGCAGGCCGGGCTTTTGGTTTTACCAGAGCGTATAATTCAGAGGTTATATCCGCAGATTGCGCAGATGAACGCAGATTCTGAAACACAAGAAATGACCTCGAAACCCTTTCTGGAAATCTGTGAAATCTGCGTAATCTGCGGACCCTTCTGTCAGAACGGGTTGAGGGTGACCCGCATCGCTCCGGCCACCCGGTGGTCGCTCGGGGTCGTGGCGAGTTCCTCCATTTGCCTGGCCCAATCGTCAATGGCCTTGCGGTTATGAGCCGTCGATGAGTAATCACGGAACGAGAAGAGGGTCAGTTTATCGCGCTGGCGGTCGGCGTATTGCGATAGCAGTTCGCCCGTCTCGCCGTTGCGGATTTTTGCCTCAAAGGCGATGTTGCCGTGCGTAAATGCCGACCCGATCAGGTTGGCCCCCGGCACGACGACCCCGGCCCCGGTGCTGACTACGTTCCCCGCGATGTTGGTCGGTTTCCATTCGACCAGCGCCAGTTCAAGCACCAGCGTGCGCGCTCCCGGCTGGCGCACCACCCGGTATTGTCCGCCCCGGGCAAACTCTCTCTGAAACCGCTCACGCATATAAGCGGCCATTTTCTCCGCCTCGGCCCGTTGCTTTGCGGTTCCATTAAGATAGGCGGTGTTGACCGGCAGGATCACGATCCGGTCAAACCGCTGCACTCGGGCCCAGGCCCGGGGCGACCCGTTCCGCCATACCCGATCAAACGGCGAGCGCCCGGCATCGGCCCTCATCTCTTGCGGGTTTACGAGAAAACCCGAAGGCTGCGCGGGGCTCGCTTTCAAAATCCCGGCCTGCGCCGAAACGGCAATTCCCGCCGAGATAAACGCAATCCCCACCCAACTTATTGAACGGCAAAATAGCTTCATATACAGCTACGTTCGGACGAAGCCCCCTTTCCGTTCTTGAGTTCCCACCGGATCGCGGCATGATGGAACGCTTGCAACCGCAACTGACATCCGCTGACCGGCGCGCCCTCAAAGGCAAAGCGCAACATCTTGAACCCGTCCTCAAAGTGGGGCATAGCGGCGTGACCGAGGCGTTCCTCGCCAGCGTCCGCAACGAACTGGCCCTTCACGAGCTGATCAAGGTTAAATTCGTCGCCTTCAAAGAGAAAAGACGGGAATTAGCCTCACAAATTGCCGAATCGAGCGAAAGCGCCCTGGTCCAAGTCGTCGGCCACGTCGCGGTCCTCTATAAGCCAAGACCGTCAGACTCCGCTCGTTAGAGGATCGTCGTAAAAATACCCCGGGTGCAAAATAGTTGGAACTTTTTGAGTTTTAGCGGGTTCAATCCGATGAAATGAACACCGAAAACTGCAATCCTAACGATCCCTTGTGGGATCTCTTGGGCCAAGCCGAAACGGTAAAAGTTTCCCCCTACTTTGTACGAAATGTCCTGCGCGAGGTCCGCCTGGCCGAGGCCGATCGGCAACTCCAACCCCAAATCGGCCTGGCATTAATTTTGAAGCGATGGAGGCTTATCCTGGCCGGATGTGCAGCCCTCTTGGTGGTCGCCTCAACTTCGACGGTTTTTTTCCAGGACCATAAAAACACGCTGGTCTTGCGCTCTGGAGATGTGGAGGTAATCTGCAACCTTGACGAACTTCTGGCCTCGGAAGATTCAGCTCTATGGCTCAAAAAAACGGTTTATTGATTTTCCTCGCCGCGCTCGGTTTTCAAGCCGCGTTGATCGAGGGAAAAGCGGGGAATCCCCAACCGTCTCCCCCAGCGGCGGCTCCTTCGGCCACCCCCACTCCTGTTCCGATTGCCGCCCCGACTCCGGCTCCGGCGGCGGCCCATCCTGTTCCTCCGGCAACCGGGCTCGAAAACCTCACTCCGGAACAACGCCAGCGGTTTCAGAAAAACCTGGAGCGCTGGAAGAAGCTGCCCAAAGTTCAACAGGACGAGTTGCGCAGGGAGGCCAATTTTCATCGCGAACGGATTCTCCAGGAGATCAACGAAGCAATCGAGAAAACGGGGTTGAAGCTCGACGAGCAACAACGCCAGGTCTTTACCTACCGTTACGCTCAGGAACGCCGCACTCTGGAGGAAAAATTGCGGGAAACGGTCGAAGAGAAGCGGCGCGAAGCGATCTCGGAACTCATTTGGCAATTAAGCGCCGAATTCCAGCCGCTTCCGCCCGATCCTTCCGGATCGCCTAAACGTTAGGCCGTTTCTTCCGATAACGGTTCAGCAGTTTCCAGAAGCGGAGCCCATCCCGGATCGGCTTGATCTTACTGGTCTCATCCGCATAAACGGTTGTCACCGGCACATTGCCGATCCGATAACCGTTCTGCGATGCGATCAGAAGCATCTCCGACTCGTAATCATACGAATTGCTTTCGCAAAAAAGGTGCGGAATTACCTCCCGATGGATCATGCGGAAACCGCATTGGGAATCCGGAATCGATTGCCGGCATAAACGGCTGATCATCCAGGACATAAACCGGTTGGTGTACAAACGGACCCGCGGCATTCCATCAGTTTCGTGCATCCGATTGCCAACCCAGATTCCGCACAAGTCGCCGGAGTCCGAAGCGGCGGCGGAAAGAAAACGGCCGATTTCGCCCGGCAAATGCTGACCATCGGCGTCCAGGATGAGCACGTAATCGAATTCGCGTTCCAACAACGCCCGCAACCCGGTCTTGATGGCCGCGCCTTTGCCGGAGTTTTCGGGATGAATGATGACTTCCGCCCCGGCCTGGCGCGCGCAATCAGCGGTGGCATCCGGCGAACCGTCGTCGATGACCAGCACGGTTCCGAGTTGCTCGCAGACACGCTGCACCACCTCGCCGATGTGGGCGGCTTCGCGGTAAGCTGGAATCAAGGCGGCGACTTTGGACGGGTTGAACCGGTTCGGGGCGGTGCTCATTTGGTATGAGAATCCTTCGTGGGATCGTATTCCGCCGCGTGGTAGGAACTCCGGACCAACGGGCCGCTGGCCACATGTTGGAACCCTTTTTCGATTCCAATCTTGCGATATTCCTCAAATTTTTCCGGCGTCACATATTCGACGACCGGAAGGTGGCTGGGGGTGGGACGCAGGTATTGACCGAGGGTGAGCACTTGCACGCCGACGGCCCGCAGGTCGTCCATGGAAGCCAGGATTTCCTCTTCCCGTTCGCCCAGCCCCAGCATCAGGCCGCTTTTGGTGGCGATGGACGGGGCCAGTTCCCGGAATTGCTCGAGCACTTGGAGCGAAAGCCGGTATTTGGCCCGGGAACGAACCAGCGGGGTAAGCCGTTCGACAGTTTCCAGGTTGTGATTGAACACGTCGGGCGCGGCGTCGGCCACGGTTTGGAGCGATTCGAGCCGCCCGTTGAAATCAGGCGTAAGCACCTCAACCACGAGCGCGGGGCTCAACGCCCGGATGGCCCGGATGGTCTGGGCGAAATGCTCCGCGCCGCCATCCTCGATATCGTCCCGGCACACTGAGGTGAGCACAATGTGGCGCAGCTTGAGCCGTCCGATGGCCTCGGCAACGCGGCGCGGTTCGTCGGGATCGAGCGGAAACGGCTTGGCGGTATCGACCGCGCAGAAGCCGCACGCCCGGGTGCAGCGTTCCCCGGCGATCATGAACGTGGCGGTCCCGGCGCTCCAGCACTCCCAGCGATTGGGACATTGGGCCTCTTCGCAGACGGTCACCAGGTGCAGATCGGAAATGAGCGACTTGGTCGAATGAAACACGGGGCTGGAAGGAAACCGGACCCTCAGCCAGTCGGGTTTCCGTTTTTGATGAAGCGCAGGGTCTATTTTCACGATTTTTGATAGTGCTCCGTTTGGGTGGCTGGCAATGGGAGCCATATTCTATGGCAATTCCCGACGGTTCGCCAAGCATTGTCTTGAAGGCGGCATAACTCCTGCTAATGAAGTTCATTGTTTTCCGATGTTTTCCTTTCGGTTCAATTTCAGATCCCGCTTTGCTCAACTGGTATTGATCCTCCTGAGTGTCTCGACCGATGCTGCTTTTGGGCTCTCGGTGACAAACTATTCGGCTGCGGCGAACAACCGATTTAGCTCCGGCTATACTTCCGGGCCACTGGGGGCGCAAAGCATCCTGGTTCCCAACACCAGCTCCAGTTTTGTGGGCCTTGGCTACGACTGGTCCGGGGTCGGTTGGAACGCGTCGGACTTAACCCAGTCTTTCGGGATGATCAGCCCCCGGCATTATGTCTTTGCCGAGCATTACGCAAGGCCGTATTCCATCCAATTTTACGGCGCGGGCGGCTTGCTTTACACTGATTATACCGACGCTCCCCATAACGGCATAAACACCGCTTGTGGACCGGCATTTACGGCAACGACCACTCCGGATATTTCGCTGGGGGTATTGAGCGCGCCAATCCCCCCCTCGGCACAAATTGCTTATTACCCGCTCCTGGATCTGGTTCCCTCGACCTCGGGGTCGGATTACTCGTCTTACGTCGGCAGGGGTTACTTCATGTATGGTTGGACAGGGCGCGCGGCCGTCAATACGACTGGTAATCTTTATTATTATTACACCGGGTATTCGATTATATCGAGCACCGCCTCGGCGCTCCTCCAAACCGGCGATTCCGGCAGCCCCGATTTTCTGCCTTGGATTGATCCCAACGGCAAAAAGCACCTGACGATTCTGGGCTATAACTGGGGCGTAAGTTCCGTTAATTTCGAGGCGTTTCTCCCCGCCAACGACGTGACGGCCAAGCTCAATACGATGATGGCAAGGGAAGGCTACGCTTTGCGTTGGGTCGCGAATGCGTCGGGCACCTGGCAAGGGACGACCAGCGCTCTTTTTAGCAACAGCAACTGCTGGTCGCCGAAAACGGTTCCTGTCGATAAATACGTCGCTTTTGCCGGCAACTTGGCCTCCCGGAGGACGATTTCCCTCGGGGCGAACCAAAGCCTCCGCGGGATTGCTTTTCTCAACGCCACAGCCGGCAACCTCTTTTCGTTTCAGTCGGGTTCAACGCTTACGGTGGGACGCGGCGGCATCATCAATTACGACTCCAACAATCGCCAGAGCTTTGCTTGCGACATGGCCTTGAGCGATGCCCAGTGGTGGGATTGCGGCGTGGGCGGCTTGAGCTTTACCGGGAATATCGAGACGAACGGCTATTTACTCGTCGTGGATGGAACCGGCTCCACACTCCTCGGCGGCAGCCTCTCGGGAACTGGGGGGATCGCCAAAGACGGGGCGGGAATGTTGACCGTTAGCGCGAGCAATTCCTTTACCGGGCCCATCTTTGTCCATAATGGCATCCTTAATCTCACCGGGACCGCAAATGGTATCGGCTCCGTCACGATCGAACTCGGGGGGGCGCTTGAAGGGACCGGGCGGCTCGCTCTCTCAGGGTCAAATTGCATGGCCGTCAATGGTGGATTAAGCCCCGGAGACGCTGTGACTGCGGGGACACTTTCCATCGCGCAGACTTCGGGAACGCTGAAATTTGGAAGCACCGGAAACCTAGTTTTCAATGCCGGGACGCTTAGCGATCGCATTGAGTTGGGGGGCGGCTATCTTGCCTTGGGCGGGACACTTCAAATCGTGCAAAACTCCGGGTTTAGCTATCTCGTTCCTTATACGATTTTTTCCGGGCTGGGCACCACGCCCATCGGGAGTTTCAGTGCCGTTTCGGGCCTGGCAAGCGGGTTCAAAACGGTTTTCAGCACAAGCAGCGGCAACTATACCGTGAGCTTTATCCCCACCACCTTTGCCGCCTGGCAACAAGCCTATTTCACCGCGGCGGAAATCGCCTCGGGTCTGGCCGACGACACCGCCGACCCGGATAGGGATGGCCAGCAGAACCTCTCCGAGTATGCGCTGGGGCTCAACCCGCGCTTGACTGGAATGATCGGCGTTCCGTCGGTGGCCGTCAGCGGGAGTTATTTGACTCTCACCGCCACAAAAAACCCCAACGCCACTGATTTGACCTACACAGTCGAGGTGACCGGGACGCTTACCGCCCCGACCTCGTGGAATTCAACAGAAACCACCGTTTTGCAAAACACCGCGACAACCCTCGTTGTCCGGGACAATCTCCCGATCACCGCAGCGCCCCGTCGGTTTATTCGACTGCGGATCACCCGGTTCTAGCGGGCTGCCACGCGATAGATTTCGTAATTACTTCAACCAGCTTCCTCGTTCCCAAACTCTGTTTGGGAATGCCCTTGTCCCCGAAACTCCGTTTCGTGAGGCTTGGAAAAACCGGGGTGCCCGGAGCCATCGCAAGCGCGAGGAAACAGAGTTTCCAAGAGCATGTGCGTTCCCAATCAGGAGATTGGGAACGAGGCGCGGCTCAGGTGTTGTGCCCATTAGAATTTAACGTTCAAATCGAATTGCACCACCTGGATCGAGTTGGCATCGGCCAATCTCGCTCCGCGGGTTGTTTGACCGCCAATCAGGTTGGGGCGCAGATTGTCGCCGGTCATTCCGGTGAGTTGCGCAAGGACGGCGTCGGTGAAATTGTAGGCAAGCGACACCTTCCACCCGCGCATGTTGAGGCGGCTTAACATCCAGTCCGAATCGTTGAGGTTCGGATCGACTGCGGCGAGCCCCACCTCCCGGTAATTGACCAGGAGCGACCAATCTCCCTTCCTTACGTTCTCGCCCAACTGGAGGCCGACCAGCCAGGCGAAATCGTCCTTTTTGGAATGATGCGCTACGTGTTCGTAGCCCACGATCTCTCCGTCCCGATCGAAAATGGGGAAAACGTAAATGTCGTTCACCCGTTTGGCTCCGTTGGTGTTGTAGGTGCCGTCCCAAATGAGCTTCGTTTTCAAACCGCAGATCTTAAACGAAACATCACCCGGGAGTTGAATAATCGAAAGGTTGCGGGTCTCTCCAAACCCGGGCGGCAACGCGTCGGTTCCGGTATCATTGATGATTTTGGCAAACCCTTGCTGATTGAAGACGGTATTGATCTGGGCGGAGTTGTAGGTGAGGTAGGCCGGGGCCAGCGTGAACTTCACGTCATTGCAAAATTTGTAGCTGAAAACGAGTTGCTCCTCGAACAGGTAAGCGTCGGTGTTGGCTCCGGCGATGTTATACTCCTGGTTGTCATCAAAAATGAACTGCCCGGCGATCAACGTCAGCGTCCACGGGCACTCGATTGGTTTGCATGTCGCCGAAAGCACCGTCTTGCCGTCGGGACCGATCTTGATCGTCTCCTCCTCTCCACAGCTAAAGAGCTTGTGGAATTTAAACATCTCCACCAGGCCGGACGGGTTGATATCCGGGTCCCACATCAAATCGGTGGTATAAAACGGGTTCGGTTGCTTCCCGGCAACCAACGTGAACCAATCCGTCGCGTTCCATCCCACATACGCCCGGCTGATGTAGATGCCGTAATTGCGAAACCCGCCGTCAAACGTCTGGTTGGCGCTGTCGGAAAATTGGCTCGTTTGAAGCTGGACCCCGCCAAACCAGTTGTCCTTGAGCTTGAAATCGGCACTGAGCCGCAGCCGAAACCGCCAACGGCTGCGCTGGTCGCCGTGACCGGGGTCGATAAACAGAAAACGCGGGAAAAAAAATTCCGGAACGTCCCGGACGAGCGTCTGCGGGTCGAGGTTGTCGTATTGATAGCGAAGCCGGACATCGCCATAGATCGATAATTCCGTCACCGGTCCGCTAATCTTGATCTTGTCGGCGGAAGATTTTTCCTTCTCCTTGATGAGGTCGGCCCGGATGCAATCGGCTTCCTTGGGAGTCAGGATTTTTTTGCAAACGAGCACGTCGATGAGGGCATTGCTGTCTTGGGCAAAGGCGAGGCTGGGGACGAGCGCGACGACGAGAAGCGCAAGCCAAAGGGAGCGTTTTTTCATGGGAGAGCTTTTGAGAGGGCAAACGGCACCCAATTTTCGCGCCCCGCAAGATGGCCGCGGGCATGGACCGACCCTCATGAATTCCATTGCCAAAGGATAAGGTTAGAAATGAGCCGCAACAGACGCAAAGAGGAGAGTCCATTTTGCGCTTTTTGCGTTAAAATCTTTGTGCCGATAGGGTCCGGTGGTCCATATTCTCCCTATGTCCACTGCCGTCTCCAATTCGCCAAAGCTCACCGTGAACGAGATTTTCCTCTCGGTTCAGGGGGAGAGCAGTTGGGCCGGGCTGCCGTGCGTTTTTGTGCGGTTGACCGGGTGCGATTTACGCTGTTCGTATTGCGATACGACGTATGCGTTTACCGAAGGGACACGCCGCCCACTCGACGAGGTATTGGCAGAAGTGCTTGCATTCGATTGCCCGCTGGTGGAAGTGACCGGAGGCGAACCGCTACTGCAACCGGCCTCGCTGGAACTCATGACCGCGCTTTGCGATGCTGGCCTCACGGTGCTTTTGGAAACCAGCGGCGCGCATGATATTTCCAAGGTGGACTCGCGCGTTCATCGGATCATGGATCTTAAAACGCCGGATAGCGGGGAGTGCGCGCGCAACTTGGAATCCAATATCAGGCACTTAACCCAGCGCGACGAAGTCAAATTTGTGATCAATTCGCGGACAGACTACGAGTGGGCGCGGCAAAAAGCCTGCGAACACTCCCTGCCGGGCCGCGTTCAAGCCGTCCTGTTCTCGCCGGTTTTTGGCAAAATTGATCCGGCATCCCTCGTGCAATGGATTCTGGAAGATCGCCTCCAGGTCCGGTTCCAGCTCCAGATGCACAAATTCATCTGGGACCCAAACCAGCGCGGCGTCTGATTTGCAGCCGTTATGGCTTGAGGTCGTGTTTTGCCAAAAAATCCCGCAACTCTTCGGGGCCGAAATCCGGGAGAACGAGGCTGCCGACGACCAAGGTGGGCGTAAGCCGCTGGCCGGAAAGCCGGATCATCCGGGCGTAGTCGTTTGGATCGGCTTCCACATCAATCTCTTGGTATCGGTAGCCTTCGGCGTCCAGATACGCTTTGGCGCGAACGCACCACGGACACCATGTTTTAACGTAAAGCTGAAGGGGAGCGGACACGGTAGAAGATTCGAATGACATGCGCGGTTTGCGCGGTTGAAAAAAATGCTTTTGAACCCGCCGCAAAAAGGCTCAAGAGGCGCAAAAAAGAGGATTAAAAACCGCTCGATTTAACGGCCTCTCTCCTGTTTTACTCTTCGCCCGCGGGGGCTTCGGCGCGATCCTCGAATCGGGTAAAATCACTAAGGAAAGTAAGATCCACATCGCCAACGGGGCCGTTACGCTGCTTGGCAATAACGAGTGTCGCTTTTCCCTTCTTTTCCTCCTTCTCCTCCTCGGTGTCGGCGTAATATTCGTCGCGCATGAGCAATCCCACAAGGTCGGCGTCCTGCTCGATGGAGCCGGATTCGCGCAAGTCGCTCAACCGGGGTCGGCCTTTGCTGTCGCCGGTCCGGCTGTCAGGATTCCGGTTTAGCTGCGCCAACACGAGGATCGGGATATTCAACTCCTTTGCCAACGCCTTCACGCCATTGGAGATTTCCATGATTTCGATCTGCCGGTTATCCTTCCCCCGCTTGCTGTCGCTTCTGAGGAGTTGGAGGTAGTCGATGACGATGAGCTTGATATCGTGCTGCGATTTCATTCGCCGGGCTTTGGCGCGCAGTTCGAGGATGCTCAGCCCCGCGGTGTCGTCGATCAGGATTTTGCTTTCGGCGATCTTGGAGGCGGCGGTAGTGAGGTTATGGAAATCGCGCTCGGCCATGAAACCGTTGCGCACATTTTTCAGGTTCACTCTGGCTTGGGAACAAAGAACGCGCTGAACGAGCTGTTCGCTGCTCATTTCAAGAGAAAAAATGCCAACCGCATGTTTCCCATGAAGGGCCACATGCTCGGCGATGTTCATGGCCAGCGCCGTCTTGCCCATACTGGGGCGCGCAGCAATGACAATCATCTCGGCGGCATGCAGCCCGTCCGTCATTTTGTCAAAATCGGTGAACCCCGTGGCCAACCCCGTGATCTCCCCCTTGCGCTCGTAAAGTTTCTCGATGGAATCCAGCGCGGAGACCACGGCCTCCTTGATCTGGAAGTTTTTGTCGTTAAGGCGGCTTTCACTGATCGCGAAAACCTGCTTTTCAACCTCATCGATGAAAGTATCGACGTTTTCTTGTTCGTCGTAGGAGCGCGCAACCAAGTCGGTGCAGGTGACGATGATCTGCCGGAGGGTCTGTTTTTCCTTGAGGATCTCCAGGTAATAGCCGGCGTTGGCTGCGGTCGGGACGAACGTAAAAAGGCTTGTGACGAAGGCCGCACCGCCGACTTTGTCGAGCAGCCCGCGGTCGCGCAGTATCTGGGTGAGCAGGATGAAGTCGATCGGCTTGTTGCCGTCGTAAAGTTCCCGCAGGATCTCGAAAATTGTCGCGTGCGCCGGGATATGGAAATGCTCCGGCGTGATCTTTTTCTCGACGCACTCCCCCATCACCTCCTTGGGGCACAGCAAAACAGAGCCGAGGAGGCCGAGTTCGGCGTCCTGGCTCTGCGGTAACATCCGGTGAACATCCGGTGAATAAGTTGCCTTATCCCGGAGATCCGAGCGTTCTTTTGCTGCCTTTTTCGGCTTGGCCGTCGATGATTTTGCGGCCTCGGCGGGCATCGCTTACTTCGTGTGCTTGGCCTTGGGCTTCGCCTTGAACCCTTCTTCTTCGGCGGGAGCGGGCGCTGCTTCTTCCTGAGTCGATTGAACGGTCAGGTTGAGCTTGGCGACGACGTCGTGGTGCAGCTTGATCAAAATCTCCTGGGTGCCGATTTCCTTGATCGGGCGCTCCAGTTCAATCCGATGGCGGTCAACTTCAACACCCAACTCGGCGAGCTTGTCGGCGATGTCTTTGGTCGTGACCGAACCGAACGCCTTGCCGGTTTCGCCGGTGGCAATCGTCAGAGTGACTTTGAGTTTGTTGATGCGGCGCGCAAGCTCTTCGGATTCATTCAGCTCGGCGGCTTCGCGCTCGGCGCGCTTGGCTTTGAGTTGATTGATGCGACGGAGCGTCACGGGCGTCACTTCCAGGGCCTTGCCGGAAGGAACGAGATAGTTGCGGGCGTAGCCGCGTTTGACTTTAACGACGTCGGCTTCAGCGCCAAGTGACGCGATTTTTTCTGTGAGAATAACTTCAGTGGTTGGCATATTTCGTCTCCCGGCCTGGATTTTGCGGGGCGTTCTTAGTAGCTGCCCGCGGGCTAACTGTCAACGATGGGTTTAAAGAAAGTTTGTTTTCCGCCGGAACGGGGGGCGTCTTTTCCGCCTTTTCGCCCGGTTTGGGAACGGGTATGCCACCATCGATGACGACCGTCATCCCTTCGGTGATCATGGTGGCAAGCCGGATGGCGTCCCAGTTGGCCAGCCGGATACAGCCGTGGCTCCCCGCGCGGCCAATGGTGAACGGCTGGTTGGTGCCGTGAACGCCGATCCCGGGCCGGTTAAGCCCGCACCAGAGAACGCCGACCGGGTTGGACGGCCCGGCGGGGATATTGAAGAAATTGGAAGTGCGGACGCCGTGGTTAAGAACCCCTTCATCATGGCGGAACCACGGAAGCGTGGCGATGCCGAGGATTTTCCAGGTTCCGGCGGGGGCGGGGAGCTTCTCGGAGCCGGGGGTGATCGGGTAGGATGCCAGAAGGGTATCCCCTTCGGTCAGGTCGAGCATCTTTTCCTTGGTATCGATGTGGATGCTGCGGTGTTTGAATTCCGGCACGACGGGAAGTTTACCAATCTCCTTCACCGCCTCGATTTTGAACGGAACGACGTTGGGAACGTAAAGGGTGTCGCCGGGAACGAGCTTTTCCAAGTCTTTGCCCCGGTTGAGCTTGGCGAGGAATTCGGGATCGCTGTGGTAACGTTCTGCCACGAATTTGAGCAGCGACGGATACGGCATTTTTTTGAGCTTGGCCTGGTCCTCCGGTTTGTGGGGAACGTCGCCCACGCGAAGCAGATCGGTCTCCGCAATGGTGTAAGTGGTGTAAATCGGCTCAATGCTGTTGAGGGGGAGGGCTTCCGAGTCTTCGAGCTTGGCCGTGACCGGCAGCCCGTGGGCTTTCTGGTAACGCCCGAGCGCCTTCAGGGTAAATTCCTTGGAACGCCCGTCGATTTTGCCCGGCCCGAAGTTTTTTTGATCGAGAAAAATCTGGAGCCGCACGGACGATTCCCGCTCGCCGACCGGTTCGGCTTTCGCAACGCGGTTTTCCTCGGGAACCGTGGCGATTTCCGGCGACGGAGTCGGCGAAACCGGGGCCGGTGATTGCGACAGGGCGGGAGTGACCACTGGGAGTGGTGAAGCCGGGGTGGGCTGTTGGGCAAAAACTGCCGACGCGGTCCACAACGGGACCCATAAGAGATAAGGAAGCTTCATAAGATACAAATGTCCGCCCCGCTCGGGGCAAAGCGGAAGAGATTGCCCCGTAGTTTTCGCGCGTTTACACCGGGAGTCAACTCACTGTTTTCCGGAATTTCCCCAATTCCCCTTTCCTCCCTCTCAAATCCATCTTATACGTTTTGGCTTTCCCATGAACACCGAATCTCTTCCTGATATCCACGGCAATTTTGGACTTTACGGCGGCATGCACGTCCCGGAACCGCTCGTGACTCCGCTCACCGAATTGGCCGAGCAATACGCGATTGTCCGCAAAGACCCGACGTTTCAGGCGGAGCTGGATGATTTATTGGCTAATTATGCCGGCCGACCGACCCCGCTTTATTTTGCCGAACGGCTCACGCAATCCCTTGGCGGGGCGAAGATTTACCTCAAGCGCGAAGACCTCCTTCACGCCGGGGCGCACAAGATCAACAACGCGCTGGGGCAGGTTCTGCTTGCCCGCCGGATGGGCAAGACCCGCGTGATCGCCGAGACGGGAGCAGGGCAGCACGGCGTTGCCACCGCAACGGTCGCCGCCCGGTTCGGCCTGGAATGCATTATCTATATGGGAGCGGTCGATATGAAACGCCAGGCGCTTAACGTCGCCCGGATGCGCTTCCTGGGAGCGACGGTGGTGGCGGTCCATGCCGGGCAGGCAACGCTCAAGGACGCCGTGGATGAAGCGATCATGGCGTTCGTGGGGGATCACAAAAACACGCATTATGTTTTGGGCTCCGCCCTGGGGCCGCACCCATACCCGATGATCGTGCGGGATTTCCAGCGCGTGATCGGCGTGGAAGCCCGCCGCCAGATTTTGGAACGGGAGGGGCGTCTGCCGGATCTGCTCGTGGCCTGCATCGGCGGGGGCAGCAACGCCATCGGGCTTTTCCACGCTTTTCTGGGCGATACGACCGTGCGC
This sequence comes from uncultured Spartobacteria bacterium, assembly GCA_903933715.1. Taxonomy (GTDB): domain Bacteria; phylum Verrucomicrobiota; class Verrucomicrobiia; order Chthoniobacterales; family Chthoniobacteraceae; genus UBA695. The sequence continues at coordinate 31,639 of CAIZLD010000075.1, forward strand.
ACCTGTGGCGTTGAGGGCGGCGGCGAAGGGATCAAAACCGGCAAACATGCCGCCCGGTTCCAGACGGGGCGCCTCGGGGTTTTGCACGGCACCAAGACGTTCATCCTTTCCGACGAGGAAGGGAACATTCTGCCCACCCACTCCATTTCCGCAGGGATGGATTACGCAGGCATCGGGCCGGAACACGCCTACCTGCGCGATACGGGACGGGGCACCTTTGACTACGCCACCGATGACGAAGCGCTCAACGCGTTCCTGACCCTCTCAAAGCTCGAAGGGATCATTCCCGCGCTGGAAAGCTCCCACGCCGTCGCTCACGCCATCAAAGTCGCGCCGAAGATGCGCAAGGACGAAATTGTGATCGTGAATCTCTCCGGGCGTGGCGACAAGGACGTATCACAGGTGGCTGACCGGATTTTGCAGAATTGCTGATCGCGGCGCGCTGTAGTTTTAGAGCAGTTTCCGTTTATTTTGTCGCATGCTCTAGTCTCTCGCAAAGACGCAAAGGCGCAAAGGAAAAGGCAAAACCTCTTCTTTGCGCCTTTCTCTATTCGCGCAATCCCATTACGGCCGGAGTTCGTGATCCACTTGGGAGCGGAGGGCGCGCCGGGTGTCGATCAACAGGTGCGAACGTTTGCGGATTTCCTCCCAATCGTAGCATGAATGGTCGGTGGCGATCACCACGCAATCGGCCTGTTCCAATGCGGTGTGGAAATCGCTGACGCACGCCATCTCCATTCCGTCGTGCTTAAAGCACGGGACGTGGGGATCGTGATAATTCACGAGCGCCCCTTTCTCGCTCAAATGCGCAATGATGTCGAGCGCCGGGGATTCCCGCATATCGCTGACATCCTTTTTATAGGCCACTCCCAATACCAGTACTTGGGCTCCCTTGACCGGCTTGCATGCCTCGTTGAGGGCATCCTGAACTTTTTGCGACCAATACCGCGGCATGCTGGTATTCACTTCGCTGGCCAGCTCGATAAAACGGGCGGTGTAATTAAGCGTCCGCAGTTTCCACGAAAGATAGAGGGGGTCGATCGGGATGCAGTGGCCGCCCAGGCCGGGACCGGGGGTGAATTTCATGAACCCGAACGGTTTGGTCGCGGCGGCATCGATCACCTCCCAGACGTCGAGCCCCAGCCGGTCGCACATTAAGAGCACCTCGTTGACCAGGCCGATGTTCACGGCCCGATAGGTGTTTTCCAAAAGCTTGACCATCTCGGCGGCCTCGGTGGACGAGACCGGGACCAGCGTGTCAATCGCCCGCCCATAAAAAGCCCGGGCGACTTCCAGGCAGTCCAGCGTCACTCCGCCAATGACCTTGGGCGTCGAGCGGGTGGTCCAATCGGTGCGGCCCGGATCGACCCGTTCGGGCGAAAACGCGAGGAAGAAATTCTCTCCCACTTTGAGGCGGTGCTGGCTCTTGGAAAGCAGCGGCAGAACGACTTCCACCGTGGTGCCGGGATAGGTTGTTGACTCAAGCACCACGACCATTCCCGGCAGGAGATAGTTGGCGAGCTGCTCGCTCACTTCCACAATGTAAGAAATATTAGGGTCACCCGTTTTATTCAACGGAGTCGGAACGCAGATCGAGACAGCGTCACATTTTTCGAGAACCGAAAAATCGCTCGTGGCCGAAAGCCGCCCCCGGCAGACAAGATCTTGCACGGAGCGCTGGTTGACGTCGTCAATATAGGATTGACCGCTGTTGATCGCGTCCACCTTGCGCGGGTCCAGATCAATGCCGATCACCCGGTAACCCGATTCCGCGAATACGACAGCCAACGGCAATCCCACATATCCCAGCCCGATAACCGCCACGCGGGCATCGCCCGATGCCAGTTTTCCAATCAGTCTCGATTTGCTGTTATCCATTGGCCCTTCCTTTGATTCAATTGATTCCCTAGTCGATTCCATTGCCCACTAATCGCGCAAACGAGAGCCGATGGATGCTCTCTCCCGGTTCCAATCTTTTGCGTTCACAGTCGGCCAAAAAAGGAGCCGCACGGCATCTTCTCTGAAACAGCGGGATGGCGGCAAATTTGGACAGCGGCCACCATGCATCGCTTCCACGAATGGACTGAGGTGAGATGGCATAATGAATCCGGCGATGCATACCGGCAAACGGGAGGTCAAAAACAGTTGAAGTCCGAAAGAATCATTAAATCGCCCCGGGTGGGCACGTTTTTTCCATGGATCGGGACGGACCCGAAAAATACCGGGGGAGATGCGGCTTTGCACGGCAATGCCAGGGCGGGATCTTTGCAAATCCCTCGCTGGAAACGTTGCCTGGACCTGTTCTGCATTCTGTTGAGCCTGCCGGTTCTGCTGCCGATTGTGCTCCTCATCAGTCTGGGAATCCTGATTGTTTCGCCCGGTCCGGTATTTTTCCGCCAGGAACGAATCGGTTATCGGGGTCGTCGTTTCCAATGCCTGAAATTCCGGAGCATGAAAGTGGGAGCCGAAACCCGCTCTCACGAAAACTATCTCCAGGAGATCATCCGGAAAGACCGGCCGATGACGAAACTCGATGCCTCGAACGATCCGCGCCTGATTCCGTTTGGAAAGTTTTTCCGCGCAAGCGGACTCGATGAGCTTCCGCAACTCTGGAATGTGGTTCGGGGCGATATGAGCCTGGTCGGCCCCCGTCCTTGCACGGTTGGCGAATTTGAGCATTTCAACGATTGGCAGCGCAGCCGATGCGACGCGCCTCCGGGTCTCACCGGCTATTGGCAGGTCAATGGCAAGAACAAGACGACTTTCAGCAAAATGATAGCAATGGATGTTTTCTACGCCAACAACATGTCCCTGGGGATGGATTTGGGAATCCTCCTCAAGACAGCTCCGGTTTTGGCGTCACAGGTTTTCGAAACGCGAAAATTCATGCGTTCCGGGAAAAAGGAAATCAAACCCTTTATGGGATAAATCCAACAAAAACAAAGGAAGGAATTATGGGGGAACCTATTTCAGTAGGCGTGGTTGGATGTGGATATTGGGGACCGAATTTGATTCGCAATCTCAAAGCCCTGCGCACCTGCCGTGTCAAAACGATGTGCGATGCGAGCGAGGAGCGTCTTGCTCATTTGAGGAACATTTACCCGGATGTCGAGGGAGTCACGGATTATTGCGCGATGCTTCAGGACAAAGAGCTGGACGCGATTGTTGTTGCCACTCCCGTAAAATACCATTTCGCGATCGCACGGGCCGCGCTGTTGGCCGGGAAACACACGTTCATCGAAAAACCGATGGCTGCGTCGGTGGCCGAATGCGAGGAGTTGATCGAAATCGCCCATCAAAAGGGGCTGATCCTGATGGTCGGCCACACGTTTCTCTATTCATCACCGGTCAAAAAAATGCTGGAGATCATCCGAAACGGGGACATCGGCGAGATTCGCTATATTAACTCGCGGCGGCTGAATCTGGGCCTGTTCCAAAAGGATATCAATGTGGCGTGGGATCTCGCGCCCCACGATATTTCCATCATTTTGCATATCCTTGATGAGTTCCCCGTCTCGGTGAACTGCCAGGGGAACGCGCATGTCACCGTGGGAATCGAGGATGTCACGAATCTCTCTCTGATCTTCAAAAACAAGCGTTTTGCCACAATCCAGAGCAGTTGGCTCGAGCCGAGAAAAGTTCGCGAGATGACGATCGTCGGCACGCGCCGGATGATCCTCTACGATGATGTCCAGACGCTGGAAAAAATCCGGATCTACGACACCCGCGTCGAACGCCCGCCGCATTACGACACGTTCGCCGACTTCCACTACTCCTATCATTACGGGGATAGCTATATTCCCAAGCTCCAGCAGGAGGAGCCGTTGAAGGCCGAGTGCCAGCATTTTCTGGATTCGATCCAGACCGGGACGCCGCCGCTGACCGATGGCCATGCGGGATTGAGGCTCGTGCGGATTCTCGAAGCCTCGTCAATGTCCCTTAAACAAAACGGCGCGCCGGTGGCATTGCAAAAACCGCCCATTGAGGAGGAATCCTTAAACTAAATGAAAGCCCCCTCCCCCATGGAGTTCCATCGGATTGCGCCCGACGTGAAGCTCGGCCGGGATGTACGGATCTTTGCCTTCGTCAACCTTTACGGATGCGAGATCGGCGACGAAGTTAAAATCGGCGCCTTTGTGGAAATCCAAAAAGGCGTCAAAATCGGCGACCACTGCAAAATATCAAGCCACACCTTCATCTGCGAAGGGGTTACAATCGAACCGGCCGTCTTCATCGGGCATGGCGTGACATTCATTAACGATCGCTACCCTCGCGCCACCAATGCCGACGGGGCGCTGCAAACCGAGGCGGACTGGGCGCCGCTCCCCACACTGATCCGGCGGGGAGCTTCCATCGGCTCCGGCGCGACGATCCTCGGCGGAATCACCGTGGGGGAACACGCCATTGTCGGCGCGGGAAGCGTCGTCACCCGGGATGTGCCGCCCCACGCCGTTGTCGCGGGAAACCCTGCATCAATACTTTGTAAACACCCAACCCAAATTCCAAAATGAAAGTACCCTTCCTTGACCTCCACGCCCACCACGAACCGCTCCGGCAACAATTTGACGAAGTAATCCATCATGTCATCGAGAGCGGCGCGTTTGCCGGCGGACCGTTTGTTGACCGGTTTGAAGAAGATTTTGCCGCCTATTGCGAATGCGCACACGCCATCGGGGTGGGCAGTGGCACGGAAGCGCTTTGGTTGTGCCTTCTCGCGCTCGGCATCGGGGCCGGAGACGAGGTCATCACCGTCCCCAATTCCTTTATGGCCACGGCGGAAGCGATCTCCTATTGCGGCGCGCGGCCGGTGTTTGTCGATGTCGATGAATGCACTTATACGATGAACCCGGAGGCTTTGGCGGACGCCATCACTCCCAAAACCAAGGCGATCATTCCGGTTCATATTTTCGGCCAGCCTGCCGATATGGATCCGATTCTCGCGCTGGCCCAGGAACACGGGTTGCATGTGATCGAAGATGCATGCCAGGCCCACGGTGCCCGCTACAAAGAGCGGCGTGCTGGTTCGATGGGGATCGCGGGCTGTTTCAGTTTTTATCCCGGCAAAAATCTCGGCGCATTTGGCGAAGCCGGCGCCATTGTGACAAACAACCCCGATTTGAATGAAAAAATCCGCGTTTTGCGCGACCACGGTCAGTTCCGAAAATACCATCATTCCAAGATTGGATGGAACTGCCGGATGGACGGCATCCAGGGGGGAATCCTTCGCGTGAAATTGAAAATGCTCGAAAACAAAAACCAAAATCGCAGGGCTCACGCCGCACATTACAACCGGGCGTTAGTCCAGATCCCCGGGGTGCTCACTCCCCTGCATGCCTCGTACGCGCAGCATGTCTATCATATCTATGCCATTCGCGTGAAGGAGCGCGAACGGATCATGGAACGGCTCACCCAAAAACAAATCGGGTGCGCCGTTCATTATCCTATCCCGATTCACCTTCAGGAAGCTTACCGAAGCCTCGGCTACGAGAAAGGCTCCTTCCCGGTCGCCGAACGATGTGCCCGGGAATTTATCTCTTTGCCGATGTACCCCGAGCTGACCTCTGAACAAGTGAAGCAGGTGGCCTCATGCCTGAATGAGGCCATCTCAGAAATCGACTAGTTACCTTCCTCAACATCATGAAAACTATAACACCCCAAGAGCCCGAAACCGGCATTAATTTAAACGATATTCTGTTCATTCTTTTCCGACACAAAGGAAAGATCATTATCAGCACTCTGACCGGCATTGTGGCATCGCTGGTTTTCTATTTTCATTTCCCGATTTACGAGTCGAAGGCCAAGCTCATTGTCCGCTATGTATTGGACCGCAGCCCCGTGGACAAGGTCGAGGCAGGCACGAATGCGGTGAACAGTCTCGTCGGCGATGCCATTATCAACTCGGAAGTGGAGATCCTTAACAGCATGGACCTCGCGTTGCAGGTGGCGGAGTCGGTGGGTCCAAGGGTGCTGCTCCCAAAAGCAGCCGACCCCAACAAAGATCAAGCGGCTGGAATGATCGCCTCCGGGCTTAAGGTTTCTCAAAAACTGGGCAGCAATGTCATTACGGTTTCCTATCGAAATCGGAATCCCGGAATTCCCAAGCGCATTGTTGAAGATCTTGTAACCCACTACTTTGACAAGCATCTGCAAGTACACCGTTCGCTGGGAACCTTTGATTATGTGATGCGCGAAACACAAAAAGTGCGTTTGCAGCTTCATCAGACCGAGGAACAGCTCAAGACGTTGAAGGAAAAAGCGGGCATTCTTTCTCTCGCTGAGAGCACCGCAAACATCAGCACCACCCTGATCAAAAGTCAGGAAGAGTTTAACGCCGCTGAGGTGGAGCGGGCCGAACAGCTTGCCCGTGTTCAGGAAATCGAAAAATGGATCTCCGGGCTGGGGACATCGCTGGCTGCCACTCCCGACCAGCAAAACCGGAACCGGGATGGCATTCAGGAATACCAAACTCTTGGATTCCGTCTGGACGATCTGCGCCGGAGGGAGCGGGATCTGCTCTCCAAATATACCGAGGAAAACCAGCAGGTAAAACTGGTTCGTAATCAAATCGCCGACATCGAGAAGCGGCGGCGCGGGATCGAGAAAGTTTACCCGGGCATTCTGAGGCTTTCCGGACCGGCCACCGCCTCGGCCTCATCACCCCGGTTTGATCTCGCGTCGGAAAAAACCCGCCTCGCCTCAATCGACGCCAAGACTGGCGTCCTATCGTCCCAACTCCACACCACCCAGGAGAAGGCCGCCCGGATTGCATCGATTGGCACTGAGATTGCACAACTCGAACGTCAAAAAGAGTTGGAGGAAACCAATTACCGGTATTTCGAGAGCAGCCTGGAAAAGGCTCGCATTGATGAAACGCTCGACCCATCCAAAATCCCAAACATCAGCATCGTCCAAAATCCAACCGACGCCCAGCGCGATTACGAGGGAATGAACAAGATCATGATCGGTCTGGTCGGAGGAGGCTTGGTGTTCGGCCTTGCGCTTTCTTTTCTGATTGAACTGCTGTTTGACCGGACCGTAAAGCGGCCGCTGGAAATTGAGTCGCGTCTGCGTCTTCCCTTGCTGGTCACGATTCCGTATCTCCCTCCGCCCCGCAACATGCGCCAGCCTTCACCTGGTGAGGAGAGCGAATCAGAGACTTCAATCGAAGAGGTCAGAAAATCCGAGGTCATCCACCAACTCCATCTCTATTTGGAGGCGATTCGGGACCGGCTGATTCTCTACTTCGAACTCAACAAAATGATGCGCAAACCGAAGATGATCGCGGTCACCGGAGTCTCCCCGTCTGCGGGAATTTCCACGGTGGCGGGAGGTCTCGCCGCCTCGCTTTCGGAAACCGGTGAAGGGAAGGTTTTGCTCGTCAATATGAATGTTGGGCATCCCGAGATGCATCCGTTCCGCAATGGGAAGCCGGTGCAGTCTCTGGTTGATATTTTGAAAACGAGCCGGCAGGAACGCGATCCCGTTCACGGCCTTTACCTCGCTACGGCCGGTACCGAAAAAACCGGGCACGCCCAGTTCATTCCGAAGAAATTCTACGATCTCATGCCAAATCTCAAGGAGAGTGATTTCGATTACATTATCTTTGACATGCCCCCATTAAACCAAACGAGCACCACGGTGGCTTTTGCCGGTTTCATGGACAAAGTGTTGATGGTCATCGAAGCGGGAGCGAGCCACCCGGAATCGCTCAAGCGGGCCTATCGGGAACTGCTCAACACCAATGCCGATGTCTCTTGCATTTTCAATAAAGCCCGCCCCTGCGCCCCCAAATACATCGAAGGGGAAATCTAAGCGTCAATCTATGCAAAGCCGGACCGCACAACCGATCGAAGCCGTTCCACACGCCCTCCGCCGCCGGGCGAGAATTTGGATCGACCTCGATAACACCCCGCATGTCCCGTTTTTCAAACCGATCATTCGGGAACTGAGAGATCGGGGGCACAAGGTTGCGCTAAGCGCGCGCGATGCTTTCCAGGTGTGCGACATGGCGGATCAAGCGGGGCTCGATTACCGAAAAATCGGACGCCATTATGGCAGGAGCCGATTCCTGAAGGTCTGGGGACTCGCATGGCGCAGCCTGCAATTGCTGCCGTTTGTGTTGCAGAAACGCCCCACGATCGCGCTCTCGCACGGATCGCGCTCCCAGATCTTAATCTGTAATCTGCTTGGGATTCCGACGGTGATGCTCATGGATTACGAGTTCGCGCAGACTCCCCCGATGGTTCGGCCGCGGTGGGAGATCGTGCCGGACGTGCTGCAAAATCATGCGCTTCAGTGCAAGGAAAAATCTCGCATCAGGTGTTATCGGGGGATCAAGGAAGATGTCTATGCCTGCGACCTGCGGCGGGATGCAACCCTGTTGCGGCAGCTTGGAATTGACAGTCGCCAAATAATCGCGACGGTCCGGCCGCCCGCCTGCGAAGCCCATTATCATCATCCCGACAGCGATCTGTTGTTCGAATGTTTTATGGAGCGCCTCTGCAAAGCGCAAGGGGTGGTCGCGGTGCTTTTGCCACGGAACAAAAGCCAGGAGGCCGGGTTTCGCAAAAGATGGCCCCACTGGTTCACCGATGGCAAGGTGATCATCCCAAAGGAAGCCGTCGATGGCCTGAATCTGTTATGGCATTCCGATTTGGTGGTCAGCGGGGGCGGCACGATGAACCGGGAAGCGGCAGCGCTCGATGTGCCTGTTTACAGCATTTTCCGGGGAAAGATGGGGGCTATCGACCGCCATTTGCACCGCAAGGGGCGCATGGCCCTCATCGAAAGCGTGGAAGAGATTTACACACGGATTTTGTTTCAGCATCGGGATAAATCGCACTCGCCGGATACCAGGAGGCGCCCCGCCCTGGACGATATTCTGGATCGCATCGAGGAAATCATCACGGTCGAAGCTTCTCAACGCCGTTGAACGATATGAAAAGCCTTAAAATCATCGTGGTCGCCGGAGCACGCCCCAATTTTATGAAAGTCGCTCCATTAATGCGGGCGATCTGTGAACACAATGTCACCGGGCCTCAAATCAATGTACAGTTATTACACACCGGCCAGCATTATGACGAGACGATGTCGGATGTTTTTTTTCGGGAACTCGGGATTCGCCCTCCCGATTTCAGTCTCGGCGTCGGCGCGGGCTCCCACGCGTTTCAAACCGCCCGGATCATGACCGGCATCGAGCCGATCCTCGAACGCGAGCGGCCCGACTGGACGGTGGTAGTGGGGGATGTCAACTCCACACTGGCCTGTACATTAGTCTGCGCCAAAATGGGGTTGCGGGTGGCTCACATCGAGGCCGGATTGCGGAGCTTTGACCGCAGCATGCCCGAGGAGGTCAACCGCCTCGCCACGGATGTCTTGGCCGATCTGCTATTGACCCCCTCCAAAGACGCCAGTGAAAATCTGCGCCGGGAAGGCGTCCCGGAGCGCCGAATCCGAATGGTCGGAAATATCATGATCGACTCGCTGGTGCAAAATCTGGAGGCGGCCCGGTGCAGCCGGATTCTAGACACGCTCGATCTGCGGCCCCGCCGGTTTGTTTACGCCACCCTCCACCGGCCCGCGAACGTGGATCGGCGCGAGCACCTGGAACGCATCATCCGGGAGCTGGGAGAATTCTCGCGGCAATACGAGGTCGTGTTCCCGGTTCATCCCCGCACGCGCAAGATGCTGGGGCAATTCAAAATTGATTCCACGCGCTGGAATCGCCTCAAGCTGACCGCTCCTAACGGATACCACGACTCCCTTTGCCTTACTGAAAATGCGCGGCTTGTGATCACCGACTCGGGCGGTTTGCAGGAGGAGTCCACCTATTTTGGAACGCCTTGCCTGACGCTGCGCCCCAATACGGAACGCCCGGTAACGATCACGGTCGGCAGCAATCGGCTGACCGCGATTGATACGCTGGCGGCGGATATTCGGGGAGTGATGACGCTGCCGGAGCGGTTCGGCAATCGCCCTCCGCTCTGGGATGGAAAAACCGCTCCACGCGTGGTCTCCGCAATTTTGGAACAGGAGGTGCGCTCGTGACGAAACCGGAATCCATTACCGCCGTCCTTTCCCGGCTTTTGGATTACTGCCAATCAAGAGACTGGGCCGGCGTAGACCCTTACGACGCGCTCAATAGCCAATGGCTTACCTCATCCCCGATCCTCGATCGGCGGCTGCCGCGCTTGTGCCTGACCCAATGCCTCAAGAGATCGCCGGTTGATTTCCGGGCGCTGTTACGAATCCACCCCACGCAAAATCCGAAAGCTCTCGCCCTTTTTCTTTCGGCCTTTGTCAAAATGAAACGGATCGGATTGCTCCGCGACCGGCAACTCGTTGATGAGATGATCAGAAGGCTCAAGGAATCCCATTCGCCCGGCCAGGACCGCTATTGCTGGGGATACAGCTTTCCATGGCAGACGCGAACCGTGCTTGTCCCCCGCGGTGCGCCAAACCTTGTCAGCACGGTCTTCGCGGCGAATGCCTTTCTCGATGTCTACCAGGCGCTTCACGATAGATCGTGCCTGGAGCTCGCTTTGGACGCAGCTCATTACGTCCACGAGCTTTACTGGGAAGATGGAGGTCGGGCCGGATTCGCTTATCCGGAACCCAATTCGAAAATGGGAGTCCACAACGCCAATTTCCTCGGAGCCGCGTTGTTGTGCCGGATCGACCGGATCTGCCATGAGCCCAAACTCGCCGAAGCGGGTATCGCAGCGGCCCGCTACAGCGCGACCCGGCAATCACCCAATGGCTCCTGGGCTTACAGCGATCGCCAACCATGGATCGATCACTTCCATACCGGCTACAATCTATGCGCCTTGAACTCCATTATAGCGGATACCGGGAGCGCTGAATTTGAGCCGGTTCTCCGGCGTGGTTTCCAATATTACCGAAACACTTTTTTCCGCGAAGACGGAGCGCCAAAATATTTTTCCAACCGGACCTACCCGATCGATATCCACTGTGTCGCGCAAAGCCTCATCACGCTCACAACTCTCCAAAAACTGGATTGTGGCGGCAAGCCACAACCCCAATCCATCCTCAATTGGGCGTTGAAACATCTCCACGACCCGCAAGGCTATTTCTATTACCAGGCCTATCCATTTTGGAAAATCCGCACTGCGTACATGCGGTGGTCCCAGGCGTGGATGGCCCTCGCTCTCGCAACCATTCTGGAAGAATCTCATCAACGCGCCGCAATCTCATGAAAAAGATTCTTCTGATCAACGAGGAGAAGATTCCGCATTACAGAACCTCGGTTTACAATCACCTCAGTCATTATTTAAAAAAGCAAGGGTATGAACTCACCGTCGCTTCCAACGGAATTCAGGACAGCCACAGACAACGGATCTGCTTTGTCCATGCAGATATCCCCCTGACCTTTTGGAGCATCGCAAAAACATTGTTCATACTCGACCCCGATGCCGTAATTTACTGGGTGAGGCTTCGGAATCTGTATTTATTCCCGATCCTGATTCTGCTCAAGCTGCTGGGAACCAAAGCAATTTATTGGGGCCACGGAAGTGACTTGGCGAACCAAAAGTATGTCCGGCTGAAGAGCTGGGCTAACCACGTTGAATATCGCCTTAGCAATGCGCTCATTTTGTATGGGGAGCACCTGCGAAGACATGTCAATATCCGGTTCTCGAACAAAATATTCATTGCCAATAATACATTGTGCTTTGATGAGCTAAAACAGCCGTTCGGAAACCCAAGCGACCTTTTGAGGCGATATCATATCGCCACTAGCAAAAACATTATTTGCATGGGAAGAATGCAGAAACGCAAACGGCTCGACGACCTTTTTGCGGCATTCAAGATATTGAACCGCGATGATACGGGGCTCATCCTGGTCGGGCCCGATACCGATGGCCTCCTCGGAAATATCCAGGGGCGGAATATTTACAAAGTCGGCCCCGTTTACGGATCAGAACGCCTGGAACTCCTCTCGGCAGCGGACATTTTTTGCCTCCCCGGGGCTGTCGGCCTGAGCATCGTCGACGCGTTCCATTGCGGGCTGCCGTTCGTAACCGAAGCCGGAGATGAATCGCCCGAGATCATGTATTTAAAAGACGGCGTCAACGGATTCATTGTCCCCAGAGGCAACATCGAAGAACTCAAGTCCAAGCTCGAACTGCTGCTGGACGATTCCGATCTGCGGAACCGCTTGGCTTGCGAGGCCAAACACGAAATCAGCACCAATGGACACATCGACAAAATGTGCGACGGGTTCCGCCGGGCTCTGGACTTTGTGTTTCACGAGACAATACGCCCGGAACATCCCGTGAGTTGATAACCCATGTACGTTGCCATTCCCCATATCTCTGTCTGTATCTGCACATACAAGCGGCAAAGTCAGCTTGCTTACCTCCTTCAACATCTCGACCGGCAGCAGACGGATGGACTGTTTACCTACTCTATTGTGGTTGCGGACAATGATGCCGAACGATCTGCCGAAGAAGTCGTTTCCAGCGCGCAATTGTCCGTACCAGTCGACTATTTTGTGCAGCCACAACAAAACATCGCGCTAGTGCGCAATACCGCGCTGGAGCATGCAAAAAGCGAATATATTGCCTGGATTGATGATGATGAATTCCCGGTTTCACGTTGGTTGCTGGAGCTGTATCAGACGTGCAACACCTACCGCGTTGACGGTGTTCTTGGCCCCGTGATTCCTTATTTCGAAACCCCGCCGCCGCAATGGCTCACGAAGGGTAAATTCTGTGATCGCCCAACGCATCAAACCGGATTCCGAATCGGCTGCAACGAGGGACGCACAGGCAATCTGCTCTTCAGGCGGGACATCGTCGAGGGAATTGATCCGGTATTTCGCCCGGAGTTTGGTGGCGGTGGCGAGGACCGCGATTTCTTCCGACGCATGATAGCCGCCGGCCGCGAATTTATCTGGTGCAATCAAGCCGAAGCTTACGAATGGGTGCCGCCAAGCCGCATGAAAAGGCGGTTCATGTTACGGCGTGCGCTGCTTCGCGGAAAGATGTCACTGGCGCATCGCCGGGGGGCGCTCGACCTGGCCCGATCTGTTCTGGCGATTGCGGCGTATAGCGTCCTGTTACCGCTTTTCGTCATCACACAACATCACCTTTTTATGAAATATCTGATCAAGAGTTGCGATCATGCCGGGAAGCTTCTCGCATTCGCAGGCATTAACCCGATTCGCGAAACCTATATCAGTCAATAGTCATGGACGATTGCATCATCGGCCCGGATGACCCGATCCTGGTGACCGGCGCGGCCGGGTACATTGGGACCCGGGTTGTCAACGAACTGCAACAGCGTGGGTTTCGCAAAGTGCGCTGCCTGGTGCGACCCTCGTGCGATCTGCGCCGGTTCTCGAATCCCACGGCTCTCGAATTTGTGAAAGGCAATTTGCTCTCGCGCGAAGATTGTGAGCGGGCCACCCGCGGGGTGCGCGTGATCTATCACCTCGCTGCGGGGACCGGCACCAAATCGTTTGCCGACTCGTTCATGAACTCGGTGGTCACGACGCGGAATCTGCTGGATGCAGCGCGCCATTGGAAAGCCTTGACCCGGTTTGTGAATGTCAGCTCGTTTGCTGTCTACACAAATTCAAAGAAGCCCCGGCGCAGCTTGCTTGACGAGTCGTGTCCCACCGAGCAGGAACCACGCGGCGATGCGTATGCTTACGCCAAAGCCAAGCAGGACGAACTGGTCATTCAATATTGGGCCAAGTATGGAATCCGGCATGTTCTGGTGCGACCCGGCGTCGTTTATGGGCCCGGCAAAGCGCGCATCCATGGGCGCGTTGGATTGGATACGTTCGGCATTTTTCTTCACTTGGGCGGAGCCAATCCGGTTCCGCTCACTTACGTTGAAAATTGTGCGGAACTGATTACCCTGGCTGGACTAAGGCCCGGAATCGACGGGGAAGTGTTAAATGCCGTCGATGACGATCTCCCCTCCAGCCGCGAGTTTCTCCGGCTCTACAAAAAAGAGGTGCGGGGCTTTCCGTCCATTTACCTGCCGCATTTCGCCAGTTACCTTTTTTGCTATTTATGGGAAAAGATTTCCGCTTGGTCCCATGGGGAATTGCCGCCCATTCATAATCGGAAGGAGTGGCGGGCCTGCTGGAAACGAACTCATTATTCGAATGAGAAAGCCAAGCGTATGCTGAAATGGTCTCAACGCGTGCCCACAACGGAAGGGCTGAAACGATACTTCGATTTTTGCAAAGGAGCGAATTCGCATGCTTAAGGTCGCTATCATCGGGTGTGGAAAAATTGCCGATGCCCATCTTGAGGAGATCCAGCGCGTCGGCGATTGCGAAGTCGTCGCCGCCTGCGATTGCGAACCCCTCATGGTGCGCCAATGTTGCGATCGCTATCACATCCCGCATGCGTTCAGGGACGTTCGTGAGCTGCTCGACGCCTGCCGTCCCGACGTGGTCCATTTGACCACTCCGCCCCGGAGCCATTTTCCAATCGCCATGCAATGTCTGGCCAGCGGAGCGCATCTCTACATCGAGAAGCCGTTCGCGTTGAACTATGAAGAGACCCGGCAACTGCTCGACTGCGCCGAATCGAAGCGCCTTAAAATAACAGCCGGGCACGACTTGCAATTTTCACCCGTTGCACGCCGGATGAGGGGGCTCATCCAAACCGGGTATCTCGGAGGCGCCCCGGTTCACATGGAAAGCTATTATTGTTATGAGCTCGGAAATCCGACGTATGCCCGGGCGTTGTTGGCCAACAGCGGGCATTGGGTGCGCCAGCTCCCCGGCAAATTGCTCCAGAACGTCATCAGCCATGGAATGGCGAGACTGGCGGAATATTTTGAGGGCGATGATCCCGATGTCCAGGTGTGCGGATACGTCAGCCCGATGCTTCGGAGCCTGGGGGAAGAGGAGATCGTCGATGAGCTGCGGGTGATGGTGAGTGAAGGACGGCAACGGAGCGCCTATTTTACGTTTTCCTCGCAGATGCAGCCGGCGCTCAATCAGTTTCGGATTTTCGGCCCGGCAAACGGGCTCGTTCTCGACCAGGATCAAGAGACGCTGTTACGGCTCCCGGGCCGGCGGTTCAAGAGCTACGCTCAAAAATTCATTCCGCCCGTTGTCACCGCAAAGGAGTGCATTTCGAACGTCGCGACGAATCTCCGCCTGCTGCTCCGGCGCGAATTCCAGCCCAAAGCCGGAATGCATTGGCTGATATCATCCTTCTACAATGCCATCGCAAATAATACCCCACCCCCCATTCCCGCCCGTGAAATCCTTTGGACTGCGCGGGTGATGGACAAGATTTTTGCTCAACTGCATCGCGGCGGGGATTGGGGAGAACTCCACAAAATCCACGACGAGATCCCATGAAAATACCGGCCTTCCTACTCTGCGTCGCGTTCATCGCATACCTCCTGCGGTTTGACTATAAGCTGACGCGCAACAAGGTTTCGTTCTGCCTATGGCTGCCGACGGCCTGGATGCTCATTTGCGCTTCCAAGCCTTTGGGAATCTGGTTTGGGGGCGCTGATTTTTATTCCGGAAGCTCCATGGATCGCATTTTTCTGACTCTGTGTTTTTTTATTGGTTTTATTATTTTGCTCAAACGGAATTTTGATTGGACCCGGCTTTTTCGCGAGAACCGCTGGTTGATGTTGCTGCTCATCTATATGCTGATCACGCTATTCTGGTCTGATCTTCCCTTCGTCTCTTTCAAGCGCTGGTTTCGGGAACTGGTGGCGATCATCATGGCGCTTGTCGTTGCCAGCGATCCGGCTCCGCGCGAGGCGATGCAAAGCCTTTTTCGAAGGACGGCCTATATTCTCATTCCATTCTCGTTATTCCTGATCCGGCATATCCCCGCCCTGGGGACCGAGTTTCACCATTGGAGCGGCAAAAGAATGTGGATCGGGGTGGCGCTTCAAAAAAACGGGTTGGGAAGACTCTGTGTCGTTTGCGCTTTTTTCCTGATCTGGACCCTGGTTCGCCGCTGGAACGGACGCGATGTTGCGATCTCGAAAAATCACACTTACGCAGAAATCTTTTTGCTTTTGCTAACGTTCTGGATTTTGAAAGGGCCCGGGGGTGCCTACCCCGCGACGGCGGTTGTCGTCCTGGCTTTCGGGCTTTTGCTTTATGCTTTTTTGCTGTGGAGAAGAGCGCAGGAACGTGTGGTGAGGCCGTTCCCAATCGCCGCGTCGCTCACGGCAATGCTGGCCTACGGAATTTCTATTCCCTATTTGACCATATCGGTTTTGAGCGGCTTTTTGGAAATGCTTGGGCGCGACGCGACCTTCACCGGGCGTACCGCGATCTGGGCCGCTTTGCTTCCCGTGGCATCGAATCAGCCGTTCTTCGGACTCGGTTTTGGCAGTTTCTGGACGCCGCTCACCCGCATTCACTATATTGTCGGCGAGGCTCACAATGGCTATCTCGATGCGGCGCTCGACATAGGCTATTTTGGGTTGCTTCTCCTGACGCTGTATCTGCTGTCTTCGTGTTACCGGGCCGTTAAGGGGCTCCTTGTCGATTTTGACTGGGCGTGCCTTTGGTTGTGTCTTCTGTTTATGACGGTACTCCACAACGCCACAGAGTCTTCGCTCAACTCGTTGGCCAGTCACTTTTCCGCGCTGCTGGTTTTCATGGCGCTCGCATTTCCAGCGATAGCCGCCTCGAAAAACACAGACGAACCCTGATCGCATGAAAGAGCAGCCGCCATTTGATCGCTGGCTCACTCCGGTTTACGGCCGGGTTGCCTTCCCTCTTTTGCGCCGGTTGCAACCCGTCAATCCGCTGGGCGTCTATTACCACATCGTGAGCGATGCCCGTGTGCCTCACGTGGACCGGCTGTATCGTTTCCGCAACGTGGCCCGGTTCAGCCGGGATCTCGACGTTCTCGCTCAAATTTATCGCCCCATTTCGCTGCACGATTTTCTCGCCAGCCTCAACACGGGAATTGCCTTGCCCAAAAACTCCCTGCTGCTGACTTTTGATGACGGATTGCGCGAATGCCACGAAATCATCGCCCCCATTTTGAAACGCAAAGGAATTCCCGCGACTTTTTTTCTTTGCAGCGCGTTTGTGGATAATCGGGCCTGGGCTTTCGATCTCAAAAAAAGCGTGCTCGCGGACGCCTTGAGCGGGACGGTTCTCCAGCCGAGGCAAAAATGCGCGTTGCGGCGGATTCTCGACGGGGCCGGGTTGCGCTCGTCCGATTTGACGGAAGCGGTGCTCGGCGTCGATTACTCGCGCCGCCTGATCCTGGAGCCGATTGCCGCGCTGCTCGACTACGACCTCGACGCCTATCTCAAAAAAGCGCGCCCCTATCTCACCTCTGATCAAGTCCGGGAGCTATTGAAAGAGGGGCACGCCATCGGGGCTCATAGCATCGATCACCCGCGTTATGGTAATCTCCCGCTGCGAGAACAGTTGCGCCAAACCCGCGAAAGCGTTCGATTCATCAAGGGGCGGTTTTCGCTCGATTACGGGGCGGTGGCTTTCCCGAGTTCGGACGCAAATATTTCGCGCTGTTTTTTTGAGGAAATCATGGCCGATGTCGATGTTTGCTTTGGAAATCAAGGTCTCCTTGAGGATGCGGCGCCCCGGTGCGTGCAGCGCATGACGATGGAAAAAACGGACCGGCCCGCCGAAGCGATTCTGGGCGAAAGTTATACCCGCCGGTTGGTAAAGAGGGCCGCGGGAAAGGGTGTGGTTCCTCGCCCTGTAGTATAAGTTGTTTAACATCCGTGCGTCCTCTGGCACAGCGTTTGCTACCCATTGTTCCCATGTTTTCTAAGCAATCCTATCTTCGTTACCTCGCTTTGACTGCCATTGGCCTAGGGATCAGCGTTCTTCCTGCACAGGCTGCCACCCGAACGGCTGCTTCCGCTTCGCTCACCGATGTTTCCGCGGCGATTGCAGCCTCCGTGGATGGCGATACCGTCAACATTCCGGCCGGCAGCGCCACTTGGGGCTCCACGCTTAAATTAACCAAAGCCATCACCCTCAAAGGAGCGGGATCGGGATCGACCAAAATCAGCGCCAACGGCATCACGATGATGGTGATCTCCCTCTCTGCCAATAAACCGGTGCGCGTCTCGGGAATCAATTTTACGAATGCGGGAGGCACGAAGTCCCCCACGCTAATCATTTGGGGCAGCAGCCATACCGGAACCGGCACTCCGATCACCTCGCTCCGGGTTGACCATTGCAACTTCACGTTCGGCAAACGCGCGGTCAATCCCGACGGCTATGTGTACGGCGTGATCGATCACAACACATTCGTCAATTGCGACATCGGCGTCGGCATCACCGGAGACGACGATTACGCGTGGAAGCGTCCGATCGAGCCCGGTTCGATCAACACCCTTTGCATCGAGGACAACACCTTCACGATCAATAACAGCACGCCGGTCGCGCCCAACGAGCAGATTTATCATCAGGAGGGGACGCGCACCACGATCCGTCGCAACACGTTTGACGGACGCGCTTACACCAACGGCTCCTCCCTGTTCTTCGACTGCCACGGGAACCAGGGCTACTATACCGGTAACACCTCCACCGACTTCCGGGGGACCGTCCTGGTTGAGTTCTACAACAACATTATGAAGGCGTATAAGACTTACCGGATGCTTTATATCCGGGCGGGAACCACCTTCGCCTACAACAATACAATGACTTGCGATAGCGGCAGCGCGACCGCGTTTGCCCTGACCGAGGAGGAAGCGTGGCAAACCCAGTTCTTCAACCCGCTCAAGACCACCTGGCCCGCACAGGATCAAGTCACTAACAGCCATTTCTGGAACAACACCATGAATGGAGCGGCCGTCACCTCGGTAACATTGTGGAACGCGAAAGACTCCACGTTTATTCAACAAGGCCGTGACTATTGGATGAGCGCGCCCGCTTCCGGAAACAAATATTATCCGTACACCGCGTTGGTCTACCCTCACCCGCTCGTGACCGCTCAGGATGGAGGAACCGCCACCGCCCCGAGCGCGCCCAAAAACTTCAAGGTTCTCGCTCCCTAAGACCTCCGTTTTAGAGATCCCCCAAACCAACCCGCCGGCAACTGGGTCCGAACTCACTTTGCCGGCGGCAGTTTGTACGGGTAAGGCCGCCCCAATGCCACGATGCGAAATGACGGGGCATGCCACCGCTCGTTTCCATTCTCATACCTGCATTCAATTCCCAGCGATGGATCGCGGAAACGATCCGGTCGGCGCTGGATCAAACGTGGGCGAGAAAGGAACTTGTGATTGTCGATGACGGTTCCAGCGATGCAACGCTGGAAATTGCGCGCCGCTTCGCCTCTCCCTCCGTTCGCGTCATCACGCAACCAAACCAAGGCGCGGCGGCGGCCCGAAACAAAGCCTTTTCACTCTGCCAGGGCGACTACATTCAATGGCTGGATGCGGATGATTTGATCGCCCCGGACAAAATTGAGCGCCAATTGGCCGCGCTTTCCCTATGTCACACCCAAAGGCCGTTGCTCTCGTGCGCCTGGGGACGTTTCTATAGACGAACCCGGAAAGCCCGATTTGACCCCACAGCCCTTTGGTGCGACCTGAGCCCGAAGGAATGGATGCTTCGGAAAATGGAGCACGGCATCTACATGCAGACGACCGTCTGGCTCGTCAGCCGCGCGCTCACCGAAGCCGCCGGGCCTTGGGACACCCGGCTTTTGTCGGATGATGACGGTGAATATTTTTGCCGGGTCATCCTGGTCAGTGACGAGGTCCATTTTGTGCCGGACGCTCGCGCCTATTATCGAACAACGGGCTCAGGCAGCTTGAGCCAGATTGGGTTTTCCAGAAAAAAAATCGAAGCCAAGCTGCTCTCGCTGGAGCTGGATATCGCCCGGATGCGGGCCTTGGAAAATAGTGAGCGCATGCGGGCCGCCTGCGTCTCCCATCTTCAAAAATACCTTATCTATTTTTACCCTGAAAATCCGGATTTAGTCGGACGGGCCCAAAGCTTGGCCGAATCTCTCGGCGGCCACCTTTCGCCCCCTCGCCTTTCCATGAAATACGCCTCCGTTCAAGCGTTTCTCGGTTGGAAAGGAGCTAAAACGGCCCAACGGCATTACAGCAGCGTGCGAGGTTCCATTCTGAGACTCCTCGATTGAAATCGTCTCCCAGGCAGCTTTTTGTTGGCCCGTTGCCTCATTCAATCAATAAGGCATTTCCCCCGAAGGCGCACGATTAAGAATAGACGGATTTCCGAACTCCGACTCACAGCGCTCGATCAAACTCAAGATTATGAATGTCAGCGATTTTCTCATTCGCCGGATCTCTCAATGGGGCATCAAACGAATTTACGGATTCCCGGGAGACGGGATCAACGGGATCATGGGAGCGTTGAATCGATCAGGGGACTTGCTCCGATTCACTCAGGTCCGACATGAAGAGATGGCGGCCTTCATGGCTTGCGCCCACGCGAAGTTCACCGGGGAAACAGGCGTCTGCCTGGCCACTTCCGGTCCCGGGGCGATTCACCTGCTCAACGGGCTTTATGATGCAAAAATGGATCACATGCCGGTGGTGGCAATTGTGGGGCAGCAAGCCCGCGCGTGCATCGGAGGAAACTACCAGCAAGAAGTCGATCTCGTCAGCCTGTATAAAGATGTCGCGCATGAGTATGTCCATATGGCTTCCGATCCCAGGCAGATCAGGCACTTGGTGGACCAGGCATTCCGGGTGGCTCAATCGGAACGAACCGTGACGTGCATCATCATTCCCAATGACGTGCAGGAACTCGATGCGGTGGAAGTTCCGCCACGCGCCCACGGGACGATCCATTCAAGCCCCGGCATTTGTCTGCCGAAAGTGCGTCCGCACGAAGCCGATCTCCAGCACGCCGCGGACGTGCTGAACGAGGGGGGAAAAGTGGCCATGCTCGTCGGGGCCGGTGCGCTCGGAGCGACAGAGGAACTGCTCGAAATTGCAGATTTGCTGGGAGCCGGGATTGCCAAAGCCCTGCTTGGGAAAGCGGCTGTTCCTGATTCCCTCCCGTTTGTGACCGGCTCGATTGGACTGCTTGGAACCAAGCCGAGCTGGGATTTAATGGAAGGCTGCGACACTCTTCTGATGGTCGGCTCCGGCTTTCCCTATTCCGAATTTTTGCCAAAGGAAGGCCAGGCGCGCGGTGTGCAGATCGATCTCGATGGACGGCAACTCGGCCTGCGTTACCCAATGGAAGTGAATCTTGTGGGAGATAGCGCAGAGACTCTGCGAGCATTGATCCCGCTGCTCAAACGCAAAACGGACCGGAGTTGGCGCGATGAGATTGAGAATGGCATTGCCGAGTGGTGGAAGGTATTGGAAAACCGCGCCATGAATTCGGCGGAGCCGATCAATCCCCAACGTGTTTTTTGGGAACTTTCGCCGCGCCTGCCGGATCGCTGCATTCTAACCTCCGATTCCGGCACTGCCGCAAATTGGTTTGCGCGTGATCTAAAAATCCGAGCCGGGATGAAGGCTTCGCTCTCCGGGAATCTTGCCACGATGTGCCCCGGAGTCCCCTACGCCGTGGCCGCGAAGTTCGCTTATCCGGATCGCGTCGCCATCGCGCTCGTTGGCGACGGCGCGATGCAGATGCTCGGGATGAACGAGATGATTACGGTCTCGAAATATTGGACTGAATGGAGCGATCCGCGAATGATCGTAATGGTCTTGAACAATCGCGATCTGAACCAAGTCACCTGGGAACAGCGGGCGATGAACGGCGATCCGCGATACGACGCTTCGCAATCGGTTCCGGATTTTCCCTACGCGCGATATGCGGAGATGCTGGGTCTGCGCGGCATTTGCGTGGATCAACCGGAGAAGATCGGGAGCGCATGGGACGAAGCGCTCGCCTCGGACCGACCGGTGATCCTGGAAGTATATACCGATCCAAATGTCCCGACATTGCCGCCGCACATCACCTTTGAACAGGCGGTAGCTTTTTCCCGAGCCCTTCTGAAAGGAGACACGGAGGAGACGGGCATCATTCGTCAGACTGCGAAAGAAGCATGGAGCTCCATCCTCCCGGGATGATGAAAATCGAGGAAATCAATGTAACCGCTTACACGGTTCCGACCGATTTCCCGGAATCGGATGGGACATTGTGCTGGGGCCAGACCACGCTTGTGCTGGTCCAGGCACGGAGCGGAGACACAATCGGTCTGGGCTATACTTATGCCGATCTCGCGACCGCAAAAATCGTTCGGGATTCGCTCGCGCCAGTTGTAGTCGGCCTCGATGCGATGTCGATTCCCAAAGCGTGGCAAAAAATGCGAGCCATTTTGCGCAATCAAGGATGCCAGGGGGCGGGAGCGATGGCGGTTTCAGCGGTTGATAACGCGCTTTGGGATTTAAAAGCGAGGCTGTGCGGTTTGTCGCTGGTTGAGCTGTTGGGAGCATGCAGGAAATCGTTGCCCATTTATGGCAGCGGCGGCTTCACTTCTTACACTGATGACCAACTGCGAAAACAGTTCGAGCAATGGCGCGATGAAGGGATCACCCGGTTTAAGATGAAAGTCGGGCGCGAACCGGAACGCGACCGTCACCGCGTACGCGTTGCGCGCGAAACAATCGGCCCGGAGGCAGAGTTGTTTGTCGATGCCAACAGTGCTTACGGGCGGAAGCAGGCGCTCGACGCCATGGAATGTTTCTCGCTCGAATGTGACGTGCGCTGGATGGAGCAACCGCTTCCACCGGCAGACCGAGCCGGAATGCGATGGCTGAGAGAGCGCGGCCCGGCATCCATGGAGATCGCCGATGGCGAGTATGGCTACGATCCCGCCTACTTCCGTGAGATGATCGAGGCGGAGGCTGTTGATGTTGTGATGGCAGATGCGACAAGATGTTGCGGCATCAGCGGCCTCCTGAAAATCGCGGCGCTCTGCGAAGCGGCTCAACTGCCGCTCTCGACCCACTGCGCTCCCCTGCTCCATCTTCACCCCGGATGTGCCCTGCCCCCGCTGCGGCATGCGGAATATTTTCACGACCACATCCGGATCGAACGCCTTTTTTTCCAGGGTTTCCCAAAAGTAACAGACAGCGCGCTGGCTCCCGATCTCTCGGCTCCCGGGATCGGAGTGAGTTTCAACTCAGAAATAGCGGAACGCTTTCGTCAGAATTTCTAAATTTTATGAGCACTCAAACCGTTGCCGTGTCACAGCCCCGGGTGAAGCCACCTCGCGCCCTTACCCGCAGGATGCTCCAGGAAACGCTGCGGAGTCGCATCGATGGCGAAGTCCGGTTTGATCCCGGCAGCCAGGCGCTATACGCGACCGATGGATCGAATTACCGGCAGACCCCCATCGGCGTCGTCCTCCCGCGCCACCGGCAGGATCTCATCGAGGCCGTCCGGGTTTGCCATGAATACGGAGCCCCGATCACTTCCCGCGGTTGCGGGACGAGCCTGGCGGGCCAGTCGTGCAATACGTCGGTGCTGATCGACCATTCCAAATACTACAACCGCGTTTTGGAAATCGACGTGGCGAAACGGCTCGCGCGAATTGAGCCCGGTTGCATCCTTGATGTCTTGCGTGCGGCGGCAACAGAGCACGGGCTTACGTTCGGCCCTGACCCTTCGACGCATTCGCATTGCACGCTGGGGGGGATGATCGGCAACGATTCTTGCGGCGTGCACTCCGTCATGGCGGCGTTTGAGGGCACCGGCGCACGCGTGGCGGATAACACGCACTCGCTCGAAATCCTGACCTATGATGGGCTGAGAATGACCGTGGGGCCGACAAGCGAAGCGGAGCTGGGACGGATCATTGCCGAAGGCGGCCGCCGGGGTGAGATTTACCAAAAATTGATGGAGTTGCGAGACCGTTACGCCGACTTGATCCGGGAAAAATTTCCAAAAATCCCGCGCCGGGTCTCCGGCTACAACCTGCCACAACTTCTCCCGGAAAACGGCTTCAACGTTGCCCGGGCGCTCGTCGGATCGGAAGGGACTTGCGTCACGATTTTACAGGCAACTGTCCAATTGATCCCGAACCCGGCGGCGCGCGCGCTGCTGGTTCTTGGCTACCCCGATCTTTTCAGCGCGGGCGATCATTGCCCCGAAGTGCTTGAACACCGTCCCATCGGGCTGGAAGGAATCGACGACATTTTAGTAGATCACATGAAAAGGACCGGGATTCACCCGGACGATCTCACGCTTCTCCCGGAGGGGAATGGATGGCTGCTGGCGGAGTTCGGGGGAGACACGCGCGACGAAGCCGAAGAAAAGGCGCGGCACTTGATGGAAACTCTTCGGGCTCAACCCAACCCGCCCTCAATGAAGTTGTTTGCCAACGCGGAGGAGGAAAAAAAGCTTTGGAACGTGCGGGAAAGTGGTCTCGGCGCAACCGCGTTTGTTCCCGGGGAACCATCCGCATGGCCCGGGTGGGAAGACTCCGCGGTTCCCCCGCAAAAGGTGGGGCCCTACTTGCGCGATCTGCGGAAGCTCTTTGACAAATACGCCTATAAGCCGTCGATCTATGGCCATTTCGGGCAGGGATGTATTCACTGCCGCATCCCGTTTGATATGGAAACGGCGCGCGGGCTCAAGAAATACCGGGGCTTTCTTGATGAAGCCGCGGATTTGGTCATCAGCTATGGCGGATCGCTTTCCGGCGAGCATGGGGATGGGCAAGCCCGTGCAGAGTTGCTTCCGAAAATGTTCGGCGACGAGATCATCCAGGCGTTCCGAGAATTCAAGGCAATATGGGATCCGGAAGGAAAAATGAACCCCGGGAAGATCGTCGATCCCTATCCGATTCTCTCGAACCTCAGGCTCGGTGCGGATTATCACCCATGGGAACCGGAGACGCATTTCCAATTCCCCAATGATAACAGGACCATGACGCATGCGGCCTTGCGCTGTGTGGGAGTCGGGAAATGCCGACGGCTGGAGGGGGAGACAATGTGCCCGAGCTTCATGGTAACGCGAGAAGAAGAGCATACGACCCGGGGCCGCGCCCGGTTGTTGTTCGAAATGTTCCGGGGGGAGACGATCGGCAAAAACGGCTGGAGGGACGAAGCGGTGCGGCGCGCGCTCGATCTCTGCCTTGCTTGCAAAGGATGCAAGAGCGATTGCCCTGTCCATGTGGACATGGCGACTTACAAAGCGGAGTTTCTTTCCCATTACTATGCAGGGCGCATCCGCCCCCCGGCCGCCTACGCGATGGGCTTGATCCATTGGTGGGCGCGGCTGGGTTCCCAAATTCCGGGATTGGCTAATTTCCTGACTCATACAGAACCGTTCGCCACCCTGCTCAAGCGGTTGGGCGGAATCGCGCCCGAGCGGGAGATTCCGTTTTTTGCCCGGGAAACATTTCAATCGTGGGCCCGGCGGCAATCTCGCATTGAGGGTCGGCGGCCGAAGGTGATTCTGTGGGCTGATACATTCAACAACCATTTCCTGCCTGAAACGGCGAAAGCAGGGATGGAAGTTTTAGAAGCCGCGGGATTCGAGGTGATCGTTCCGCAAAAACCGCTTTGCTGCGGACGGCCGCTTTACGACTGGGGGATGCTGGGGCTCGCAAAACGGACCTTAAGCCAGGTGCTCAATACGTTACGAGACGAAATCCGGGCGGGAACACCGGTGGTGGGTCTGGAGCCAAGCTGTGTCGCCGTTTTTCGGGATGAACTCGTGAACCTTTTCCCAAACGATGAAGACGCGCAACGGTTGAGCGCGCAAACCTATCTGCTCTCGGAATTTCTAACCAAGGAAGCTCCCGGTTTTGAACTTCCAAAACTCGACGGTCACGCTCTGTTGCACGGCCATTGCCACCAGAAAGCGATTTCGAAGATGCCGCTGGAAAAAGGTGTATTGAAAAAACTGGGATTGTCGGTCGAGGCTCCCGATACCGGCTGCTGCGGGATGGCCGGGTCGTTCGGATTTGAAGAGAAGCACTACGACGTTTCCGTCCGGTGCGGCGAGCGGGTGCTATTTCCCGCGATTCGGAAATCGGAAAAAGGAACCATTATCGTCGCAGATGGGTTCAGTTGCCGCGAGCAGATCGAGCAAGGCACCGACCGCCGCGCGATGCACCTTGCGCAGGTAATCCAAATGGCCCTCCGCCACGAAACGCCCCGGCACGATTTTCCGGAAAAGGCGTCCCCTGGTGTGGTGAACCCGCCGAGGTTCCCGTCGCCGGGAGTTCTTGTGCTCCTGGGCGTTGCAGTTGCCGGTTTAATTACCGTTCTGCGCGGCAACGGCAAACGCGGCCGTTAGAGCGATTTTTTCGGGGTTTCCTCCAGCTCGGCAGGCAGGTCAAAGACGCGTCCGTCATGGATGGAACGGCGCAATTTAAGGTATTCCGCGTGCGCCCAGACGAGCGGCGTCGCGGAACCGGTGGGATGCCGGGTGTAGAGACCTTTTGCTGGAAGGTCCGCGGCATCCCAGATCTGCTCGGGAATGAGCCCCGATGCGTTCGCAAACGATTCCATGACGTGCATCAAGCGAATTGCTTCGTCCCGATTTCCAGCCGCGAGTTCATAATGAGCCCGCTCCCCCACAAGCAGGGGCCAAGGCCGGCCGAATCCGTTCGAGTCGTCACGGAACGGCTCCCCGGTCTCGCTCTCCCCGTATCCGTCGCCGATAAATCGCCTCCAGCACGGCCCTGTTTCCGTCTCGACGCGCAGTGTGGCATCAATAGCTTTGAGCGTATTTAAAATGCGGGGATCATCGGGGGCGCGAAGTCCGAATCGCACCAATGCCAACGCATCCGGGCTGACGATTTCGCCCGCCAACGGCGCCCCTTCTCCGGTCCAGTGCCGTACGGGAACGGGGCGTTGCGCCGGCAAAACATCGGAAGGCTCGGTGGGGATGATGAAGGCATAGTAACCCTCCACGCCCACTTTGCGGGCCAAGGCGGTGTCCCGGACGTACATCCAGTCGTCGAGTTTTGAGTCCCACTCCAATGCGACCCGCTGCGCCGTTTCGGCAAACTCCTTTTCGTTGATCGCCGCCGCATAGCTGGCCGCCGCCTTGATCGCGCTGATTTCCACAGCCAATGAAAACACGGAGTAACCTGAAAATTGTTCCCATCGATCCAAAGGGGTCAGCGGTCCATGCCGGAGGAGGTAGAGGACCGCTTTGTGGATGGTCGGCCAGAACCTTGCAAGCTGGCCCGCGTCAAGCGTCTTGCTCCGGGCTGCCGTTAACGCCAGGAGAATCGGGAATCCAATCTCGTCCATCTGGATGGCTTTCCAATGCGAACGCCCATCCACATACATGTTTTGAGCCCAGTGACCATCCGGTTCCTGGGTCGCATGCAAAAAAGTCAAAACGCGCCGCGCCCGGCCATGCGCTCCGACCGCGATCAACCCGCCGATTGACTCGATCAGATCCCGCGTCCAAACCATATGGTAACCGGCTTCGCCATCCCCGCGATACTCGCCCCAAGGGGTGCTGAGGCTGGCCACCATCGCGCCGGGATATTCCTTGGCTTCATGAATTCGTAAAACCGCCGCGCTCACCTTTGCAGGCGTATCATCGCCCAGGGCGTCGTCGTTCGGGAATTCAAGCGTCCGAAGCCATCCCTGCCATTTCCCTGAGTATTTCCGAAACCGGTCATCGAAACCGTCTAGCAAGCTCGCAAGCACATGATGAGCCGCGCCCGCGAAGCTCGTCCCAAAGCCGACCGCGATTACGAAACTCATATCGTGGGCGGTATCAAGCTCCGCCGTGAGCGCCACGTTGCCATCCGGAGCCGCGTCGTATTCCCATTCCATCCGGCGATGCTGGGATACGTCCTGCCAGCCGTCAGAAGTTCCACAGTAACCCACCGACCTTTTTATAAAAGGGACCGAGCACCCGATGGCGAGAACGTTGGGACCATCGATTCCGGTATTGCGCGCGAAAAGCATCGGCTCCCCCTTGAACCCCTGCACCCAGGCATGGTTGCCCCATCCTCGGTTGCAAAGGTGCGGCGCAACCAAAAGATAGAGCCTCGGCTCATCCAGCTCAAAAGGAACCAAACGGACTTTGATGAGGAGAACACTGCGATCCGGATCGGCAATAATTTCTTGCTCAATATGATAGCGCCCCTGCTTGCAACGGTTCTCCATGCGGTAGGCGGGCAGCCCCGGGGCATGCGCCTTCACATCGCAAATGGTATCGCGCCGCTGATCGGAAAAAAAACCCCGCCGGTCGGTTACCATGAACTGGAGATCGCGAATCGCCGGGGTATCCAGTTGCGGGAAAAAGATTTCGGAGACGATCCCTTCGGACATCGTGAACCAGACCCGGCTGCCGTGGCTCATGGCAGTCCCGACCCCTGTTTTCGAACTACTGCTCCAAGTCGGAGGAGAACCCGGGTGTCCCGGGGCAATGCGAGCCTGTGTTAATTGGGGCATAACGCATTGAGGATCGCATTTCGGACCTCAAAAAGCCGGGCCGCAATGTCCGGGTGAACCCAACAACACGTTGCGGCTCGCCCTACTGGGCTGTCACACGTTAAGCGATGGGTAAAGACACAAGCCCAGCCTCGTTCCCAATCTCCGATTGGGAACGCAAGTGTCTGCGAAACTCTGTTTCGACAATCGTGGATTGCGTAAAAAATCGAAAATGATCCAGAAGGCTTGATCTGTAAACTCGCGGTTTTTGAATCGGAGATTCACAGAC
>CAIZLD010000076.1 GCA_903933715.1 uncultured Spartobacteria bacterium
CAGCCCACTAGGCTGAATCGACATTCAAAACCCGCCGCAACCCGGAGGGTTGCCAGCGAATAGCCGGTTGTTGAGCGTTAGCGACACCACCGGAAGAGGGGTTTGAAAGAATTCACCCCAAAGGGGTGGCAGAAAACGAGGCGATGCTTTCTGCCACCCCTTTGGGGTGAGGCGCGGTTTTGCATTGAACCGGTGGTGTCGCTAACGCTCAACCACCGGCTATGGGCTTCAAACCCTTTAGGTTTGGCTCCGATCTGAATGTCGATTCAGCCTAATCCTGTTGTCTTTTAGACTAAATTTCTCGCAAAGACTCCAAGAAGAGGAGGCCTGTCTTTCCTTTGCGCCTTTGCGTCTTTGCGAGAGACAAATTCCTATTCTTGCGGCCTTGGCGTGAACCAGACCGCAGGGAGGATTATTCCGCCGAGGCGATCATCCCGCTTTTGCGGGCGTAGTTGAAGAGCCCGCCCGCGTCGATCACGGGCCGCACGTCTCCGAGCGGCTTGAGCTGGTAGGTCGTCCCGTTAACGGTGAGCCGGTCGTTGTCGAGGTCGAGCGTCGCTTCGTCGCCGGTTTTGACGATGTCGCACAGGCGCTGGGGCGAGTCGAACGGATACAATTCCCCGGTCGCCACGCTGTTGCGGAAGAAGATGCGGGCAAACGATTCGGCCACGATCGCTTCCACGCCCGCCGCGCCCAAGGCGATGGGGGCGTGTTCGCGCGAGGAACCGCACCCGAAGTTGCGCCCGGCGATGATGATCTGGTAAGGGGTTTTGGTGGTCCCTTCCGGCACGAATTTCTCCGGATACTGATCGTCCGGCAGCCCGATCAAGGCGTAGCTGCCAAGCTTCTCGTATTCCTCGGCAATGGTGGGCACGAGGGCGAGATACTGCGCCGGGATGATTTGATCGGTGTCGATGTTGTCGCGAACGACGAAAACTTTGCTGGTGATGGTCTTGGCCATAGGAAATGTCTCGGTTAGCAGAGGAATTCGCGCGGATCGGTGATTTTGCCGGTGAGCGCGGAGGCGGCGACGGTGTACGGGCTCGCCAGGAAAACCTGTGATTCTTTGTGTCCCATCCGGCCGGGGAAGTTGCGGTTGGTGGCGCTGATGCACTTGAGCGGGGTGTTCATCCGCCCAAACGTGTCCACCGGACCGCCCAAACAAGCGGCGCAACCGGGGTTTTCCGTCATGCGGACGCCCGCGCTGGTCAGGATTTCCCAAACCGATTGGCCGTCCCACTTCGTCGCCTTGAGTTCGTCCAAAACAAGTGTGGTGGAAGGCACCCCGAAGGTGTCGATCTTGACGGTCTTGCCGCGGACAACTTCCGCAAAAGCGAGGAAATCCGACGTTTTGCCGCCGGTGCACGAGCCGATGTAGGCCCGGTCGAGCGCGATGTGGCCCAGCTCCTTGGCGAGCTTGCGGACACCCGGATCGGGATGGCAGGCGACGGTCGGCTCCAGCGCGCTCAAATCGAACGTCTTGTCGTAGATGAAGCTCTGGTCGGCATCGATTTCGGCCGGCTCAAACGTGCTCTTGGTCCCGTTTTCGGCGGTGCGGGCGTTCACGTAGTCGAGCGTCTTTTGGTCGCACGGGAAAATGCCGTTCTTGCCGCCCGCTTCAATGGCCATGTTGGTGATGGTCATCCGGTCGTCCATGGAGAGGGAGCTGACGCCCGGCCCCTCAAATTGCATCGCCCGGTAGGTGGCGCCGTCGAAGCCGATTTCGCCGATCAAATGCAGGATGATATCCTTGGCCATCACGCCGCGAGGGAGCGCTCCGTCAAAAAGGAAACGCATCGTCTCGGGGACTTTGATGAGCAGCTTGCCGGTGCCCAGGATAAACCCGGCGTCGGTGTTGCCGATCCCGGTGGCGAACTGGTTAAATGCGCCGGACTGGCAGGTGTGGGAGTCGGTCCCAAAGAGGATTTCGCCGGGCCGGTTATGGCCTTTCTGGGCGAGGGTGGAGTGGCAGACGCCGCTGAAGTTCCGCCCAAACTGCCGCTGGCCGTTGCCTTTGGCCGTGTCAAAGCGCCATTGCCCCTTCGGGTCGTCAATGACGTCGTAGAAATATTCGATCCCCTGTTCGTTGGCGAAGTCGCGCAAAATATCGACGTTGCGATTGGACATCGCGTCGGCGGTGAAAATGTAATGATCGGGGATGATGACCACCTTTTTGCGATCCCAAATCCTGGCGTTTTTGCCAAATTCGCGCTTGAAAACGCCAATGGTGCCCGGGCCGCAGACGTCGTGAGTCATGAGGACATCGACGTTGACCCAGACGTTGTCTCCGGGGCGCACGTGCGTCTTTCCGCTGGCGCGGGCAAGGATCTTTTCGGTCAAAGTCATAGTCTGCCTAAAATAGGGCAGCGGTCAGTTTGAGGCAATCGGTTTTTGTGAATCAGGAAAACGGCGGGAATCCCCGGAACGCTTCTGGACCGGCAACTCCCTTGCCGGGAGCCAGCCGTTCCCGGCATCTCACTTTCGCTGGCAATCCGCCCCGGCCAATGCTCTAATCAGGACTCTGGCTTATGACTATTTTTCAAAAGATCGCCCGCAGGGAGATCCCCGCCGATATCATTTACGAAGAAGAAGATTTCTTTGCCTTCCGCGACATTCACCCGCAAGCGCCGGTCCACGTCCTCATCGTCCCCAAGCGGGTCATCCCCCGCATCGGCGACGCCCAACCGGGTGATGCCGAGTTGCTGGGCCGAATGATCGTAGCCTCCAAGGAAATCGCCGCAAAGCTCGGGGTGATCGAGAGCGGCTACCGGCTCGTCATTAATCACGGTCCCGATGCCGGGGAGAGCGTGCCGCACCTGCACCTGCACTTGCTTGGCGGACGCGCGATGGCCTGGCCTCCGGGTTAGTTTTGGAACGCTCAACGCCGATCCATCCCTCTCCTTTCTTTTCCTGGATTCCTGGCTTCTTAATAAACACGTCCCATGCTGAATCGACATTCAGATCGAGCCAAACCCAAAGGGTTTGAAGCCCATAGCCGGTGGTTGAGCGGAGCGACACCACCGGTTTCAATGCAAAAACACGTCTCACCCCAAAAGGGGTGGCAGAGAGCGTTGCCTCGTTTTCTGCCACCCCTTTGGGGTGAATTCTTTCCAACACCTCATCCGGTGGTGTCGCTAACGCTCAACCACCGGCTATTCGCTGGCAACCCTCCGGGTTGCGGCGGCTTTTGAATTTCGATTCAGCCTAGCGTGTTTTGCGAGAAACTCTCTCCCCTTCCATGCTTCCCGAACTCCACACCTCCATTCCCGGTCCCCGCTCGCTTGAGGCGGCGGCCCGGCTGCGCCGTTACGAGTCGCGCAATGTGACTTACATGGACCCCGAGTTCCCGATTTTTTGGGATCGGGCCGAGGGAACCAATGTTTGGGACGTGGACGGCAACCGTTTTCTCGATTGGACAAGCGCGTTTGGCGTCGCCGGATTGGGCCACACAAACCCGGCGGTGCGGGAGGCGCTCCTCACTCAAGCGGGCAAGCTTTTTCACGGAATGGGGGATGTCCACCCGACGCCGCTCAAGGCCGAGCTTTGCGCCCGCCTGAGCGGGCTCACTTTTGAACGCTGGGGGGCGGGCGTCGGCAAAACGCTTTTGGGCAACTCCGGGTTTGAAGCGGTGGAGGCGGCGCTCAAGACCGCGCTCCTTTTTAGCGGCAAACCGGGCGTGATCGCGTTTCACGGCGCTTACCACGGCCTCGGCTACGGGGCGCTGGAAGTGGCGGGCACTCCGTATTTCCGCGAGCCGTTCCGCTCGCAGCTCAAAGAGTTCGCCACGCTGCTGCCGTTCCCCCGCAATGCCAGCCAACTCGAATCGCTCCAAGCCGAATTGGAGGAAGCCATCGCCGCCGGGCAGATTGGCGCGATTCTCGCGGAACCGGTGCAGGGCCGGGGAGGCGAGATCGTCCCGCCAGACGGGTTCCTCCAACTCCTGCGCCAGTTCGCCGATCGCCATGGAATTTTGCTGGTGCTGGATGAAATTTACACCGGGCTCAACCGCACCGGGGCGCTCTTTGCCTGCGAACATTCGGGGGTGATCCCGGACGTGATCTGCCTGGGCAAGGGGCTCACCAGCGGGTTCCCGCTTTCGGCCTGCGTCGGCCGCGCGGAGGTGATGGATGCCTGGCCGCAATCCAATGGGGAGGCGCTTCACACCAGTACTTTCCTGGGTAATCCGCTCGGGTGCGCGATGGCGCTCGCGTCGCTGGAACAACACGCCCGGCCCGAAATGGCGGCGCACGTTAAGGCACGCGGCGAGCAGTTGCTGGAGGCTTTGGGAGGGCTCCACTCGCCTCACATCGTGGAGCTTCGCGGGCTGGGGCTGCTGGTCGGCTTGGAACTCGATCTCGACGGGGCCGATGCCAACCAACTCGTCAAACGGGCGCTGCGGGACGGGTTGATTTTTCTGCAAAGCGGCCCGGCCGGAAACATCCTGGCGTTCACGCCGCCGTTTGCGATCAGCGACGAGGAAATCGCGTTCACCGTGGGCAAATTGCGCGAATACCTTTCCTAAATCACCGTCCGGGGAAGAGCATCTTGGGCGGATTGCGCAGCCCTCGGGAGCAAAACACATCCAGATAGATGTCCGGCTTTTCGGCTTCCACCAAACCCGGCAGCAACCCCTGAAACCATTGATTGTAAGGGACATCGGGCCGCAACCGCACCACCCGGCGGCAATGCGCCGGGAGAAACTCCATGAGCCCTCTGCCAAACGAGTCGCCCGTGATCAAGACGGTCGATCTTCCGGTTCCTTCAAAAACCATGGGCGGGTCTTGAAGCGAATCTTCGGGCCAGTCCTGCTTGAAGCGCATGACACCGTTCGAATAAGGAGCCGGTTCCGGCGAAACGGTCAGCCGTTCTTCTAACATCTGGTTTTGGAGCCCGACCATCCGGGCGAGATCGCCGCCGCCACCCAATACCGGGAATTGCGGCCGCTGATCCAAAGGAGCCGGTTTCAGCTCCGGGTTCCATTTTTGCAGGCGCAGCACGATTTCGTTGGTGGCCAAAAAAACTCCCAGGTGGCTCCAATGCGTGTCGGTGCGATCATAGACAAGCCCCAGCTTTTTGCCCTGACGCAGCGGCTCGCGCAGATCGACAATGTTTTCCCGGAAATCGGGACTCAATTTTTTGACGATTTCGTCCAGATACCGGCGCTCCCGCAGGCGGCAGATGTTGTCGGGGAGGTATTCCGGATAAACCTCCTCTTTATTGGGCGCGACCACCAGCAGGTAGCGAATGCCGCGCGCCGCCAACCAGGCCCGCTTGACTTGCAACTCCCTGGCCCAACCCTCGGCGCTGCTACTTTTGATCTGCTTGACCCCCCGGTATTCCTTGAGCGATTCGCTCAAAAAGAGCCACCCCTCTTTGCCAAGGGTCACTTTTTCAACTGGCGAAACGTTGAGCCCATACACCTTGGCAAGACTATGCCAACGGGTGAACAGGGCGCGGAAGCCAAAATGATCGTTGAAGGCGGCCTCGAATTTCGACGGAAAGGCGTCCATTGCCGCCGGGGTCCATTCCCATTTGGGGAAGTCGTTGAGGTCTCGGTTTTCGGAATCGCTGCGTTGATGACCGGCTTGGAAATTGGTGGCCGCCAGCGGCAAGACCAGCACCGCCAGGAACCCGAGAGCCTGGAAAAATGCGACGAATCGAAGCGGCTTGGAGTGGCTCATTTAAAAGCGGAAGTAAATGAACGGGTTATAGGTGCCGGCCGAAAGACAGGCCAACGCCAGAATGAAAGCCGCCATCAGCCCGGTGTTGACGGCGCTTTCCACGGCCAGCCGTCCCGCCGCGTTTTGAGGGATTTCGCAAAAGCGCCGGGCAAACCGGGTCACCCACGGGGTGGAGCCGATCACTCCGGCAACGAGCGCAAGCTGGACATCCCGCGTCAGGAACATGGCGGCGAAATTCTCGGTCGCCCCGTCGGTGATGCCGATCATCGCCCGCAGAAAACGGCTGGCGTGAACCGGCGAATCGGCCCGGAAGAAGACCCAGCCCACCATCACAACCAATACGGCATAAAGATGACCCACCCAGGGAGGCAAAGTCTCGATCCGGCGCAGAAACCCTTTGCCTTCCAACACCAGAAACAGCCCGTGGTAGAGCCCCCAGATGATGAAGGTCCAACTGGCCCCATGCCAAAGACCGCAGAGGAAGAACACCGTCACCAAATTGAAATATTGGCGACGCGGCGTGACCCGGTTGCCGCCCATCGGGATGTACAGGTAATCGCGGAACCAGGTGGAAAGGGAGATGTGCCACCGCCGCCAAAACTCTTTGATGGAGCGGGATATATACGGGTAGTTGAAATTCTCCGGGAATTGAAAGCCGAACATCCGCCCCAGCCCGATCGCCATGTCGGAGTAGCCGGAAAAATCAAAGTAAAGTTGCAGGGTGTAAGCGGTGATCCCAAGCCAGGCCGCCCCCGGCGAAAGCGAGGTGGGCGTGGCGTTGAAGATCCGATCCGCCGGACCGGCGAGGGTGTTCGCAATGAGCACTTTTTTTCCAAAGCCAACGAGGAACCGGCGCATACCGGAGTGAAATAACAGCAGGTTGACGCTGCGGATTCCAAACTGGTGCGCCACATGATGAAAACGCAGAATCGGCCCGGCGATCAACTGCGGGAAAAGCGTGACGTAGAGGGCCACTTTGACGAAGTTTTTTTGCCCCCGGACATCCTCCCGGTAGACGTCGATAACGTAGGAAAGGGCGTGAAAGGTGAAAAACGAGACGCCGATCGGGAGATGCACCGGGTCCAAATGGACCGGCGTGAGCTTCAGGGGAACCAGAACGGCGTTGAGAATAACGACAAAGAAATTGGCGTATTTGCACGCCCCCAGCAGCCCCAGGTTGGTCACGACCGCCAGAACCATGGTCGCTTTCATTCCCGGCCGCCCCCGGAACCGCTCGATCAGAAGCCCGTAGACGTAGTTCATCGTGATCGAAGCGATCATGACGACGGTAAAGATCCGCTCGCCCCAGGCGTAAAAAAGCAGACTCGCCACCAACAGCCACAAGTTCCAGAGCGCCTTGGGCAGGAGAAAATAAATCCCCAGCACAATCGGTAAAAACAGGAATAAAAAAACCGGTGAACTGAAAACCATTGGCGGGCGTTTATCCTTGGAATCGTGCCCCTTGACAAGTGTTTTTACCGCCCGGCAAACTGCGGCAGTGCTTCGAGGGTTCTCAAATCGGCTTCACGAATCGGTCCCGGCGCATATCGGCCGCCGCGGAATGCCGCTGCGTTGGTGGAAGCCCGGACCCGCCGCAGCCATATAGCATCGAGCGGACGCTCCAGCATCTGCGCCCTTGCGGCGGCAATCGTCGTCTGGTCTTTATCACCGGTCGCCACGCCCAACCCGACCGCCCAGCCCGCCAGTGCAAGGGTGACGCGCACCGCTGTGGAGCGGGTGTAGTTGGTCAGCAAAGCATCGGGGGCGCACCGCTCCCGTGCGGCCCGGAAAACTTCAAGGCTCCACATTTGCGGGTTGCGGGCGGGGGAATACGGATCGTGATAAATGGCGGAGGGGGGCGGCGCGTGGCACATTTGATCCAGATAATCGCCCCGGTGCAGCCGCCATCGGACGTGCGGTAATGCCTGGACCTCGCCGCGTTCCAGCAATTCTCCCAGCACCGGCTCCCAACCTGCCATGTAACCGAGCGCGCCGGAATGCTTCAACGCGAATTCCAGCACGGCGGTGTCGATTTCAAAGCTATGGATTTCCACGGGAGCGTCGATGGCGCGCAACGCTTCCAAGGTCGTCAGCGCGTTCCCGGCAGGCCCGAGCCCGACGTCCCAGATCACAAACGGCGAGTTTCCTTCCACTTGGCACGCCACTGCCCGCTCGACGATCCGCTGTTGGTTGACGTGCAACTCCGCCGCCTCGGTGCTGGGGCCGGAGCCGACGTGCATCGTTTCCCCGTGCTTGCGGCAGCGGATGCTTTCCGCGCCGCTCTTGAGTTGGACGAGTTCAAAGCCGGGCATGCTCAAATCCATTTGTTGCGACGGAACAAGGCGAGCATTCCCAAAGCGAGCACCAACATCCCGCCCATGCAAATCCAGAACCCTTCGGGCGATTTGGTCCCCGGCATCGTCTCGAAGTTCATCCCGTAAACGCCGACGATAAAAGTGAGCGGAATAAAGATCGTGCTCACGACGGTCAATACCCGCATGACCTCGTTGGTTCGCATCCCAACACTGGAAAGGTAAATATCCATCATGCTGGCGGTCAGATCGCGATAGTTTTCGATCACGTCCATGAGACGGATGGCGTGGTCGTAGCAATCGCGCAGGAAAAGGGTGGTTTCGTGTGTGATCAGCCCGGTTTCGTCCCGGATCAGCGACGTGAACAGCTCGCGCACCGGCCAGATATTTCGCCGGACCATCATCAGGGTGCGTTTGAGCGCATGGAGGCGGACAAGGCTCTCGCGCGTGGGGCGGTCGAGGAGTTCGTCTTCGAGAGATTCGATATCTTCGCCCAGCGACTCCAGGACGGGAAAAAAATGGTCCACCATCGAGTCGAGCAACGCGTAGGCGAGGTAGTCGTGACCGCGCGTGCGCCCATACCCGCGACCGCTGCGCAACCGGGCCCGGACCGGCTCAAACACATCGGTCAGCGGATTTTCCTGGAGGGTGATGAGGAAGTCGGTTCCCAAAAAAAGGCTCGCCTGTTCAAAGCTGACGCTGCCGGCTTTTTCGTCCCAGGAAGGGATCTGGACGACGATGAAAAAGTATCCTTCGAACTCCTCCACCTTGGGCCGCTGCGGGACGTGGATGACGTCCTCCATGGCCAACGGATGCAGGCCGAAATGCTCACCCAGCTTGCGCAGAAGCTCCACATCGGCAAGGCCGTCGATGTCGATCCAGTGGACCTTGCCGTTGCCCCGCCCCTCGAAAACATCGGCGATGTCGCTCACTTCCCGCTCGTCCAGCGTCGTGCCGTCGTATTGGAGCCACCGAATCGTCGGCTGCCGGTCGCCGCGCGGCGTCAAGGTCGCGGGAGGCGTTCCGGGAGGCGGGTAGTTGTTGGCGAACATGGGACAGATTAGCCGACCAGCAGGGCGTTGGCGGCGGCGTAGGTGTCGGTATGGGTGAGGCTGACGTGAACCCCGGTGACCCCGCGTTGCGCGGCCAGTTCGAGCGCGCCGCCGTGGAGTTCGATGGATGGGGCTCCCGCTTCGTCGCGCAACACTTCGATCTCCCGCCAGCCGAGCGCCTTGCCAATCCCGGTCCCGAACGTCTTGGAAACGGCTTCCTTGGCGGCAAACCGGGCGGCGTAATGGGGGATCGGGTTGGCTGTCGAGGCACAGTAAGCGATTTCCCGTTCGGTAAAGACCCGGTGCAGAAAGCGGTCGCCAAATTTCTCAATGGAAGAGGCAATCCGCGCGTTTTCCACGAGATCGATGCCGGTGCCTAGGATTTGGACGAGGGGTGCCATGGAGATTGGATGAAAAGAGGGCTGATCCGCAGATTACGCAGATTTTCGCCGATTTAAAAGCCGCTTCTCAGGTGGATCGCGTAGGTGGATCGCGATCCACCAGCGCCGTTTTTATCGAAGTCAGTTGGCGACTCCGAGTCGCAGGACTACCCCCGCATCGCGGCGATCAGTTCCTTCACCGCGGCTTCGAGCCCCACAAAAATCGCCCGGCTGACGATGGTGTGGCCGATGTTCAGTTCGGCCAGATACGGCACTTCGCGGATTTCGGCGATGTTGACATAGTTAATCCCGTGCCCGGCGTTGACTCGCAGCCCAAGCCCGTGGGCATAGGCCGCCGCTTCGCGAATGCGCGCCAACTCCCGCTGATGTGGCTCGCCCTGGCTGTTGGCAAACGCGCCGGTGTGGAGTTCGATGCAAGGAACTCCGAGCGCAACGGCGGCGTCGATCTGCCGCGCATCCGGCTCAATAAAAAGGCTGACGCGGATGCCGGCCATTTTCAACCGGCGAACGGTCGGGACGAGGGCGTCGAACTGCCCGGCGGCGTCGAGCCCCCCCTCGGTGGTGACTTCGCGGCGGTTTTCAGGGACCAGGCAGACGTCCTCGGGCTTCACGCGCAGCGCGATTTCGAGGATCTCGGGCGTGTTGCCCATTTCCAGGTTGAGCTTGGTTTTGATCCGCTCCCGCAGGCGGAAAACATCCCCATCCTGAATGTGGCGGCGGTCGGCGCGCAAATGGGTGGTGATCCCGGCAGCTCCGGCCCGTTCACAAATCTCGGCGGCATCGAGGAGGCTGGGCTCGCAGTTGTGCGATTCGAGCATCCCGGTGTACCGCGCCTGCCGCAGCGTGGCTACATGGTCGATATTCACCCCCAGTTGCAGCGCGTTGCTCATAATAGCCGTGTTATTTAAGGAGTCTTAGAATCTTCAACAGGATTCACAGAATTTTACAAGATTACTAGGATTTAGGGAAATGGACGGAGACATCAAAAGCCTTCCAGACTTGATGCGTAATCCTGTGAATCCTCATAAATCGTGTGAATCCTGTTGAAATTACTGCGCTTGTTAGTGCCGGAAGTGGCGGACCCCGGTGAAGACCATCGCCAGTTTGCGCTCGTCAGCGGCGGCGAGCACATCCCCGTCGCGCACGGACCCGCCGGGCTGGATGGCCGCGGTGGCCCCGGCTTCGGCGGCGGCGATCAGGCCATCGGCAAACGGGAAAAAGGCATCGCTGGCGACGACACTCCCCGCGAGCGAAAGCCCGGCGTCTTTGGCCTTCCAGATGGCAATGCGAGAAGCATCCACCCGGCTCATCTGGCCCGCGCCGATGCCCAGGGTGCGATCCTTTGCCACGTAGACAATGGCGTTGGATTTGACATGCTTGACGATCTTCCAGCCAAACATCATCGCCTTCATTTCGTCGGCGGTGGGCGGCCGTTTGCTGACGACCTTGCTCTCGATTTCCGTCAATTCCTCCCGGTCTTTTTCCTGCACGAGCAGTCCGCCGACCACGGAACGAATATCCATATCGTTCCCTTCGGAAACATTGGCGATCTTGCGCATGAGGCGCAGGTTCTTTTTCTTTTGTAGGAGCGCGCGGGCATCCGGCTCAAAGTCGGGCGCGATGATGACTTCGGAGAAGATTTCGCTGATCGCCCGGGCAAGCGGCTCGCTGAGGGGGCGGTTGCAAATGATGATCCCGCCAAATGGGGCTTGCTTGTCGGTGGCGAACGCCTTGTCCCAGGCGGCGCGAAGATCGGGATCGCTGCCGACGCCGCACGGATTGGTGTGCTTCAAAATGGCGACGGTCGGCTCCGAAAACTCCTCGATCAACTGCGATGCCGCCGTGATGTCGAGGATGTTGTTATAGGAAAGCTCCTTGCCATGGAGTTTTTGGAAATAGTCATCGAAGTTGCCGTAAAGGGCGGCCTGCTGGTGCGGGTTCTCGCCATAACGGAGCCGTGCGGCACACGGGAGCGAAACGGAAAACGAGCAGGTAGTCTCCTGCTCTTTATTGAGATAATTGGCGATCGCTCCATCGTATTTGGAAGTGGTCACAAAGACCTTGATGGCGAGCCGTTCGCGCAACTTGAGAGTCGTCTCCCCTTCGTTATCGCGCATGGTGGAAAGCACGTCTTCGTAATCGGCCGGATCGACCACGACCGTCACCGAGCGGTAATTCTTGGAAGCGCTGCGCAGCATTGAAGGGCCGCCGATATCGATCTGCTCGATCGCTTCATCGAGAGTCACCCCCTCCTTGGCCACCGTCGCCTCAAACGGGTAGAGATTGACCACCACCATATCGATCGGCTCGATTCCGTGAGTCTTGACCTGGGCGGCGTGCGATGGGTTATCGCGCAGGAAGAGCAAGCCGCCGTGGACCTTCGGGTGGAGAGTCTTGACCCGGCCGTCGAGCATTTCGGGGAACCCGGTGTAATCGGAAATTTCGACACAGGCGATCCCCTCGCGCTGGAGGAGCTTGGCGGTGCCGCCGGTGGAAACGATTTCGACCCCGAAGGAAGTCAGTTCGCGGGCAAAATCGACCAGCCCGGTTTTATCGGAAACGGAAATAAGAGCGCGCTTAATCTTCATGGAAGGGTTAAAACCGTAAAGGAGCAGCCGGGCGCGGTCAATTCGGAACCATCGACGCGGAAAAGCCATTGCGCAGGAAGAAGCCTTATGCCACCCTGCATCTTTACCCTAACATGAATTTCGCCGAAATCCGATTCTGGCAACTGCTCTGCGGGGGACTCGCGGTTATCTTTTTTTTGCGGTTCTGGGTTAAAAACCCCACGGAACGCTTTGATAAACTGGCGCTCCTTTCTCTGGGACTATTTTTGCTGATGTGCGTCAGCGGGATCACATTCCTCATTTTCAGCGTCGTCGCGGTGGGGAGCTATTTTGGGCTAAAGTGGATTCTGGAAATTCACGGACGCGCCCCCCTGCGCTATCTTTTTGTCCTGATCCCGCTCCAACTCCTGCCGCTGCTTTTTTACAAATACGGCGACTTCTTTCTGCACACGGTACTCCGCTGGAACCTGACCTCCGCACATCTTTGGCTTAACGGTGTTACGGGGCGCGATATTCCGGCTTTGCACGATCTGATTATCCCCGTCGGCATTTCGTTTTACACTTTCCAGAAGGTGGCCTTTGTGGTTGATACGCTGGTTTTCAAGGAACCGCTACCCCGTTTTCTCGATTACATGAACTTTGCCGGGTTTTTCCCGCAAATCGTGGCGGGGCCCATTGAGCGCCGCAGTAACCTGCTGCCCCAGATGGAGTGTTTCCGATTTCAGTGGAACCGGGAGAATATTGACGAGGGGGCGAGCTGGATCGCCGTGGGGCTGTTTTTTAAGTGCTGCCTGGCCGATAATCTGGCAATTTTTTTTAATCCCGCCTCGGCGAGCAACCCCTACCTGATCTGGGCGGCTAATCTGCTCTTCGGGCTGCGGATCTATTACGATTTCGCCGGATACAGCATGGTGGCGCTGGGAATTGCGCGCTGCCTTGGGGTCCGGCTCATGCTGAATTTTGCCAGCCCATATTGCTCCCTGAGCGCGACGGAGTTTTGGCGGCGATGGCACATTTCGTTGAGCCAATGGTTCCGGGATTACCTCTACATCCCCCTTGGGGGAGGACGCGTGACCTACTGGGCCTTTAACATCGCGCTGGTCTTCATTGTTTCGGGGCTATGGCACGGAGCCGGGTGGGGTTTTGTCCTTTGGGGAGCGATGCATGGGTTATTTTTGATCCTCAATCGACTGGCGCACCCCGTCATCAAAACGCCACCTTTGGTCGGGTGGATGTTGACGACACTAGCCGCATTTTGCGCGTGGCTCTGCTTTTATGAGACGCGCACCGGGGTGCTGTTTCTCAAATTAAAGACCCTTTTTACGCCGGGCGCCTACAATTTTGCGGCGCTTCGCGCCGTGCCCGCACAATGGACTGGGCCGGATTCATTCGCGTTGTGCTGCTTTCTTCTCATGGCAACGATTGTTTTTGTCATGGAATGGCTTTCATTGGCCAAAAAGGACGAGCCTTATTACTTTTTGCGACGGCCCGTCGTCGTGCCGATTCTTGTTTTCCTGACCGTTTTGCTGGCTCCTCAAACCAACAATGGATTCATCTATTTTGCCTTCTAAGACCCGTATTCCATGGGGTGCCGTGCGATTGCTCGCCTCCGCTGCAATCGCGTTCCTAGTTTCTTTAGCTTATCTGTACTATGGAAACCCGGAAATCCGTTTTTATAAAAAAGCAATCCAGGTTAAGCAAGATTGGGCGCATAAGCTCACACGGGAATATGGCAACAAGACGGTAATCTTTGGGGGGTCAAGTTGCGCCTTTTCCATTGATGGAGAGCGTTTGCTTGAAAAGCACCAAATTCCGGCAGTCAACATGGGGCTTCATGCCGGGATGAGACCCACGATGCTCACCAATTTCGCCCTCTCTGAAACCCGGCCAGGCGACACTTTGATCGTTGCGATAGAACCTGATTTGCTAACCAAACCGCTGGCTCCCCCTCCGTTGGCGGTTCAACTTAGCTATGCCGTGCACTCCCCTACCTGGCTTGAGGCTCCCTGGCTGGATCAACCAGTTTCCAAAGTATCCTCAATATTCGCCCTGCGCCCCAGCGGTTATCTTCTTTTTGTCATGTTGGGCAAAGCCATGAAGGGGCTTCCTCCCTACCGCTACAATCCCGATTATATTCATCCCAGTGGGTGGATGACCACTCCCGACCGGCGACTCATCGGGTTTGGCAGACAAGAAAATTTCCGACCCGTGGCGCTCTCGCACGAAGCAGAAAATCTTCTTGGATGGCTGAGAGACTGGTCCACTGCCCATCGTGTGCGCGTCGCTTATTCCATGCCGTGGATGTGCGTTGACCCCCGGGATGTCACCGTTATCCAGAGAAGCAATGCAGCCTTCCTCCAGCAGGTTGCCCAATACCTGCCGGTGTTGAAAGACCCCCATCTGGGAGCCAGCACAACTCGCGAATATTTTGCAGACACCATCAATCATCTCACCCCAGAAGGGTCAGCCTTGCGCACCGACAGCCTTGCTCAACAGTTGCAAGCATGGGATGTGTGGAAAAATCAGGAATTGGAAATTCTCTCCACAAAGCTCGCTGGGGAGAATCAAACGGCGCAAACAAACCAGCCAGCGCAATCCGGCCTTTCCGAAAAATTGATACAATCCAAGTGATCTCTAGAACAATAGGGTGGTTAAACCGGAGCCCCGGAAA
Source organism: uncultured Spartobacteria bacterium (assembly GCA_903933715.1). Classification (GTDB taxonomy): domain Bacteria; phylum Verrucomicrobiota; class Verrucomicrobiia; order Chthoniobacterales; family Chthoniobacteraceae; genus UBA695. The sequence continues at coordinate 14,685 of CAIZLD010000076.1, forward strand.
GGCAGGAGCTATCGCCGGGTGGTATCAACAGTTCGCCAGCGGCATAATCACTCTGGCGCTCATCCCACTGATCGTTCGAAAACTCAGCCCTGAAAATTCCGGCCTCTGGTTTTCCTTTCAGAGTCTCGCAAATATCGTCGGGCTTACGGATTTCGGCGTCGGTTTTGTGCTGGCACGACAAGTGGCCTTTTCCATCGCCGCAACGGGAGACAAGCCCCCCGGAGATTTCCTCGATATTCCCCGGGGGTGGGAAGGAATCAACCGTTTATATGCTGCTTGCCGTGGCATTTTTAGCCGGATTATATTCATCGCCATCGGGATCCTCATTTTCCTGCACGAGATGGTTTTGCCTCACACCAAGCTGAGTGGCCAAAATACCCTGGCGACAACCGTTGCCTTCTATCTCTTGGGAGCCTCGACCATCATTTTTATCAAAACTCGCCAATACCAAGCCCTTCTCGACGGACTGGGGCGGATGTATATGGGACGGTTTCTGGCAGGTTGCTATCAATTTCTCTCAGGAATAATGGTAATGATAGCGCTGCTCGCCGGGGGAGGCCTGCTCTCGATGGCTTTCAGCCTTTTTGCGCTCTCTGCCGTGTTCCTCATCGTGCTTCGCCGAATCTGCTATCGAGTTTCGGAAGCGCGGCTCGACTGGGGGGTGAAGCCGGACCCCGCACTCATCAAGAGCATGTTAAAAGTCTCGGCTCCTATGGGGATCGTCAGCATCAGCGGTTATTGCGTCTCCGCGATTCAGTCCCCGCTAATCGGCTCGATTCTCGGGCCCGCCTTTGTGGCCCCCTACTACGCCGCGCAAAAAATCGGGGACATGCTGTGTTCCGCAGTTTCCCAACTCATTAGTCCACAGCTCCCCCTATTTACCGCCTCCCTCGCTGCCGGAAATATAACGGCGGCATTGATCAGGCTCAAACGGACGATTGCGGTAGTGTCTACCGTGGCTTTTTTGACGAGCACCAGTTTTTTCCTGTTCTCGCCAGTATTTGCTAATTTTTGGCTAGGAAAAGGACATTACATCAACAGCGTTACCTTGGGATGGCTTGCCCTTAACTACTTCCTGGGCATTGCCTCCGTTGCATGGGGACAATTTGTGTTTGCTTCAGGTATCAATCCATTTATGTGGACAACCATATTGATGGGAGCCCTAAACCTTCTTGGATGTTTTGTATTAGGAACTAAATTCGGGACAGCAGGTATAGCAGCCAGCTTGGTTCTTGCGGGACTAATGTCGAACACGATCTACGCACCCTACCGCGGTATATTGCTTTTAAAGCAGTTAACCCGCAAAATAACCCAGTGATTATTTTATGATTTCAGCCCTCCGTTTTTGGATGAAGCGGATCATCCTTTTTATTGTGAATTTGATTGCCTGTCGGCACAATCAAGAGGAAGTACAATGCATTCGGCGTTTTTTTCTGAGGCTCATGGGGGTTCAAGTAGGACCACGAACTGGTTTTTCAGAGTCACTTTACATTCTTAACGGACGGAATCTCGAAATAGGCGCCGATTGCCATATCGGAGATTTCTTTCGAGTTTGGGATTGGGCGAAGATCCGAATTGGAAATAACCTGCTTGCGTCAAATAATTTAACACTGGTTAGCGCATCTCACCGAACTTCCGACTTCGGCAGTATATTCGGGCCCATTACGATTGGAGATGACATATGGATCGGCATCAATGTGACGGTCATCGGCCCGGTAACGATCGGCTCGGGGGCAGTCATAGGTGCCAATTCACTGGTTACCAAGGATGTTCCGGCTGGGGCGATCTACGCAGGAACACCTGCGAAATTCATTCGCTTCCGCGAGGGATACGCAAACCGTTCCATTCCATTGCCCTCAAAGGAAATAGTATAATGAATTTTTTTTTAAAGTTATATAACAAAGCTCAGGGGCTTTTGCCGCGAATACTGAACCGTTTCAATATTTTCCTTTATTTTCGCACGAGCCGTATCCGCCGACGCGCGGCACAGTGCCTCCGGGCGCATCCCCGGCAAATGCGCGTAGTCCGGTTGCTGGGGAATTTCCCGGGGTTATGGCAACGATCCATTGAACAGACACCTGGAGGATCATGTCAGTGGGGCAACACTCTATTTGTGGCAGATGGTCCGGCTGACATTTATGTAATTTTAAATTCAATCATCCGCCCGGTTGGCAACCGTTATATTAAGCCCGCCTTTGCGTGGCCGGAGCGTGAGCGTGTTTGGGGACTTCACATGGAGCCCGCGGAATATGTTCAATACCTCGGCTATGATCTGGCCGAAGAGCACGATCATATCTCCCGGTTTTACACCAACTGCGATTATTTGATCGAACGGGGCGGCATTTATAAGGCTAGCCCCCCTTACGTGCATTCCCATGTTGGCAAGAGCTGGGACTTTCTAAACAAGGTAGAATATCGACCGGAACGCCAGCAATTTGAGCTGGGTTTAATTTGCTCCCACCTGAAGGACATTGAGGGGCACAAAATCCGTCTTGAATTTCTGGAACGCCTGGATCAAAGCGGCCTTCCCTACGCTTTGTGGGGAAGAGGCGAAGCATTAAAACGCTTCCGCGGCTATCAAGGTTTCGCCGTTTCCAAATGGGCTGCGCACTCGCAATGTCGATACACGATTGTGATGGAAAACACCGTATCGCGTTGGTACTGGACGGAGAAGCCGGCGGACTGCCTCATGTCGTTTTCGATGCCGCTTTACCACGGCTGCCCGGATCTTGGAAACTATTTACCGAAGGATAGCTTTATCCCGATCGATATCCGGCGGCCGGATTGCATTGAGACGATCCGGGAGGTGTTGCATCGCGACACGTATTCACATCGGCTAAATGCCATCCATGAGGCGCGCCAGATTTTGCTTAAAAAACAGAATCTGTTTGCGTTCCTGGACCGCGAAGTTTCGAATCATTACTAGTTCCTTGCCAGCAGCGGGACCAATGTCTTTCCGACTGCGCAGGGATTATTTTGGAAACCAAAGATAACGCTGATCGATTAAGCGATTCAGGGATCGAAGGGTTTGTTTGACGAGCCATTGACCTCGGCTTGACGGGAATGCATCCCCTGTTGAACCGGAAATCGCCAAAAGCCTTGCCTGATGAGCAAAAGCCTTTACCTCATTGCGGGGGACATTGCAAAGAGTCCGAAACATCATGCGTTCGACCCAATCCCCATTGCGATCATCACATTTTTTATAAAGCCCGATGAGCCATTGTTTATAAAATGCCGTAGTTGGTGAAAATATATGCGTGCGCGCTAATTTTGAGCGTGGAATTTGATCGATCAAAAGGCTGGTCTCCCGCCTGCTGTGGCATTCTGATAAAAAGTCGGCCATGTTAAGGAACTGGTAACGCCCCGTCGATTTCAGCCACCGATCAGGAAGACTCGCCTCTGATTCTATCCAGGTGTCGAGCATTTCAAATTCCTGATACCCTTTACCGCGTTCCGGTGTTTTGGACGGTTCAAATTGCCGAACATGAAAGCGCTCCGTTTCGCGAAAATCAGGATCCTCCTGCAACGGATAGCAAGAGTTCTCCAAAAAATAGACTGGGGCAAACTTTAGGTAAAAGCGAATGGATCGAAGATACTCTGCCCGCCGAGCCTCCGCATTGGAAATGGGGGTTACCACTCCATTGGGAATAATGGTCCCCGTAAGAACAATGGGTATTGTCTCTGCGCGGTAGCTGCTGGCCGATTGGTTTGAGTGATGCATACTTTAAAATGAAAAGGACCGCTCTCAGCAGATTAAAATCGGCTCCGTAAAAAACAACTTATAAAAACAACCCGTTTGAATGACAATTACCTGAAGCCAAGGGCACACGCCTGCCAACCAACGCCGAAAACGATGGATCGCGGCAGGGCGCCAAAGAAAGTTTTTGAAGGGCTAAAAATTGAACTGGGAAGTCGCGCGAGGCTTGCTTAGATTGTGAGCCAAATTGCATGAAAAAGTTTTTCATCTCCACGCCGAATTTTTACCAGATCTGTTGCATCGCTAATGACAACCGAGGCTCGAAACTGCAATCCGGTAAAAACTAGAGCAGGAGCTTCCGGGATGAGCAACGAGAGATTTCTGGGCCATGCTTGAGTATTCCGAACCACCCCTCCATTTCATATGAATCGATCTTTTGAGCAACTGCCTGAAAATCTAACGAAAGCCATCGTCCATCTCACCGGGATCGGTTTGGCCATTTTCCTCGGTTTATCGGCGGGGAGCGGCAACTTCATGCAAGTCGGGAAGTTTGTCTTTCTTGTTTTGGCTTTGTTATATGTGCTATTCTTGCAGAATTTGACTTGGAAGATTATTTATTTTATTTGCACCCTTGGGTTGAATTTTATACCGGGAGGCATTTTCTTTGGGGCGTCAGAGATAACCTGCGCTATTCTCTTTTGCCTTTTTGCAGCGACATGGTGGCGCAAAGAAAAGCCGATAACTCCTTTTGAAACAGAAAAACTCCCTTTCAGGATTTTTAATGTGTGTCTCATTGCATGGATAACTTACAATATTATCCACATGCTGTACACTATTTGGGATCCCTATTGGGCGGGAGATGTTGCCATTAAAAACCTGCTCAAAACCTATATCCAATGGGCTGGATTGCCAATCGCAGTTTTCTATTTCATGCATTTCCCCCAATCTCTTAAGATAAAAGAAGATTTCCCTAAAACGATGGGGAAGATTCTCTTGTTCTGTTTGTTGGCAAATCTCGCGATTCGAACTTATGCTCTGCTCTCGGGCCGTTTTGGAGGCGATCCAACCCTTACCAAAGTTGAATTTGCTCAAGGCATGTTTTATATTCCGGGAATCGGCGCAACCGAAAACCCTTATGTCTTTCGTATCCTTGGGCCGATGTCGATCCTCTTCTGCATGACTTTTCTCCACTCGGAATGGATCAAGAGCCAAGGGCCGGGTCAAAGGTGGATTCTTCTCTTATGTTTGGGCATGAGCTGGATCGGCACCATTCTCGGAGGAGGACGCGCCTCAATCCCTCTTGCTGTTTTTTTTATATTATCAGTTTATATTTTTCGAAAGAAATATGGGCGATTGATCTTAATGGGCATTACGGCGATCTTTATGATCGGACTGGCCAATGGATTATATCATATCGGGCTCATGCAGCACCTGCCCCCAATGGTTCTAAGATCGTGCGCAGTAATTATTATCAACAAAGGCGAGGACGCAAAGGTGCTTTTGCGCGGCTCGAATGAGATGCGGGAGGATATTTTCAAAATGGCCATTGCCGAGTGGAAATCAGACTCTCGCATTTTTTGGTTCGGCCGATCCACTTATTCCTACGGATATGATGATATATTGGATGCTCAACTGAGAGCGGATGGGCTGTTGATTTCCGGGCTTCGCCGGGGCGCTTCTCACAATCTCATTTCGGATCTCTTGATCATCTTTGGACTGGTGGGCTTCTGCCTCTTCATGGCGATGATTTTCAGTTACCTATGGTTGATGTGGGGAATCTATCGTTATAAATTCTACCAAAATGTGGAGCCAGGTGTTCGAAGCTTGGCCTTGGTTGCTTTTTTGGGCACGGCGGGGTTCGTGAGCTATGGCCTGATAGCGGGAGGGGGGATGATCGATGGATTCTCCCTTCTCATTATTCTTTCGCGGATTTATGCGGTGAACATCTCGCAGATTCAATCTGCCAAATCTGCAGAATCGAAAACTCTGCCTCATATCGGCCGCTATTGGGACGCTCCTAATTTTCACGCCAAGCGAGCTATTTCCTGATCCACAGTGAAATTATGAGATTCACAGTCGTCACCGCAAGTTACAACCAGGGGCCATTCATCAGGAACTGCATCCAAAGCGTGCAGGCGCAATCCGCCGAGAATCCGTCGATCGAGCTGGAGCATATCATTGTGGATGCCTGCTCAACCGATGAAACGCTTTCAATCCTGAAGCAGTATCCCCATTTAAAATGGATCTCCGAGCCCGACAAGGGCCAATCCGATGCCATTAATAAAGGGGTGGGGATGGCGGCGGGCGATTGGGTGATTTGGCTCAATGCGGACGATTTTCTTTTGCCGGGAGGCCTCCGGGCCATCCTCGAACGGATGCACGCGAAGCCATCCCGGAACGTGTTCTATGGCCACATGATGCTCGTCGGTGGCGATGGCCTCCCCGTGCGCCCTTTGTTTTGCGTGCGCTACCGGCCCGCAATGACCCAGTATGGCCTCTGTCTTGCACCAACATCTGGAACCGTTTTCAAAACCTCGTTGCTCCGCGAAAACCCGTTGGACGAAAGCTACCATTACGTCATGGACACCGAGTGGTTCCTGCGCACCGGAGCGCAAGTTAGAGCCTGTGCGGTCCAGGCATTCACTGTTGCGTTCAGGGTTTGGGCTCAAAGCAAGACCGGCCCCTTGACAATGGGAGGAGGTATTCCTCAAAAACATCTCCAAGAGCGAATCCGTTACACCGAACGCCACATCCTGCAACGGTGGCCATCATGGCTGCGCCCCTGGCAAGCGCCCCTTTCGAAGCTGGTTCGGTTGAGCCTTCTTCCGGAATATTATTTCCAAAAAATCTATGCATTGATAAGCCAATCGCTGTCCAATGGCATTTCCGCGGCAACTGCCGATTGCGCGCGCATCGCGCGCATCTCAGTCGATCCATCTGAACCTTAAACAAGCACCGCCAAACCATGAGCACCATTTCCAACCCGGGTAAACTGCCCGTCATTAGCATTATTACGCCGAGCTACAATCAGGCGGATTACCTGGAGCAGACGATCTTGAGCGTTTTGAATCAGGATTATCCCGCGATCGAGTACATCATCATTGATGGCGGTTCCACGGATGGTTCGGTGGAAATCATTAAAAAATATGAGAGTCGGCTGGCCTACTGGCAAAGCAAGCCCGACAAAGGGCAATCCGACGCGATTGCCACCGGCTTTGCAAAAGCCACTGGAGATGTAATCGCCTGGCTTAACTCGGACGACTATTACGAAGAAGGCGCATTGAAACGCGCGGGGGAATTCTACGCTCAACATCCGGATACCGTAATGGTGTATGGCGATTATTATAACCTCTATCCCGATGGCTCCAAAACCTTGAAGCCCAAGATATCCTTCGACTTCAAAGCGTGTCTTTACGCTTACATGATGGTCGCCCAGCAATCGTCCTTCTTCAGCCGGGATGCCTACTTAAAGATCGGAGGGCTAAACCGGGAACTCCATTACGCGATGGACTTCGACCTGTTTCTGCGGTTGGGCCACGCTTTTCCGGGGCGCATTTATCATATTAAAGAGGCGCTCTCCACGTTCCGGCTGCACGAGGAATGCAAATCGTGGTCTCAGAAAGAAAAGTTCAGCCCTGAAATCAAAGCCGTTCGGAGGCAATTCACCCAAGAACCCCGTGCGTTGCTCAAGCTCAAAAACAAATTCTATCTCGCAAAGGTTATCCTGATGTTTCTTTTGCAACGGGGGGTAATTCCCAAACCCAAAGATAAAAAACGCTTTTGATGAGCGAAACACCCTCTTCCACTCCCGCGAAACCTCTCATCCGCCTCACCGCCGAGCAGCGGAGTACGCTTGAGAGCTTGCTTGCGGGCCGAACCGACCGGTTGATCTTGAGGAAAGAAGACCCATTTCTGTCGGTAGAACAAGGCAGCGATGTCGACATCCTCTGTCGTTTTCCCAACAAAGCCAAACAGGAGATCCTTAATCGCCTGGGCGCGCCGGTTTGGATAGCGCGCCGATCCTATGTCACCAGTTTCTTTTACGATTGGTGTCACCTGGACATCATGCCTTCGGTCGAATGGTGGGGAGCCTCGTTTCTATCCAATGAACGCCTGTTCGGCGCATCCCGAGCGGGGCAATTTGTAATCCGGCGGCCCTCGCTGGCTGACGATGCCCTCATCGTCTGGTTTTCCAGCATCCTTTGGGGAGGTTTTTTTAAAGAAACCTACCGTCCGGCGATTCTGGAAGCCGTTGCGCAAGATCCCATAGGAATCGAGTCAGGGTTAACCGAGGCATTCGGTCCGGCACTCGGCAATGAATTGTGGTGCATGGCTCAATCGGAACGATTCCAGGATGCGGTGCTGTTAAAATCTCGACTGCGCAAAACGCTATGGCTCCGGCAATTCACAAGACAACCGGCGAGAACACTTTGGAGCCTCGCCCGATTCTTCTGGGCGGAACTTTGCCTGACCCTGCGGCCTCCGATGCCGATGATCGCCTTTTTCATGACGGAGGGATACGATGTACAAAGTTTGCTCAGAGAACTCACGGCGCGCCCCTCACGAACCTTGCTGGGATTCAGTTCGATTCCATATAACCAACAAACACTCAAGCCCTGGGTATATTGGAGACGCATTGCAAGAACCCGCGCCAAAAACAAGATCGTGGTGATCACTCAAACCTCCGCTGCCTTTCTTCAGAATGCTTTAAATCAACGTCAAAGGCCGTTGAACTTCCTAAACAAAATTTTCTCTGGGGGAACCCCCCGGCCGGACTTGTTTTTTGTGATCATGAAAAACGCTCAGGATCACGAAGGCTTGGCTGTGATAGAGCGACTTTCCGGTGCTTGCATTCTGGATGGGAGCAAATCTCCGCAGGAACTTGCAGACATCGTCCTTTTAGAAATCCATAAGCTCTTGAAAGCGCGCACCTCGGAAAGTTATGTTCTCTAACCCACTTCCCTGCATGCCATCCCGGTTGAAAATCCTCCTCTCCGCCTATGCCTGCGAACCGGGCAAGGGTTCGGAACCCGGCGTGGGCTGGAGTTGGGCGGAACAGATGAGCCGCCTTCATGAGGTTTGGGTCATCACGCGTTCCAACAACCAAGCGGCTATCGAGGGATCGGGACTGGAGTGGGTCCAAAACGTCCATTGGGTCTATTACGACCCGCCCGCCTGGCTCACTTTTTGGAAAAAGGGGAACCGAGGCGTGCAAGTTTTTTATTATTTGTGGCAAATCGGTGCGTGGCTCAAAGCCCGAAAACTGTTGCGCCAAACCGCTTTTGATCTCGCCCATCATGTTACATTCGGTAATTACTGGCTGCCCTCCTGGATCGGGCTGCTGCCCATTCCGTTTGTCTTCGGCCCGGTCGGTGGCGGCGAAGTAACCCCGGAACCACTCTTGTCGAGCCTCACCCCCAAGCAACAACGCTACGAACGGCTCCGACGCTTTCTCCAAAAAATTTTCCGCTTTGATCCGGTGCAGCATTGTGTGATGCGGCGGGCGGCCGTGATCTCGGCCACAGACGAAACGGGCGAAAGAGTCCAAGCCTGGTTTCGACCCACGTTTCATTCGGTCCAAGCGCAATGCGGGCTCTCGGCACCAGAACTGGCCATGTTCGGCGCATTGAAACCAAAGTCAGACGGCCCTTTCCGCCTCATCAGCATGGGGCGCCTGGTGCATTGGAAAGGCTACCACCTGAGCCTCATGGCATTTGCGAGGCTGCTTGAAACATTCCCAGAAGCCGAGTATTGGCTGGCCAGCGACGGCCCGGAGCGGCCGACTTTGGAAGCGTTGGCGGCACAACTAGGCTGCGGCGACCAAGTCAAATTCTGGGGAAGGCTGCCTAAATTGGATGAGTTATATGCCAAGCTGGAACAATCCGATGTCTTGGTGCATCCCGCCATGCACGAGGCTTTCGGCGTGGCGTGCATGGAGTCGATGGCATCGGGGCGGCCTGTCATTTGCTTGAACCGTGGCGGCCCCGCATTGCTCGTGACTCCCGAAACCGGCATTGCGGTCGAACCGGGCACGGTCGAAGAAACCGTTGCACGACTGGCCGGTGCCATGTTGTGCCTGGCTCAAGATTCACCTTTACGGCAACAAATGGGGCAGAACGCCCGTATCCGAATCGCACACTGTTTTTCTTGGGAAAAAATGGCGGAAAAGATGAATGAAGTGTACCAGCAAATGGTGCGTTCCGGTCTTTCCGAGAATCATTGAGCCATGACTAAAACTAACAATCGCGGTTGTTGGACGGTCCTTATCGGCCCTGACGGGGTTGGCAAAACGAGTGTTGCCCAAGGGATCTTCCCCAAAGTGGCCGATCGATTCGACTCCTTGCGCTACCACCATTGGATCGCTCCGTGGACGCAGCCGCTCCGCTCCGATGTCCCGCCCGGGGGCGGCCGTTTTGAACCCGGCCCGTGCCGATGCGGATTTTTTGGAAATCTCATCTCGCTGGCGCGCCTCGCCCGCAACATCGTGCGAGCCTGGCTTGGCTACGTGCTGCGCATCCGGCCTCACTTGCGCCGGAGCCGCCTGGTTCTGGGCGACCGGTATCTCTTCAACTACCTCCTTGATCCGCAAAGCGTCCGCTACGGAGCCGCGCCTTTTTGGGTCCGGCTGGCGCTGCGGCTGGTTCCAAAACCGGATGTCGTCATCAGCCTCGTCGCCGATCCGGAGGTGATCCACGCCCGCAAAGACGAGCTAAGCGTAACAGAAATCGCCGATCGCCTCGCTCGCGCCCGCGAACTGAGAAGCCTCGGCTTCAACCTGGTTGAGGTTTCCGCCGACGCCCCGCTCTCCGCCGTCATTGAAAACGCCGCGGCCGTCATCTTAAATTCCCGTGCATGACCGCGTTCAATCCCCTCCCCAAATCCGACGCGTGGCGTTCGCTGTTTCAAAATGGCGAGACGTGTTGCGAGGTGGTCGTGATCAGGAAATTTGGTCACCCGCTATTGGTGTTGGCGGGGAAAGCCCGTTTTTCCGCTCAATCTCTGGCACTCTACCCGGCCCAAACTTTCAAAGCGCGACGATTGCGGGATTTGCTCTGCCTCGCGTTGCGGCTCCGGTTGCTCCCGCTGTTTTTTTCCGAAGAACTGCGCTTTGACCCGGCTGAATCGTTCACGCAAAAAATCCTCGCCAAAAACGACGGGGCTGCCGATTTCGCCATCCTCTGCGGCAATCCCCTTACCGAGTGGCAGCGGTTTATGATTCTGACCGGCGGGAGCGGGAACCGCGTGGTGATTAAAGCGGGGGTTTCGAAAGCCGCCCAAGAGGTGATTGCGCGGGAAGTCCGTATTTTGGATGAAAACCAAAATGCGCCGTATCTTCAAAACATCTCCGAGCGGTTCCAAACCGGGAATGTTGCGGCATTTAGCACCGCGTTTGTGGCGGGAGATTCCCCGGGGCTGGAGTCGGCAAACGAAATCGCTTCGATATTGGGAGCCTGGATTCTGGACGGAGAGGTGGCTTTGGGAGACCTTCCTGCCTGGCAGCGTTTGCAAGCCGCCGCCCCCGATTTGGCTCCAAGCCTCAAAGAGATGGGAACGACCCGGGTTGCCGTGACGCTGGCTCATGGTGATTTCGCGCCGTGGAATATCAAAGTGACACCCCGAGGCTGGGTGGTTTTGGATTGGGAACAGGGAGAAAATCCGGGCGTCCCCGGCTGGGATTGGTTTCATTTTCTCATCCAATCTCAACGGCTGGTTTTACATCTTTCCCCGGAGCAACTGCTCTCCCGGCTCCAAGAGTTGATCGCTTCGCCGCTCTTTCAAGACTACGCCAAAAGGGCAAGGATCGACGGAATGGAATGGAAACTTCTGGCCGCGTATTTGGAATATATGGTTTTGGTGACCCCGCCCAAGGAAGAACTCGAGCCGTTGAAGGCATTGGGCCGGCTTGTTGCGAATCACCTGTCCCGGCTCTCTTTCTGCCCCCCATGACCTCCCCCCTGAAGTTCACGATTGTGACGCCCAGTTACCGGCAGTTGCGCTGGCTCAAGCTGTGCGCCGCTTCCGTGGAGGATCAGCGGGACGAAGTGGAAGTCGAGCACCTCATCCAGGATGCCCGGAGCGGCCCGGAACTGGCCGACTGGGTCCGATCCAACACCCACGCCCGGCTCTTTGTTGAAAGCGATTCGGGAATGTACGACGCCATCAATCGTGGGTTCCAAAAAGCAACCGGCGACATCGTGGCATGGCTCAATTGTGATGAACAATATTTTCCGGGCGCCCTGGCGCAAGTGGCGGCGTTTTTTGAAGCACACCCCGCAATTGATGTTTTGTTTGGGGACACAGTCTTGATCGACGAAGCGGGCTCGCTGCTCTCCTATCGCCGGGCAATCCTCCCCACCCCGCTCCACCTCAGGCTCTCGCACCGGGATGCCCTCTCCTGTGCTACGTTTGTCCGGCGTTCGGTGATTGAGAGGGGCTTTTGGTTGAACCCCGAATGGAAAGTGGTTGCCGACGCGATTTGGATCGCCGACCTGCTCCGGGCCAAAGTGCGAATGGCGGTGCTGCCCAAACCGCTGGCCGCTTTCACGCTGACCCGGGAGAACTTGAGCCAGACAAACCTGGCCCGTGAAGAAAGCCTGCGGTGGCGCGAGCAATCCACCTCTCCCTGGATGCGGAGCTTACGGCTCCCGATGATCGTGTGGCACCGTCTGCGCAAGCTGTTCCATGGCGCTTACGCGAGCCGGGATTTCGACACCCGGCTTTATACTCAATCCTCGAATCTTGCCCGCGTCTCCGTCAGCGCCCGGAATATCCCGTTTAGCTGGCCGCGTCTGCCGTAAGAGGTGTTTTGGAATTTAAGAAGCCAGGAATCCAGGAAAGGCAGAAAAGGGGGTGAGAGGGACGGATCGCCGTTGTGAGCGCGTCCAAAAAATAATCTCCAATTCCACCCCTCTTTTTCCTGGCTTTCTGGCTTCCTGATTATTCTTTCACGCGATCCCGTCTACGTTGAAATGTTTTGAATCGCAGCATGGAGCTTTGCGACATAGCGAGATTCCGAGAAATTGTCTTCAAAATGGCTTCGCAAGTTTTCGAATAAATCGGAGCAAAGCAAAGCGTGGATCGCCGTCGCAATCTCGCACGGAGAATGCAGCGACACCATTGCCGGATAATTCACCGGCATCACTTCGGTAATCGCGGCGCATCTCGTCGTTACAATCGGCAGGCCGTAAGCCATCGCCTCCAGTAAAACCAGGCCAAAACTTTCCCAATGGCTTGGAAACACGAAGCAATCGCCCTGACGCAAAAACGCCTCCTTCTCTCCGGCAGACAAAAACCCGTGATAGCCCACGATGGAAGCACCCTGATTGAGCAGATCGGGCTGCAAACAACGCTGCTCAAAACGGGCCTGCTCCTGTCCATTGACAAATTCTCCGGCGACCTCCATGCGGAGGCAGATCGCCGAACCTTGCAATTGCTGATTTAAAAGGGCGACGCCATCCAAGGCATCGAAAACACCCTTCGGTTCGGTGCAGCGAGCCATGTAAACAACCCTGAAGCATTCCGGGTCCCCACCCGCCTGTGCTTTCTCTTCAATGGAAAGTTCACTCCCGTTCAACAACTTTCTCCGGGCGGCAAGCCGCGCCATCAATCTGGGAAGAACCGATTCACGGAAGCGTGGGCATGGATCGGGAATGGCGTTGGCAACAATTTCCACATGGCGACTATGGAACTGCAGGGCATCACAGATCGTGGAGTTCGTCACGGCGATCGAGAGCGTCGGTTTGGAAAGCAAAAGCCGGGTGATCCACCGTTCCAACCGGTTGCCTTCGCGGTCCAGCCATTCCCCAAGACCGACCGCATGCCAATGCAGCACAAGCTGCTTAAAAAACGGGCGGCATAGCGCCATCACAATCCAGTCGCGGTACAGGGCGTTTCGCTTCCCGGGAGCCGGGACATAATAAAACGTGCGCACGCCATAACGGAACCGGCACGCGATTGCTTCCATGCAATAGCGCAACAACTGGAACACTTTGCCCAGGCGGATCGAACCGATGTCTTCCATGTCGTCGGAGACGCGGCAGTTGACGTGGTAGCAGGCGATTTTGCGCTCCGCGTTTCTCGGCCCGGTCCGGGCATCGCCCCCCAAACCGTCCAGCATCAGTTTCACCATGAAGCTCTGGCCGTGATGCGGTGGGGGGGTGTGCGCAAAAACCAGCAGTTTCGCCGGTTCCGTGGCGTCCTTCCCGGCCGGGTGCCCGAGCACCGCCCCTTTCCAATAGGCCAGCAACCCTTCGGGCAATCCGCTCAAACCCCAGTTTTTGAGGTGCCGCCAGAGATTGCCCGGCAGGCACCGGAAGATGCGCCGTCCATGGGGCAACCGGCACCCGATGTAGGCGACGTTGTGCAGCATGGCGATCTGCTTCCGGCGTTCCGCCGCAATCGCCTCGGGCGTGAACGGCCCGGAAAAACAGAAATGCGTGAGTTGTGCGTCCGGCACAAAGATCGCCTTCCGATCGGCGCTGACGCGGAGGCTGAACTCGAAATCCTCCCCCCGAATCTGGAAATCGGTGCGGTGCAATCCGACCTCTTCGAACGCTTCCCGCGTGATTAGCAACGAAACGCCGGTCGCCCAGGAGAACCGGACTGGCTTCGGGCCGAATTTCTCCAAATAGGCTTCCGGAGTGCGGATTTTCCCTTTCCTCAAACCATCAAACGGACCCGCTTCCAAAAGGCCGGGGAACCAGCCGATTTCTCCCGTGGACCAGGTAATCATGGGGCAGGCGAGGTCTGCCCCCTCCTCGCGCATGGCGGCGAGCAGCCGCTCCAAAGCGCCCGGCGCGAGGCAAATGTCGTCATCCATCATCCAAAGATGGCTGATGCGGTTGCCGTACTGTTCCAAGGCATATTTTTCCCCTAAGGCGAGCCCGCCCCCGCAGCTCAGGTTTTTGCCCGGAACCAGCCGCGTGATCTCCAGGCGGGCGCGGGCTTGCTCGACGACGGCGGCCGTCGCCGGATCGTCGGCGTTGTCCACCACCAGTACGGCCAGCGGGGTCGCTTCCGGCTCCAGCGAAGCGAGCATCCGCTCCAAATGTTCGGCCCGGCGGTAAGTGGCCGTGATGAGCACGACGAGCGGTTTTGGAACGGCTGCGGGCGCTGAGGAGCCGCCCAGCAGCTTGGAAGGCAGCACTCCCTTGGTAACCAGATTGCGAATCTGGTCCCGAATTTCCGGCCAGACGGCCGATGGCCGCAAACGGGTCAGGCAATAAGGCTCGGCGAAGCGGCAATAATCAAAGCAGGGACGGTAACGGCAGAGGTCCCGCATCACGACCTGGTGGATTGCTCCCGATGGCCGGAACCAATCGGCATTCGTTGGCCCGAACAGGACTATCGTGGGTCGGCCACAAGCGGCGGCCAGGTGGGCGGGCCCGGAATCGTTGCCCAGGAGCAAATCGGCGCGGCCCAGAACATCAACCAGCTCGGTGAGCGTCAAATCGTGAAGCACGGTGTCGGCTGCGGAAGCGAGTGGCGAGCCGTAGCCGTCCGGGTCCGGGATCAAAATCAAATGGAAAGTAAACTCCTGGCGCAGCCGCTGGATTAACTCTTCAAAATAAGCGACGGGCCAGCGCCGGACGGGGATTCGCGCCCCGGCGTGCAGCACCAAAACCGGCACGCTCAATTCCGCAAAAAGGGTGTCGATCCGGATGGAGCGGTAAGCCTCATGGCGCAGCCTCGGCTGGACCTCCTTCATACCCGAGAGACCCATGGCAACGGCGAGATCACGCCAGTCCTCCACTTTGTGCTGGTTAGAGCCGCCGGTACGCTGGACCGCGTCGGTGAGAAGCAGCCCGCTGCCGCGATGGGAAAATCCAATGCGCCTGCGGGCGCCAATCAAAGCCATGAGCAGATGATCCCGCGGATCGTCGCGCGTGCTCACCGCCACATCGTATTGTTCCTTGCGGAGGTGCCAAAGGAGGCGCAAAAAGGCGCGCCAGTTCCAATTCCAGATGTGATATTTGTGATGAAACTTCGTCCAACCGGCCTCGAAGAAAAAGAAGCGGATCGAAGGGAAGGTCGGTTCCAGCAGCGGCTTGGCATGGCTTTTTCCGACGAGATGCACCTCGTCCCCTTCCTGGAGCGCCCGTTGGAGCAGGGCGGTTGAAAAAGTAAGGTCTCCGAGTCCCCAGAGCTCGAGGACGAGGATTTTTCGTTTCATTCGGAAGCATGCTACCGCAACCGGGCAAAAAAATCGAGCGGCATTTGCGACCGGGCTGATCCCGGGCACGACCGGGAAAGAATTGCCCAGATCCCGGCGGCTTACCGGTAAACCAATCTATTAAACGAATCGTAAGGCCAAAGCGGTCCGGTGGTCCGAAACTTGAATTAAAGGAGGATAGTATGAAACAAAAAATCCAATGGCTTGCAGCCATTTTAATGGCCGCCTCAAGCAGTTTGGCTATGGCTAACCTGGGTTGCGGCAGTTGTTCCGATATGACGACGCGGATTGCGCCGGTCAGGGAACGGGTGATCCAACGCACCGTGTGTACGGTTCAACGTCCCGTGGTCATCAGAGAATCGAGGTGTCTGATGGAGAGCCCCTCGCGGCTGACCTGGAGTCAACCGGTTGAGCCGTTCCATACCTTGGGCAATGTGGTTGCCCTGCCGTTCAGGGCCGTGGGCAGCACGATGGCATGGACGGGCCGCCAATTCAGCGGTGCCGGCGAGTACATCAGCCCGGGGCCGTCCTATGTCGGCGAACGGTTCACAACCACCAGGGTCGTCACCAAAAAGACGATTCATCACAAGAAACATATGTACCGGACGGTGAGCTATCGGAGCGGATCGCTCATGCCAGTCGGTGAGCGCTTCACCACGGTCAAAGTCATCCGCACCCGGCCCGTTCTGGAGCCGGTGGGCGAGCGCACGATTGTGCGCACCCATCGCGGGATTCTAAAACCGTGGGCCAGCGCTTGCGGCTGCCCCGGCGCTTACTCGTATATCCGGTAACCGGAAAAAAACCGCACGGATAGTGACCGGAGAAGGACAGGTGCCTTCTCCGGTCTTTTTTTGCTTGGTTTTGGGGAACTTGGCAGATAACAGTCGCGCCAGCAAAACGCTAGGGCGCCTTCTTTGGTCGCCATCTTCATTACGGCCAAAGGAACGATGTCCCCCGTTTGTTCTCAAACACCCACCCAAAATACTTATGAAAATCGCACTCACCGCCGGTCTGGCATTGGCGCTTGCAGGCTCTATCTTTGCCCAGAGCGCACCGACCGCCCCGAAAGAAACCAAGGACAAGGTCAGCTACTCGATTGGTGTCGACATCGGCAACAATCTCAAGCGTGCCGATCTCGACATCAACCCCAGCTTCCTCGCCCAAGGGATTCAGGACGCCTTTGCCGGTAAACCGGTGATGACCGAAGAGGAGATGAAGACCACTCTTCAGACCTTCCAGGAAGAGATGAAGACCAAGATGCAGGCCAAGCAAAAAGCGGCGGCTGAGAAGAACAAAGCCGAAGCCGATAAATTCCTGGAGCAGAACAAGAGCGCGGAAGGGGTCAAAACGACCGCCAGCGGCCTCCAGTATAAAGTCATCACCGAAGGCAAGGGACCCAAACCGAAGGCCAGCGATACTGTCAGCGTGAACTATCGCGGCACCCTCCTTAACGGCACCGAGTTCGACAAAAGCAAAGCTCCCGTCACGTTCCCGCTCGAAGGGGTGATCCCCGGCTGGACCGAAGCGCTCCAACTGATGCCCGTCGGCTCCAAATGGCAGCTCTTCATCCCGCCCGCCCTGGCTTATGGCGAGAACGCTCCTCCCATGATCGGACCCAACCAGCTCCTCATTTTCGAAGTCGAACTGCTCGAAATCAAGGCACCGGAGAAAGCCGAAGCCTCCGCGACGCCCGCTCCCGAGAAAAAATAAGTTTCTCCCAAGCGCGATTCTTTCAAACATCCGGGCCGGGGTTCACCCTTGGTCCGGATGTTTGCTTTTTAGACGTAGAGGAAAATTCGCATTTGGCTTCCCACGGCTTTTCCGGCTAAAACCGCCCCATGCAACTCATCGATGGCAAACAGATCGCCCTGCAAGTTCACGCCGAGACCCGGAGCGCGGTGCAAGCGCTCAAGGCCCGGGGGATCGTTCCCGGCCTGGCGGTGGTGCTCGTGGGAGACGATCCGGCCTCCCGCTCCTACGTCCGGTCCAAGGATAAAATGTCCCATGAGCTCGGCATTCACTCGGCTAAACACGAACTGCCCGCCACCACCACGCAGGAGGAACTCATCGCGCTGGTCGAAAAACTCAATGCCGACCCGGCCATTCACGGCATCCTCGTCCAATCGCCTCCCCCCCCGCATATTGACGAAGCCGCGGTGATACGGGCCATCGACCCGCGCAAGGATGTCGATGGTTTCCACCCGGTCAACGTCGCCAAACTTGCGCTCGACGACCCGTCCGGCTTTGTCCCGTGCACCCCGCTCGGTTGCCAGCGGCTTTTGCTCGCCAGCGGCATTGACCCGGCCGGGAAACACGCCGTGGTCATTGGCCGCTCCATGATTGTCGGCAAACCGATGGCGCTGCTGCTCATGGCCAAAGGCAAAGGAGGCGACGCCACCGTGACGGTCGTTCATTCCCGTTCCCGCAACCTCGCGGAATTGACCCGGCAAGCCGATATTCTCGTCGCCGCCATTGGCCGGCCCGGTTTCGTCAAGGCCGGGCATGTCCGCGAGGGAGCCGTTGTCATCGATGTCGGGATCAACCGGGTGGAAGACCCAACCGCCGCCAAGGGCTACCGGATCGTGGGCGACGTGGCGTTTGAGGAAGTCGCGCCGAAATGCTCGGCGATTACTCCCGTGCCCGGTGGGGTCGGCCCGATGACGATCGCCATGCTGATGGCCAACACCGTCAAAGCGTGCCGCCAGATCAGCGGGGTGTGAGGGCGCTGTTATTGCAGGATCATCCGCTCGGGCGAGCGGGTGAGCCCGTGTTTTAATTTCAGAGCCTGGTAACGCTCCGCAGAAACCGCTTCGGTAGTGAACCGCTTCTGCTGGGCGTCGTAGGTCGCAACCAGGTGTTCTGCGGGAAGAGACCGGCTCGCCTGCGCCGTGTTGATGAGCGGCGTCCCTTCTACAACAAACGCGCTTTGGCCATAGATGTAGGGAATCCAAAAGAATCTTTGATAAAGCACTCCATCGACCAGGGCGACGGCTCCCGGCACGCTTTCAATCGCCCGGTCAATCGCCTCTTTCATGTTGGGAACGCCCGTCGGGATAAAGATGATGATGTGCGCGACATCCTTGCCTTCAACACGAGCCGCACCACGCCTTGCCCGCCCGATGACGCTAAGATCGACGTTTTTGGTGGAGATGATCGTAAAGT
Organism: uncultured Spartobacteria bacterium; assembly: GCA_903933715.1. Classification (GTDB taxonomy): domain Bacteria; phylum Verrucomicrobiota; class Verrucomicrobiia; order Chthoniobacterales; family Chthoniobacteraceae; genus UBA695. Next base: position 33,716 of record CAIZLD010000076.1, read on the forward strand.
CGGTTAACCGGGTGGTGCAGCCGGTCAACAATGCGAGAAAAATGAATGCGAACAGGCGAGGGGTTTTCATACCGAGTCATATGAAGGAAAACCCCATTCTCTGCAACCAAAATTACGGCTCTCCTATTCTTGATCCGTACAAAAAAATCGGAAGGCGTCGTTGTTTTTTCCCTTCGTTTTTGTCTCCGGGAACCAGTTCTATCGTAGTTTTTTAGACTCTCGGTAAGAACCAGCGGCGTCTTCCTGTTTTTAATCTAACTCATATTTTCCCCCGCGCAAGTGGGGGCTCTCGTTTTCCCTGCTACTGCACGATGGGCAACCCGGCTTGCAAGCGGCGTTGCGTGGCCTTCTCTTTGCGGGTGATCTGCTCCGCGTTGGACGGGTCGATCTGGCGCATTTTTGAGAAAAGCGCTTCGCTATACTCAATGGCGGCGGCTTTGTAAGCTTCACCGCCTTCGGGATGCGCCGACAGGATGGAACCCATTTTCTCGTGCAATTCCGCCACGCGGGCGTCTTTCAACGCCTGCTGCTTGGTTTTAGCATACTGGGCCTCTTCCGCGTCGGTTGGACTGGAATGGATGACCGGGATCGGAATTTCAGCAACCGCCTCGCTCATCACCGGGGTCGGCTTGGGGGTCGCAGTCGGTTTTGGCGTGGCAACCGGAGTTGGCTTCGGCGTAACAGTCGGTTTTGGCGTGGCAACCGGAGTTGGTTTCGGAGTGGCAACCGGTTTTGGAGTCGGAGTGGCAACCGGAGTGGCTTCCGGGGTCGGTTTTGGGGTGGCCTTGGGAGCAGGCGTAGCCTCGGGCCGGGGCGTGCTTTTTGGAGTGGCGCTTGGTTTCGGAGTGGCTTCCGCCGGGGCCGGTTTGGATTTGCGAACCGCCGGGGTCGGTTTTGGAGTCGGCGTGGGGGTGGCCGTGGCCGGGACCGCCTTCCCGCTCTCCCCGCTGCCAAAAAACAGCCGCCGAAAAAAGCCGAAAAATCCCCCTTTTCTTTTTGGAGCCGGGGTGGCGCTTGGGGCTGGAGCGACCGACTTGACCGGTTCCGCACGGCGAACGACGACCTGTTTTTGAGGCTTCGGCCGGGCGGGTTGTGTCGCGGAGGCCGGGGTCTCGCCGGGGCTGACGGAAATCTGGGCCAATGCGGGGGTGGCGCAAAACGCCAAAACGAAAAAGATCTTTTTCATGGGAAGGAGTAGGAATCCATAGCAGGGGATTCCCTGCTGAGCAAGTTGACGGTTGTGATTTGGCCCAAATTGTGCGGTCATAGAGACATACCGATGTCTGCCATTCTTTCTGAACCGTTTCGTCGTTGCTGGGCGGAAGTTGATTTGAATGCCCTGCGCCATAATGTCGCCGTGATCCGCGAACACGCCGGGGCACAGGCCGGGATCATGGCGGTGGTGAAGGCGAACGCTTACGGACACGGGGTGGTGGAACTGGCGCGGGAATTGCGCTACCTGGTGGAAATGTTTGGCGTGGCGAGCGTGGCCGAGGCGCTGCAACTGCGCCGCGTCACCCCGGACACCCCGATTGTCATTCTCGGCCCGGCATTGCCGGAAGAACGGGAAGCGCTCGTGCGCAATCACCTCATCCCGGTGGTCTCCTCGCTCGCGGAAGCCCGGGCTTATGGCTCGCTTTTTCAACGGCTCAACCCGAAAAGCAAGCACGGGTTCGATCTCCATCTGAAAGTCGATACCGGCATGGGGCGGATCGGCGTCTGGCATGAGGAAGCAATCGGTGTGGCCCGGGCGATTGCGGCGTTGCCCGGCATTCGGCTCGCCGGGGTTGCGACCCATCTGCCGGTTGCCGACGAAGACGCCTCGTGGACGGTTCAGGAACTCGATCACTGGAAAAAAGTGGTCACGGGACTGCGCGAGGCCGGTCTGGATGCGATGGCGGTCCATTCGCTCAACAGCGCCGGGACGGTTCTTTTTCGCGACGAAGCGATGGCGGCGGGCGGCAACGCGATCATCCGGCCGGGCCTGCTGCTTTATGGAAGCTCGCCAATCCCGGAATTCCAGGAGCGGCTGCGGCCGGTTCTGGCCTGGAAATCGAGAATCACGCTCGTGCGCGAGGTTCCCGCGGGCCGGAGCGTAAGCTACGGGCGCACCTTTGTTACTCCGACCCCAATGCGGATCGCGACGGTCTGCACCGGCTACGCGGACGGTTATTCGCGGCACCTCTCCAACCACGGCGCGGAAGTGCTGATCGGGGGGCGGCGCTGTCCATTGCTTGGGCGCGTGACGATGGATCAAATCCTCGTAGACGTGAGCGCCGTCCCGAAAGCGGCGGAGGGAGACGAGGTCGTGCTGATCGGCCGGCAGGGAGCCGAGGAAATCCTGGCCGGCGAGTTGGCCGAGCGGGCGGACACGATCCCGTGGGACATTTTCACCTCCATCAGCAGCCGGGTCGTCCGGTATTACAATTAGCCCGCAATCCCGCTGGAAAGGGGCGCGGTTTCCCGCTATAAAGAGAAAAGTCATGTTTCAAATCGTCTTTAACGAAATCAGCGCCGCCGAGATGTCCGCTCTCCCCAAAGAGCTTCAACTGGAATTGCTCATGGAATTCCAATTGCTTCCCGAAGACCTCGACACCCTCGACAAGGAGCGGTTTGGAAAAATGGAGCGGGAGGGCCGGGCGCTCTACCGCTGCCGCGCCAAGGATCACCGCATTTATTTCGAAAAAGCCGCCGAAGGGATCACCATCCAGCGCGTCCTGCACAAGAACACGATTCGCGATTTTCTCTTCCGGGCCAAGCTGCCAATGGGAGAGGAAGACCAGACGTTGAGCAAAAAACCGGGGTTCTGGCAACTCATCGAGGAGGGGGAACGCAGCCGCAAAAAATGACACCAGGCTGGATCAAATGGATGATTGCCGGGGTGGTCCTGGCGCATCTGGGCGCTTTCTACCTGGTCTCCGGCTGGAACGCGCTCCCAAAGGCAGCCTACGTCCCGCCGCCCACGTTCGTTGCCAAAGAGACAAGCTGGACCGACCAGGCCACCGGCGAAACGCTGACCTACCGGGAGTTCCAGGTGAGCACCAAACTGGCCAAGCTCCAACAAGACGCTCCCAAGGAAAAATAAGTCCCATAACTCCCATAGGTCCCATGGGAGTTATAGGACAAATAACCCATGCTCTGGCAAACCAAGCACCGCACTTTTGATTTCAGCTTGGGCGGGGTCATTATGGGGATCTTGAACCTGACGCTCGATTCGTTCTCTGATGGCGGCCGGTTTTTCAACCCCGACGCGGCCATCGCCCACGCCCTCCAGATGGATGCCGACGGAGCCGGGATCATCGACATCGGCGGCGAATCAACCCGCCCCGGGGCGGTCCCGGTTTCACAAGCCGAAGAGCTGGCCCGCGTGATCCCGATCATCGAAGCCCTCTCGGGGCGCGTAAAGGCGGTGATTTCCGTCGATACCTCCAAAGCCGCCGTGGCTCGCGCGGCGGTCGAGGCCGGGGCCGGGATCATCAACGACGTGACGGCGTTGCAGGGAGACCCTGCCATGATGCAAGTGGCCGCCGAAAGCGGGGCGGGGGTGATCCTGATGCACATGCAGGGGACACCCCGGACGATGCAAGCCGCCCCCCATTACGGCGATGTCGTCGCCGAGGTTCGGGATTTTTTTAGACAAAGCGCCGCGCTCGCCCTACGCTCCGGGATTGACCCGCTGCGAATCGCCTTTGATCCCGGTCCCGGTTTTGGCAAAACGATGGAACACAATTTGAAGCTCCTGCGCCATTTGAGCGAATTGTGCCCTTCGGAACTGCCGGATCGCCCGATGGTGTGGGCGGTTTCGCGTAAGAATTTTTTGGGAAAACTGATCGACGACATGACGCTCATTCAACGTTTCTGGCCCACCGTAGCCCTCACGAGCCTTGGCCGTGAGCTGGGGGCCGCCGTGTTCCGGGTCCATGACGTCAAAGCCAACCGGGAGGCGCTCACGATGACCGAGGCGATCTTGAACGCATGACCGCGCTCCTCGCTTTTTCCCTGCTCGATTTGATCGGGGCGACGTGGCGCTCCGGGGTGGAGATCGCGATCCTCTGGGTCGTTATTTACTACAGCTATCTTTACTTCCGCGGAACGCGCGGAGCCAAGGTGCTCACCGGGTTGCTCGTGATCCTGCTGACCCTCACGCTCGTCTCGCAACTGCTCAAATTGCAGGTCATTTACTGGTTGATCCGCTCGTTCACCGCCTTTTTGGTGGTGGCGCTGGTGGTGATTTTTCAACCCGAGCTGCGCCGCGCCCTGGCCGCCTTGGGGAGCCAGCATATTTTCTCCACCGCGACGCAAAAAAAGGAAACGATCGAGGAACTTGCCGAAGCCACTTTTGAGCTTTCCAACCGGCAACTCGGCGCGTTGATCGCCCTGGAACGGGACACGAACGTCCACGCTTTCGCCGAAAGCGGCGTCCTGATCGACAGCGAGGTTTCCCCCGAACTGATCGTCACCATTTTCCACCCGCGAACGCCGTTGCACGACGGCGGGCTTATTCTGCGCAGCGACCGGATTCTCGCGGCGGCCTGCATTTTCCCCGTCAGCCAACGGCACGACCTCGACCGCAACCTGGGATTGCGACACCGGGCGGGCCTCGGGATCACCGAGGAAAGCGACGCCATTGCCATTGTGGTAAGCGAGGAAACCGGGAATGTTTCGATTTGTCATCGGGGCCGGATCGAACGCGATTTCGACCCCGATACGTTCAAGAAACGCCTGGGCCAACTCCTGTTACTCGAAAAATATGAAGAACCTGATTCTACAGAACTGGGAGGCGAAGCTCATGGCGCTCTTGGCCGCGAGCATCCTGTGGTTTCTCATAAAAAAGACGATCGATACGACCTCGATGAACCCTAGCAACCCACCTTCTCATGTCCTGCGATAACCATATCCGTAAACTTTTTGGAACCGACGGCGTCCGCGGCATTGCCAATGTGGAACCGGTCACCGCCGAAACCGCACTGAAGCTGGGCCGGGCCGCCGCCCATATTTTTGCCCGCGTGAACCGGCGCCCCCACGCGCCCGGCACCCGTCCCAAAATCGTTATCGGCAAGGACACCCGCATTTCCGGCTACATGCTCGAAAACGCGCTGGTCGCCGGGATTACCTCGCTTGGGGTGGACGTGTTGCTCATCGGGCCGCTGCCCACCCCCGGCGTCGCCTACATCACCCGTTCGTTGCGGGCCGACGCCGGGATCGTCCTGAGCGCCTCGCACAACCCGTACGAAGACAATGGGATCAAATTTTTCCGGCACGACGGCTACAAACTCGACGACGAAATCGAGGCCCGCATCGAGAACCTCGTATTTAGCGGGGAGATCGAGTCGATCCGGCCCACCGCCGATAATATCGGCCGCGCCACCCGCATCGACGACGCCCTGGGTCGCTACATCGAGTTTGCCAAGGCGAGCTTCCCGCGCGGACTGACGCTCGAAGGGGTTTCGATCGCGCTCGATTGCGCCAACGGGGCCGCCTACAAATCCTCGCCATGCATTTTGCGGGAACTCGGCGCGGAACTCCACATCGCCCACAACTCCCCCAACGGCCGCAACATCAACGCAAATTGCGGCAGCACGCACCCGGAGGAGATCTCCGCTTTTGTCAAAAAAACCGGCGCGCAAATCGGCATCAGCCATGACGGGGATGCGGACCGCCTCGTGCTTTGCGACGAGAACGGCGAGGTTGTGGACGGCGACGAGATTATGGCGATTGCCGCCATCGACCTTCTCCAATCCGGCAGCCTCGCCCAGAACACCCTGGTCTCAACGGTGATGAGCAATTTCGGGCTCGATGAAGCGCTGGAGCCTTTCGGCGGCAAAGTGATTCGCACCCAAGTGGGCGACCGCTATGTCCTCGAAGAGATGATGCGCGGCGGCTACAACGTCGGCGGCGAACAAAGCGGGCATATGATTTTCGGCGACTTTGCCACGACCGGCGATGGCATTGTGAGCGCCCTTCAAATCCTGCGTATCATGGTGCAAACCGGCAAACCGCTCAGCGAATTGAAGCGCTGCCTGGTCAAATATCCGCAAGCCCAACGCAATTTGAAGGTGTGCGAAAAAAGGCCCATCGAGGCGATTCCGCAGGTTGCCGAACTCGTGGCGGCGGCGGAAGCCTCGCTCAACGGGGCGGGCCGCGTGCTGCTGCGCTATTCCGGCACCGAACCGAAAATCCGGCTCTTGATCGAAGGCCGGGACGGCGAGGAAATCAACCGTCACGCCGACTGCATCATCCGCAGGATTGCCGAGGAAATCGGCGCCTGATCGCATGAACCTCTTTATCACCGGCACGGACACCAACGTGGGCAAAACTTACGTTTGCGCCCTTCTGGTGAAAGCGTTGCGAAATGCGGGGCACAACACCGCGCCGATGAAGCCTTTCTGCTGCGGCAGCCGCGACGACGCCCGGACGCTTTATGACGCCTGCGGCGGATGCGAGCCGCTCGACGTGATCAACCCGGTCTGGTATCGGACCCCGGCGGCTCCTTATACCGCCGCCAAAATGGAAAACCTGCCCGCCGATCTCCCGCTCATTCACGAGACGTTCCGGGGAATTCGCGAGCGGCATGAGTCCCTTATCGTCGAAGGGGTGGGCGGCTGGATGGTTCCCCTTTCGCGCGATTATTTTGTGGCCGATCTCGCCGCCGACTTCGGCCTGCCGGTGGCGGTGGTTGTTCGCAACCGGCTCGGCGCGCTCAACCACGCGCTGCTCACCGTGCGCGACATCCGGGCACGCGGATTACCGTTCGCGGGAATCATTTTCAACCGGGCCGAGGCACAACACGACATCGCCGCCGCAACCAACCGCGCGCTGCTCGAAGAGCTCCTCAACGCCCCGGTGCTTTACGACATCGCCCCGGGGCAAACGGAACTGGACCTTTTTTAGGTAACCGTTTCTTGCCATAAAATAACCATTGCTTGTTGGATTTTTTCGGCGCATATTAAATTTATGCCAGTAACAGCGAAAGGACTTGAAGGGATCGTTGCTAACAGCACCCGCCTGAGCGACGTTCGGGGACTTGAAGGGAAACTCATTTACGCCGGCTACGATATTGGCGAGCTGGCTGGCAAAGCCAGTTATGAGGAGGTCATTCACCTCCTTTGGCACGGGCATCTCCCCAATAAAAAAGAACTCGCCGATCTCTGCAACAACCTGCGCTCCCGCCGCGATTTGCCCCAGGGGGTGGTCCGCTTCCTGACCCGCGCTCCCAAAACCGCCGACCCGATGGATGTCATCCGCACGGCGATCTCGATGCTGGGACTCTACGATTCCGACCTTGAGGAAGATATCAACGTGGACCGCAACCGGATCCGGGCGTTCCACATCACGGCCAAGATCGGCGTGATCGCGGCCTACTATCACCGCGCCCGGCAAGGCAAACCGCTGCCGCCGGTGCGGACGGATCTGGGCGAAGCAGCCCATTTCCTGTACCTCATGAATGGCGAAGAGGCTTCTCCGGAAACGGTTCGGACGCTTGATGTCGCGTTTGTCCTCCACGCTGATCACGGGATGAACGCCTCCACCTTTAGCGCGCGCGTCACGATCGCCACGTTGAGCGACATGTACTCGGCGATCACCTCCGCGATTGGAACCTTGAAGGGACCGCTCCACGGCGGGGCCAACGAAGGAGTCATTCACATGCTCGAAGAGATCGGCGACGAGGCCAACGTGGACGCCTGGGTCGAAGAACAGCTCGCCGAAAAACGCAAAATCCTCGGCATCGGACACCGGGTGTACAAAGTGCTCGACCCGCGTGCGCCGTTCCTGCGGGATATGGCGGTCAAGCTCACGGCGGAACTCGGGGAACCGAAATGGATTCGCATGAGCGAACGAATCGCCCAGCTTATGCGGGAGAAAAAAGGGCTGGAAGCCAACGTCGATTTCTATTCGGCCACGGTCTATCACTCGCTGGGGATTCCAACCGATCTTTTCACCCCGATCTTCGCCATTGCGCGGTGCTCCGGGTGGACCGGCCACGTACTCGAACAGCTCGCGGACAACCGCCTCTACCGGCCTCTGACCGAATACGTCGGACCGGCCGCTGGATTGAAGTTTATCCCGATCGAGGAACGCTGAAACTTACCTAGTGGGCTGTCATGCGGGAAATAGATGGCAGAGCGAAGATTTGCTCTCTTGCTCTCGTTCCCAATCTCCTGATTGGGAACGCCCCTGTCTGTGAATCTCCGATTCAAAAACCGCGAGTTTACAGATCAAGCCTTCTGGA
>CAIZLD010000077.1 GCA_903933715.1 uncultured Spartobacteria bacterium
CACCACCGGTTCAATCCAAAACCGCGCCTCACCCCTAAAGGGGTGGCAGAAAACGAGGCGATGGCTCTGCCACCCCTTTGGGGTGAATTCTTTCCAACACCTCATCCGGTGGTGTCGCTCCGCTCAACCACCGGCTATTTGCTGGCAACCCTTCGGGTTGCGGCGGCTTTTGAATGTCGATTCAGCCTAGTGGGTTATCACGCGGGAAATAGATGGTAGAGCGAAGATTTCTCGTTCCCAATCTCCTGATTGGGAACGCCCCTGCCTGTAAATCTCCGATTCGAAAACCGCGAGTTTACAGATCAAACCTTCTGGATCACCTTCGATTTATTACGCAATCCACGATTGTCGAAACAGAGTTTCGCGGACACTTGCGTTCCCAATCGGAGATTGGGAACGAGGCTGGGCTTGTGCCCATCGCTTAACGTGTGACAGCCCACTAGGAGCTTGTTCACGGATTAAGTTTGGAGATTGGCACGCAAAGTCTGCCAGAAACGGGATTTTGCTTCTCGCAAAGCCGCAAAGCCGCAAAGAACTCCAAGATCGTCAGTAAAACAGAAAACGCCGAGAGATCTCTGTCTCCCGGCGTTTTCTTTACATTTCTAAATAAAGAATGCGTTTTAAAACGGGATATCGTCCCCTTCAACGTCCAAATCCGGATCAACCGGGGGTTTGGGCGGCGTCGCCGGGCGGCCCGCAGGCCGCTGTTGCTGAGGACGCTGCGGAGGACGGCTTTCCTGCCGGTATTGGCGCGGTTCTTCGTCGTATTCGCCGCCACCTTGAGGGGCGCCGCCACCGCTGCCGCCTTCGCGGCCGCCGAGCAGTTGCATTTCCTCCCCCACGACGCGCATTTTGCTGCGCTTCTGGCCGGTGGTTTTGTCCTCCCAACTGTCAAGTTGAAGCCGTCCTTCGATGTAAACCGGACGGCCTTTGCGCAAGTATTCGTTGGCCACTTCCGCCGTGCGGCCCCAGAGGGTCACGTCCACGAAGGTGGTTTCTTCGCGCCGCTCTCCGCTGCTTGGATCGGTATAGCGGCGGTTGACAGCGAGCCCGAGCTCGACCAGTGCTGTCCCTTTGGGCGTGTAACGAATCTCGGGATCGCGGGTGCAATTGCCGATCAACATGACTTTATTCAGACTGGCCATAGATGAAAACCTCGGGTTAGGAGTGCGGTTGGGGGTGGTTGGCGGGGTGCATCTGCGCACCCCTTAGTAGACAAGATTAAGCTGCCACTGCCGCTTTTTTAGGAGCAAGCTTTTTGTAATCCTGGCGGTAGACTTCGCCATCGAGCTTGAACTTGGTGCGGAGCTTTGCGAGGGCTTCGGGGGCGGCTTCAAAGATGAAATTCACGTAGAAACCGGCGTCGAGTTTGCCTTTGACGTAGGTGAAATGGCGGCGATCCATCTTCTGGATGGCTTCAATCGCGGCGCCTTCTTTGGCAAATTCGCCTTCGAGGCGTTCGATGGCTTCTTTAACGCCTTCGTCGCCGCCTTTGATGTTGAGGATGAGGAGTGCTTCGTAACGGTTCTTCATGGTCTAAGGATGTTAAGGGGTGTTTGGATTACTAGTTGAACTGATTCATGGCAGCTTGCAAGCCGCGAGTTTGGATTGTTTCGATCGCGTCCACGGCCCGGTCGAGGGCCGCTTCGAGCTCGGGGAGCTCGGCGGGGGCAAACCGTCCCAGCACATGGCCCACCATGCCGCCGGTCGCCTCGCCAATGCCGATCCGCAACCGGGGAACCGCCGCGGTGCCGAGGTGGTCGATAATCGATTGCATCCCGTTGTGGCCGCCGGCAGAGCCCTCAGGCCGCAGCCGCAGCTTGCCCAAAGGCAGAGCCAGGTCGTCATACACGACGAGAGTTTGAGCCGGGGACGCTTTGTAAAAACGCGCCACCGCGCTCACCGGGCCGCCACTGAGGTTCATGTAGCTCGTCGGTTTGCAGCAGGTCACGCCTTCGCAATCCGCCACTTCGGCCTTCCACGCTTTCTCCTTGCGCCAGGTGGCGCCGGAGCGGGCGGCTAGTTTGTCGAGCACCATAAACCCCACATTGTGCCGCGTGCGTTCATACTCGCGCCCCGGGTTTCCCAACCCGACAATCAGGCGAAAGGGTGAACGCTCGGCATCCAATTATTTCTTCTCTTCGGCGGCAGGCTTCTTCTCCTTGATCACTTCCGGCGCAGCAGCGGCGGCGGCGGGAGCTTCAGCAGCCACGGTCGGCTCGGCGACCATGAAGATGGTCACGTCGCTGTCGACGCAAACCACGCCTTCGGGCAGAACGACATCTTTAATGTGGACCGAATCGCCGATCTTCAGCGCGGAGACATCCACTTTGACGATTTCGGGCAGGTCTTGAGGCAAGCACTTGATGGTGATCTCGCGCACGAGCTGCTCGAGCAGACCGCCGAAGCTCTTGACCCCGACCGACTCACCCACCGGTTCAACCGGAACAATGGCTTCGATCTTCTCGTTGGCGGAAACGCCGTGGAAATCGACATGCAACAAAGCCTGGGTCACCGGATGGTGCTGAACCTCCTGGATGATCGCGAGGCGATTGGGTTCTCCGGCGATTTCGAGGTCCACGAGCACGTGCTCACCCACCGCGTGGGAGAGGAGGGTCTCGAGATCGCGCGCCTTGACCTGAAGGGAGACGGGCGCCTGGTTGTGGGCGTAGATCACAGCCGGGACAGAACCCTGGCTTTTGACTTTTTTGACCGCGTTACGACCCACTTCGGAGCGGATCTGGGCGGCGAGCTTCACTTGTTTGGCCATAACTTACTTTTTTGATTTGAGTTCAAATAGCGAACTAACGGATTCGTCGTTGTGAATCCGTTTAATCCCTTCGCCGAGGAGTTCTGCGATGCAGAGAACGGTGACGGGTACTCCGTCAGATGCCCGCACCGGCACGCTGTTGGTGGTGATCAGTTCGGTGATTTCCGAATTTTTGAGCCTTTCGATTGCCAAGTCCGATAACACGGCGTGGGAAACGGCTGCATAAATGGATTTTGCCCCGTGCTTTTTGAGAATGGTGGCCGCGCTGGTCAAAGTGCCGGCGGTTTCGGTGAGGTCATCGACGATGAAAACGTCTTTGTCTTTCACGTCCCCGATCACGTGGTGATGTTCGATCTCGGTGGGGCTCTTGCGCCGTTTGTTGACGATGGCCAGCCCGGCGCCCAATGCCTGGGCGTAGTAGCCGGCGTTTTTCACCCCGCCCACGTCCGGCGATACGACCACGAGATTTTCAATGTTCTTACAGGCAAAATAGCGGTGGATGACCGGCAGCGCCTGGAGATGATCGACCGGAATATCGAAGAATCCGGCCACCTGCTGCGCATGGAGGTCCATGGTCAAAATACGATTGACCCCGGCGGCGGTCAGAAGATTGGCGATCAGCTTGGCCGTGATCGGAACCCGCGGCTGATCTTTGCGATCCTGCCGGGCGTATCCAAAAAACGGAATCACAGCCGTGATGCGGGCCGCGCTGGCGCGCCGGGCGGCGTCCACCATAATCAGAAGCTCCATCAGGTTCTGGTTGGTGGGCGGGCAGGTCGGCTGGACGATGAAAACGTCCCGGCCACGAACGTTCTCATTGATTTTAACGTAGGTTTCCCCGTCTGGGAAAGAATCCACAGTGGCATCGCCAAGAGGAACATCCACGTAATCGGCAATTCGTTGAGCCAATTCGCGGTGGGCGGAGCCGGTAAATATTTTCATTTCTGAGGAATGGCGCATTATGGACGTGTTTTGACGAAAGGACGGAAACTCTAGGACTCTTAAAAATAATATCAATCTGAAACTTTCGGCATTCTCTCCGAAATACCCGGTTTGGCCCCCAATTCCCGTCCCGCCCCGTTCCAAAAGAGCGGCATTTCACCCCGCCTCATCCACAAAACGGGACGCTAAACCGCCCGGAAAACAGGCGAAAAAACCACCCATTTCGCAACTCGCGGCAGGAGTGGATGCCTCCCCAAAACCGCCTTTGTAAGTCGTTGATTTTGAGCAGCATCAGGAATTCCACTACCCCCTCAACCGAGTTAAAACGGCTTGCCTGTGACCGCAAACTTTTCTTTGCTTGCACGCGGCGAAACACATCGCTCAAGAAAACAGAAACAAACCAAAGAAAACCACATCATGAAAAAATTCACACTTAGCGCTTTGGCAGCTATCGCGGTAGCGGGGACGTCGTTTGCCGGCCCCTCCGTGGTGATGTCGAAGGAATACAAGCAACCGTGCGTCACGCCATGTTTCAGGGATCAGGAGTTCCAATTGGATCTCTTCTATTCCTATAATAATGCGGAGCACCAGGGCAACAACTCGGCCTCGGAGATCTTCGTGGCCCCTCCGACGACCACCTCCGGGTTGCTTCCGGGGCTTATCCCTGCCGGGAGCACCGTCATCGCTGCTTCACGGGCTACCGTCGATGTGCCTCCGTACTTCCGTGATGGAAGCGGCGGCGGCGTCGGCGCCAGCTTCTTCTTCGCCAAATACATCGGTATCGGCGTGGAAGGCAACTGGTGGAACGGGGTCCGCAGCGGATTCGACGGTTCCTTCAATAACGCTGATTTGGTCATCCTCTCCGGCCCGGTTGATCCGGTCGCCCTGGCCAACACCGCGCGGCTCACCAACGCCTCGATCACGGTCCTTCCCGACGGCAACCTCGTCATCCGGGATCGCCGCTCGTTTGGACATACCCATCGGAGCGTTGCCCACCAAGTCACGGGGAACCTGATCCTCCGTTATCCCTTCGAGGGGCCAATCTGCTGGGCGCCGTATATCTTCGGCGGCGGCGGCGGCGTGTTCGACGGCGAGAGCACCGGATTCGGTGATGTCGGTGTCGGCGTGGAATTCCGCGTCACTCCCAACATGGGCTTCTTCGCCGATTGGCGCTGGCAGTTCATGCAAGGTGACAACGACAACGACGATATCCGTAATAGCTCCACCCTTCGCGTGCTCCGGCAAGACCTCGGGTTCAGGAGCCTGCGGACGCTCGAGAACCAGGACCGCAACGACGTGAGCATGACCCGCGTCGGCGTCCGTTTTGCGTTCTAATTAGCGCAATAAAACACAAGAACCTTAAATCCGCGCCGGGACTCTTCGGAGTCCCGGCCTTTTTTGTGTTGGGAGCGCAACCTGCAAACTACCCGCCCAGATAACATTCCTTCACCTGCGAATTCTCCCGCAGCTTGGCCGATTCATCCGCGAGAATCACCCGTCCCGTCTCCAGCACATAACCGTAATTGGAAATCTCCAACGCCAGATTCGCATTCTGTTCCACGAGCAAAATTGTGATCCCGAGCTGGCGATTGACCTCCACGATCTTCTCAAAAATCGTCTTCACCAAGATCGGCGCGATCCCGAGCGACGGCTCATCGAGCATCAGGCAACGCGGTTTGCTCATTAACGCGCGTCCGATGGCCAGCATCTGCTGTTCGCCCCCCGAAAGCGTCCCAGCGCTCTGCTTCTGCCGTTCCTGAAGGCGCGGGAAAATGCCAAAAATGTATTCGAGCTCCTTGGGAAAAGCGTGCCGGTCATTGCGCCGATAAGCGCCCAGAAGCAGATTCTCCATCACCGTCAAATTGGGAAAAATCATCCGCCCCTCCGGCACCTGGCAAAGGCCGCGTTCCACGATCCGGTGCGGAGCCATTTGGGAGATTTCTTCCCCATCAAACTCGATACTTCCGCTCCGGGCCCGGACCAAAGCCGATGCCGCGCGCAACGTCGTGGATTTCCCTGCACCATTGGCCCCGATCAACGTAATGATCGATCCCTGGGGCACGTCAATATTGAGCCCGTGCAGCGCGGCGATGCCCCCGTAATTGACGTATAAATCGCGGATATGAAGCATGGTTTTAAAAACACTATCCGCAGATTTCGCAGATTAACGCAGATTTTTTAATTTTGGGGCGAATGGAGGTGTTTTTCATAATTCTTATAATCTGCGCCCATCTGCGTTGCTGCGGATAACTTTGTTTTAATTCGTGAACTCAGTCACTCCCCCAAATACGCCTCGATCACTTTGCGGTTGTTGCGGATTTCCTCCGGCGTTCCTTCGGCGATTTTCATTCCATAATCGAGCACCGCGATTCGCTCACAGATCCCCATCACCACCCGCATGTCGTGTTCCACCAGCAGCACCGCCAGCTTGAACTTCTCCTGCGTAAAACGGATCAAGCGAACGAGTTCCTGCTTCTCCGTCGGGTTCATCCCGGCGGCCGGTTCGTCCAGGAGCAGCAATTTGGGCCTAGTGGCCAGCGCCCGCACAATTTCCAGGCGGCGTTGGTCCCCATACGGCAAACCGGTCGAAGGAGCATTGCACAAATGATCAAGATGGAAGATCTCCAGCAACTCCATTACCCGGTCTTCCACCGCTTTCTCCTCCTGCGCAAAGGCATCACCCCGCCAGAGCGCATGGGAAATGCCGTGGCGCAGATGCATATTGCAAGCCGCCCGCACGTTATCAAAAACGCTCAACGAGGCAAAAAGCCGGATGTTCTGGAATGTCCGGGCAATGCCGCGCGCGGTAATCTGATAAGGGCGACGCCCCACAATGGAACGCCCGTCAAAGCGAATCTCCCCATCGGTGGGCCGGTAGACCCCGGTGATCAAATTAAACGCGGTCGTCTTGCCCGCCCCATTGGGCCCGATCAGCCCCATCAGTTCCCCTTGGTGAATGGAGAGGTTCAACTCCGAAACCGCTTTCAGCCCGCCGAAGGCAACCGTGCAATCGTTGATCTCCAGCAACGGGCTCATGCCTGCCTCCTTTTCCACCAGCGAAGCCATTTGCCGCCCCCGGAGAAGAGCCCCTGCGGCCGGGTCAACATGAGGCCGATAAGCAGCAGCGAGTAAAGGATCATGCGGTTCTGGATCATCCCGCGCAGCCATACCGGCAGCGCTTCCAGGGCGGCGAGCGCCCGCAATCCCTCCGGCAGAATCGTCAGCAAAATCGCCGCGAGAATCACTCCCGGCGTATTGCCCATGCCGCCCAGAATCACGATCACCACGATATCGACCGAGCGCAGAAATCCGAATCCCTCCGGGTGAATAAATTGTTTGAAATGGGCGTAGAGCCCGCCCGCAATCCCGGCAAAAAAGGCCCCCACCACAAACGCCATCACCTTGTATTTGGTCGTGTTGATCCCCATCGCCTCCGCCGCGACCTCATCATCGCGCACCATCAAAAATCCGCGTCCATAGGTCGAATGCACCAGCGAAACCACCACATAAACCGCCAGCGCGGCGGCCAGATAAGTCGTGAAGAGACCGGTTTCGCGAGCGGGAATCGACAATCCGCGCGAACCGCCCACCGCCTCGGTATTCTGGACCATCACCCGGATGATCTCCCCAAACCCGAGCGTCACAATCGCCAGATAATCGCCTTTGAGCCGCAGGGACGGGACCCCGACCGCCAATCCCGCCAGCGCCGCTCCAAAGCCCCCGGCCACCAGCGCGCCCAAAAAGAGCGCACTCTCCGCGGTCGAGCCACCCCCGCAAGCCGCAAGCCACCGCGGACACAAAAAGATCGTCATCGCCGCGCTCACATAAGCCCCGACCGCCATGAACCCGGCGTGACCGAGCGAAAACTGCCCCGTGTAGCCGTTCACCAGATTAAGGCTCACCCCGAGCACAATGTTGATCCCGATGGTGATCAAAATATCGAAATAATACGGATTGATCGCCCCCTGGAACCACGAGGCGGCCCAGATCAGCGCAACAAAAACGAGGAGCCAGGTTTTCGGGCGGTTCATAGGGCTAAAACGCGTTCACGAATTAAGCTTGGAGATTTACACGCAAAGTCCGCAAAAAGAGAATTGATTTCACGCAAAGACGCAAAGGCGCAAAGGAACGGAGTTGAGGAACGAACTCTTCTTTGCGTCTTTGCATCTTTGCGTGAGAATAAAAAATACGTAAACACGGCTAGACCTTTTCGCTTTCCACCCGCCCCAGCAGGCCGTTGGGTTTAAAGAGCAAAATCGCGATCAACACGGCGAAAGCAATCGCATCGCGGTACATCGGCGAGACATATCCGACCACCAGCGTCTCCAAAACCCCCAGAAGGATCCCGCCCAAAACGGCACCCTGCAAATTGCCGATCCCGCCCAGCACCGCCGCCACGAACGCCTTGATCCCCGGCAAAATCCCCATCAACGGATCGATGCTGGGGTAGTTGATTGCATTGAGAATCCCCGCCGCAGCCGCCAGCGCCGAGCCGAGCCCGAAGGTGAACGAAATAATCACGTCGTTGTTGATCCCCATCAGCGAAGCGGCAGCCGGGTTATAGGCAAGCGCACGCATTGCCGTGCCCATCTTGGTCCGCATCACGATAAAATGCAGAGCCACGAGCAAAATGAGGGTTACCACAAGCACGACCGATTGATTGACCATCACCGTCAAATCGCCGAGCCCCTCAATCGCCCGATCCGGGAGAATCTCCGGGAACGATTTCGGATCGGCCCCAAAAAGATATTGGCCGAAGTTCTCCAGAAAAATCGAAACCCCGATGGCCGTAATCAGCACCGTCAACCGGGGACGTTTGCGCAAAGGCCGGTAAACCAGCTTTTCAATCAAAATCCCAAGCACCGCGCAAACCGCCATCGAGAGCAGCAACACCGCAAAAGCCCCCGCCGAACTGCTCCAGCTAAAGCGGGTCGTATCCTGCCCCGCCGGGATCACCTTCCAAACCCACGGGGCGAGATAGTAGCCCGCGAACGCCCCGACCATATAAACATCGCCATGGGCAAAATTGATAAATTTGAGCACCCCATAAACCATCGTATAGCCGAGCGCGATCAAGGCATAGATCGAGCCGAGCGACAGGCCGTTAATGAGTTGTTGGAGAAATTCGGTCACGGAGGAGAGGCTATAGAGGGGGAGAGGATAGATTATAGATGTTTTAGGCCAACCTCGCGTCTGATTCCAATTGGCGCTTCCTTAGGCTACTTATCATTCGGCTTTGTTCATCGGCGGCGGCATAAATGTACTGATTTTGCTCGGTGGTCAAGAATCCCAACCTCTGTGCAACGGCAGCCTGCGACACCACTTCAAACAAGGAGCCTTGAGCAATTTCGAGAAACCGGGCAAAATCGACACCGGAGGAACGGCTGCTTCCTTCTGCAATATTCGATGAAACGGAGACCGCTGCCCGCCGAATCTGGTTAGTTAAACCAAATCTTTCCTCGGACGGGAAGTTTTGCGTAATGGAGTAAATCAGATCAGCAAGATCTATAGTCTTTCTCCAGACATCAAGTTTTTCGAAAGTGAACATAGGGATAAAAGGTAGGAATGAAGACTATACAGGTGAGAAGATTATAGATGCCTTCTTCTCCACGCCTTCATCTAGCGCGACTCCATCCGCCAGGAAGAGCTGAACCTCGGCAGGTAAAAACAGGAATGGATTTCTTGGCACAGATGGCGATGAGTGACTGGAGGTTCTGATTCTCAGACTCAGAATAGGCGGTAGGATGGGTTGTAACGATCCAAATTCCGTTTTGCTGGACTAGCGGCGAAAGATGTTCGAAGTAAGCGATCAATTTTTGCGGTTCCGAAAATATCGTCCCCCGCTCCTTGGTAACAGGATTGGTTACACTAAATCCACCATGTCCACCGCCGATCGCGGCGACGCGTTCTGGGAGCATATGCACAGACAATCCGCTCTCACGCATCGGTTCTGCTGCGAGGACAAAAGTCGCTGTTAGCAGAAGGAACAAAAATGTTTTCATGACTAATTTTAGAAAATGGGCTCCGAACGTCAAACTTCCAATCACCCCCGTCCCCAGATGGAGCGCCATGCAACCCCAAGCCTCTATAATCTATAATCTCACCCCTCTATAGTCTCTCTTCTACGGTTCCACATTCTCGACGAACTTGTACCTTCCCTCGCCTACCGTCTGGACCACCGCCGGTTTGCTGGCGTTGCGGTTGGCGTCGAGCGAGATTTTCCCCGTCACCCCCTGGAAATCCTTCGTCGCGGCAATCGCGTCGCGCAAGGCCGCGGGATTCGTGGAACCGGCGCGGTTGATGGCATCCGCCAGGATTTTCACCGTGTCGTAGCCCAATGCCGCCTGGCAATCGGGCACAATCCCAAACTTGGCTTTGTATTTTGCGATAAACCCCTGAACCACCGGGCTCTGGTTATCGGCCGAGAAATGGCTGGAGAAATAGCAGCCGTCGAGCGAATTGCCTGCCACTTTCAAAAGCGAATCCCCTTCCCAGCCGTCGCCGCCCATGAACGGAACCTTCAAGCCAAATTGCCGGGCCTGCCGGGAAATCAACGCGACCTCGTTGTAATAACCGGGCACGAAAACCATGTCGGGCTTGGCCGCTTTGAGGGAAGTCAACTGCGCCCGGAAATCTTTGTCCCCGCTGCTGTAGCTCTGTTCCTTGACGATCTCTCCCCCGTTTTTCGTAAAATATTCGCGGAAATAGTGCGCCAGCCCCTTGCTGTAAGCCTGTTTTTCATCGGTCAAAATCGCCGCTTTCTTGTATCCTTTCGCCAACGCAAAACGCCCCATCACCGTCCCCTGGAACGAGTCCATAAAACAGGTGCGGAAAATGTAATCGCCAATCTCCGTGACCTTCGGATTGGTCGAACCGGGCGAAATCATCGGGATCTTGTTTTCCTGGCAAATCGGCCCCCCTTCCAGGGAGCGGGAGGAGGCAAACTCGCCCAAAATGGCGCAGACTTTATCGTTGGCGATCAGCTTGCGGACAATCGTTGCCGACTCGCCGGGCGTCGAGCGGTCGTCCTCCACGATGATTTTGAGCGGTTTTCCGAGCACGCCGCCCGCCTGGTTGATCTCTTCAAGCCCCAGTTGAATCGCGTTATTCTGCGAAATCCCGTAGCTCGCCTGGCCGCCTGTCAGCGAGGCATACAGCCCCACTTTGATTTCATCTTGAGCGATCGCGGCGACGCCCAGTGCAAACAAAGCGGTGACAACAAGAAAAGAGATGCGTTTCATAGGGTAAATCGTTGGCTTAAAATCCGACGGGCGATGCTACGAAGGAATCGGCGAATTGCCAATGAGGAAAGAGCAAATCCGTTGCCGGAAAATGAAAAATGGAACGAAACCGGAGCGCTGGACGGATATTTGTGATTTTTTTCACAAGCAATGAAGAAAACGCTTGGTTCCGGTCCCGGTTTTCCTGTATTTGCAAAACCGCAAAACGCACGTTTAGCCGGGCGATCGACCACCCTTCACAATTGGAGGGCAAGATTCCGCAAAAAACGGAGTGCCCCAACCGGGGCGGTCTTCCAGATTAAACGTGTTACTCCGATCGGCCCAAAACACCGATCCGGTTGTCCCAAACTTAAGTGAAAGCCATCATCTCCTTCTACCAATCGTCAATCGGCAAGAAATGGATCGTCGCTCTCACCGGCCTCGTGCTGGTGGGCTTCGTTACCGGTCATATGATCGGCAACCTCCAAATCTTTCTCGGTCCTGAAGCCCTCAACAAATACGCCGCCTTCCTGCAAGGCCTCGGGGAACTCCTCTGGGTCATTCGTGGCGTGATGCTCGCCTGTCTCGGCATCCACATCATCACCACGGTGCTCTTGTGGATTCAGAACAACGCGGCCACCCCGCAGAAATATGCCGTGAACAATCCGCAGGCGGCCACGATCGCGGCCAAAACCATGATCGTCAGCGGCTTGATCGTCGCCAGCTTCGTGGTGTTCCACCTGCTCCATTTCACCACCTTGAGCCTCCATCCGGAATGGAAACTTTGGGAAGATCCTGAAGGCCGCCACGATGTTTTTTCTCTGGTGATCGTCGGCTTCCGTGATCCGTACACCACCGGCTTTTACCTTCTGGGCCTGTTCCTCCTGTGCTTGCACTTGAGCCACGGCATCCAGAGCTTCATCCAAACCCTCGGCGTCCGCACCCGCAAAATCGCCGAACCGATTTCCTTCGCCAGCCCTTACATTGCTGGACTCATCTTCCTGGGATACGCCTCCATTCCGATGGCCTCCATCCTTCACCTCATTAACCCGCTCCCTCACTAACCCATGGCCACGCTCGACTCCAAAATTCCATCCGGCCCGCTTGAGAAGAAGTGGGAGAAACACAAGTTTGACTCCAAACTTGTCAACCCGGCCAACCGCCGCAAATACACCGTCATCGTTGTCGGCAGCGGCCTCGCGGGCGCTTCCGCCGCCGCCAGCTTGGGCGAGATGGGCTATAACGTGGAATGTTTCTGTTATCAGGACAGCCCCCGCCGCGCCCACTCCATCGCGGCCCAGGGCGGCATCAATGCCGCAAAGAATTACCCGAACGACGGCGACTCCGTCCAACGCCTCTTCTACGATACCATCAAAGGCGGCGACTTCCGCGCCCGCGAAGCCAACGTCTACCGGCTCGCCGAAGTCAGCAACTCGATCATCGACCAATGCACCGCGATGGGCGTTCCGTTTGCCCGGGAATACGGCGGTCTCCTGGCCAACCGCTCCTTCGGGGGAGCCCAGGTCTCCCGCACCTTCTACGCACGCGGCCAGACCGGCCAACAGCTCCTCCTGGGAGCCTACTCCGGCCTCTGCAACCAGATCGCCGCTGGCACGGTGAAAATGCATCCGCGCACCGAAATGCTCGACCTGGTCGTCGTGGACGGCCACGCCAAAGGCATCATCGTCCGCGACATGGTCACCGGCAAAATCGAAGCCTATGCGGCAGACACCGTCCTGCTGGCCACCGGCGGCTACGGCAACGTCTTCTATCTCTCCACCAACGCCAAAGGGTGCAACGTCACCGCCACCTGGCGCGCGCACAAGAAAGGCGCCTTCTTTGCCAACCCGTGCTACACGCAGATCCACCCGACCTGCATCCCCGTTCACGGCGATTTCCAGAGCAAGCTGACCCTCATGTCGGAGTCGCTCCGCAACGACGGCC
Source organism: uncultured Spartobacteria bacterium (assembly GCA_903933715.1). Classification (GTDB taxonomy): domain Bacteria; phylum Verrucomicrobiota; class Verrucomicrobiia; order Chthoniobacterales; family Chthoniobacteraceae; genus UBA695. Next base: position 12,877 of record CAIZLD010000077.1, read on the forward strand.
GCGTCTGGGTTCCCAAGAAAAAGGAAGATTGCGGCAAACCTCCCGGCGAGATCGCCGAAGAGGACCGCGACTATTACTTGGAACGCAAATACCCGAGCTTCGGCAACCTCGCCCCGCGTGACATTTCCTCGCGCGCCGCGAAACAGGTGTGCGACGAAGGCCGCGGCGTCGGCTCGACCAAGCTGGGCGTTTATCTCGACTTCAGCGCCGCCATCAAGCGCCTGGGCGAGAACGTCATCCGCGAACGTTACGGCAACCTCTTCGACATGTATCACAAGATCACCGGCGAGGACGCTTACAAGGTGCCGATGCGCATCTTCCCCGCCGTGCATTACACGATGGGCGGCCTCTGGGTGGACTACAATTTGATGTCCAACCTCCCCGGCCTGCACGTCCTGGGCGAAGCCAACTTCAGCGACCACGGCGCGAACCGCCTCGGCGCCAGCGCCCTCATGCAGGGGTTGGCCGACGGCTACTTCGTGATGCCTTACACGATCGGCAACTATCTCACCACCCAAACCGGCAAGAAAGTGACCACCGATCACCCGGAATTTGCGAAGGCGCTTGAGGAAGTCAAAGCCCGCACCGAGCAACTGCTCGCAATCAAAGGCAAACGCTCCGTCGATTCGTTCCACCGCGAACTCGGTCTCCTCCTCTGGGAAAAATGCGGCATGGGCCGCACCGAACAGAGCCTCAAGGAAGCCCTGGCCAAGATCCCGCAAATCCGCGAGGAATTCTGGAAAAACGTCAACGTGCTCGGCGAAAGCAACGACCTCAACCAGTCGTTGGAAATGGCCGGGCGCGTCGCCGACTTCCTGGAATTCGGCGAACTGATGTGCCTGGACGCCCTCGAACGCCGCGAATCGTGCGGCGGGCACTTCCGCGAGGAATACCAATTCCCCGATGGCGAAGCCAAACGCGATGACGAAAACTTTGCCCATGTTGCCGCATGGGAATACGTCGGCGACATCGCCAAATCCGTGCGCCACATCGAACCGCTTAACTACGAGAACGTCCACCTGGCTGTCCGCAGCTACAAATAACCATGTCTCATCAACTGAATCTGACCCTCAAAGTCTGGCGTCAAAAGAACGCCGGCACCCCTGGCAAGTTCGTCGAATATCCGGCCCAGAACATCCCCACGGATTGTTCTTTCCTGGAAATGCTCGACATCGTGAACGAAAGCCTTGTTCAGCAGAACATCGAGCCGATCGCCTTCGACCACGATTGCCGGGAAGGCATCTGCGGCATGTGTTCGCTCGTGATCAACGGCGTCGCGCACGGTCCCGAGCGGGCCACCACGACGTGCCAGCTCCATATGCGGCACTTCAAGGACGGCGATACCATCTACATTGAGCCATGGCGCGTCGGAGCGTTCCCGCTCATCAAAGATCTCATCGTCGATCGGAACGCCCTGGAACGCATCCAGCAAGCCGGGGGCTTCATCAGCGCCCGTGCCGGGGGTGCGCCCGACGCCAACTCCGTGCCGATTCCCAAGCAGAACGCCGACGCCGCCATGGACGCCGCCGCCTGCATCGGATGCGGTGCCTGCGCCGCCGCCTGCCCCAACTCGTCCGCGATGCTCTTCGTCGCCGCCAAAGTCTCCCACCTGGCCCTGCTCCCGCAAGGTCAGCCCGAGCGGACCCGGCGCGCGCTCAAGATGGTCAAAACGATGGACTCCGAAGGGTTCGGCAACTGCACCAACTACTACGAGTGCGAAGCCGTTTGCCCTGCGGAAATCAAATCGTCGTTCATCTCGATGCTCAACCGCGAATACGTCTTCGCGGCAGCCCGGGATTCGGTCTCGATGATCTGATTTAGCCGCAAAAAAGCGCAAAAATTCAGAACGAAGCGGGGGACGAAAGTTCCCCGCTTCGTTTTTTTTTTACGGCTTTTTAGGAATGGGGCGCATGGGGGATTGGAGTAGGCTGAATCGACATTCGGATCGAGCCAAACCCAAAGGGTTTGAAGCCCATAGCCGGTGGTTAAGCGAAGCGATACCACCGGATGAGGTGTTTGAAAGAATTCACCCCAACGGGGTGGCAGAAAACGATGGTCTCTGCCACCCCTTTGGGGTGACGGCTCGGTCTTGCATTGAACCGGTGGTGTCGCTAACGCTCAACCACCGGCTATTCGCTGGCAACCCTCCGGGTTGCGGCGGCTTTGGAATGTCGATTCAGCCAATGGCTTCGCCTATCCGGTGCGCCGATTCAAGTAGCCGCCATACGTCACCGCCGCGCGATCCTTCAGAGCCTCCGCGGTCAGGCGCTTGATCTGAGCCCAGAGACGCCGGTAGCGCAGATCGGTCGGGTGAACCCCGATCCGCAGCAGGGGGCAGTCGCGCAATCGGCGGAAGAGATACGGATTCCAGATCCGGCTCATCCCGCGCCGCCACCAGCTCCGTGAACTCCAGACCAGCGACTGCGATGCGTGATGGACGCCCGTGTGGTAATCGAACACCCCGCCGATGCGCGTCGTGTATTGCAACCCCAACCGCTGCAACGCCCGGTCCGCCCCATCGCTCAAGAGCCAGGCCGGAGCAATAAACCCTTTCGGATCGAGCCCCACCTGCCGGAATTCCTGCCGCGCCTGGCTGATTACCCGGAGCGCGTCGGCTCCGGAAATGTCGAAAAACTCCCCCTCCCCCGCCGTGTAAAACCGGGTCGTCAATTTGTCCCAGAACGATTCCCCCGCTTTCTGATCGCGCCGGTGCAGATACCCATGGATCGCCACCTCATCTCCCAACGCCTCGCGCTGCCGCAGCCATGCACAAAACTCCGGGTGATCCAGAATATGCCCCCGGCAATGGTGATTGGGGACCACCAACAACGAGACCCCATGCACGCCCAACCCGGCCAACTCGTCCAGAATCGATTGCGTGGCCTCCTGGGTCAGCGGGGAGACATCGTGAATGGAAACGACCAAATTTCGCAACAAAGATGGGCTCTGGGCAGTCAGTTTCCCTTCCCGTTTCCTGTTTTTGGAAGGGGCAGGGAGAGATGAAGTCTGAAAACCGGGATCAATCTGCGTAAAACTGTTACTCTTCATCTTTGAAACTCCGCCGGGAATAGAATCCCAGCGCAACAAGGCTCACCAATGCACAAATCTCCGAAAACCGCTCTCCATGCCGGGTGTAAAACGTCTGTTGAGCCGCAGGTGGAGGAATCTGGACCACCCCGCACTGAAAACCTTCGGTAAACGGATCGAGTTGATTGAGAACGCGGCCCAGCGGATCGACGAACGCCGTCACCCCGGTGTTGGCGGCCCGGACCAGCGGACGCCGGTTTTCCACGGCACGGAAGACGGAATTGGCCAGATGTTGCTCGGCTCCCTGGCTTTGCAAAAACCAGCCGTCATTGGTGACGTTGACCAGCAGTTGCGCACCCCGGCTCACAAACTGCCGCGTCAGATCGCCCAGCGTATCCTCAAAGCAAACCAGCGTCGCCGCCTTCAACTCCGGTTGATGCAATTGGAGCAACGTAAATTCCGTGCCCGGCGTGAAATCCCCCGGCACCAGATCGCCGATGATCCACTCAAACGGCGGGAAGGCGCGCCGGAACGGGATATATTCCCCAAACGGAACCAGGTGCATCTTGCGGTAAGTCTGCGGGGCCGGACCCGGAGGCGGTTTCGGGGTAAAAAGCGCGGCGATATTGTAATCGCGATTGGCCTCGTCGAAATCAAGCGATCCCAGAATGAAATTGACCCCGCCGCGCTCGGCAAAACCGCGCACAAAATCGAATAGCTCCTGGCTGGCAAACAACGAGCCGGGCGTGGCCGACTCCGGCCAAAGCAAGAGTTGCGGAGAAGTCGCCAGCGCCGTTTCAGTCAAAGCCGCATAACGTTCGCGGATCGCCCGGGCATGGACGGCATCGAACTTCTCCTCCTGCGGGATATTGGCTTGGACGGCCGCCACGCGCAATGGGATGCAATCGGCCGGGGCCGGGACAAAAACCGTTCGCACCCCGAAGGAAAACGCCAGCGCAATGAGCGCGATATTCAGGCTGAAATCCCAATGCGGTCGCAACCGTCGGGTCCGCGTTTCGCTCCAGAACCGGCGCACCGTGATCACGGCGATCAAATTCGTCATTGCCACCAAAAACGAAAGCCCCCCCACCCCGGTAAACTCGGTCATCTGGATCAGGGCCAAATTCCCGTGCAAGGCAATGCCGAGCCCGTTCCAGCCAAAGCTGAGCGCCCCGAGCCCGCGCACCCATTCCAGAGCGGTCCACCCGGCGGCTCCCAAAAAGGCCAGGCGCAGATTCGCCCCAGAGCGGGTAAAATCGCCCGTTCCCCGGCTGATGGCGCGCAAAAAAGCCGCCCAGGCCGCCGGAAAAACCGCGAGATAAAACGGGAGCAAAAACCAACCGGCCACCGTCACCGTCGTCAGCCACGAAAACACGCCCCAGAAAAACACCAGCCCCGTTGCGTAACCCAGCAACGCCGCTCGTTTCAAACTCGCCTTGGGATCAAACCAAATCGCCGCGATCAGAGGCGCAAGCGCCACCCAACAAAGCCAGCCCAGATCCCAGCGCGGGAAACAGAGGGTCAGGAGCAGGCCACTTAAAATTGCGGCCAGCCAAGGCCAGATGCGGAGGAAATACACGGCGGCTTAAACGCGTCGCTGACGCTTGTTTGATTTGGGTTGAGGGTCAATGGCCTCGCGCAAATCCCTTGAGTAGCCGCTGTTGACCGCAAAAGTCATTTTATCGAACTCTTCCGAGCGATCCAGGTCGGCGCTGGAGCTCACAAAACCAAGCGCGATCAGCGTTTTAAGGCATTCGATCAGGTCTCTTTCGCTCATGCTGCCGACCTTTCCCTTCAGTTCGTGTCCCGCAACCTGCGTCCCGGCAAAACCGAGCGCCCGGATAATGCTGATTTCACCGCCGTCAAGATTGATAGTGCTCATGGAAAAAATGCCTCGTGACCCTTTCGGAGAGGCCCGTTTGACTCTCCCCCATTGTATGCGCCAAGTTGATCACGGCTGCAAGGCCCAGTGTTCAAAAGAATGTTCCGGGCGTGGGCTGTTACTTAAAAATTTTGGAAAAAGTGGTCAAATTCAGCTCTCAGGCGGAAAAGAAGTTGATCCGCAACGCATCCGTGCCCTATCCCTTTTAGCATGGAAGAAGAACACAGCAAATTTTGGAGATTGGCGCTGATCCTCTCGCTGGCCGCATTTGTCGCCGTCGCTTACCTCAGAATCCCGCCGTTTCGGGATCTCGTGAACGAGAAATTCCCGTGGGTCAAAGAGGAACTCGTGCATCGCGGCATCAAAATCGTCAACCACCCTTCAGAAGCTTACGCCGAACCGACCCCGGAAGCTGCCGCGACTCCCCAGTCGGCTCCCAAACCGGCTCCTGCCCTGGAGCAAATCGTCGCCAATCGCGCTCTTTGGCCCAAGGAGGTCATCCTTAAGAAACAGACCATTTTCCCCGCCGTCGTGAACGGCAAGGAAGTTGGCAAAATCACCCTTCCCGCAGGCATAACGGTGCAGATTTATAAAATTGAACCCGATCGCGTAGCGGTCATTTACAAAGGCGGCGGCGCTTGGGTGCAGGTGGCGGAAACCGATTTGCTGGAGCGGGTTCGCGCCAGCCAGCGGTAATAGCCGCAAAAAAGCGCAACCTATTCTCGTTTTTACGCTTTTACGTTTTTACGCTTCTTGCGCCTTTTTGCGGCCAATTCTATTCTCTTTAGCTAAATCGAGACGCGGCATTCCGCAGCGATCGAATCCGCAACCGCCTGCGTCACCCGCATATACGCCACTCCGTCATCGAAATTCGGATGAGGCCGGGGAGCCGAGGGATTTTTCAACGCGGCGATGAAATCTTTCTCCACCGTCCAGGGGCGTTCCATGGCGGGCGGGATTTCGACCACCGCCGCCGCCCGTTCGCCGACCTGTCCCAGCGTGATCGTGTCGCCGCTAAAATCGTAATGGAGCGTCCCCCGGTTGCCGTAAATTTCAAGCCGATCGGCGGGAGCAAATGCCGAGACTCCGCTAAACTCCAATACCCCTTCGGCCCCGTGATCAAATTCGGCCAGCACCGAGACCATATCCGGGATGCGCACCTCGTAGCCGTCGCGTTCCGGGTAAACCGTCTTGGCCCGGGCAGTCACGGCACGGATCGGCCCGAGCCAACGTTGAAGCACCTCCACGTAAATCCCCAGCGTCAGGACGTTGATTCCGCTCAACTCGATCCGCTGCCGCCAGTGAGCCGGGGCGGAACCGTCCAGGAAGTTGGATGAAAAACTCTGGACCCGGACCTGATGGGGCCGCCCCACCCGTTTCTCTTCCAAAATCTGGCGCATCATTAAATCGCCGCGCATCCCGTGGGGCGGCGGGCAGAGCATCGCGACCAAATGGGGGCGTTTGCGGGCCGCCACCTGCATCTCGAGCGCCTCCTCCAGATTCATCGCCATTCGCGCCTGGCAAAAGACATGGCGGCCCGCCTCCAGCGCGGAAATCGTCACCGGCGCGTGCATGTAGGGCGGCGTGCCGATCCAAACCGCATCCAGCTCGCGCAACGCGACGAGGTCCGCCCAGTTTTTGAACGGCGTGGCATGCGGGAGGTGTTCCCGGCAAAATCGTTGGGAACTGGCAAAAGTGGAATTGCAGACCGCGACAATTTCCACCTCCGGCATGGCCAATAAAGCGGGGAGATGGCGATGCAAAACGATTCCGCCTGCTCCGACAATCCCGATGCGAAGTTTGGAGTGCATGGGCTGATTCTGGCGAACCGCCCCGGCTTAGGTCAAAGCGTTTATCCATCCGGGGAGCGGTTCAGGGAAAACCCATTCCGGTGCGGTGGGGCCGCCCCGCTGCAAAAACTGGCCTCCCTGCCTTGCCACCGCCCCGGGTTTCTCCTAAGATTGATTTTTCACCATGAATTTAGCCGAGCTTCAGCGCATTTACGAACAACCGTTTTTCACCCTGATCCAACAGGCCCGCGCCGTTTATGTCGAACATTGGAAAACAGACCAGATCCAGCTCTGCACATTGCTTTCGATTAAAACCGGCGGCTGCTCCGAAGATTGCGGCTACTGCTCCCAGAGCGCCCGCAACGGCGGCAAGCTCCCGCTCACTCCGCTGATGGAAAAATGCGCGGTGCTTGAAAAAGCGAAGGAAGCCGTCGATAACGGTTCCACCCGCTTCTGCATGGGCGCGGCCTGGAAAGGCGTCCGCGATGGCGAGGCCAAGTTCGAGCACGTCCTTGATATTATTCGCGATGTCGCCAAGCTCGGGATTGAAGTCTGCGTCACCCTGGGCAACCTGACCGCCACCGAAGCTCGCAAGCTCAAGGAAGCCGGCGTCACCTCCTACAACCACAATCTCGACACCTCGCCCGAGTTTTACCCCAAAATCGTCACCTCCCACACCTATCAGGACCGGCTCAATACGATCCAGGCGGTGCGGGAAGCCGGGATGGCCCTCTGCTGCGGCGGAATCATCGGGATGGGCGAAACCGAAACCGACCGGCTCAAGCTGCTCGAAGTCTTGACCAACCTCGATCCGCTGCCGGAGAGCGCCCCCATCAACTGCCTGGTTCCGATGCCCGGCACACCGATGGCCGACCTGCCCCCGGTCGATATTTTTGAACTCGTGCGGCTCATCGCCACCACCCGTATCGCGCTGCCCAAGGCCAAAGTGCGCCTCTCGGCCGGACGCAGCACGCTCACCCGGGAAGCGCAAGCTCTCGCCCTCTTTGCCGGAGCCAATTCGATCTTTTATGGCGACCGGCTGCTAACCAGCGACAACCCGGGTGTCGATCAAGACCGCGAACTGCTCGACGACCTGAATCTCGTGCCACAAGTGCCCCACCAAAGCATGGCGGTTTCGTAAACGCCCGTGCCATGAAACATTTCGCATGTAAGACAGGGGAGTTAACCGCAGATTTTCGCAGATTATTTCAGTATAAATCTGCGTTCATCTGCGCAATCTGCGGATTCTATTTAAATTCCTAAACCCGCCTGATGAGCTCCAGTTCGATCCCCGACCTCATTGCCGGATTGCAAACCGGCAGGAACCTCTCCGCAGCCGCCGTGGAAGAGGCCGTCGCCTTCCTGCTTGAGCCCGGAGCCGATCAGGAACTCAAAGCCGATTTCCTGCGCGCGCTCGGTCAAAAAGGGGAAACCAACGATGAGATCGCCGGGTTCGCCCAAGCCTTCCTGAAGCGGGCCGTCGATCCGGGGCTCGATCCGCAAGCCATGCCCGGCCCGCTCCTGGACTGTTGCGGGACCGGCGGCGACAAACTGGATCTGTTTAATGTCTCCACCGCAAGCATGTTCGTCATGGCGGCGGGCGGCATCTGTGTCGTCAAACACGGTAACCGGAGCATCACCTCCAAATGCGGCGGGGCCGACGTGCTCGAATCGCTCGGCATCCGCATTGATCTCCCCCCCGCCGAGTTCAAGCAGTGCGTGCAGGAAATCGGGTGCGGCTTCATGTTCGCCCCGTTTTATCATCCCGCGTTCAAAGCCATCGCCCCGGTGCGCAAAGCGCTGGCCGCCGAAGGAGTCGCCACGATTTTCAATCTCCTCGGCCCGATTCTCAACCCAGCCCGCCCATCCTATCAACTGGTTGGAGTTTTCTTGAAATCGGCGCTTCCTAAATTTGCCAACGTCCTCCAACTCATCGGGCGCAAGCGGGCCTGGGCGGTCCACGGGAGCACCGAAACCGGACAAGGGATGGACGAACTGTCCACACTGGGGCCGACCGACATCGCCGCCGTGGAAGCCGAAGGGCTTCACTCTTACACCGTCGATCCTCGCGAATTTGGATTCCAACCCGCAGCGTTGAGCAGCCTGCAAGGGGGCGATTGCCCGACCAACGCTCAAATTCTAATGGACGTCCTCGGCGGCCCTCGCGGGCCCAAACGCGAACTGGTGGAACTCAATGCCGCCGCCGGGTTTGTCGTCGCCAAGATCAGCAAAGATCTCCCTTCCGGCCTGGCCCTCGCCCGGGAGATGATCGACTCGGGCCGCGCGCTAGCAAAACTCAAAGCGTTGCGGGATTTCTGTTAGAACATCGGAAGAAGAGAATCTGCGGACTCTTTCCTCGTTCCCAAGTTGCACTTGGGAATGCACGCTCTCGCGAAGTTTTACTTCGCAAGCCGTGTCAGCAGATAAAGCACGTGATATCCAAGAAAGCACAGCATCCAAAACCAATCGACACCGGGGAAACTGCCCGAAGAACCCACCAAAAGTTAGACGTTCCCAAGTGCAACTTGGGAACGAGGAGCAGATTCTACAATCTGCGTCCATCTGCGGACTCTTCTGTATTTCAGACGCGCTAGGAACCGCTCCATTGCGTCCTGGCGCGCGATTTGTTAAGAACACCCTACTTATGGAAGACCACGCATTTCTCTACGACCTGCTCAACACCCCCAGCCCCACCGGATTTGAAGTCGCAGGCCAACGCAAATGGGCCGCCTACGTCCGCCCCTTTGCCGATCGCGTGGAAAACGACGCTTATGGAACCACCTGGGCCACTCTGGATGCCCGCGCTTCGCAAAACCCGAAGCGGATCATGATCGAAGCTCATGCGGATGAGATCGGCTTCATCATCAAACAGATCACCAAAGAGGGGTTCCTCCGCATCGACCGCATTGGCGGTTCCGATACCGCCACCGCCCGCGGCCGCCGACTGCAAATCCTCGGGGACAAAGGCACCGTCCGCGGGATCATCGGCAACACCGCCATCCACCTGCGCAAAGATATTCACGACGAAAAAGCGCCAAAAATCCACGAACTCTATGTCGATGTGGGGGCCGCAAATCCGGAGGAAGTCGCCGCGCTCGGGCTGCGCGTCGGCCACCCGGCGGTCTACGCGGACGAGGCTGAAAAACTCGGCACCCATTACGTCGTCAGCCGCGCCCTCGACAATCGCGTCGGCGGCTACATTCTCACGCAGGTGCTTGCGAAATTGAGCCATCGCAAAGACGCGCTTCGCTCCACGGTCCATGCAGTCAACTCCGTACAGGAGGAGATCGGCGGCCACGGGGCAAAGATGGTCGCGCACCGGCTCATGCCCGATCTTTGCATCGTCCTGGATGTCACCCACGCCACTGACACCCCCGGGATCGACTCGGCCCAGCACGGCGAAGTCAAACTGGGCGGCGGCCCGAGCATCACCCACGGCACCTGCAATCACCCGGCCGTGATCGCTCGCCTTTTGGAAGTGGCGCAGCGGCTCAAAATCGACGTCCAGCACGAATCGTCCTCCCGCTACAGCGGCACCGATACCGACGTCATTTTCCACACCCGCGAAGGGATTCCCAGCGCCTTGATTTCCCTGCCGTTGCGCTACATGCATTCCGTCGTGGAAATGGTCGATCTCAATGACATGGAGAAAGTCATCAACTGGCTCGTTGCCTTCGTCGAGTCGGTTTCGGATAGCGACAGCTTCGGGGTGAAGTTGTGAAACCCAAGGCTCGAGTCCTCGTCGTTGACGACCACCCGTTGTTGCGGTGTGGCCTCGTGCAAATGATCGAAAAAGATCCCTCATTATCCCTTTGCGGCGAAGCCGATAATGTCGGATCGACGATTCTGGCCGTGGACAACGATCCGCCGCCCGACCTGGTGATTCTCGACCTGATGTTGGGCCATGCCGACGGCCTCGAATTGATCAAGCAAATCCGCGCCCTGCGCCCCGGCCTGCTTATTCTCGTGATCTCGATGCATGACGAGCTGATTTACGCTGAACGCGCCCTGCGATCCGGGGCTTCCGGCTTTATCATGAAAAACGAACCCGCGGCGGAAATACTCGCCGCCGTGCATGCCGTGTTAGAAGGTGGCGTTTACCTCAGCGGCCGGATGCGCGTCTTGCTTTCCGAAAAAGGGCTGGCCAGCGATCCGTCGCAATTTCTCGTTCCACAGGCGGAGCCGCCGCTCTCCGACCGGGAACTGCACGTTTACCGATTGATCGGCGCGGGCCTCGCCACCAAACAGATCGCCACGGAACTGCACTTGAGCATTAAAACCATCGAGACCTATCGGGAAAATCTCAAAACCAAGCTCCGGCTGGCCGACGCCCAGGCGCTCGTCCAATCCGCGAAAGCCTGGGTCAACAAAGTGGGATAATGATATAGCCGCAAAAAGGCGCAAAATGAAAAAGGCCCGCTGATTGAAACTCGAATGCGTCGCAGTTTTTAACAGGATTATCAGGATTAAGGAGATTGCCAGGATTTGGAGGGCAATGAATCTACAACCGAAATCCCGTTAATCTTCAAAATCCTGTCAATCCTGTTGAAAACCCTAAAGTTCGGCATTTCTAAAATACTTAATTTTTAAAAAGCGGTATTACAAATAGGTGAATTGCAGACCGGTTGATCCAACCTGCTTTTACGCCTCTTGCGCTTTTTTGCGGCTATTTCTGTTTTACTTGCGGCTCCGCAACGCCCGGTAAAGCCGCAGCGCCCCATAATCAAACGTGCCGCCGAGCAATTCCTTGGCATCTCCCAAATCACCGGACGCTTTTCCCAAGGCAAGAACGATTTGGGCTTGATCGTCCGTGCTGAAAAAATCGTCCACGCGCAACGGTTCGCCCGCTTCCGCCGCCGCGACCAAATGCCCGTAGATCGTGCTGATGACCAGCCCGCGTTCTTTCGCAATAGCCTCCGGCTTGAGCCCGGTTCGAAATAACCGCAACGTCTCGCGCATCGTATCGTTGATCCGGGCCTTGGGACGCGGGGCTGTGACGGTGGTCAACGAGTCCTCAAAAACCTGCCGCGGATTGGTCTGCAAATAAGCGGCGATTTCGTCGATGAAAAATTGCGCGTAAGCGTCCAGTTTCTGCTTACCAACCCCTGAAATCCTCGCAAATGCGTCGGGGTTTTGCGGGTATTTGTTGGCCATCTCGCGCAACGCCACGTCGGAGAAAATGATGTAAGCGGCCACGTCCCGTTCGTCGGCCAACCGATGCCGCAATGCCCGCAGCCGCTCGAAAAGAAGCTCATCGCACGGGATCTCGCCACTGCGCTTGAAGACCTCCGGCTTGATCGCGGGCGTCCTGGTCAGCATAACCGGCTGGCGATGTTTGAGCGCCGCAACTCCCTCGTTCGTCAACTCGATCACCGAAAATTTTTCGCTGCTTTGCCGCAATAACCCGAGCCGGATCAGTTCCCGGCCCACTGCCTGCCACTCCGTGCGCTTGAGTTCCTTGCCGATGCCGTAAGTGGAAACCGCCTCGTGCTGCCATCGCCGGATCAGCTCCGTTTCCGCCCCCACGAGTACATCGACGAGGTGCTTTAATCCAAAGCCGAAGCCGGTTTTCTCGCGAACCCGGTAAACGCAGGAGAGGAACTTCTGGGCAACAAGCGTCCCGTCAAACGTCTCGCGCGGCGTGAGGCAATTGTCGCAACCGCCGCACGTTTCCTCCGGCCATTCCTCGCCGAAATAGCGCAGGAGCGTCACCCGGCGGCATTGGCGCGACTCCGCGTAATGAACCATCTGCTGCAACTGTTCGCGCGCGATCTGCTGCTCCTGCAAGGTCGGTTTCTCGTCGATGAATCCGTTCTGCTTCACCACATCCGCCGCGCTGAAAAGAAGGAGGCATTCGCTCGGGAGCCCGTCGCGACCGGCCCGCCCGGTTTCCTGATAATATCCTTCGATGTTTTTCGGCAAATCGTAATGAACCACATAGCGGACGTTGGGCTTGTTAATCCCCATGCCAAACGCAATCGTCGCGGCGATCACGCGCACTTCGTCGCGCAAAAATAACTCCTGGTTATGGCTGCGCTCCTTGGCCGTCAGCCCCGCGTGATAAGGCAACGCCTTGATCCCATCCTCATTGAGCCGAGCCGCCACGCTATCTGCCGCTTTTCGGCTAAAGCAGTAGACGATCCCGCTCTCCTTGCGCCGTTTGCTAATAAAATCGAGCACCTGTTCGTAAGGCTTCGACTTCGGCACGACCCGATAGGTGAGGTTGGGGCGGTTGAAGCTCGCCACATAAGGCACGGCGTCGCCCAGCCTTAACTGGCGGAGAATATCGTCCCGCACCCGCTCCGTCGCCGTGGCCGTGAGGGCCATGATCGGGACTCCGGGAAAATGATCGCGCAGCGTGGAAAGCTGCCGGTATTCGGGCCGGAAATCGTGACCCCATTCGCTGATGCAATGCGCCTCGTCGATCGCAATGAGACTCACGTTCCACTTCTTCAAATCTTCGAGCATCCCCAAGAGCATCAACCGCTCCGGGGCAGCGTAGAGAAGCCGGTATTCGCCCTGGTGGAGCCCGCGCAACCGCTTGCGCCCTTCGCCCGCCGCAATCGCGGAATTGAGGAACGTCGCCGCGATGCCGCTCGCCTGCAACGCGTCCACCTGGTCCTTCATCAACGAGATCAGCGGCGAGACGACGACGGTCAATCCCGGCTTCATCAGTGCCGGAAGCTGGAAGCAAAGCGACTTGCCACCGCCGGTCGGTAGCAGCGCAAAAACATCCCGCCCCTCCATTGCATCCAGGATGATCTCCTCCTGAAGCGGTCGGAACGCCGAAAAGCCGAAGGATTGCTTGAGGGCGGCGAGTAAAGGCTGCTTCATATTCCTATTTCCCCAGGCAAAACGTGGAGAAAATTTTCCCGAGCAAATCGTCCGTCTCAACCCGGCCCACGACATCCCCGACGGCGTCGAGCGCGCTCCGCAATTCGAGCGCGATGAATTCGGCGGAAAGCCCCTGTTTCAGAGCTTCCGTGGCCGCTCGCGTAAATTGCGCAGCCGTTTTCAAACAGGCTTGATGACGCGCGTTGATCGCCACCGCACAATTGCCGCCAACCATCGAACTTCCCATCGCCCGCTCAAAGATTGCCCCCAGCAGCGGCTCCAATCCACCCCCTTCAACACACGAAATCCGCACGCCGTCCTGCCCGGACCAACTCGCGTCCTCGCCCAAATCGATTTTGTTCAACACCAGCAAATGCGCCGGATCGACCGGCTCGGTCCGAGGCTGGCTGGCATCAACGACGTGCAACACCAAATCCGCCCGTTCGATGTGCCGCAACGTCCGGGCTATCCCCTCACGTTCAATGGCACACTCGGCTTCGCGCACTCCCGCCGTATCGACCAAGCGCACCGGAATCCCACGCAAATTGACGACCTCCTCAATGGTGTCGCGCGTGGTGCCGGGGATCTCGCTCACAATGGCCCGCTCCTGCCCCAGCAGCCGGTTGAGCAAGCTCGATTTGCCGACATTGGGAGCGCCGTAGATCACCGTCCTCAGCCCTTCGCGCAAGACGCGGCCCTGGTCCGCCGTCTCCAGCAGCAAGGCAAGGTGCCGGGCGACTTCATCCAACCGCGCCTGCAACGCCGCGCCGGTATCAGGGTCGATATCTTCCTCCGGAAAATCGATGAACGCCTCGGTATGCGCCAGCAAATTGAGCAACGCCTCGCGAATCGCCCGGATTCGCTCGCCCAGGCGGCCTTCAAGCTGCTCGGTGGCGGCCCGCAGCCCGAGATCGGTCTGCGCCCGGATCAAGTCCATCACCGCCTCCGCTTGCGTGAGATCCATTTTGCCGTTGAGAAAGGCGCGTTGCGTGAACTCCCCCGGACCCGCCGGGCGGGCTCCGTTTTCAAGCAAAAGCGCGAGAATGCGGCGCGTCACCAAAATCCCGCCATGGCAGGCGATCTCCACCATCTCCTCGCCCGTATAACTGGCGGGGGCGCGGAAAACGGTAAGCAACACCTCGTCCAGCACCCCGGTTGGATCAAAAATCGTCCCCAACTGCTGCATCCGCGCGGGCAAATCAGCCAAGCTGCGTTTGGAGCGAAACACGCGATCCGCAACCGCCGCCGATTCCGGCCCGCTCAAACGGATCACCGCGATGGCTCCCTCTCCAAATGGGGTCGAAATAGCGGCGATGGTTTCTTGCATGGTCAAAGTAATGCGGGCAAATCGCGTTTCCCGTTCAGCACCCGAATAATGAGGATTTCCGTGGAACTCGAAAGATAGAAAATCAGCCAGTTGGGAAAACCATGCACTGGCCAAAACCGAACCGGTCCAATTCCCGGCAAAAGATCGCAATATCTCAGCGAACCGAGTTCAGGCTGGAGCCGAAGCTTTTGAGTATCGGATTCCACGGCATCCAAAAAGCGCACCGCCGCCTGGGGATTGTCGCGGGCGATATAATCCGCGCTTTCGTTCAAATCCGCATCCGCTTGCGGAGTAATGCGCAACGCGATCACGCCCATTTTGCCCGCTTTTGTTGCCAGTACGCGGCGTCGACTTCAATGGGGGTTCCCGAAGCCAACCCTTCCACGAGCAACGAGTGAAGATGCGCGCTCGCCTTGGCTTCCCGGTCGCGGCGAATCAGCGCCCGGACATATTCGCTCGCCGAACTGTAGCCCTCACGCTCCAGGCAGCTATCGACGAAAGCCTTCATCTCGTCGGGCAGAGAAACATTCATCGTGCTCATGGAGTTACTTTCGCACGGTTGGCAAAATTTGGCAAGCCCTGCCAATCTATCCCTCTGAAGTCAGCAAATCGCAAATGCCGCGCTTGCCCGATCCGGCGATGAACTCGAAAAACGCTTTGCCTTCCGCCCCCCATTGCCGTTCCTTTGCGGCGGCGAGCGCCTGGCTGGTGTTGAGCCCGCTTTTGTAAATGAGCTTGAACGCATCTTTGACCTCCTGGCGCTGTTCCGGGGTCATCCCGCTGCGTCGCAACCCGACGACGTTGATCCCGGCCACTTGGTTGAGCCCCGTGCCGATCAAAAACGGCGGCACGTTTTTACTCATCGATGCGTTGCCCTGAATGATCGCCTGCCGACCGATATGCACAAATTGATGGAACACCGCGCTCCCGCCAATGAACACCCCCGTATCCACATGAACATGGCCGCCGAGGAGCACGTTGTTTGCGATCACCACGCGATCCGCGATCGCCGAATTGTGGCCGACGTGCATCCCCGCCATTAAGAAGCACTGGTTGCCGATGCGCGTCTCGGCTTTATCCCCAGTGCCGCGATGAATGGTGACCTGTTCGCGGATGCGGTTGTTGTCGCCGATAATGACCCAGCTTTCCGTCTCCGGGTTGAAGGCGTAATCCTGCGGGTCGGCCCCGATAATTGCGCCATAGCCAATGGTGTTGTTGGAGCCGATTCGCACCCAGCGCGTGATCACCGCGTGCGCTTGAATCACGCATCCGTCGCCGATCTGCGCCGGGCCTTCGATGACCACATACGGGCCGACGCGCACGCCCTTGCCGAGGCGAGCCTCGGGGTGAATCAAAGCGGTGGGGTGGATCAATGGATCGGCGGCATTCATGAGAGCCGCCATATTCAGCAACCCGGCGGCCCCGTAGCAAGGATGTTCTAGAGCAACTGCCAAAATCTCTTTCCGAAAAGAGTGCGGCGGCACGGGTCATCGCGCTGCGTTGCTCGCTCGGGCACTGCCCCCAGCCGCGATCAGCGGCTCCCCCTCTCATATGCGAAGCCTCATTGCAGATCGCTGAGGCTTTGCGAAGCGATAATA